>PLOH01000070.1:128117-165846 GCA_003142955.1 Opitutia bacterium | reverse complement strand
CGGGCCTTCTCCAACAGCCGCACACAGGCCTCCACCGACCAGGCATCTCGCTCGCAGATCGCGTCGACCGCGATGTCGGGAAACACCCGCGCCACCTCCGGGAGCATCTCCTTCACCACCATCCGCGCGTATTCGTCGAGGTTGCCCTCAAAACCAGACCCCAAAAGGGCGGTCGGCACCACCGTGCCCGGCCACTCATTGCTCGCACGCCCAATGGCCTCCAGCATTTTCATCTCTTCCGCCACCGCGAGCCCGTAGCCGCTCTTGACCTCGACCGTGGTCGTGCCCTCGCGCAGCAGCGTGTCGAGTCGGGGCTTGAGGCGGGCCGCCAGCTGTTTCCTGGTTTCCGCACGAACGGCGCGGACAATCGCCGGGGCGCCGCCGCCAGCCTGCAGGATTTCACGGCGGGATACGCCGCGCAGCATCTGTTCCCATTCGCCCAGCCGGTCGCCCGCCCAACATGCCCGCGTATGGCAGTCGACAAACCCCGGCATCAGCACCCGGCCAGCCGCGTCGACGACGTCCGTCCCCTCCGGCACATCAAGCTTGGCGCCGATCGCTTCGATCTTTCCCTCTCCCACCAGGACATCGCCGTGCTCGAGGACGCCCAATTCGCGCAAGGCCACGCCACGGCGGGGGCGGGTGTCGCCGGCCAGGGTGAGAATTCGGGCATTGTGGATCAACAGTCGCATCGGGTTTTCGTCTCGGATCCGCCAGGGATCTTCCCGAGTCGCACCGGAAAAGGAAGGAATTTGTGCGGTCTTTTTCCGCCCGACCGCGGGGCGGCAAAAAAGACAGACGGCAGATTTGCTGATTGAGAGATCCGCGACCATGCGCTTCCCTCGTCCCTAACCGACTTACCCATTCCCGTCATGCCATCCCTCAAACTCCCGTTTCTCTCCGCCCTATTAATTGCCCTGACTGGGGTTGCTGCCACTCCGCCGCCCGCTGCGCCGAAGGTCGACGACCGCGTTGACGCCATCATGGGTCGGATGACGCTCGAACAGAAAATCGACCTCATCGGCGGCGTCGACGATTTCTACATCCGCGGCTACGAGAATCTTGGATGGCCCCGATTGAAGATGGCTGACGGCCCGATGGGCGTGCGGAATTTTGGACCGTCCACGGCCTATCCCGCCGGCATTGCCCTCGCCGCCACCTGGGATCCGGAAATGGCCAACCGGATCGGAGCCGGGCTGGGCCGCGACGCGCGCGCGAAGGGCGTGAACTTTCTGCTTGGTCCGGGCGTGAACATCTATCGCGCACCGATGAACGGGCGGAACTTCGAGTACTTTGGCGAAGATCCCTTCCTCGGGGCGCGCATCGCGGTGGGCTATGTCGAGGGGGTCCAAAGCCAGGGCGTGATCGCCACGATCAAGCATTACATGGGCAATAACTCCGAGTTTGACCGCAACCGGATCAATTCACAGATCGACGAACGCACCCAGCGGGAGATCTACCTGCCGATTTTTGAGGCGGCGGTGAAGGAGGCGAAGGTCGGCGCGATCATGGATTCCTACAACCTGGTCAACGGCCAGCACATGAGCCAGAACGGCATCCTCAACACCGACGTGGCGAAAAAGGACTGGGGATTTCGCGGGATCATCATGTCGGATTGGGGCGCGGCGCACGATGCCGTGGGTGTGACCAACGGCGGACTCGATCTGGAGATGCCCAGCGGCGTGTTCATGAACCGCGCGAACCTCCTGCCGGCCATTCAGGCGGGAACCGTTTCGACCGCCACCATTAACGACAAGGTTCGTCGCATCGTGCGCACCGCGATCGAGTTTGGCTTTCTCGACCGCGAACAAACAGATTTGAGCATTCCCCGCTGCAACGAAGAGGACCGCCAGGTGGCGCTGCACGGCGCGGAGGAGAGCCTCACCTTGCTCAAGAACGAGAACGCCCTGCTGCCGTTGGACCCGGCCAAGGTCAAAACCATCGCCATCTTCGGCCCCAACGCCTATCCGGCCGTGCCGGTGGGCGGCGGCAGCGCGGCGGTCGAGCCATTCAATTCCGTCAGTTACCTCGAAGGTCTCAGCCATTTTCTGGGAGACCGCGCCAAGGTGCTTTACAACCCTGGCGTCGTCTCCGCCGAGGAGATTTTGGACCGGACGCATTTCACCATGGACGCAGCAGGAAAGACGCCGGGCATCCGCGGCGAATATTTCAACAGCACCGATTTTTCCGGCACGCCCGCAATTCGCACCGACTGGCGCATCAACTTCGCATGGACCGGAGAAAGCCTTCAGGGCCGGGTCGTCAAAGGCACGTCCATCCGCTGGACCGGCTATTATACCGCGGGCAAAACCGGATCCTACGACTGGCTGATCAACTTTGAAGGTGAGGATTCCGCCCGGTTCTTCCTCGACGGAGAACTCGTGCGCGAGTGCCGGCCGGGCGCCGAACGGGGGCCGGTGTGGAAATCAGTGCAGATGGAGAAGGGCCGGACCTACGCCGTGAAATATGAATTCGTGGTTGGCTCCGTCTGGCAGCGGCAGGTCGTCGGCCTGGGCGCCATCGCTGCCGAGGATCTCATTACCCCCGAGGCGAAGAAATTGGCTGCGGCAGCCGACGCCGCGGTGGTGTGCGTCGGATTCAATCCCCGGACCGAATCCGAGGGCACCGACCGCCTGTTTGAGCTGGGGCTCGGTCAGGACGAGCTGGTTCAGGCGATCGCGGGGGCCAACCCGAAGACGATTGTCGTGCTCACGGCCGGCGGGAGCGTTGACGTGACCAAGTGGATCGACCGTGTGCCGGCCTTCCTGCACGGATGGTACTCCGGCCAGGAAGCGGGAGGCGCGCTGCCCACGGTTCTGTTCGGCGAGGTTAACCCATCGGGACGACTGCCCATCAGTTTCGAGCGAGCCTGGGCCGACAATCCGGTGCACGACAGTTATTATGCCAACGCGCCCGCCAACACCGTGATTTACAAGGAAGGCGTCTTCATGGGTTACCGTGGCTACGAGCATAATGGCGTTAAACCGCTGTTCCCCTTTGGCTACGGCCTGAGTTATACGACCTTCGCGTTCAAGAACCTCGGCATCACCCCCACGGCTCCGAAACGCGGCGAAAACGTGACCGTGTCATTTGACGTCATTAACACCGGAACGCGCGCCGGTGTGGCCGTGCCCCAGCTCTATCTCGGCAATCCTTCCGCCAGCGTGCCGCGCCCGGCGAAAGAGCTGAAGGGATTCTCCCGCGTCGCGCTGCAACCCGGCGAAATCCGGCAGATCAAGCTGACCCTCGATCCGAGGGCGATGTCGTTCTTCGACGTGACCAGCCACGCGTGGAAACAGGAGCCGGGAAAATTCTCCGTCTTCGTCGGCCATTCTTCGGCGGACATCGATCTTTCTGCCGAATATACCGTCGCGCCCTGACCGCTGGGAGGGACCGTGGTGCCAGTCTCCCCCGCTGCGGTCATGTAATTGAATCTGTAGGGCGGGGTCGCCGGACCCCGCCATTCCTCCGAAGACGAGGCGGGGTCCGGCGACCCCGCCCTACAACTCCATTGCGCTTTTCGGCAGCAGGGCGCTGCGCCTTCAGCGCCATTCAACATCTGCCGGCATCAGAAGGAAATCCCCCAACGAGGTCGCTGCGAGCGCACCACCCCGGCTCATCCCGCGGCGGGCAACCGGCGTCGTCGGAGAAGCAGGAGCACGAGAAACACGGCGGAAAGGACGGCCGGGAGCAACGCCACCCGGCCAATGGTCTCGAGGCCGGCATCCGCCTGGATCCGGATCCAAAGATTTCCCAGCTCCCCGCCCGCGGGTGCCGCCGCCAAATCGACCGCGGTGCGTCCGGCGGGAACTCGCGCGGCGATGCCCGAATCATAAAGACCGCCCATTACTGGCAGCACAAAACTCACACTCAACATGCCGACGCCACCCATGATCGCGAGGCCGAGCGCCCCGGTCTTGGGGAAGTTTTCGCTGACGTAGCCCAACATCGTCGGCCAGAAGAAGCAGACCCCAAGGGCAAACACGGTCGCGGCGGCAAACAGCATTCCGCCCGATGAATGGCTCATGGCGTAAAGGCCCAACGCGCTGAGGACGGCGCTCATCAGGAGCATGCCGGGAGGCGACAGCCGATGAACGAACGTGCCCGCGCACTGCCGGCCGATCGCCATTAGTCCGTTGATCCAGGCCAGAACCAGAATGCCGGGCACCCCGGCATTGGTGAGAATATTGGGAATCCACTGATTCGGGCCGAGCTCCGTGGACGCCGTCATCAACATGCAGAGCACCATGAACAGGAACCAGGGATTAAGGCACGAGGTGAACATCGACCGAGTCGATACTCCCTGTGCCACCCGTTCAGTCCGGGGAAAACCCTGCCCGAGAAACATCCCGCCATAAACGACGAGCGGCAGGAGGAGGCTGCCGAACTGCGCCTTCCAACCCCATCCTGCCCGCCCCATTGCGAAGGCCAGAAGGCTGCCGATGACGATTCCGCCCGGAAACCAGACGTGAAAATGATTCAGCTTCGTCGTCTTGTCCGCCGGATAAAGCGTCGCGATGAGCGGATTGCACGCGGCCTCAACCGACCCGTTCGCAATGCCAAACAGGAGGGTGCCCGCATAAAGGCTCCAGTAGTTCCAGGCAAAGATCGTCAACAGAATCCCGGCGAGATGCCCGACAAAGGCCAGGCCGATGATCCGGCCAAGACCGAGGACATCGCACAATGGGCCACCGAACATCATCGCCAGCGTGAATCCATAGAACGCGGTTCCATTGATCCAGCCCACCTGTTCGTGGGTCAGGTGGAAGGCGGTCGCCCACGAGCCCGCGGCTTCGCCCCGGAGCGCGAAGCTCATGGCCGTGACCACCAAGGCAACCCGGCTGGCGGTAAAAAGACGGGAAGGGTTTGCCGGCATGGCCATCAGCCTTTGAGGGATTGGAGGTAGTGAAGACTCACCGGGATATTCTGCAGCGGCGCCACGGTTTCGTCCTCGATGAAGTAGTATTTCACGCCAGCGGATTTCGCCGCGCGCAGGATCGCCGGCCAGTCGAGCTGCCCCGTGCCCACCGCCACGTGGTCCTCCGGCGGTGCGCTACGCGTTCCGGTGATCGCGGCGCCGCGGCGGAGGTCTTTCACGTGCACCAGCGTCCAGCGATCCGGGTATTTGGCCAGCAGCGCCGCCGGATCGATGCCGGCATGCGCGACCCAGAAGACATCCATCTCGAACGAAACGACACCCGGCCGGGTCAGTTCCACCAGCAGGTCAAACGGGGTCTCGCCATGCCCGCCGGGGATCGGGTGAAACTCGTAGCCATGAGGGTGAAACGCAAATTTCAGACCAGCCGCCTGCAGCGCCGCGCCCCAGCGGTTGAAGACCCCGGCCACCTCGCGCGCAGTCGCTGCATCAAACTCCGGCTGCGGCAGCCACGGCATGACGACATACTCCGCCCCCAGCGTCCGCGCCTCGGCGATGACGCCGGGCAGGTCGTTCTGCAGCCGGTCATATCCAAAATGCGCAGCCACCGCTCGCAGGCCGCGGGCGTCCAGCTGCCCGCGGAAATCGGCTGGCGTCAGGCCGTAGGTGCCCGCCGTCTCCACCAGCGTGAAACCAAACGTCTTCGTCTCGTCCAGCCCCCGGGGCACATTCGCCTCGAATTCGTGGCGCAGGCTCCAGAGCTGAATCCCGAGTCGATTAGTGAGCGGGGTGGAGCAGCCCGCGAATCCGGTCAGGAGCGCAAGCAGAAGAATCTTCGTGGGAGTGTGCATGGCTTAAAGGGGATCACCGTTGCTGACGAAAGCAATCGATTGGCTGTCGGGCGACCAGGAATTGACATTCATCGAACCCTGACCGCCGTAAACGTAGGCGATCACGACCGGCTTGCCGCCATCGACGGACAGGCGGCGCAAATACACGTGCTTGTAGAACGGATGGTCGCTCGAGGGGATGTCCGGGCCGTAGGTCAGAAACACGATCGACTTGCCGTCGGGCGAGACGTGCGGGAACCAGTTGTTAAACTCGTCGTTCGTCATCTGCTCCTGCCCGCTGCCGTCGGACTTCATCCGCCAGACCTGCATCCGCCCGGTTCGTTCCGAAATGAAATAGATGTGCTTTCCGTCGGGGCTGTACTCGGAGCCGTCGTTGAGTCCTTTCGCCGTGGTCAGGCGTTCCTCCGGGCCTCCGTCCACCGGAATTCGATAGATGTCGGCCCCACCCTGGCGCAGTCCGGTATACACCAGATACCGCCCGTCCGGGGACCAGCCGTGGAAGTACGACGGACCCGTCGGCGTAACCAACCGCGGCGTGCCGCCGGTGATCGGAACCACGTACACCATCGAAGGCTGGCCGCTGCTGATCCCCAGCATGCGCCCGTCAAACGATAGCGCGTGGTCGTTGTTGTTGGCGGTCTGCGCGCCGGTGTCGATCGGCTCAACCCGACCTTGCGCGAGATCAAAACGATACATCCGCCCGTTGTGATTGAATACGAGCGCAGCGCCGTCAGGCGTCCAGTTCGGCGCCTGGAGGGAATCAGCGGCGTGATGAACGGTTTTCCGGTGTCCGGTGGCGACGTCGAGCAACTCAATGTCGCTACCGATGTAATCACGGTACGGGACAAACCCTTCCTTCGCCGGACGGATCAGCCGGACGTTCCGGAAGACCGCCTGCTCCGAGACGCCGTTGTTGTGGGCGCAGACGTAGAGACCGACATAGACCTCGTCGCCCAGCGCGACTTCGCTGAAGCTCTGGCTGACCAGGGTCTCGCCAAAACGGGCGACCGACATCGTGTAGATGC
Source organism: Opitutia bacterium (assembly GCA_003142955.1). GTDB lineage: Bacteria > Verrucomicrobiota > Verrucomicrobiia > Opitutales > Opitutaceae > Fen-1467. Next base: position 159,094 of record PLOH01000070.1, on the reverse strand, counting down.
CTCCGATGCGAGCGAGCTGGATGACGTCGGGACCGTTGATCGCGAAACGCTTTTCCTCGGTCGGGGCGCCCTCGCTGCGGCGGAACTGCAGTGAGGTCAGCCCGTCTCCGTGCCGGCAGGCGTTGAGGTGCGACGAGCGGGGGTCGAGACTGGCCCGCACGATCACTCCGAGCTTCCGGTGGGCTTCCACGCCCGGTCCAACGAACTCAGCTGAGGTCTGCACGATGAAATCGCCCTTGACGCGCTTCCACACGAAATGGAATTCGTCATGGTCGACCCACATGTTGGTGCCCGACGACTGGATGACGTATTCCTGCTTGGCAGCATCGTACGACGCGGAGCCGGAAATCTGAACGGCGCCGATATCGGCCTGCTGGTCAAATTGGCCGATCGGGGACGGTGCGCCGCCATTTGCGGCGAACATGGCCGCGCTGGCGATGATCTGGGTGCCGCACAAGGTAGAAGTAAACAGAACAGGATTCATGGCCAAATAAGGTTGAATTTGGGCGGCGTGGCTGCGCGAACACAGCGCGAACAGCGGTGACATCACCATCCACCAAGTCGGCGGAGGGATCAAGCACGCATCGAGGTTTGCTAGTTTTTCTCGCGGCCCCCGGCGCGCTTCCGGGCCTCTCCATCCGCCGCCGGTAGTCCTGGCAAGACTCGACCTAGTCTTCCCAGGATTTGTCGGCCGACGCCGCATCGGTTCAGAATTCAACCGCCGGACCGTAACTCTCCCTCGGCACGTATTTCCATCGTGCCAGCAGCACCGTCAGCAGCATCGCCGCCGCAGCAAACACCACGAGCCCAGTGGCGGGCAGGCCCCATCGGCCCTCAAACGCCGAGAACATCGTGGCGCGAAATGAATGCCTGGCACCACGCTCATCAAGCCGACCACAACAGTCGCCTGCAGCGCCCCCAGCACCAGAAGCGTCGATGCTTTGGCAAACCACTTGATGGGACGCGGCGCCGACTGCATGGAATCCGGCAGCCGGCGCAGATAAAAGACGAAGCTCATCATCAAAGCGCCCACCCAGAGCGAAAGCGCGGAAAAATATGGCGCGAACGCCTGGCCGTTGCTCGGCACGGGAGCGGTCCTTTCCACCCGCACTTCAACCGGCGCAGCCAGTTTCGTGGCGCTGGCGCCGCCCAACCCGGATTCAAAACCCGACGCGACTTCGTCGAGTCCGTCCGCAAGCCGGCTCGCGCCGCCGGCCCAAAGTGCCAATCCCCGTCCGAAGCTGGCCCGCCCCAGCTGACAGTTTTCCGCCGAAGAACGGCACGTTGTCCGCGCCTTGCTGCAGTTCGCCTGTCGGCCTCCATTCAATCTTTCGTCCGAGTCGGAATCATCGCGCTGGCCGGCATTTCGTTGACCCGGGGCGCTGACTTGTCGCCTGCCAACTGGCCAAAAACCGAACGGGAGCGCTTCGAGAAGATTGAGTGTCAAAGCTGGTGGTCGCCGAGCGAGGCGCAAACTTTTGAAAGCAACGGCCGGATCCGTGAAATTACTGGCAATTCTCCTCGTGCCCCCGCGAACCGATCGGTGGGCCGATGGAGGAAGCCCGCTTGCGGGCGATCATCGGTCGCAAGCCGCATGATCCCGTATCAAACAAAGCACGCTTGGAGGCGTGGATCCGTGGCCAGCAGGCGCTCGATCTCCGCCAGGCAATCGCGGGCCGACAGCACGGAGTAGAACCCCGGCTTAACTGTGGGGGCGATTCGCGCCGCCTCGATCCACTCGGCGCGGGAGAAAGGATCCGCGGCAATCGCGCGCCAGAAGCCCGTCGCGTCGAACAGGCCGGCAATTCGCTCCGTGTTCTGGGCCTGCAGGCAGCTGACCAGGTAGGTCGCGACGCCCACCTGCAGGCCGTGCAGGCGCGGATGCGCGCTGAGGGCGTCGAGGGCGTGGGAGATCAGGTGCTCGCTGCCGCTGGCGGGACGGGACGAACCGCACAGCGCCATCGCAATTCCATTTAACATCAGGGCCGAGCCAAGCAGCTTCACCCCCTCGGCATCGCGGATCGGCCGGGCGATGAATTGGAAGACGGTCGCGTCGGACAACAGGGCCGCAAAATCGTCGACCGGTGTTCCCTGGGCGTGAAAGGCGAGTTTCCAGTCCGCCACCGCCGTCAGTTTCGCCGCGAGATCGCCCACCCCGGAAAGCCAGAGGATCTCCGGCGCGCGCAGGCAAACCTCGGTGTCGAGAATCACGCCAAACGGGATGGCCGCGGGCAATGACCGACGGCGGTTGTCCACCGTCAGGCTCGATTGCGGGCTGCAGAAGCCGTCGTTCGAGAGTGATGTGGGCACGGCGAAGTATGGGAGGTGGGCAAGGAACGCGACGTACTTGGCGACGTCCAGCGCCTTGCCCCCGCCGACGCCGATGACCGCGTGGGTCGTGGTGGGAAGCTGGCGGAAGATATCCACGGCTTGCTCGAAGCTCGCCGCCGCCACCGGCAGTTGCTGCAGCACCTCGATCTGTTCGGCGGCCAGACCGGCGGTCAGGCGCGCCAGCAGCGCCGGCTGGAGATCCTGGCTGAACAGCAGGACCACGCGGGAGAATTGCTGGCGCCGCGCGTAGAGGCCGACGCGGTCGAGCGCGCCGTTTTTGACGCGGACCAGCACCGGGATGGAAACTTGCTTGAGTGTCAGCATGGGGATGACGGGTTAAGCAACGTGCGGGCGAGTTCCGCCCAGTCTTCAAAATGATGGAAGGCCTCGCTCCGGCGATCCAGTTCGTCCGCCAGCCAGCCGCGGGCGAACCGGCGTTCCGGGGGTACGAGCAAGGACGGCTCCAGATCGGGCCGGCCATCGCCGGCAAACGCCACCGCCGTACCGCGTCGCTGGGCGGCCTCGACCACCGCCACCTTGTCGATGCCGGTGGACCGGCTGAAAAAAGGCGAGTTCACTGGGAGGTGCATACGCAAACCTGCATCGGGCGAGAACTCCCCGGGGTTGGCGTGAACCTCCAGGACCAGCCCTGCGCGCTGCAGCAAACGGAGGACATACCATTCGCAGCCAGCCGAAGCGACGGTGATGGTCCAGCCATGTTCGCGCAGTGTGCGCTCCGCCTCGGGCAGGGCGGGATCGAGCTCCATCCGGTCTACCAAGGCAAGCAGCGTCGCCTCATCGGTCCGGATCCGGGCAAAGATTGCAGCGAGAGCCTCGAAATGAGTCAGCCGGCCGGCGACATACTGCTCCCACGGATCGCTATCCGGCGGAAGCGGCCACTGTTTCCGCACCAGATCGTAGAAATCCCATCGCGTCATGGTGCCGTCGAAGTCCGACACGAGGATGCGGGGTGGCGGCGGATCAGCCAGGCGCGGCGCCGAAGACGGGACTGGTTTCATGAAGAGGCGCGCAGTCTAGCCTGGTAGGGCGCTACGTTCGGGACGTCCCGAGGGTGATTTGACCAGCAATCACTTGGAAAACATTGCACGGTGTTTCTGATTCTTTGTGTGAAATCCTGAGCCGTTTTCATATGGATCGACCGGGTCACCGCCCATGGAGATCGGTCTTGGCATGGATCTACCGCCGGGCGATGCGGTCGAGTTCGCTGGCGGGATCAAAATTCGAGCGGGACGCGCACCACAATGCCCCCCATGGCCTCGCCGACTTGGTAGCGGTGTGGGATCGATGCCGATCTTCGATTGTGGCAGTCAACGCAGGCGGCGACCGCCGGGATGTCCGGATAAACGGCGGTAAAGTATGGCCGACCGCCCAACATCTCCTGGCCATAGTAATTCTGAGTGGGATGGCTGGCGACGAAAGCCAGCCCGCGTTGCTCCAGTTCGGTCTGAGGTTCGTTTCGCGGATCGGACGGATGAAGGGAGCGCAGGGCATAGCTGAACTCGGCCCCTTTGTTCTGAATCGACTCGGCAGCGCGCCGAAGCATCTCGGACGGCAATGGCCAGGATTCACCCGACTTGGTGCTGGCTGCGGCATTCGGCGAAGATCCGCCTTCTGTCTGATGAGCGATGTACTCCCGACAGTACAACTCCCGGTCAGCCGCGATGACGAAGTGCAAGGCGTCGGCTTGATTCTGCGGGCTGATGGCGCCGTTGGACGGCGGGGGCAGCGCCGGAGCGTCGCCAGGGCTTGTCGCCGGATTCGAGCCGGCGCCCCGGGTGGACAGGGCGAGGACAATCAACAGGACGACGAGAGAGAATACGGCCGGCAGCGCGACCCGGTTTTGAGGTTTCACGGTTTTGTATCTTTGGGAGGAATGGGAATGAAGCAGCCTTGCTGGCAGGTCAGCACTTGCAGCGGGTCGGTTCGGTTGCCGGAGTTGTCGAAATGGAGAACACCGGTGACTCCGGCGGTGGCGAGGGCAAGGGGAAATTGGCGATCGCCAGCGTCTTTCTCGGCGCGGCGCAGGGTTTCAATCAGCACGCGCGCGGCATCGTACGCCGCCGCCGCGCTAAAGTCCGGCTTGGCGTCATATTTCCGCTGAAACTGCTTTTCGAACGTCTCCGCCCGCACGCGAAGATCCGCGTCGGTCCGGAAACTCGTCACCAGGAATCCGGTCGCGGCGGAGCCCGCGGCGGCGACAAATGCCGGCGAGTCAAGCGGCGCGGGGCCGGCGAGACGACCGCCATAGTCCGCGGCTCGCAATGCTGCGGCAAGCGTTCCGGCCTCCGAAGGCGGCAGCCAAATCAGCACGCCGTCCGGAGCAGCCGCGACGATCGATTGAACCAGGGTAGCGAGGTCCGCCTTCGGTTCGCCGTCCTCGACGATCCGTTCCAGAGGGGTTGCGGTGACATGCGCAGCCGTTTTAAGGTCGCGGCGGACCGCGCGTCCCGGACGTCCCATCGGGACGACCGCCCACCAATCGAGAGGAGAACGATCCGCTCGCCGCGCCGCGGCGAATAGGGCTTCGGCTTCCTGATCGGTGCGCGGAACCACGCGTACAACCCAAGGGACTCCAGCGTCTGTGACCGACGAATCCGAGCAGAGGCTGGCCACCGGCACCCGGGTGCGGCCGGAAACCTGGAGGATGAGGTGGCTGGCGCCCCCATCGGATGGGGCGATGATCGCATCCACATGGCGCTCGGAAACCAGGATCACCGCATCATTGCCGACGGTCCCCCACTGGCCGTTCTGGCTTCGCACTTCAAGTCCGACTGGCGCCTTGCCGGTTTCGTTTGCGTCGGCGACGGCCAGTTGCGCGCCGCGCAGCAGACTGGTCGCATCCGGTTCGGACGGCGGAGCCACGAGCCCCAGCGTTATCTGGGGCACCCCGGCGCCGCCGGCCAACGGGGCGAGGAGCAGCCAAGCGAGCAGGCAGCGCGATCGAACGGAGATGAACCTAAATTCCGCAGTTGAGGCGGAATCGGCTTGCTGGCGCTCGCCGCTACGAGGAGCCGAAGCCTCAACTGCGGGATTTAGGATGAACTTAGTCCGCATATTGCCTAGAGCGGCTGAGGCCCGAACCCAAGGTAGCGCCGGTCTCTGACCGGCGTTTCCCGCCAGTCGAAGACTGGCGCTACCTGGCTGTCCGGTCCTTCCGGTGAAGATGCATAATCGTCGCGCGCCGCGACGAAACGAACTGATATTGGCACCCCGAGAATGGCACCCTCATGCAAGCTGTCTGGTGGAGACGCGACGCCCTCGTCGCGTAATTCCCCCGAAAACGCGACGAGGGCGTCGCGTTTCCATGAAATATTCGGGCAAGGAAGCTGTTGGACTTGCGTCCGGCCAGCTTGCTCGCGGACGCGGCGTGCCGGGCTGTCGGGCACTACCGCATCGTTCGGTGCAAGGATCCAAACGGCGGAATCCAAGTTCAACTGCATGATGCCGACGCCCGGGCTACTGCTGGGCGACGGAGGGCGTGAACTCCGGTTCCGGCTCGAAGACCCAGCGCCCATGCTCGAATCGCACGACCGGCACCGGCGAGATGTTGTTGCCGATGGCGTCAAACCGCATCCAGCCGGTGACGCCTTGATAGAAGTCCACGTTGCACACCTGGTCCCGGATGCGCCAGCGGTTCGGGCCCGCGCGCTGGACGGCGTTGATCATGATCTGGGCGCCATCGTAGGCATAGGCGGCAAAGGCATCGGGCTCATGGCCCCAGCGCTCCTTGAAACGAGCCACGAAGCTGACCCAGAGGGGGTCCTTGCGGGCGAGATCGAAGAAGTACGTGATCATCATGCCCTCGGCAGCCTCGCCGGCGTTCTGCAGGAAACGTCCGTCCATCAAAAGATTCGTGCCGAAGAACCGGGCCTGGATTCCCTCCTGGCGAAATTGCTTCACAAAGCGGCCGATGTCATCCGGTTCGCCTATGAAGAAGACCGCGTCCGGCTGTGAGTCTTTGATCGCCGCGATCTGGTGATGGATGTCGGTGTCGCCGGGTTTGAAGAGCAGTTCCTGCACCGCCGGGCAGCCCAGGCGTCGGGCGAAGGCCATGAAGGAATGCACCCCGAGACGTCCGTACCGGTCGCCTTCGCGCAGGATGGCGATGCGTTGGCAACCAAACTTGTGCACGATCAACTCGGCGAGCTTGGCCTCTTCCAGCCGCTGATCCGGAAAGACCCGGATGAGCCAGGGAATGTTCGTTTCGGTCAAGCTCGGGTCCGGGTCCGAGGTGTTGATCATGACGATTTCGGTCTTGAGGGTGACGCGCAGCGCAACGTGCGCTTCGGCCCCGTCGATCGTACCCAGGAATCCGAGCACCTTGTCATCGGCGAGATCCGCCGTGATGTTGGCCGCGCCGCCCCATTGGGCCATGCCTTCCCGTTCGACCAATTCGAAGGGGAGCTGGCCAGGCGGCCGAGCACGGTTGGCTTCTTCCATCGCGAGGACGACGCCCTCGCGCGTGTGCACGCTGCGTTCCCAATTGGGGCCGTACTTGGGGGAATCGAGCAAGCCGATCCTGAGCGATTTCAGGTCAGGCGGAGGTGGATAATCGCGTCCGGGTCCGCGAAATGGCATGCGAGTAATAAAGAAGCGCTCGTAAGGCTCCACCTTGTTATACGGCAAGAGCTCCTTCGGCAGCCCGGCGTAGTACGGGTATTTTTCGCCCGGTGTGCCATAGATGAAACGGGGCGACGACGCCGGGGTGGCCGACGACGATTGGGCCTCCGCGGGCGCCGCAGGCAGGGCGGCACTGGTTTCTCCTCCGGCGGCATCGGCGGGAGCGGCGGCAGCGGGAGCAGTGGGAGCGGCGGCGACAAGAGCGAACAGACACAATTCGAAGATTTTCATGGGAGCCTCCTGGTGGGTGAGCGGGCTCAAGGATTCGACGCAACGGTCGGTGAATTGGTCGGCGCGGCAAAGACACCGTGGCTCAACCCATTGGAGGTGGCAAACCAGGCTTCGTGGTCATCGGCCCAGATGGCCGTCACAAAGCCATTCGCCAACGCCGTCGTCATGGTGCGGGTCTCGGGCTCCTGTCCGGGCCGATAGATCCGGACCACGCCCCGGCCGTTCTCATCAACGATATAGTTGACCCAGCTGGTACCGTCGGTGACGGATGCGCCGCGGTCGGTGGCGAGCCAGGCGACGCGGCCACGGGCAAACACGGTGTTGATGAAATTGGAGACCAAAGGCGTCTTGTCCTGTACCCATGTCCGCCACGTTGCCTCCTTCGTGTCATAGCGGGAGAGCCCGAAGTAGGTTGATTGCCAGAGAATGCCATCGTCGTAAGCGACTCCGGAAGTGACGTCGACGACGGGTCCGCTGTCGGGCGTCAACTGGAACTGGAAATCGCCATCGGGATCGCGATAGGCCTTGAAGCTGCCGGTTTTGGGATCGTGCTCTACAATGCCGCCGGCCCAGACGCCGAGGTAGACGACTCCGTCACCCGCGGCAATGGAATAGCACCAGGGCTCTTCCATGACCGTGTTGTTCTGGTCATATATCTTCCAGCTCTTGGTCTTGAGATGGTACGCGCCGGTGCCGCCGGCGGTCGCGGCCCAGACGGTGCCGTCAATGACCGCTACGCCGTAGACGACGTTGTTGGGCAGGCCGCTGTTGGTCTGCGTGAAGACGGTAAACTGCCCTCCGCTGAAGCGGGACAGTCCCTGCATCGTCGCGAGCCACAAGTCACCGGTGCCGGGATCCTCTGCCATCCACAGAACCGTCGGATGGCTCAACCCATCCTTTGTTCCGTAGCAGTGGAACTTGCCTTCCGGTTCGCGCACGCACAGCCCGTTGTTGGTTCCGAGCCACAGTTTGCCGTCCTTGGTTTTCAGGACGGAATGCACCTTGTGCGACGGGAGGCCGTCCTTCTCGCCGAAGTTCTCGAACCGCGTCACAACGGGAATCGGGAGGGCAGTTGTTTCCGCGGGCGTCGTCGCGGCCCGTGCGCTAGAGCCGGTCCCAGGGAGGAGCGAGAAGACCAACACAATGCCCGCGATTGTGCGGACTGACGGAGTGGTTTGGGTACTCATGGTGGGCGCCTAAAGGGTTTTGAGGTACTCGACTAGATCGTTCAGTTGCTCTTTGGACCAATAGCTGCTGACGCCGTGCTTATCGTCCTTCTGATACGTGGTCCAAATCTCCTCCAGTGTCTTGGCACGACCGTCGTGCAGATAGGGGGCCGAGGAGCCAATCCCGATCAAATGCGGCGTGTCGAACAGGCCCTTCGGATCGCGGACCTCCTGCGTGCCCACCGACCGGAGCAGCCGATCCGTGAACAACGGAGGCCGGTGGCACGTCTGGCACTGCAACGCCTGGGGAATCGGCGTGCCGTCGGTCTGCTGCGTCGCGTAGAAAAGCTTGCGGCCGCGTTCCTCCACGGGCGTGAGCGGCTGGCCCACCCGGCTCCACGGGATCGTGCGCGTCGGCGGGAGATGCTCGATGAACGTCGCCAACTCATCCAGCTGCGCCGGCGGGATCGGGTCGGTCCGCATCAGCACCCGCGCAAACCGCGGTCCACACTGAAACTGCAACGTAGGATTCTTTCCGTTCCACTTGAACGGGGCCGTGCCGGCCACGCCGCACAGACTGCGGTTGTCCAGCAGATTGTCGCCAACTCCGGAACCATCGAAATCATAGGAGAGTCCGTCCACGTGGCCGTCCGGGTGGCACGAGCGGCAGGCGAATTGGCCTTGAAACGTGTACTTCGCCCGGGTGAAGACCCGTTCGCCCTGACGGATGGGGTCGTTCCGCCCGCCATCGCCCAGCACGATCCGGCCGATCGGCTTGAGGCTGGTCGTGTCCACCACAAGCACACAGTCATCGAGTCGTTCGGCCACGAACAACCGGCGGCCGTCGGGGGAAAGCGTCAGATGCTTGGGGTTGCAGCCGGTCGGAATCCGGGCAGTCACGTAGCGGAAGGACAGCGCCATGTCCAATATGGCATCGCTCCGCGCCCCTGCATCGGCCTGGGTCAGCCACGCGGCCAACCGGTCGAGGTCGAGGATCGTCACCACGTCGGCGCCTCCGGAGGCCACATAGGCCCGCTTGCCGTCGGGGCTGGCCACGACGCCCGAGGGATCGGAGAAGTAGGCATTCGCCTCATCCAACGGAATCTGAGTCACCTCGCCATCCTCCTGGGAGATCGCCAGGCCGGTGGACATCACCCAGCCATCCTTCACTTGGGTGATCGGGACCAGATTGCGCACCCTCACCAATGAATTCAGCATCCACCCCCGCGTGGGCACTTGGGTGATGCCTTCCGCCAGGTGGGCCGAATGAAGCTGTTCCCGGTCGAGAACGCGCCCATTGGCCGGATCGAGGACCGTCACCTCGGAGGCAGGCGGACTCATCAGCTTGTCGTGGACCGCCATCCGATTGGCAACGTAAACGCGCCGGCCGTCGCCGGACACCGCGACGGCGTACGGTTCACGACCCGCCGCCTGCCGCACCAACTCACTCAACGGCGAGACCGAAAGCACGGAGATGTCGTCGCTGCAGGAATTGGGAACAATCAACCGCTCGCCGGAAGGAGTCTGACAATACGCGACGGCGGTCGGACGAACGCCCACCTCGATGCTGGCCTGCTCCTTGAGATCCCGCGTATCGAGCACTGCGACCCGGTCCTGATGCGGACATGCGACAAACAACCGCTGGCCCGACGCATCCAACGCCAAACCGAACGGACCGCCCGGGACCTTCACCCGGCGGGTCACGGTGAGCGAAGTCACATCGGCCTCGGCGACCTCGTCCATATCATCCAAGGCGATGAACAACGTCTTCCCGTCCGGTGACACCACGATCCCACCGGGAGCGTCATGGTGCGGACGGGGCTTGGCCCAGGGCAGCGTGGCCAGGCTGCTTTGATGACAATGGTTGCAGGAGATGAAGCCCAGATCGGGCCGGCCCGACCTCAGGCGTTCGTGAGCGCTCAATCCGAAGTATCCGCCCACGGTGGCTCCGGCTCCCGCCAGCACCAGCGACGTTGCGACCAGAATGATTCGATTGGACTTCATGGCGCGGCGACGCGGGGGGCGGTCGTTGAGTCGGTGACATCCAGATGGGCCGGATCGCGCTGCGTTGCCAGCGGACGGATGTTTCGAGGCGCATGGTTGCGCGGCTCGTGGCAGCCAATGCACGCGCGATTCTCTCCGGGCTGCAACCAGAGGAACGCCGGCTGATGCCGGAGCACTTGTCCGTGAGCGTCGAGAGTGTCGAAGCCCAGCGGCACGTGCACGGGAAGATACACGAGCACGGAACCATCGGAGGCGACCGGCACCTTTCCCAGGACGCGTTGCTGCCCTGAATCCGCCAACGTAAAGACGCGAATCTCAGCGGCGGATGCCGGGTTCCGGTCTGCGGCGGATTCGCTGCTGTCGTTGACATTGAGGCACAGCACGGTGCCGCGGGGCGCTCCCGGCATCACCGCGGTCGTATGTCCGGCGGGTTCATCCCGCGCCGCGACAAGGGTGGCTTCGAGGCTGTTCCATTGCGGGTCGTCAAAGATCGGAGCGCTGATCGCGGTGGCGTCGGGCGCGACGCGAAAAACCGCCGCGTTTCCCATCATCGAACGCCCGACCCATCCGCTCGTTTCGACACAGGCCAGCACGTCGTTTTCGGGCATCGGCTCCACCGAGCGGCAGCCGTCGGTCCGGAAGGAGAACAGGTTGCTGCGCGTGTCGAACGGAGCGGCCGATTTCACGCATTCCGCCCAGCCCTTGGGTCCCGGTTCCTCCGTGCGAGCGGCGAGGAAGGCGATCCGGCCGTCGCCCAGTTCGCGCGGGCGCCGGACAAAATCCACCCCGTCCTCCTGACCGGCATATGCGGAGACCTCGGTGCCGTCGTTGTTGATCGTGAAAAGGCACAAGTGCCGCGGAGCGTGGCGGTCGTCACGGGGCTTGGCGGTCACGAAGAGGATCCGCCCATCGCGCAGAACGGTGGCGCCGACGGCGCTGTCCGGACCGAATGTGAGCCGGCGGGGCGCCTGGCTCGGCATCTGTCCGTAGAGCGCGGCCGGCGTTGGGGTGGTCCAGAGACGGCCCGCCTTGGGAACGGGGCAGCTGAAAACCAGCTCTTCATGGGCCGCGAGGGCGGGATCCATCGCCCCGCCCGGCATGTGGGTCACGAGTTGGGGTCGACCGCCGCCCGCATTGACCTTGTAGATCTGCCAGTCGGCTTGCTCCGAGCTCTTGCCTGCGAAATAGATCCAACGGCCGTCCCATGAAACGCAGGGATCACCAGCCGCGACCAGTCCGCGAGAAAGCACACGAACCGTGTCCGTGCCAAACGGCGGAACCAGCAAAACCAACCGGCTTCCCGGTGGATAGCGGACATCCAGCACCGTTGCGGCTGGCGGAGGCGGGACGCCCACAGGAGCTTCCGTCAGAGCCACGGAGCCTTTTGGAGCCGCCGGATGGCAGCCCGCCAGCAGGAATGCGGCCGCCGCCCCAATCAAAATGCTCGTACGCGAACTCATCGGAGTTAGCCCGCATATTTCATAGGCTCGGCCGTTGCTGCGATCATCGCATGCCCTCGGCCGCGGTGACGGCAGAAATCGCAGAATATGCGGGCTAAAAGCCAAACCGCCCTTTCGGAAGTGTTTGAAAAGGAACATTAGTGAGAAAGAGCGGATTTGGCCGAGGATTCCTGGTTTTGCGGACCATCTCCACGGTTCATGTTTGGGCGGTTTGGCCACTAGCCCGGATGCCTTGGGCGTTAAGCCGGCAGTTATGTGTATTGAACAGACTATAGCTGTGCTGCGGAGTCAGGTGTGAAACATCCGGGCTAGGGCTCGGTCACCTTGAGGATCTGATCGACGTGGACATCGGTCAGCGTTTGGACGGTGCCGCTCGGCCACTTGATTTGGATTTGCTGCACAACCGGCGCTTGGCCGAGCCCGAAGTGGACTCGCGGGTCTCCTTGGCTCAGGAAGCCCGAAGGACACGTGCTTTCCTGAACGTAGGTCTTCCCGCCCGCCGTCACCTCAATAAGCGATCCCCAACCGGCCGGGTTGCTCTTGGTTCCGCGGAGCGCCAGGGTGATCCAGTGGTTGCCGGAATGGTTGCGGTTATGAAGAAGGACCGGCCGGTCTCCCATCAATCCCACCAACAAGTCCATCTGGCCGTCGTTGTCGTAATCCAAAACGACGCTCGGGCGCGCCCGTACCGGCGTTCGGAAATAGGCGCCACCCTTGTCCACCGCGTTGCGGAAATTGCCCTGGCCATCGTTCTCCAGCAGCAGGCTTTGCCAGCCCACCATCCGGAAGGGATCACCGTTGGCGATGAAGACGTCCAGTTTGCCGGCATTGTCGAAATCGATGAAGTTGCACCCCCACCCCACATACTGCGCCGTCAACACGCCGAGGCCCGAGGCCATCATTCGGTCGAGGCAATCGCCCTGCTTCGAGCCCATGTACAGCGAGCCATAGCCCAGACGCGAGACAAGGATGTCCGGTATCTGATCGCCGTTGCAGTCGCCGATGGCGGCGGTCATCGAACCAGCTGCCTCGCCCAAGGCGTTGAACGCGACGCCCCGTTGCATCGCTTCGTCGTGAAAATGCCCGTGGCCGTCGTTGATGAGGAGCATATTCGGAGTCGCATCGTTGCAGAGATAGAGGTCCACCTTGCCGTCATGGTTGAAGTCCAGCGGATGAACGGACATGGTCCTGTGCGGAGGCAGCGCCGCGATGCCCGACGACTCGCTGGCGTTGGTAAAGGTCCCGTCGCCGTTGTTGATATAGAGCACGTCCTTCTCCGGCTTGTAGGCGAGCGGACCGGGATAACTGGTCGGGTTGTAGTAGAGTTTATAATCCGGATCGAAGCTCAGGTAGTTGGCCACGTACAGGTCCAGCCGGCCGTCGTTGTTCACATCCAGCCAGGTGGCGCCGATGCCTGTTCCCATATCGCCCACTCCAGCCTTGTCCGTCACGTCGGTGAACGTGCCGTCGCCATTGTTATGGTAGAGAATATTTTTACCGGCGTTGACGACATAAAGGTCCGTCCACCCGTCGCCATCGTAGTCGGCCGCCGCGGCCGCAATTCCGAATCCCTGACCGCCGACTCCGGCCTTCTCCGTCACATCGGTGAACGTGCCGTCTCTATTGTTGTGGAAGAGCCGATTCGGCTGGCGCTTGGTTCCCTTCGCCTCGTGCGTCACTCCCTTCATCGGACCGGGATTGACGAAGTAGAGATCCATATACCCGTCGTTGTCATAGTCGAAAACAACCACGCCCGAGCCATTGGATTCCAGGATGTTGGCGATGTGGTCGTCGCAAAATTGCTGGACGAAATTAATCCCAGCCTTGGCGGTGACGTCCTCGAAAAGATCATTGGCGCCGGCGGGAATCGGCGGGGTAACGATGAATGGCGGCGGCTGTACAACGTCGTTCGCCGGCTCGTACGACTTCGGCTTGCATGCCGTCAATGGCAGCACGAGCAGCAGCAGTAGCACGAGGCGGCCGTGTGCCTTGAATCCGCTCTCCTTTTTAATTGGTTTCATAAACGAAAAATCGTTATCTTATCCGTGCATTCGGTGTAGGGTCGCCGCTTGTCGGCGGACCATCTGTCGAGCGAACCGTGGCCCGGCGGCGAGCGCCGGCCCTACACTCCAGCTTTCATTACTCAGTAACGAAACTGATGTCTCCGTCCCTGATGTGATTGCTGCCGCTTGCTCCGCCTTAGTCGATTTGGTCGTTCGGTCTGCTGTGCAGGACATCGGGGTGTGCTCTTGGTGCCAATCCGATACGAAAATTACCAGTAAAGCGTGGCGGATTGACCGAATTGAGGGGCGAATGGTGGTTCGACCTTGGCCGGAAGAGTCGGCGCCGCGCAGGCCGTCGGTCCAACTTCAACCTAAAACTCGCAGCTAAAGCACGTCACAGTGTCGGGATCACGCAGTTGCAGGCAATTCTCCTCGTGCGCTCGCGAACCGATTGGTGTGCGGGTGTAGGAAGCCCGCTTGCGGGCGATCATCGGTCGCAAGCGACCTTCCTACTGCATGATCCCGTATCAGTCGAGTCGCCCAGAGCGAGGCCTGCTGTCTTGCTCTCTTACCTGGTCCGCTCAGCGTCGAGCGCGGGGCGGGGCGGGCAAAGGGGAAGTTTTTTCTGGGGGCGTACTCCTTCGCCGGGGCTTCTGACTTCGCCATGCGCAAATCGGACGGGGGGGCATGTCTCACCCTTTGCCTCGGCTGCGCCGCCCCGTTGCCGTCAAGGTTAATGGTGAGACATGACCCCGTAGGATAGCCTTTCCCGTAGGATAGCCTCCGTAGGATAGCCTCTTCATAACTCCCCTTTCCCGATGACGTTGATTCCTCTCATACCGAAGAGCGGGGCGGCGGCGAGGAAGTGGCGGTCGTTTGAATAAACTTCTTTGAAACCGTGCTCGGCAGCGCAAGCGAGGTGGAGGGCGTCGGAGGCGCGGAGCGGGCTGTTGGCCGGAGCGCTTAGATAGAAGGATTCGACCCGTTCGAAAACCGAGTCGTTCAAGGGGAGGAACGTGATCACACCCGCACGGCAATCGAGCTGGAACTGATCCAGCATGGCTTTGAGCTGTCGATGCGTGCCGTGGCCTTCGCGAATTTTGCGGTGGCAAGCGGACACAAACTCAGCGCGGGCATGAACCGCGCTGTGCAGGGAGCGAACGGTGGAGGCATGCGCACGGACGGCTTCCGTGCCGTGCTCCACACACTGCAACTTGAAAAGGTAAGTGGAATCGTAGTAGGCGTTTGTCACCGGGCATCGCGCTCTTCAGAGATGATTTGGGTAGAATCCGTTCCTCCGGAAAAGGCACCGGCTTTCAGGGCCGCTTCATACTCAGGCAAAAGCTTTCGATTGGCCCAATACGAGGAGGGGGCCTCTTCGATTGCTTGAGGAGCTTTCAACTCCCGCTCTAGCGAGGTCAGGACGATCTGCTTGAGGGTCTGGCCGCGTTCGACGGCGCGGATTTTGACCTTTTTGTAGAGGGGCTCGGGGATGTCGATAGTGGTTTTCATACGAAAAATATACGGCAATATTGTTTCCCGTCAATCCGTCTTGCCGTCTTTAATGACCAGCCACGTCACGAGTTCGAGATCGGTTTTTTCGTTAACCTGCTCCTGTTCATTAGGCAGTACGAAGCTGCGGCCGGTCTGAAGGCCAGCGGCGACACGTTTGCGGAAAGTGGCGGCGACGGAATCCACGGCCTTTTGGAGAAGCTGGTCGTAAGCCTTCATGTCACTGCCGTGGTTGGTCTGCTGGTCGAACAGATTGCAGAGCTGGGTGTATGGCTCAGCCTTGCCGGAGCAAAGGATGCGGTAGATGTCGAGAATCTGCTTCGGGTGCGCGAAGCCGAAGCGAACGTTGCCGTCGTCGAGGACGTAAACGAGGAAGTATCTTNNACGGAGGACAGGCGAGGCGTGACCCTACGGGATCAGGCAACTTAGCGTCGGCGCTTGGGTAAGATCCTCGGCGCTGACGGCGCAGCGCCCTCCAAGTCGAGCGATACGCCTGCGTGGAGGGCGGACCGCCGTGTCCGCCACCGTTGTCCGATCAGGCTATCGCCCGCCACCAAGCACCTCGACCAGCCGGAGGGTCGTGGGAATCTTGTCTGCCCAATCGGGGCTCGTCGTCGTCGCGCCGGACGGCCACTGAACGCGCACGCGTCGCAGCGGATTCCGATCCGTGAAGCCGAAGAACAGTGCCGCGGTCGACTGGCTGTAGTAGCCCGAGCCGGCGCAGACTTCGCCGGTTTGGGTTGTGCCGTCGGCGTACTCAGCCGTGACGCGTGCGCCCACCGCCTGCGGGTTTCCAGGCTTCCCCTGCAGGACAACACGAAGGGAATGCCGGCCCTCGACGCCCCGGTTGCGAAACGCCAGCGTCGCTTCGCCGTTCCGCGAGACCAGGAAGTCCGGCCAGCCGTCGCCGTCGAGATCGAGTACCGCCAGTGCCTTGGCATCGCCGGGCACCACCAGCCCGCTCTCGAGCGGCGGCACCGCCGCGAAATGCCCGTGACCATCCCCGCATAGCAGCTGGCTCAAGCCGCCGTCGAAACGGCCGATGGCCGACGCCGGCGCGTAAGAGTTCTGCGCAACGTAGACATCCGCGTACCCGTCGCCATTGAAATCACCGGCCACAAGGCCGTCGGCCGGAGCGATCTGCGCGATGCGCGGCAAGGGCTCGAAACGATACCGTCCGTCCGGCTGGCTGAGGAAGACGCCGCTCCGCAGTTCCGTGGCCGCCAGTCGCGTCGCCGCGGCCAGCCGGTCGGCTCCCACGATCTCGGGCAGCGTCGCGCGGGCGTAGTCGTTGTTCCAACGGTAGCGCCGGAGCACAGAGGGAATCGCGGCGCCGAGGTCCGTGCGGCTGCGCAATGGATACAGCTGGCCGTTCTCGTAATACGCCTCGACGATCTCGGCGGAGCCGCGACCGGCAAAATCACCGGAGAAGAGCAACGCGGGATGTTCCGGATCGGCGCGGTATTGCGTGTTCAGCCCTACGTTTCCCACCACGTAGTCGGGGCGTCCATCGCCGTTGAAGTCCGCCGTCGCGATCGACCGCCACCAGCCTGTGCCCGCCGAGGCGAAGCCCGCCTTCTCCGTCCAGTCCTCGAACTTTTTCCCGCCGTCGTTGTGGAAATACTTCACCTCGCCCCATTCGAGCGTCAGGAGCAAATCCGGCCAGCCGTCACCGTCGACGTCGCTCCAGAGTGCCGACGTGACCATGCCGACGTTGCGGAGCATCGGTGCCACCGCATCGGTGACGTCTACGAACTTCCCTCCGCGGTTCGCCAGCAGAACGCTCTGTGGCATCTTCGGGTAAGATCCGGGCGAGACCCGCCCTCCAATGAACAGGTCGAGCCGCCCGTCGCGGTCGAAGTCGGCGGCGCAGGCCGCGCCAGCACTGATTGAAAGCGCCGGGAGCGTGCCGTCCGGCGCCGGTCGAAAGTGTCCGTGCCCGTCATTCAGGAACAGGCGCGGCTGGTACTCAGGCGCGCCCGCGGGCTGGCTGGCCCCGCCGGCTGTCACGAGCAGGTCCGCATGGCCTTCGCCGGTGGAGTCGAACAGCAGCAGCGGCCCGTCATCCACGTCGGGCGGCGCGGCCAGCGCCGGTGAAGCCGCGGGCGCCCAAGTGTCTGCGCCCTGCGGCAAGAGAACTCGCCGGGCTTCCTTTGTGGTCCCGCCGATACACACGCCGTCGCGTCCGCTGCCGTCGAGGTCGCCCACGGCGATCGCCGGTCCGCGGCGGTTGACCCCTGCCGGAAGCAGCCGCTGGTCGAGAAACTCGTCGTAGGGTTCCTCGGCCGCCATCCAGGAGAGATGGGCGGTCTGGCTCGTTTCCGTAAACTGGGGCGGTGCCTGAGCATCCGGCTGAACCGAAAGAGACGCGGGGCCCGCTGGCTCTTGCGCACGTAGGGTCGCCCCTTGCGGGCGGACCGGCCCGGCGGCAAGCGCCGGCCCTACGGGGTCGCTGGCCGTTGTCGGACTGGACGGCTCGGTGATCGTGAACCGTCGATCAGCGGGGAGGTTTTCAAACGTCTGCACCGCGCCGCTCGGCCACGACACCGTAAGCCGCCGGATCACCGCATCCTCGCCCAGGCCGAAATGAACGATCGGTTCGCTGCTCGACATGAATCCGCGCCCGAGNNCCGACGCCGAACCGGTTGGACCGGGTGCCGCGCAACACGCAGACGATCCGGTGCCCGGTGTCGCTTTCGTTGCGCAACAGCGTCACCCCCGCCTGGTAATTGCTGTACACAAGGTCCATGTTGCCGTCGCCGGCGAGGTCGCCCAGGGCCGCCCCGAAGCTCACCCCCTTCTGGTCCAGCCCCCAGGTGCTCGAAACGTTTTCGAAGCTCAGGCTGCCCAGGTTGCGAAACGCAAGGTGCGTCTCGGCAAATACAGGGCTGTTCCGCGCGATCTGTTCGCGGGCGAGCGGGCTGCCGGCCATGGCCCGGCGCGCGATCAGGTCCTGGTTGTGGATTTCCCGATACATCCCGTTCGTGACAAACAGGTCGGCCCGCCCGTCGTTATCCAGGTCCTCCCAGAGCGGCGCCCAGGTCCAGCCGGTCGCGTCGAGCCCGGCGAGGTGCGCCGCCTCCAGGCACCTGCCCGTCCCGGTGTTCAGAAAGAGGGCGCTCGAGGGAAACTGGCGGATTTCGTTCGAGCCTTCGTCGGGGACGCGCATCCGCGCCCGTGATTCCGCCATCGCGCGCTGGTCTTCGACGTGGTCGGGCTCCGCCATGTCTGCGACCAACAGGCCAAGCCGGCCGTCGTTGTTCACGTCACCGAGGTCCGAACCCATCGACGAATAGGGCGAATGCGGCATCACGCGGGCGATGACATCCGTGAACGTGCCGTCGTGGTTGTTGTGATAAAGCGCATCGGGAACCGCGAAGTCGTTCGCGACATACAGGTCCGGCCAGCCGTCGCCATCGAAGTCCCACCAGACCGCCGAGTTCCCGTGCGTCGGCCCCGGGGCGACACCGGCGCGGTCCGTCACGTTGGTGAACGTGCCGTTGCGGTTGTTGTGAAAGAGATAGTCCCGCTGACCCTCCGGATGGGCCGCCGCATCAAGCACATTGGTCTGGATGAAGACATCGAGCCAGCCGTCGCGATCGTAGTCGCAGAAGTAGGCCATGACGCAGGCGTCGTTCACGTCGAGCCCGTACGCGTGCGCCTCCTCCTTGAACGTGCCGTCGCCCTGGTTGATGTAGAGCAGGTTTGGCGCATTGAACCGGCACACGTAGATGTCGAGCAGGCCGTCATTGTTTATGTCGACGAAGGTCGCGCCTTGCTTCCAGATCCGGGCGGCCGCGCCGTGGTCGCCGACCCCGGCCTTTTCCGTAACGTCCTCGAATTTCCAATTGCCGAGATTGCGAAAGAGCCGGCAACTCTCCGTCTTGCTCACGACAAAAATGTCCGGCCGGCCGTCGTTGTCGTAGTCGCCGATGGCCACTCCGGTGCCGACCGCACCGAGATCGAACTCACGGGAACGTCGGCCCCAAATCTCCGGGTCGTCGTACTTGTTCTCNNGGGCCGGATCGCGGGGCGAGCAGCTGCACTTCGATGCCGCCGGCGGATATCGGGGCCGGATCGGCCGTGGCGCTGGTCCCGGAGCCGCCGAAGGTGAGCGCCGCCAGCACCCCGGCCAGCACCGAGCGGGAGCGAATTCCATGCCGTACCCGGCCGAATACAGAGACACACGTTGTGTTTTGCATGTGGGGTTCAGCCAAGGATCGTCACAGGGTTTCCAGCGCGACGGAACCGCAACGAAAGGTAGCGCCGGTCTGCGACCGGCGACGCCAGTCGCAGACTGGCGCTACGTGGCGGCCCGGTTTCGTTGATGAAAACGCAGGATCAGCATTCCCGGCGACCAGTTGCATGGATCGTAAAACAGTCTCAGCTGATGCGGTGATCATGTTTTAGGCGGTTTGGCCATGAGGATTCTGTCGCGACGCAAGTCCGACAGAATCCTAGGGGACCTGGCGCACCTTGCCGCCCGGGCTTACCACGACGGGGCCGATCCAGCGGGTGTCGTACGCCTTGATCCAGGAATCGTCGATCCGGCTTGGCCTCGGCTCGTGCCCGTAGGCCTGGTCGTCCATCCCCTGGAACGGCAAGGGCTCGAGCTCCCATCCCTGCCCTACGTGGAAGTCGGCATCCTTGTCCCATCCGACCACGTGCAGGAAAAAGTCGCGAGTCATGCCCGGCGCCGGCGGCGGCAGCCCCGCGGCGTCGAACGACAACGCCAGTTCGTCGCCGCCGTCGAGCAGCACCAGCCGGTCGTCGCGCCGCATCACGAGATCATCGACCGCGCCGTACCGGGTGAACCAGCCGGCCGGCGTCCGGTCCCACGGTGGCGTCGGCGAGACTTCCGTGTAGATCGGCGTGAGGGGAAGCGACGGCGGCAGGTCGGCGTAGCGGCTGTACCCGCGCCAGTGCAGATCGGTGCACGTGGGTTGCAGGTTGTAGTCATGCGTGTCCGTCGCACCGGCCTTCTCGCACAGCTGCGCACAATCCCAGTAGATCTCGAAGGCTGAGGACAGCCGGAGCCGTTGCGTCCCGGCAGGCAGCTTGTTTTCCAGGTCAACGAGGATGGTCTTGGTTTTGCCGGCGGGCGTTCCGACCTCGACGTCCACCTTCCGCCAGGTTCCGTCTGCGAGCTCCGCCTCGAGCACGGGGAAGGGGAACGGCACCGTCGGATCCAGCGACCCGGCGATGTTGGCCATCCCGCCGCCGAAATGGAGCCAGCCCGTCAGCGCCAGCACCAGCGGACGCTGCACCGGCAGCGGACCGAAATCGAGCGTGACCGAAAACGGCTCGGCCAGCCCGCGTAGTTGCGGCCGGCGCAGCCGTACCGGGGAGACCATCTGGTTGTCGACCCGGGCCAGCGCCGCCGTGACGTCGAGACCGTCGCAGCGCACCGCGTGCGCGGGCGTGGCGAGCGGACGCAGCGTCCAGAGCTCGTGCGGCGGGAACGGCGGGGCGGCGTGCATCTTGCTCGTCGGGTAAACGACCGTGCCGCGCGGGTGGTCGACGGCAATGAGCCGGGCTTCGTCCAGGTAAAGCACCTCGCGCAGCTCGTCGGTGATGCGGATTTCGTAGGCGCCGTTCCGCGGCGGGAACTTCGTTTCATCGCCGAGCGCCAGCAGCTCCTCCGAGTCGGCCGGCACGAACTGTTTCTCATTCTGCGGCAGCCCGAGCGGGGCGGCGCCGAGGATGTCCGTCACAAACGTGAACCCACGCCCGTCCCACGCGTACAGGTACGGACAGGAGCCGCTCGGGAGCGTCGGCTCGGTCACCGTATACACGTCTCGCCCGACCGGCACGTCGACCTGCGCCGTGGAGAGGTCGAACCAGTGCACCTTGAGCGCGTCAAGCTGCTTGTGCTGCCCGACGCCGATCTCCACCGGAATCCGCCGGACCGTGCGGCTCGTGCGCCAGTTGCCCGCCATCACCTCTACGCGGACTCCCAGCGACGTGGTGTTGGAGCGGTTGCCGGCGAGGCGAAGTCTCAACAGCAGGTTCCGATTGCCGCCGTCGTTCCGCCAGAAGCGCAGCCCGGCGTCCGAACTCGTCACCAGGTCGATGTCACCATTGCCGGCGAAATCGGCCGCGACCATCCCGTCAACCGGACCGACGCGGTCCAGCCCGAGTTCCTTTGTCACGTCGGTGAAGCCGGCGTGGCCGGCGTTGCGCCAGACCCGCACGCCGTCGCTGCCGTAGGCAAAAAGATCGAGCCAGCCATCGTTGTCGTAATCCGCCAGCAGCAGGCCCGAGACCTTGAAGCCGTTCAGCGGCAGGCTCAACCTCCGGCTTTGGTCGCGACCGATGATTTCGAGCGTGGTAGTCGTCGCGATCACCGCCTCCGGGCGGAGGTCGTTGTCGAGGTCGCCCGTAACCATCGCGGCTCCTGCGGGCCACTCCTGGGTCAGGTTGCTCGCCGTGAACGCCGCGGCGCGCTTCTTCGCAAAAAACACGGGCGGGGCGTCTGCGCGCGCAATGAAAACCCCTGGCACGCCCTCATTGTTCCAGTCATCCGTCATCACCTGCGCGGCGCCCGGAAACGCCTTCGGCAGCCCAGAGTCGTTCCAGTTGCCGTCGAAATAGAAGTTGCCGAGATTGCGGTAGAGACCGAGGCCGGCCCCGCCCGGCTGCACCACGACCAGGTCCAGGTTCCCGGTGAAATCAAGGTCGGCCAGCAGTCCGGCGCTTGCCTTCAGCCCATCGAGCCCCGCCGCGCGGGTCGCGTCGCGAATCCGGCCGTGCGCGTAGAACTTGAACACGCGCGAATCCTGCTCGCCGAGCACGACCACGTCGTCGAAGCCGTCGTTGTCCAGGTCTCCGGTCAGGGCGACGCGGTACCCGGCACCGGCGGGCACGGGCAGCGGCCGTCCGAGCGCCGAGAAATGGCCGCCGCGGTCGTCCAGCAGGAGAAATCCGCCGCTCTTATCCTGCGCGAAAATGCTCGAGCGCCCGTCGTGATCATAATCGATGACGGCCAGCGGACCCCGGCAACCGGTCGCCAGCGCGCCAAACGCTGCGGCGGTGTCCTCCGTGAAACGGACAGGAATTCCGTGAGGATCCGGTTGGCTCAGGACGAACGGCGACAGCGGCTGGGTGTACTGGCAGCGTTCTAGCGCGGCCACGGTGACGACCGGGCTGGACATCCGGGCCTGGACTCTCCTGTGCTCCTCCAGCTCGCGCTCTGCGTCGGCGGTTCGTTCGGCCCGCCGGTAAAGCTGGCTCAACTGGTAATGCGCCGACGGATGGTCGGGCACGGCTCGGATCACGTTTTCGAAATCGCGGATCGCGTCGGGGATCTGCCCGAGCTCCTCCTGCGCCATGCCCGTCTGGAAATCGAGCGCCGGCACCGCGGGATCGATCTTCCATGACTGCTGGAACGCCTCCGCGGCCGGCTCGGGCCGGTTCGCGCGGAGCAGTGCGCAGCCCAGCAGGTAGTACGCCGCCGCGCTGTTGGGCTCGAGCGCGAGCGTCTGCCGGCACATCCGCTCTGCGTCGTCTGGTCGTTCAGCCAGCAGATAGGCGTTGGCCAGGTTGAGCCGGACATCGGTGCTCTCCGGCGAAAGCTGGAGCGCCCGGGTGTAGACGCCGATTGCAACGATCGCATCGCCCTTCTCCAGAAGGCCGTTGCCGCGATTCATCAGCTGCGTGAAACTGGCGGACGACGGCCGGCGAAGCCACAAGACGCCCGCGACGACCGCGACCGCCATGAACGCACCGCTTACCCAAACCAGGCGCTTGGACATATTCACTTGTTGGTGAAAGAAACGCGGCTCTGCAACTGTCATTGGTCGGTCGATTTTGTGTATGAGGGTCAAGCAGCGCCAGTCTCAGGCTGGCGAAGCCACCGGTCGCAGACCGGCGCCACCTTTGAATGCGGCCGTGCCGCGTTTGGGAGGAAATGGCATGCGGGAGTGGAAAGCGTATCACCTCGGACAGTACGGGGACGGGGCATTAAAATCCGCGACCTGCCCCTGGCTTCCACCTGCGCATCATTTCACGCCCTTTAGAAAACGCCGCACCTCGTCGTGGCTGCCCATGAATTCGAACGAGAGGCATTCCTCGCAGTCCCGGAATATCAGCCGCAATTCAAGTCCGGACCTCACTTCATACCACTGGTCATTCAGCTTCCGAACGCCGGCGCCGCCATGAACGTGCGGCGCGCCAAAAAACGCCTGCGCCGAAGCGATAGCTTGGCCGATCTCCAGCCGGGCGGAAGGATCGCGTCGCCGAATTTCAGCAAGCAGCGCTTTGTCAATGCGCGTTGCTTTCATGCCATCGACTTCGGGTCAAATTTCCCCTTCGAATATACGTAGCCGCCGCGCTTCTCCTTTAGGGTGATCTCGGCCTCGGCACGCCTGGTGAAAGCGTCCATCTCCTCGGCGGTGACGCCATACTCCCTGGCCGCATAAGTGTCGTCCCACGCCACCACGGCGACGGCCTTGAGCTGGAATATCCGGCTGCCGCTGATAATGCCCACGGCTTCGCCGCGTCCGGCGGCCTCACAAAGTCGTCCCAGGTTCTTCCTCGCTTCGGTAATGCTGAGCGTCTTCATAAAGAGCCTTTATAGACGCTTAGCGCTCCCTTTCAAGCCGCATATTTCGCAGTTTTTGCCATCGCTACGGTCTGGGGCTGCGCCTCGCTGGCATCACCCAACCGGCTCGGCCCTTGCGCGCGCACATTGCTCAAAGATGAACGTATGCGCCTGATCGGCGAGCTTGGCGACAAGCAGGAGATCGTCGCGGCCGAAGCTCTCGCTGTCGTGCCAGTTCTTCGCTTCGTCCATGTAGCCTCGGGCAAAGGAAACGCTGTAGAACTTTTGGTTGTCAGATTCGTTCTCCCAAATGGCCGCCTTGATGCGCCCGAGGCGGAGGGTTTTCACCGGAGCCTTTGAGCCGGTGGCGGCGTTTCTTGGTTGTGAGACAGGGGGATTATGTTTCCAGGGCATGGCATTCCTTTTTTCTCCAGGCGGAGTTTGACGCCCGCCCCGGGGCGGATCGACCGGCGAGGGACGGGAAGGCAGTTGGGACTCTTTTTTACGAAGCCCCAAACGCTCTTGCCTGCAGGATTTCTATTAACACGAAAACGATTGCAATAATGTTTTCTCCTCTTTGCGGCAAAGGATAGCCCGCTGGGCGCACCGTCACCTCGCTGGGGCAATCGCAAGGGGTCATGTCTCACCATTAACCTTGACGGCAGGAGCGCGGCGCTTCCGAGCTAAAGATTGCGACATGATTCCGGCCGATTTGTTGTGATTCCGAACGTAGCGCAGCCNNATTTTCCCCCGCGGCTCCCGGACTGTTTCGCCTTGTCCTCCGGGCAACGCGCAGTAGGGTGCGAATTCGGTGCGGCATCCGGCCGCCTTCCGAATCGCGATCCGCTTCGGCCGCATCGGTCATCCTCCGCAATTCCTCCTTCCTCCCATGGACGAATACATCGAACGACTCGTCGACCTGATCGATCCGGCAACCAATCGCCTGCGCAACATGACCGTCGAGGAGGCCCGCGCGCGTATCTTGCACGGCTCCCCCGAAGCGGTCCGCGAGATCGACGGCTCCTTCGCGCTCGTCGCGCGGGAGGGCAAGCGCGTGCGGATGGCGCGCTCGCTCGACCGGCCGATGCGCTACTTCCTCGCCAAGCGCCGCGAGGGCCCCGCACTCATCGTCTCCGACCGGATCGACGCGATCCACCGGCATCTGCGGAGCGAAGGCCTGGAACGGCAGTTTCACCCCAGCTACACCCGGATGGTGCCGGCGCACCACGTGGTCGAGCTCCAGCTTATCGGCTGCCCCGACCCCGATCCCACCTACACGCGCTTCTTTACGCCTGCGCGCAACGCTCTTCCAGCCGACCTCGACTTGATCGGCCGGAGCTACATCGGGGCTCTGGCGGACGAGACGGCGAAATGGCTCGGCGGCCTGCCGGAGCGCGAGCCGGTCGGCGTGTGCTTCTCCGGCGGGGTCGACAGCGGCTCCGTCTTCCTCACCGTCTATCACGTGATGCGCCAGCTCGGCCTGAATCCGGCGCGGCTCAAGGCGTTCACCCTGAACTTCGGCGACGGCCCCGATCTGCGCCAGGCGCGCGACTTCCTCGACCGGCTCGGGCTCGGCCTCTTCCTCGAGACGATCGACGCCGATCCGGCGTCGATTGACGCGACGGAAACGCTGCGCGTTCTCGAGGATTACAAGCCGCTCGACGTCGAGTGCGCCTCGATGGGGCTGGCCCTGTGCCGCGGCATCCGCGACCACTATCCGGAGTGGAGGTTCCTGATCGACGGCGACGGCGGCGACGAGAATCTGAAGGACTATCCGATCGAGGAGAATCCCGAGCTGACGATCCGCAGCGTCGTCAACAACCTGATGCTTTACCAGGAGGGTTGGGGGGTCGGTCGGATCAAGCATTCGCTCACCTACAGCGGCGGGCTCAGCCGAAGCTACGCGCGCACCTACGCACCCGGCCGGCATTTCGGGTTTGAAGGCTTCAGCCCCTTCACCCGGCCGGCCGTCGTCTCCGTCGCCGAGGGCATCCCCTTCACGACACTCAGCAACATGTCGGTCGACCGGCTCTACTCGCTCAAGGGCGAAATCGTCCGGCTCGGCATCAAGGCGCATTTCGACGTCGACATGCCGGTCTTCGCGAAGCGCCGGTTCCAGCACGGGGCGATTCCGGTCGAACACCTTCGCCGCCGGCTGGGCACGCTGGAGTCCGACTACCGCCGGCAATATTTCGCGATCTATCAGTGACGGGCCTGGCTTCCGTTTACCCAACGCGGGGCCGCACCGCCTGGATTCTCGCGCAACGGCCGCCGCGGCCCGCCGCACCTGATCCGAACGCGCCCCACGGCGTCTTCCTCGAACAGGAGCGCCTGGCGTCCGGGGCCGTCGCCGATTCCGGCGTCGTGCTGTTGACCAACCGCGAGTGCCCCTGGCGCTGCCTGATGTGCGACCTGTGGAAGGACACCACCCGCCATTCCGTCGCGGACGGGGCGATTCCGCGGCAGGTGGAGTTTGCGGTTCGGACGTGGTCGGACGCGGGGACCCTCCCGGTGCAGGTGAAGCTCTACAACAGCGGCAGCTTCTTCGATCCCGCGGCGATCCCGCCGGCCGATTACGCGCCGGTCGCCCGGCAGATCGCTTTCGCGCGCCAGGTCTTGGTGGAATCGCATCCGCTCCTCGTCGGAGAACGCGCCCGCGTG
Organism: Opitutia bacterium; assembly: GCA_003142955.1. GTDB lineage: Bacteria > Verrucomicrobiota > Verrucomicrobiia > Opitutales > Opitutaceae > Fen-1467. Next base: position 132,543 of record PLOH01000070.1, on the reverse strand, counting down.
CTGCGCGACCTGCTGTCCGGATCGCTCGAAGTCGCCCTGGGGCTGGAGACGGCGCACCCGGAGGTGCTAGAGAAATTGAACAAGAAGTTCGACCTTGCCCAGTTCGCGCGCGCCGCCGAATTCCTCGCGGCCGAGCGGATCGCGCTGCGCGTGTTCCTCCTGGTGAATCCGCCGTTCCTGGACGAGCAGTCGGGTCTGGAATGGGCGGTGAAATCGGCCGAGTTCGCGTTTGCGTGCGGCGCGGGCGCGGTGGCGCTGATCCCAACCCGCACCGGCAACGGAGCGATGGAGCGGCTCCGCGAGTCGGGCGAGTTTGTACCGCCGACTCTCGCGATGCTCGAAGCAACCCAGCGGGCCGCGCTCGCGCTCGGCCGCGGCCGGGTCTTTGCGGATACCTGGGCGCTGGAGCCGTTTTCCGCTTGTCCCCATTGCTTTGTCGCTCGGCGCGAACGGCTGGAGACGGTCAACCGGACGCAGCGCGACGAGCCCCCCGTTCGCTGCGCGGTCTGCGGCGGATCATGAGCGCGCCCAGAACATGACGGTCGCGCCTCATCGCCGCGACAGCCACGCCCTGGCCCGCAGTCGACCAGGTGACAGTGGGGGCAGCGGATTTTCCTCTTGCAGCCGCCCGGTTTCCCACCCCATCTTTCACGGCTCGGCAGTTACCGGTCCGCGATTATGCCGCATCGGGGTGTAGCTTAGCCTGGTAGAGCGCTACGTTCGGGACGTAGAGGTCGTCAGTTCAAATCTGACCACCCCGACCATTTCACAAGGACGCACGGTAACGACCGATTGCGTCCTTTCGCGTCTAAAGACGCCACACTCAGGGAAATGCAAGAGCCGCCGCTAAACCACGGTGCGACTGGCTGCGACTGCGAGAGACTCGAAAAGACCGGCATTTGTGTGTGGTTTTGTGTGTGGTTTCCGACCTGAATCAGCAGACAAGATCTCGCATCCTCCTGAGGTATCAAATTCTGTTATAAGTCAAAGCGTACCTGTCGCCATCATAGCCTGCCTGGAAAAACTGAACGTCAGGATTATTAGGCCCAAGCAACGCGCGAAGTCTCAAGGACTCTGAGCTAGGATGCCTGGCTCCGAAATCGACCCTTTTGATCCATCCACGCTCCACTCCTACAAACGCGGAAACGGCTTCCCCCGACCCCTCTCGAATGCATACGCGAGGCGACACTATCAGCCTGTGCTCTTTTTCATATTTCCACGCATTACTCTTACTTTCAATGCTTCGCGCTAGAGCAGTCACAAGTGCCGAACCGGCCTCCCAATCGACTGTAAAATCCAACGGCACTCGCTCATTCTCGTAGGTTATCTTCCTGACTTTGAAATTGGCGCCCAACTCCGCGGGGAACTCGAAGCCAACTCTCGCGCCACAATGTTTAGCACCATAGTGGGACCACATCAGAATCTCATCGAGTGGATCCGCGTCCGCCTCTGAAAAACAGACCACTCGCGCGTGATGATCCAGCATCCTTAGCCGATCCTCAATCGTGGACCGACAGATGCTCTCGAATCTATCCAACAACGCGGCCGCCATTACATCCAAATTCTTCTTCAGATATCTGCGCGCGCCCTTATAGGTCTTGAGCGCAGGGTATTGTCTCATTGCACCCTCGATAAAATAGCGCGACCTAAGCCGGGACCGGACGTATTCCTTTGCTTTTGCCGCTGTCATTTTTCCAACAGGTCGAAACATGCATTCAAAAGGGTCGTTAAACGAACTGATGCACGAGACTTTGAGCCGCGCGTCCCGAACAGTCTCAAGGGCGTCGATACCTGAACGAAAATAGCGAAACAGAATCATCGCTGCTGCTTGGCAACTTCTATGTCTCGGCAATCGTATAGGCCGTCAGACCGCGGTTTTCAACCCGTTTGTTTTTCTAATGCTTGAGCTGGAGTTTGGCGCTCCGAACGAATTTGCCTTTGCTGGCAACCATTGGCTGCCGCTATCCCTTTTCCACTCGCCGTCGCTACACGATAAGATCATTTCTCCTCGTAACGGTGTCCGGTGTCTGGCAAGAATCCCAGACGGGGCGCCCCCGTTTGTTGACGCATTGAAAGAACCGTTTTAGGCGAGCAACCCGCGCTCCCGGGAACCAGTTCATTTTCTGTCTGTGGCACGCCTCACGAAGCTATAGTGTATCGGAAATAATATGATCACCACACGCTCGTTTGCCGTTCTCGGTCTTTCGCTCATCATCGCCCTGACCATCTTCGGGGTGCAGGTCGTCAAGGCGGTCAAAAAGGGCCGGGAATTTGATCGCTACCTCACCGTCCGCGGTCTGTCCGAGCGTGAAGTCAAGGCGACTCTCGCCATCTGGCCAATTCGGTTCTCCGTCAACGCCGATGACCTCCTCGCGTTGAAGTCAGCGATGGAGCGAGATCAAAGCCTCGTGATGACCTTCCTCCACGACAGCGGCATCAATTCCAAAGACGTCACCCTTGGCCTTCCCACCGTATCCGATCGACTGGAAGAACGAACGACCGGCAATAAGCCCGTCCTCAGCCGGTACAAAGGCATCGTCACAATCGTGGTTCGAAGCTCGGAGGTCGATGTGGTAAAGAAAGCGATCCAGCAGGTGGAGGCTCTGCTCGACAAGGGCGTGGCATTGACCGAAAATGAATATGGCGATCAGCCTGAATTTCTCTTCACCGAGATCAACCAGGTCAAACCTGACATGATCCGGGAAGCCACCGCAAACGCCCGGGTATCCGCCGAGAAGTTTGCGCAGGATTCGAAGACTAGAGTTGGGGCCATTCGCCGAGCCACTCAAGGCGCGGTGGAGATCGAAGATCGCGACAAGGCATCACCCGAAAAGAAAATCATCCGAGTGGTGACGACCATCGATTTCTTCGTGGAATGATCAGCAAATCCGGGTTCGCACGAAATCTCTCTTCCTTTCGAGCGCGGAGCCCGAGCTTGTTTGATTCCGAGAAGAACCTGCTCTCGGCCCAGGGGAAGATTTACCCCAACGACCACCTAAGGGGTAAACTCGCCAGCATCCGCATGGTCGCAACCTTCAGGCCATCCTCCCGCATGGCGGTCTTGATGCGCCCAGTTCGGCCGCGAACGCGATTGCGTCAATCGGCGACGAGCACACGGCCCTAATCGATTTTTCTGGTTCATAGGAACCGAAAATGCTTGTCTCGACGATTCCGATGCGTTGCTCCTGAGAAGACCTCACTCATGAAAACCGGACTTATCGTCTCACTTCTCGGGCTGGCGTTACCGGCCGCCGCGAAGGCGCAGCCTGAGCCCGCTCCAGTGTTGCCACCGTCCGCTTCACCCACCGATGCGCTCTTCGAGCTGAGAATGCGATTCGAGGCCGGCGCGATCTCGGAGCACGAATACGCGGCCCGGCGGAAGGCCATGCTGGCCATGCCTTGAGCAGCCGCTGATTCTGGGTGGCTTTCAAGTTGAGCCTAAGCCGGATCCATGCAGTCGNNGCGGCGGCCCTACATCCGACTGCGTCGTTTCGGCTAAGAGGTGAGCTCTTGTGGGTTCATTCTGTGAGAACCGTGCAGGCTAACGCCATTCGGCTACCGATTGCAGTTGGGGGCGCTGCAGCTGCGCGGGCCAATGGTCACCGACAGGGGTCAGGAGCACAGCGAGTCGGAAATCGGTTCCGATCGGCGCCACATCGATCGCGAGCATGGGGGTGCCGTGGTTCTGGTTCTCGTCTCGGGTGGGTGGCTGGGTGGATCCAACCGTAAACATTGCACCGTCGGAGGGGGCCATGATTTCAACGCGGAGCGTGCGGCCCTTTTCGGTGAGCGTGGCTGTCCGGCCGTCGGTCGAGAGCGCGATCTTCGCGCCCGCAATCAGCCCCCAGTGCAACGGAATGCCGGCTCGCAGTCCGGCGACGTCATCCTGCACGATCACCCGGGCACGATCAAGGAGTGCAACCCCGCGCAGGATTCTCCTCGCGGCACCGGGATAGGCCGGCGTGAGATCGGCCACGGCGAAGGCACGGTCAGGCAACGCACCGAAAGCGACAATGGGGGCGACCGCCTTCGAGTTCTGCAAGGCATTGCCAGGCGTAAGCGTGTTATGGCTGTGATTGTTCAGCCGGAAATAGGTCCAACGCTGGTCGCCGAAATAGGCCGGCAGGTTGTAGTTGTCGGGGCCGAGATCGACCGCCCAGCGAACGCCATCGGCGTCGAGCACGAAGGAGCCGAGGTCAAGATGACTATGGCCGGCCGTGTTGTCCCCTGCCTTGAATCCGACGAAAAGGGCCTGCGGGTCCCCCCACGCCGAACGGAAGATCGCGAGCTCAGCGGGACCGCGGAAGTGAAAATCCAGCGGTGGGTCGGGGGTCGGGTGACGCGCGGCCGATTCGGCGGGGAACCAGAGCGCGTGCAGCGCGAAGAAGCGATCACCCCCGTGTTCACTGACTTTCCGGGCGACCGC
>PLOH01000070.1:0-128103 GCA_003142955.1 Opitutia bacterium | reverse complement strand
GTCGAGACCGAAGCGGGTGCCGAGCGCCGAGTCGAGCATCGCCAGCGCCAGGACGTTGTAGGTGGTGCCATAGTCCCAATAGGCGGGTCCCTCGGGATAGGCTCCGTCGGGGTCGTACGCAGCGACGGCGACCGGGAGCGATTCGCGAACGCCGGCGATGACCGTGCGCGCCAGCTCCGGCTCCTCGTCGGCCAGGGCGAGCGCGGCGGCGAGCAGGCCGCCGTTGCAGACCTGGTTCCAGTTGTTCTTCCGCGTGGCGAACCAGAGGCGTTTGTCGGTCGGCCCGCCCTGGGCGTAAGCGGCTCCGGCAAACACCAGCGCCTTGTCCAGCAGGGCGCGTTTGATTGCGCCGCGCTCCTGATCGGAGAGGTCCGGGTAGAGCCAGTCGTAGCCAATGGCGAGCGCAGTGGACATCTCGGCAACGTCGAGGAAATGCCTTGGGTTCCAATCGGCGAACGCTGCCGCAGTCAGCATCTCCCGCACGGCGCGATCACGGAACCGACGGTCACCGGTCGTGCGAAATGCCAGCGCACAGGTGAAAACGTGATCGATCGCGGTCCGCGACTGATCGAGGAGGCGGGGTCCGATCAGCTTGTGCTCGATCGCAGGCGCGGTCAGGAAAAGCTCAGCCTGCTGGCGAACGCGGGCCAGGGTGGCGGCGAGCAGAGGGTCGTTCGCCGCGCGGGTTGAAAGCGCCGCAAAATCGTCAGCGGTGGCCAACAGGCGCGGGTGCCCGGGACGGAGCGAGCCCAAGGAATCGGAGGCGGTTGACGAGCGCGCCAGTCCAGCGGCCAGAACGCTGGCGGCGATCAGCACTACGACCCGGGCGCACCGGAAAAGACTGAAGCCAGTCATATGGCCGGTACCATCGCACGTCAGGCCAGCGGGGGAAAGCGGAATGCGCGATGACGATGGGCCGCGGCGCGACTGGCTCAGGCCCGCACCGCGCGCGCGACAATCGCCGCGAAAATCATCGGCTTGCCCCGGATCCTCGGAAGCCCCCCCCGGTCCTGCAGGCGGCACCCGGCTACACGAAGAAGGGATTGTACTTCCGCTCGTTCTCCACCGTCGTCATCGGCCCGTGGCCGGGCGCGATCACCGTGGAGCCCGGCAACGCCTCGAGAATGCGGCGCGCGTGCTGCAACAGTTGCGGGCAGGAAAAATAGCCGCCGCCCAGCGAGCCGGCGAAAATCAAGTCGCCCGAGACCAGCAGCGCGCGCGCCCGCGGCACCGCCCGGGGCCGCACCAGGTAACAGTTGTGCTCGGCGCAGTGTCCGGGCGTGCTGAACGCGGTGATCTGGTAACCCGCCGCCACCACCGTCTCCCCCTCGCCCAGCGGCCAGCACTCGGGCACGGTCGGGCCGCCGCGCGGCCCGTAGAACGTCGCCAGCCCGTGCTGTCGCAGCGTGCCGGATACGCCGCCGAGATGCTCCGCCTCGGGATGCGTGAGAAACACGGCCTCGATGCGCGTCACCGCCCGGGGCCAGATCTGCTGCAGCGCCTCGAACTCGGTGCCGCCGTCGAACAGCACGCCGACACCGGTTGCGCAATCCACCACCGCGTAGGCATTAACCACGCCCACCCCGAACGGCAGGCGCAGCGGATGCACGCAGAACGGCAGGCCCGTGACGCGCGGCCGCGGATACCGGTTCCGCGCCAGCGCCGCCAGGCCGACTTCGTTGAGCCGGAGCGTCGCGGCCAGCCGGTGCAGATCCTCGTCCGTCAGCTCATCGTAGCGGTAGTCTTCCGCGTTCTGAATCCTCTCGACGGACACCCCGGCACGCTCCGCCAACTGCTCTTCGTTGAGCCCCGCGCAACGCAGGGCCTTGTCGAGCACGTCGCCGAGTTCGTCTTCGAGTGGAATGGCACAGGCGGCTGGCATGGAGATCCGGGAATCCTGACGCCGGGAATTCAACCATGGATCCTACGGATAATCACGGCGGAAAGCGAGCCAACCGCTTTGGCCGCGGCAAAACCCCGGTCCGAAGGCTTCCCTCACTGGCGGTCGCGGCCCTTTGCAGAGGAAAAGGGGGAAAGCAGGAAAGCCGGCGGAATTCTGCAAGAATCGTTTTGTTTTCTCCGCGCGCCTTCTTCACCGTGGGCGCGCATGGATGCGATCCAACAGGAAGTCCACGACATCTTCATTCGCACGAAAGCGCTGATCGAGGGCCATTTCGTGCTGCGCTCCGGCCTGCACAGCGCCCACTATTTCCAGTGCGCGCAGGTCTGCCAGTGCCTGCCCGAGGTCGAGCGGCTCGCCCAACTCCTTCTCGCCAAGCTCAACGGCCTCAGATTTCAGACCGTCCTGGCGCCCGCCATGGGCGGGCTGGTCATCGGCCAGGAAGTGGCCCGGCAGGCGCAGGCCCGCTATCTGTTCGCGGAGAAAGAAAACAACGCGCTTGTCCTGCGCCGCGGTTTCACGCTGGCTCCGGGCGAGCGCGTGCTCGTCGTCGAGGACGTGGTCACGCGCGGCGGGCGCGTGCAGGAATGCCTTGAAATCATCCGGCGGGCGGGCGGCGTGCCGGTGGGCATCGCGATGCTGGTCGATCGCAGCGCCGGGATGGCGAAGTTCGATGTGCCGGTCTGCTCGCTGCTGGAAATGAGCTTTCCCACCTACCCGGCGGATCAACTTCCGGAATGGCTCGCGCAGCGGCCGGTCGAGAAGCCGGGGAGCTGAGGTGAAAATCGCCGGCAAGCAGGCTTCCTACATCGATCACCTGTTGGCATCACCGGCGCATTAGCCACACCGCCATCGGGGCCAGGCCGCGGTTGTTCCAGGCATAATACGGAATCGCCGTGACGGGCTCCGCGTGGTCGCTCCGGTCGATTTTGAGCACGGTGATTCCGCCGAGCAGGCTTGGCTGCGGCTCAGCTATCACCTTTGCGTGGGAAGAGACGACCAGGTTTTCCGGTAGGAAGCTGTGGTCGACCGCTTCGACGCAGTAGACGATGGGCCCGCGCTCAAACGCGATCCGGTCCCGGGTGGCCGCGATCTGCGGGTTCCCGTGCACCGCCCTCACGTTCACCGGCAGATCGATCTCCACCACATCTCCCGGATGCCACTCGCGCGTGATCGTAGCATAGCCATGCTCAACCAGAGGCGCAGCCGGCTGGCCGGCCACCTGCACAGACCAGGTCGCCGGCCTCGGATCGTCATAGCCGTAGAGATCGGACGGCACTGGCCGCCCCTGCGCCCACTCGGGAATCCGCACGCGCACGGTGAACGTCTTCGGCTGCCGCGGGCTCACGGTTAGACGCACACGGCCATTCCACGGGTAATCGGTCGACTGAACGAGTTGCACCGGGGTTCCCGCCACCGTCACCTCGCCCTCGCTTTGGGCGAAGAAGTTCACGTACAGCGAGTCGTCGCGCACCGCGTAGAAATAGCCGGTGAGCGCCGCGAGTGTCCGCATCAGGTTGGGCGGGCAGCAGGCGCAGCCAAACCACGGCACCCGACCGGCGAAGCCGCTGTTGTTCTTCCGCGCGCCATCATAGACGCAAGGATTGGTGTAGAAGAACCGGTCGCCGCTGAGGGAAACGCCGCTGATCATGCCGTTGAAGCAGCTCCGCTCCAGCACGTCGACGTAGCCCGCGTCGCCGGTCAGCAGAAACATCCGGTGGTTCCACATCATCAGCGCGACTGCCGCGCAGGTTTCATTGTAGCCGTCGTTTGGCAGTTCGTAGTCGTCGCCGTACGCCTCGCCGTCGGCCCGCGCGCCCACGCTGCCGGTTAGGTAGAGCTTTTTCGCCGTGACGTTGTCCGAGATCCGGGTGATCGCCGCGACATACCGCTGGTCGCCGGTGAGCGCGGCCACGTCGGCCATGCCGGCATAGAGGTAGTTCGCCCGGACGGCGTGCCCAACCGCCGTAGCCTGGTCGACCACGCGTAGGTGCCGCTGGTTATACTCCGGGCCACCCGGTCCGCGGGCATCAAGGAAAACCTGGGCAAGCTGGAGCCAGCGGCGATCACCGGTCACGCGGTAGAGTTTCACCAATCCCATCTCCACCACCTCGTGGCCCGGCGCGATGCGCAGTTCCCCGGAACCGAAGTCGTGCCAAAGCAACCCGGCGCTCTTCAGCGCGACCTCGAGCAAGGTGCGCTTGCCAGTGGCTTGAAAGTGCGCGACCGCGGCCTCGTACAAATGTCCGAGGTTGTAGAGCTCATGGCTGAGCGTGGGATCGTTCAACCAGCGCTTTTGATTGATCCATTCATGCGCCGGCGAATCCGGATGCATGGTCCGGAACGTGTACAGGTACCCGTCCAACTCCTGCGCCGCCGCAACGCGCGCGATCACCGCATCGAGCCGCTGCTCCAACGCCGCGTTAGGATGGGTGCTCAGCGCGTAGGATGCGCCCTCAATCACCTTGTAGACGTCCGAATCGTCGAACGGGTATAACGTCGCAGGCGTGTTCTGAAACGTCTTCTCCCCGGCGGCCCGGCGCCGCATCGTCCCGGCCGCGAGATCAAAGTTCTTGAGCCGGTGCGACTCCTCGCACTGCTGCAGGGCAAACGGAACGGTCACCGTCCGGTTGATCTCCTGTTTGGCCTCCCAGAATCCACCGGTGATCCGCACCGCCGTGAACGGCACCGGCTGCACCGGATAATCCACGCCGAACGCTCCGGCCACAGACAACAGGATGGCAAACGACACCATCAACGGGACACGCTCAGCCATGGAGGAGAGCCTGCCCGAAAACCCTCTTTCGCCAACGCCAATCTGCGCGCCAGCCTCCGAGCCCGGAATCCGCACCTGCGAAGTTTCCTCGCCTCGCCGCGGTGGAACGGTTAGCCAGAATGATAATGTTTACGGGCATTGTCGAAAAAGCAGGTGCGGTGGTCTCGTTCCAGCGCGACCCCGCGGCGTGGAGGCTGGTCATCGACGCGGGAGCATTCACCGGCGATGTCGCCACCGGCGACAGCGTGGCGGTCAACGGTTGCTGTCTGACGGCGGTGCAGATCGCGGGCGGCCAGCTGCAGTTTGACGTACTGGAGGAAACGCGACGGCTGACGAACTTCTCGGCTTTGCAACCGGGCAGCCTGGTCAATCTCGAACGGAGTCTGCGCTTCGACGGCAAGGTCGGCGGTCATTTCGTGACCGGCCACATCGATGGCGTCGGTCCGGTCCAGGTATTCGAACCGCGCGGCCAGGACTATTATTTGCGGGTGCGGGCGCCGGCCGGAGCCGGCCGGTATCTCGTGCACAAGGGTAGCGTCGCGATTGACGGGATCTCGCTGACGGTCGCCGAGGTGGCGGGGGACGACGTCGCGGTCTGGCTGATTCCCCACACGATCGAGGTGACGAACCTGCGCGAGAAGCGGGTCGGAGACCTCGTGAACCTGGAGTTCGATCTGCTGGGAAAATACGTGGAAAAACTGCTCGCCCTGCGGTCATAGCCCGGATGCAACACCCCTCGCCTCACCGTGACGCCAGTCCTCGTCTGGCCAATTCGCCGGCCAAAGACCGGCGCTGCCATTGGTTGCACCGTCAGCCGCGTTAGGCAAACCTGCGGCAGTCCGATGCGCTCCGTTCTTCTCGCCCTCACTGATGAAATCCGAAGGCTCAAGGCCTCGGGGGTGAAAACCATTTCCGTTTCCGACGACAGTCTCGCCACGCTCCACCGCTTGGTCGAGTCGCAGCAGGCCGCCGCCGGCTCGTCGGCAACCGCGCCGATTGAGCCACCGGCGCCTGAGTTGCCAATCGGGGAATCTCGGATGGCAGTGTCCTCGTTGCGCCAGCCCGCCAACGCGGCCCCGCGCCTGTTGCCGCCGCCGCCCGACGTGGTCCTTCCCATCGGCGACAAGACGGCCCGCTGGCAGGCGTTGCGCGAACTGGTGCTCAATCATCCGGTCTGCCAGGCGCACGTCCGGCCCGGCAAACAGGTCGTGTTTGGCGTGGGGAACCTCGACGCGCGGATCCTGTTCGTGGGCGAGGCTCCCGGCGCGGAGGAAGAGCAACAGGGGGAGCCGTTTGTCGGCCCCGCCGGGCAGTTGCTCACCAGGATGATCAAGGCGATGGGACTGGAGCGCAGCGAGGTTTACATCGGCAACATCATGAACTGGCGCCCGGAACTGCCGTCCCGGGCCGATGGCACGCAGGTGGGCAACCGGGAACCCACGCTGGAAGAAATTGCGTTTTGCCTGCCTTTCATCACTGCCCAGATCGATGTTGTCTCCCCGGCGATCATCGTGGCGCTCGGAGCCACCGCCGCCCGGGGTCTGCTGGGTCCCCACAACGTCCGGACCATGGGAGATGTCCGCGGCCGCTGGCACGATTTTCGGGGCCGGCCGCTGCGCGTCACCTATCACCCGAGCTATCTCCTGCGCAAAGTGGTCGAAGGCAAGATCCCGGAACAGCGGGCCAAGCGCGCGGCCTGGGAGGATTATCTGGCCGTGATGGAACGCGCCGTGCTTCCGATCACGGACAAGCAGCGCAGTTTTTTCCTCCAATGAAGTCTCCTCTCCTACCCTTGATCCTCCTTGCGGGGCTGACCGCCCACGCCCTGCTCTACGCGGAGGAAGAGTCCTTCGATTTCGAGACGCTCCGCTTCCACGCCAAGCAACTTGCGGCCGAGCCCTACCACCCGCGATCCAACCAAGTGCCGGAGTTTCTCCGCCGTCTGACTTACGACGAACACCGCCAGATCCAGTTCAATTCAGACCGCACGTGGTGGCGCAACGAACAACTGCCGTTCCAACTCCAGTTCTTCCACCCCGGGTTCGTGATCGACCATACCGTGCAGATCCATGAATTGATCGGCCGAAAAACGCGGACCATCGAATTCAAGCGCAGCCTGTTTAGCTACGGCCGCCTCGACCTAAGCGGTTCGATTCCCGACACGATGGGCTTCGCGGGCTTTCGGGTTCTCTACGATCTCAACAAACCCGGCGACGAACTCGGCGCATTCCTGGGCGCGAGCTATTTCCGTTTTCTCTGCCCGAAGGCAATCTACGGACTTTCGGCGCGCGGGCTGGCGATTAACACCGCCGAACCCGGCGGAGAGGAATTCCCCGTGTTTGAGGAGTTTTGGATTCAAAAACCCGCGGCGGACGCCCACGAACTCGTGGTCTTCGCGCTGCTCGACAGCCCGAGCGTCGCGGGCGCCTACCGGTTCGCCATCCAGCCCGGGCATGAGACCGTGGTCGTGGTTCGCGCCGCCATTTACCGGCGGACCGACGTCGCAGTGGTCGGGCTGGCGCCGCTGACCAGCATGTTCTGGCACGGGGAGAATTCGCGAACAACGCACGGGGATTTCCGTCCGGAAGTCCACGATTCCGACGGCCTCCTGCTCCAGCGCGGCAGCGGCGAATGGCTCTGGCGGCCGCTGGCCAATCCCGACAAGATGCGCGTCGCCTCGTTTGCCGACGAGAACCCCCGGGGCTTCGGGCTGCTCCAGCGGGATCGCAACTTCGACCACTATCAGGATCTCGAGGCTCATTACCATGCCCGGCCCAATGTCTGGGTTGAACCAGTGGGAAACTGGGGCGTCGGAGCGGTGCGGCTGGTGGAAATCCCCACCCCGGACGAGACGAGCGACAATATTGTGGCATTTTGGGTGCCGGCCAACCCGCTGCCAGCCAACGAAGCGTTTGAGTTTGGGTACCGGCTGCACTGGTCGCTCGAGGCCGGCAGACGGCCGCCGGCCGGTTTTGTCGCAGCCACCCGGCTTTCGGATGTGCAAAAACAGCCGGGCCTAACCCGTTTCCTCGTCGAATTTGAAGGTCCCTATCTGTCCAGCCGACAGGCGGATGCCACGATCGAGCCGGTCCTGACCGTCGGCGAGGGCGCCGCCCTCGTGCCCGAGACCCTGACCCTCCAGAAGAATCCCAACAACGAAACTTGGCGCGCGACTTTCGCGGTCAAACCCGACGGCACCGGGCGGCCGGTTGAACTGCGTTGCTTCCTCCGGAAAGAACCCCATGTTCTCACTGAAACATGGAGCTATCTCTGGAATCCATAAGCGGAGCGCTGTCCACGTTTCAACCGAAGACCGGCACGCCCGAGGAGTGGAACGCCGCCTACGTCCGGGTGGAGGACTATCTGCGGGCCCACCGCATCCATAACCGCCTGCATCAGAGCCGGCTGATCTTGCGCATCCTGGAGCGCGCGGCGCGGCGTCACGCGGAGAAGCCCGGTCTCGATCCAACAACTCTCGCCGCCGAAGAAACCGAACATATGATGGAAAGCTGGTTCAGCGAGGTCCTGGGCGACCAGAATCTGCCGCGCGACCGGATTGTGGTCAGCGGCCGGGTGGCGCTCTTGCTGACGGACGGACCGGAAAAGTGTCCGTACGCCTTCCTGGACGAGGAACAGGTTCCGCCGGATTTCGCGCGCGCCATGCAGCAAACTTCGATCGAGGCCGGTCCCGATCTGGCCGTGTCGAGCATGGTGCCGCGCCCGATTGATCTCGGACGGATCACGGAGGCGGCGGGGGAAACGGTGGAACGTTTTGAAAAATGGCCGCTGCTGCGGGCCTTGGTGCTGTGGTCGTTGTTTGCCGCCGCCCTGGCCAGCATCTTCTTCGCCACGCGGTGACCAGATCCTGCCCGGACGCATGAAGATTTTCTCCACCGACCAGCTGAACAAGCGCCGCATTGCCTGGCGGCGAATGGTGTTTTTCTCGAGCGTCTTCGTCCTCACGAGCTTTGCCACCTGGTTCATGGCCGACCTCCTTTGGCGCACCGGGCTCGACGGCCTGGATGTGGCGCTGCTGCTCCTGTTTGTCATCCTGTTCGCGCATATCGCGACCGGGTTCTGCACGGCGATCATCGGCTTCTTCATCATCAACCGTGGCGGAGATTCTTGCCGCATCGGCAACACCATCGACCAGGCGGGCGCCACGGAACCGCCGCTGGCGGGCACGGCGATCATTGTCCCCGTGTATAACGAAGACGTGAGCCGCGTCTTCGAGGGCTTGCGCGTCATCTATCGTTCCCTGCAGGAAGCGCACCGGCTCGAGCACTTCGACTTCTTCATTCTCAGCGATTCCGACCAGCCGAACCAATGGATTCAAGAGGAGGTTGCCTGGGTGGAGCTGTGCAAACAAGTAGGCGGGCTCGGCCGCATTTTTTATCGCAAACGGCGCCAGGCCATCAACCGCAAGAGTGGCAATGTCGCCGACTTCCTCCGACGGTGGGGACGGAACTACCGGTACATGGTCGTGCTCGACGCCGACAGTCTGATGACCGGCCAGGCTCTGATCCGTCTGGTCGCGCTGATGGAGAAAAATCCCGCCGTGGGCATCATCCAGACGCCGCCGCGGATCGTGAATGGCGAGACCCTTTACAGCCGGATCCAGCAGTTCGCCAACCGCCTCTACAGCCCGCTGTTCCTCGCCGGGCTGAATTTCTGGCAGCAAGAGGACGGCAATTACTGGGGCCACAATGCCATCATCCGCGTCCAACCGTTCATCGATCATTGCTGTCTGCCGGATCTGCCCGGGCGCGAACCCTTCGGCGGCAGGATTCTCAGCCACGATTTCGTCGAGGCAGCTCTCATGCGCCGGGCCGGCTGGCAGGTCTGGATCGCCCACGACATCGAAGGCAGCTACGAGGAAGGACCGCCCACGCTCATCGACAGCGCCAAGCGCGACCGCCGGTGGTGCCAGGGCAACATGCAGCACAGCTGGCTGCTCTTCGCCCGCGGTTTCGGGCCGATCAACCGGATGCATCTTTTCCTGGGCATTATGGGTTATGTGGCCTCACCGCTTTGGCTGCTGTTCCTATTGCTCAGTAGCATCAACGTCGTCCGCGCGGTCGCCAGCGGCAGTTTTACGCCCCTGCCCCAGGACTACACTTCGATTTTTGGATATATTGTTGAGGTGCCTGAAGCGCTCACGTTGTTTGCCTTCACCATGCTGCTGCTGTTCCTGCCCAAGGCATTGAGCGTGATGATCACCTTGCGCAATCGGGAACTCACCGCGGCCTTCGGCGGTTCCCCCCGCCTGGTGGCCAGTGCGCTCCTCGAATCCATCGTTTCGACGCTGCTGGCCCCGATCCACATGTTCTTCAACAGCCGGTTCGTGGTATTCACCTTACTGGGACAGGGCGTCACCTGGATCACGCAACGGCGCGGACTCTTCGGGGATGATAACGACTGGCGCGAGGCGATCCTCACCCACGCCGGGCAAACGGTGATCGGGTTGGTCTGGGGTGTCTCGGCATTCATCCTGGTGCCGGCCTTTTTCTGGTGGCTCAGCCCAGTGCTCGCGGGGCTGGTGTTTTCCATCCCGCTCGCCATCATCCTCAGCAAGGTCCGGTTCGGACGGGGGACGCACAACCTCGGTCTTTTTGTCACCCCTGAGGAGTCGCAGCCATCCTATGAACTCAGGCACCTGCGGCAGAATTTGGCGGAATGCTACCAACATTTGCGCCCAATTGAACCGCTGCGCGACGATTACGGCCTGCTCCAGGCGGTGCTCGATCCTTACGTCAACGCCGTGCACGTCTCGCTGCTGCGCCAGCGGCGTCCCAGCAGGGAATCGCGCGAATACTTCATGTCCCTTCGCCAACGACTGTTGCGGGAGGGTCCGACGAAGTTGACGACGAAAGAGAAGATGGCGCTGCTGCTCGACGCCGATTCGCTCATCTGGCTGCATCGCGAATTGTGGCGGCTGCCGGCGGGCGCGCTGGCGGGCTGGTGGCGGCTCGCCATGCGGCAGTACAATGTGCTCACCGCCACACCGGTGACAGCGCTGTACCGGTAGAATCCCGGCGGATCTGCGATCCACCGGGATTCTCTGGAAAATGGCTCGCGCCATTTTCTCGCCCGAGCCCCAGCCTCAGGCGCCAGGCACAGGCGCGAGGCAGGTCAGGCGCAAACCCCAATCCAGGTCACCCGGAAAATCGGGCAGATCGATGATCCCGATTACATTTGAGCGCACGGTGCCCTCGCCTGCCTTCAACCAGGTGCCCGATCGTGGATCGAACCAATCCGCGCGATAGGCGCTGTCGAGCAGCGCGCCGCGAATCTGGCTTCGCGGACAGCCTTTCTCAAAGTACGCCAGGAAGATCCGCTTGTCAGGGGTGCGCGCACCATAGGCCCAGCCCGTAAAGGAGCGGAGTTCGTGCGTCTGGTTCGGCATCACCAAGTCGGCGTCGGGCACCAGTTCCTGGTAGCGCCGGCCGATCGAAAAGGCGAAATCTCGTAGGTACTGCATCTGGCTTCCGGAGCGCCATTGAAACGCCTCCCACATCTTGGTCGGGGCTTCGGGTTCGATATCCGCTCCCCAGATGCCTTCGGCGCCATAAACGTGCCCGCCGAGGCCGCCGGAAAGAAAACAGCCGTACATCGCCGACCGCACGCACTGGTCGTCTTTCTCCGTGCCTCCCGGGGCGCCGTATTTGTAACCTTCGGGGCCCAGCGCCCGTGCGTCTTTATAGCCGGCGTAATAGGGCTCGCCGTTCAAAGCCGGTCGCGGCCGGGGCAGGCGGAAGATCTCCGTCAGATACCAATAGTTGCAGTGCTCGCGCATATTTCCCGTCTGGTGCAGCGTGACCCAGGAATTGTCCCCCCAGTTCTCGAGCGTGGACGGATTGGCGTTGGCGGAGAGCAACGTGATGAACGGTGGCGGACCGAATTTCTCCATCACCAGTTTCACGGCTGCGGCGAAATCAGCCGGGCCGACTGATTCCTGGATGATGTCGAGGTGGACGGGACTTAAGACGCAGTTGTTCGCCTGGTAGCGGCTCCAGACGTACTGGATGTACCGCGCGCACGAATCCGGCCAGGGATAGTATTTCTTCCAACACGGGCTCAGGTCGCGGCGAAAGGCCTCGATGAAGGGAACGAATCCATGCGCGTTCAAATAGTCGATCTTGCGGTCCAGATACTGAAAATACGCCGGATTCAGGCGGTCCATGTCCGGGACAATGTTCTCGAAGCCGGGCACCCGCCCGGGAAAAAAGAACGGCCGGCCGCCCTCATTGCTCATGTTCTTGGCGCTGCCGGTGCCGAACTCGAGCCAGGCCGACCGGACCGGCGTTTGGTCCGCATCGTTCATGACGAGATGCCAGGAAGCGCCGTCGGGCGCCCAGTTGGGAAAGGCCGCGATGATGTTCAGCCAGTTGTAGCCCTGGGACTGGCGATAGCGGACATAATCCTTGAAACCCGCCTCCGGACCGATTGGCCGCTCCCGCTCGTCATCGTTCCATTTAAACCGGTTGGTGGCCGTCGCATACCAGGTGTCGCCGATGGCAAAGAACGGCGTGCCGTCCGCATAGCCCAACGCGTGCTGATTGGGAGTTTCGCGGAGAAACCCGCGGCGCAGCGGCGCGGTCTGCTTTTCCGCCTCCGTCCATTCGATCGCGGCAAACGAACCGCCCTTGCCGGCCAGCCCTTCGTCTGCGGGCGTGGATCCGCTCCGCCAGGTCCACGTGCCCGGCGTCGTCGCCACGAGTCGCACCCGGAAGGTCCGGTCCCCATCCCAAAATCCGTAGATCCGCTTCTGAAATCCCGGCCCGGTCAGGTCAACCCACATCACCACATCAGTGTACGGATTGGCGAACGCCGAGACCGCAGTGAAGGTCAGTTCCTGCTTCTCCCAGACATGCGCCGGTTGGTCCGCCCGAACCGGCAGCGCCCACATCACCAAAAGGAACAGAATCGCCCGAATGAAGGACAGCGTGGTTTTCATTATAAAAAGAAGGGCCCGAACCGTTCCATTACTCGTTTTGGCGCGTTGGGCGCAAGCGGGGAAACCCAGTTTTCAACCGCCGATGCCGGGTTGATTGATACTCGGTCACACCGACTCGCGCGGTGGCGGGCGATGCATGGGGTCAGGTTGCGGATTTTGATATTCCGTTCGACAACGGGTGTTTATTGAATGCTTCCCGCTGCCGGGAGGGATCAGGCGGCGCGACGCCGGCGGTCAGTGAAGTGCAAGGCTGAATGGACCGCCTACAGCCGATTGGCCGTTGGTTCGCACCACTCCCGACTGGAGCTGGAGGCCCTTGCTGGATCACTTCAACTTCACCCGCCGCACCGCCGTGTCGCTGCCACGGTTGGTGAGCACGACGAATTCGGTGCGATTCTGGTCGGACTCAATCGCGGCCAGCGCGTCCACCGCCTCACCGTAGGTCTTGATCGCCCGGCCGTCGATCTCGCGGATCCAGTCGTCAGGCGCCAGTTCACCCACCGCCGCCGGGCTGTTGGGTTTCACAAAATCGACAATGACCCCGGCCTGGTCGGCGATCTTGACCCGGCGCACCATGCCATCGCCGTAAAGGAACTCGCGCACCGTGACCCCCAGTCGTTCGAAATACCGCCGGCTGGCCTCGCGGATGACCTTCGGTTCGTCTCCGAGCTTCACCCGCAAATCCAGGCGCTGGTTGTCCCGGAGCACGGTAACCGGCAGGATATCCCCCGGCTGGCGGCGATCGATCTCGCGCTCCACGTAAGTCGCCACGACTTGTTCCGGCCGGAGACGGGGCAAGGGCCGGCCGTCGAGCGCCACGATGATATCATGACCCTTGAGTCCGGCTTTCTCCGCCGGGCTGTTCTCCAACACTTCGCTCAAAACGAGCGCCGACTGATTTTCCAGATGGAGAAACCGCGCCACCTCGGGGTCCACCGGTTCAAGACCAAAGGCGCCCAGCCACGGAAACGGGCGGCCAGAGACATTGCGTGGAATCCGGCCAAGATAGGGCAGCACCTCTTTCGCCAGGAGAAAAACGCTGCTCTCCTCCGCGTCGACCAGCACCACGGGCAGGGCGCGGTCCCGCCGTGAGAACATGAGGAAGTTCTGCCCAAACGAGTTCAACGTGAGACCGACGAGCGCCCCCGCGCGGTTGAAGACCGGCAGACCAGGCCCGCCGACCTCCGCCGCGGCAATCGCCGTGGCTTGGGGCATGGGCTCGATCAGGCTCACGCGGTTCAGCAAGAAATATGGGCGAAAATCCTCGTCCTTGCCGCGCAGGCCGATCCCCCAGACCTCGTCGCCGAGGCGCGGCTCCGGCGCGCCGCGCCGGACCCAGGCCGTCACCGGCACCAGTTCCGCCCGCGCCTTCGCCTCCGCGCGCACAAAATGCCAGCCGGTCAAGACGTCCTGCCCGAGATACTCGGCCGCGTAAGCGGTGGCGGAATCGGGCCGGTAGATCTTGAAATCCTTGAGCTGGCGCGCCGGTACCCGCGAGCCAATGGCGGAGGACGGAAGAATGATCGTGCCATTGGCATCGATGCAGGTGCCAAGCACGGTGACAGGCTGCCGATCCAATTCGGATTCAATCAGGAACCCCACCGTCACACAGGATTTGACGCGCTCGGCAAAGAGATCCGGAAGGTCAGCGGCCCGCAGTCCGGCGGAGAGTACGGTGAGCCCGGTCATAACGATCCAGGCGGCGGGCGCTGGGGCGCAGATTCCGTTTCTCATGCAGATGCGACCGAGCCAAGACCTTCCCCGCGAACCGGCGAATCGTCCGGTGAGCACTGTAGGAGCCTGCTTGCAGGCGATCACAGAACGGACATCGCCTGCAAGCAGGCTCCTACAACTGGCAGAGCATTCGCGGTTCATGGTTTTAGGACATACAGAGAGACGCGTCGATCGCGCGTCGTCAGCAGCAGCAGGGAAGCCGGCTTCGCCTCGAACGATTGGTAGATATGTTTGAGCACTTCCAGTTCGGTCAGCGGTTGTTGGTCGATCTTGGTGATGATATCGCCGGCGACGAGGCCCGCCACCGCCGCCGGGAACCCGGCCTGAACGCCGATCACAATGACTCCGCTGTCATCGTCGAGTTGATTCTCCCGCGCGTAGGCCCGCGAGACTTTGCGCACGCTGAGCCCCCATTTCTCAAAGGCCCATTCCTCGCCCATGCGGCTCTCCAGCTTTTCCGTGACCACCGGGACCTCCATCGCTTGCGCCCCGCGTTTGACGCTGAGGTGAACGGTGGAACCGACCGGCAGGCTGGCGATCATATTCTGGATCGGAGGAAGCTGCTCGGGAAACCGCCCGTCCACCTTCTGCCCGTTGATGGCGAGGAGGATGTCTCCGCTGCGCAGGCCCGCGGAAGCCGCGGGCGAACCGGGATCGACACTGTTGATGAGCATGCCGGTGTTGAGCGCGAGGGCATAAAAACGTTCCAGGTTCTGCAGCGCCCGGGGGACGATTCCAACATAGCTGCGGGTCACGCTGCCGTGGGCGAGAAGTTCGTCCACCACCCGCCGCGCGATATTGGAGGGAATCGCGAAGCCAAGGTTGTCGGCCCCGACAAAACCGCGCGAGTTGATGCCCACGACGGCGCCGTCCTCCGTGACCAGCGGTCCGCCGCTATTGCCCGGATTGATCGCCGCATCCGTCTGCAGCCATGTATTGAAGGTCCCTGTCTCGTAGCCGCGAACCCCTTCGCTGTCCTCAAAGTACCGGCGGTCATTTGAGATGATGCCGCGGGTCACCGTGCGCGTGAGACCGTAGGGGGTGCCGACCGCGTAGGCGGTCTCGCCGGGAAAGAGCGCCGTGGAGTCGCCAAACGTGGCCGGTTGAAACGTGAGCCCGCGCCGGCGCACCTCGTCGAGGTCGAGGCGGATGAGCGCCAGATCCGTCCAATGGTCCCATCCGACCAGTTTCGCCCCCACGCTCTCGAGGCTGGGCAGCGTAACCGAGATTTCCACGGCGTAGGGGCTGGCCACGTGGGCGTTGGTCAGAACGAGACCGTCGTTCGACAGGATCACGCCCGAGCCCACCCCGGCCACCAACCGGCGCGCGCCTGGCTCGAAAGTGACTTCCCGCACGTCGATCCGCACCACGGCGTCCAACAACTGGTTGAAACCGCTGCTCATGGCGCCGTGGGCGGATGCCGCCAGCAGCGCGGTCAGTAAAACAACGGCAAGCCTTCCGGTGATTGACCGGACGGGCGATTCATTCAGAGTGGCGGGTTTCACGCGATGGCTACAGAGTGTAAAGACTACAGCTTTCAGAAGATTGAGGCCCATTGGCAATCCTTCTGGGAGACAAATCAAACGTTCCGAACGTCGGACGACAGGTCGAGGCCGAAATACTATGTGCTCGACATGTTTCCCTACCCGTCCGGCACCGGCCTGCACATCGGTCATCCCGAGGGCTACACGGCGACGGACATTGTGGCCCGCTACCGGTGGGCCCGGGGGTGCAATGTGCTTCACCCGATCGGCTGGGATGCGTTTGGCCTGCCCGCCGAGCAACACGCGGTGAAGACCGGCGCGCACCCACGCCTCAACACGGAGGCAAACATCAAGAATTTCCGCCGCCAGCTCAAGGCGCTCGGCTTTTCCTACGACTGGAGCCGCGAGGTCAATACGACGGATCCGGACTATTTCAAGTGGACCCAGTGGATCTTCCGGCAGCTCTTCCAGCACGGCCTGGCCTACGTCGACGAGCGCCCCGTGTGGTGGTGTTCGGAACTGAAGACCGTTTTGGCCAATGAGGAAGTGGTCGACGGCCGGTCGGAGGTGGGACACCATCCCGTCGAACGTCGTAATCTCCGTCAATGGGTTCTGCGGATCACGGCCTATGCCGACCGCCTGCTCGCGGGATTGAAGGATCTCGACTGGCCCGACTCCACGAAGCGAATGCAGGAGGCATGGATCGGCCGCAGCGAGGGGGCCGAAGTGCTGTTCCAGCTCGAAGACCCCGCGCTCGGGAGTCTGCGAATATTCACCACCCGGCCCGACACCCTCTTCGGCTGCACCTACATGGTCGTAGCGCCCGAACACCCGCTCGTGCCGGCGCTGACGACCGCCGTCCAGCAGGAGGCGGTGGAAGCCTATCGCAAGACCGCCTCCCGAAAGAGCGACTTGGAGCGGACCGATCTGGCCAAGGAAAAATCCGGCGTGTTCAGCGGCAGCTGCGCCATCAATCCCGTCAACGGCCAACGCGTTCCGATCTGGATCGCCGACTACGTGCTGATGGGCTACGGCACCGGAGCCATCATGGCCGTACCCGGGCAGGACCAGCGCGACTGGGATTTCGCGAAGGCCTACGCGCTCCCGATCATCCGGACGGTGCAGCCGCCCGCCGGTTTCAACGGTGGAGCTTTTGTCGAGGACGGCCCGGCGATCAACAGCGCGAACCCCGAGATTTCGCTCGACGGCCTCGGCGTCGCGGCGGCGAAAGAGAAAATCACCATCTGGCTCGAGGGGAAACGGCTCGGCGAGCGCAAGGTCAACTTCAAGCTGCGCGACTGGTTGTTCTCCCGCCAGCGGTACTGGGGCGAGCCATTTCCAATCGTGTGGGTGGATGAGGCCGACTATGAGCGGGCACTCTCCTGCCCGGAGGTGGCACGGCCCAAGGTGCCCGTGACTTTCCGCCGCGACGGCCGGACTTTCTGCGCCCTCGCCCTGCCCGAAGGCGCACTGCCGCTCCGCCTGCCGGAGGTGACCAGTTATCAGCCGACCGGCAACGGCGAGAGCCCGCTCGCGGCGATTCCCGACTGGATTGACGTGTGGTATCACCCGGTGACCGGCGAGGCCGCGCCTGCGTCCGGCCCGCGCCCGGAGGGACCACTCTGGATCCGCGCCAAGCGTGAATCGAACACCATGCCGCAATGGGCCGGATCATGCTGGTACTATCTGCGCTACCTCGACCCGCGGAATCCGTCCGCCATCAGCGATCGGAAGCTCCTCGACTATTGGGGCGTGCCTGACCTCTACGTCGGCGGGGCGGAACACGCCGTGCTCCACCTGCTTTACGCGCGGTTCTGGCATATGTTCCTCCACGACCTCGGCGTGGTCCGCGAGCCCGAGCCCTTCCGCAAACTGTTCCACCAAGGGATCATCCTGGGCGAGGACGGCGAGAAAATGTCCAAGAGCCGGGGCAACGTGGCCAATCCCGATTCCGTCATCGGCGAATATGGCACCGATGCCCTGCGCCTCTATCTGATGTTCCTCGGTCCGCTCGAGGCGATGAAGCCGTGGAATCCCCGCGGCATCGAAGGGGTGTTCCGTTTCCTCAACAAGGTGTGGCGCGAGTATGTCGGTGAGGATGGAGGCCCCCATCCCAAGATCTCCGCAGCGGCGACGGACACGCCCGAGATCGAGCGACTGCGCCACGAGACGATCCGCAAAGTGGGGGACGACATCGAGGCACTGCGCTTCAACACCGCCATTTCTCAGATGATGATCTTCGTAAACGCGTTGCAGAAGGCACCGGCCGTGAGCCGCGGGACCGCGCTCGCCTTTTTGCAGCTGCTGGCGCCATTCGCACCCCATCTGGCGGAGGAACTGTGGGCGCGTCACGGAGAACCACCATCGATTTCCCGGGCGCCGTGGCCGGTCTACGATCCGGCCAGGCTTGTGCTGGAACAGGCGAAGCTGGTCTTCCAGGTCAATGGCAAGGTCCGCGGCGACCAACTCGTTCGCGTCGGTCTGCCGCAGTCAGACGCCGTCGAATTCGCCCGCGCGCATCCCCGCCTGAAACCCTATCTCGAGGGGAAATCTGTAAAAAAAATCATTTATGTGCCGGGTCGGATCCTTAATCTTGTAGTGGATTAGACGATTCTTTTAAATTAGGGGCGTCTTAGGAGGGGTATTACCCCTATATCCCGAAGACCGGACGGTCAGCCCCGGATACAACGTAAGCCACATGAATACAACATCCAGAGTCATTGCAGGCGCAGTCACCTTCTGCACAGCCATGCTCGCCGCATCAGGGCAGGATTTTATTTCGGGAAAGATCTACGTGGCGGAAGTGGCCGGTGGGATTTCCTACACCGTTGGCGGGAGTCTGAATGAAGTAAAGAAGGGCGATACGCTTCCGGTGCAGGGGGCGCGGAATGAAACCGCCCCCGCAGCACATGTGGTCTACGTCTTTTCGAACGGTACCAGCATCTACATCGACGAGAAGACTGTCGTGCAAATCGCCAAGTTCGAGCAAAGGCCCTTTCCGAAAGGCACCGACATCACGGTCACGGAACCTTCCGTCTCGCATACCATGGGTCGCATCACGCAGGGACGCATCATCATTACGACCAACAAACTGGCGACCGGCACGACGATGATCTACCTGACGCCGCATGCGGAGGTGAAGATCCGCGGCCAGGAGGTCGTGATCGAAGTGAATGACCGGGAATCGCGAATCGACGTCGTCAATGGCGACGTCAGCGTGACTCCCCTGAGCGGTTCCGCGCACGGGATCGGCCAGGTCCTCCACTCCGGACAGGAAGCCGTCGTAACAGATTCCTCCACCGGTTCGTCTTCCGTGCCGCTCCAAGTGCTGACCATCGACCAGAGCCGGCTTGATTCCCTCGCCTCCCAACTCGCTGCCGGGGACCGCGCCCGGCAGATCGTGGTGTTCGAAACCGTCCCCGGGTCTGGGGGCCCGGAGATTCAAGCCACTCCCGTCGTGCCGACCAACCTGCCGGTGCAACTCACGGTCAGTCCCTCGACTCTCCGGAATGGTCAGTGATCAACCTCCGACCATTGACCAAATCATCCTCCTTCATTTGTCGCGCCCTGATGGCGATGGCCGCTGTCTCGTTGGTCGTGCCTCGCGCCGCTGGGCTCATCGACATGAACGAGGGGCGCGACAAGGTGACGGTAAACGCGGATTACGGCATCTCTTACGACTCGAATCTCTTTGCGCGCTCGAACAGCCCCGGCGACACCGACCAAACGCTGGAACTCGGCGCGAACTACGCCTGTCAGGCGGGTATTTTTGGTTTTAACGCATCCGTCTCGATTACGACGGCGCGATTCGAGAGATACTCCGACCAAGATTACACCAACCCCTCGTTGAAAGTCGCGCTCACCAAGAACGACGGACGTCTCACCGGAGCGTTGTCCGCGACGGCGCAGAGGGAGAGCAGCAGCGATGACGCCGCCAATATCCGCGCGAATTCCTGGCATTATAGCGCCAACCTTAACCTCCGTTATCCCGTCAACGACCGCTACTACCTCACCGGTACCAGCGACTTCAGCATCCGCGACTACACGCCGAACACACCGCTGTACAACCTTTCCTCGTATGGGGAGTCGGTTGACTTGTACTACATCTACTCCTCCAAACTGGATCTGCTGGGCGGTTATCGCATCCGGTGGGGCGAAGCCGCGGGCGGAAGCGGCACCCGAGACGAAGCTTTTACCATCGGCTCCGCCGGCGCCATTTTGCCGAAACTAAGCGGGGACCGTGCGGGCGGGCTACCAAACGAGGGACGAAAGCGGACCCGACGGGGGCCACTACGACGATCTGACCGGCGACTTCATGCTTGCGTGGCCATTAAACAAGAGAATCACGTTTAATTTTCAGACCTCCAAGGATTTTATGACGGCGGCAACCGATGTTTCGGTCGACGCGACGTCGTTCGACCTTTCCGCCACGGTCAAGCCGAACTTCAGGGTGAAAATCGCCCTGACCGGCGAAGCGGGCTACACGACCAGCCGGTACCTGGGAATCAAAGGAGCCGGCCGGGAAGACCGGACGCTGTCGTTTCTCGTCAAACTGAGCATCCCGATCAAATCTCATCTTGCCGCCGGTCTCTCGTACGGCTACCTCACCAATGCCTCCAATTTCGCTCTCTCGAAATATGTTCGGCGAACGGCAAGCCTAGACCTGTCCGTGCATTTCTGACCGCCATGTCTCGCCTCTTCCGTCCCATCCTGCTTCCTCTCGCCGCGATGGCGTTCGCCTTGGGGTTCTTCCGTTCGGCCGCGCGATCCGCCGAGACGCCGCCCACCGCTCCGGCGCCCGCCAAGACTGAGCCGGCGGCCAGCCCGAAGCCTGACACCCAGAGCAACTTCATCTACAAGCTGACCAACGCCGACCGCTTGCGCGTGGTGGTGTACGGCGAACCGGATCTGGCCACCGTGTCGCGCGTCGATGCCCGCGGCAACATCAACCTGTACCTCATCGGCGACGTCCATGTGGCCGGTTGCACGGTCAATGAAGCGCAAAAGATCGTCGAGACCACTTATCGGGACGGTCGTTTTCTGCGGTCCCCAGAGGTGACGATCTCGGTGGAAGACTATGCTCCGCGGACAGTCACGGTGGACGGTCAGGTGAAGTCCCCTGGTCCGGTTCCGCTGCCGACGGAATCGACGTTGACGGTCTATCAGGCCATCATCCGCGCCGGTGGATTCACTGATGTGGCCAAAGGCTCGGCGGTGACGGTGACACGGATCCAGCCGGACGGGACCAAAAAGATTTTCACCGTTGATGTGGACAGCCTGATCAAGGGCAAGGGGCAGACGCGGGAACATGACGACACCCTCCTGCTGGAACCAGGCGACATCATCTATGTGCCCGAGCGCCTGATCTGACGCCGCCGGATCTCAACCCCGTGAAATCGCCTCCTTCTCCTGTCAAACCGGCCGCGGCCGGAGTTCCGGTCGATGGCGGCGAACATGTGGTCGAGCGGCGCACGCTGCGGGACTATTTCATCATCATTCGCGAGCGCCTGTGGATCGCGCTGCCGCTCGCCTTGCTGGTCGCGCTGCCGCTGGGATACTACCAGATGCAACAGACGCCGATGTACGAAAGCCGGGCGACCATGCAGTTCGAGCGGCCGGAGAAGATCGTGATGGTCGATCAGGTGGTGGATCAAGCGCCGCGGTCCGAAATCGACATCAACACGTATCTCCAGCGTCTGAACAGCGCGAGCCTGCGCAGCAAGGTCATCGAGTCGTTCACCCCCGAGGAGATCAAGTTGCTCCAGCGCCCCTTTCAGAAGGGGCTGGCGCCCGGCCTGAACCTGCCCTCTCCCGGCGAGGCCTTGGGCTCGGTTTCGGCCGAAGCCGTGCGGGGCAGCCTCATCATCGCCATCACCGCGCGGCATCGCGATCCCGAGGCCGCCGCCCTGGTCGCCAACCGTTTCTACCAGCAATTCGTCAACTACCTGATCGAGAAAAGCGGCGGATCCAACGAGGATGCGATCACGTTCCTGAAGAAGCGCGCCACGGAACTTGAAAAGGAATACGAGCAGACGGAGAAGAAGCTCCAGGAATACAAGAGGCTCCACAACCTCATCTCCCTCGACGACAGCCTGAATTTCATCACCGAAAGGCTGAAGACCGTCAACGCCGCCCGGACCGCCGCCCATCTCGAATGCCTCAGCCTCGAGGTCTATGCCCGGCAGGTGGAGGATTTTCAGAAGGGCAACCGCGACCTGCTCGAGATCTCGTACATCGCCGGCCATGCCACCGTGCCCAATCTCAAGAAGGACCTGGCCGATGCGCTCCAGAAACAGGCGTCGCTCAACGAGCGTTACTTGGAACGCCACCCCCAGATGATCGAGATCGCCCGGACGATCGACACTCTCCGCGACCAGCTCAACAAAGCCGTCCAGCTCGCCATCGCGGACCTCACCGCCAGCCTGGAGAAGGCGCGCGCCGCGGAGCAATCCCTCGATCGCGAATACGTGAAGCAGGAGCAGGAACAGATGCGGCTCGATGACCTGAAAGTCGAGTACCGGAGCCTCGACGACCAGACCACGGTCGCCAAAAACGCTTACAGTCAGGTGCTGGACAGCCTCAACAAGACCACGACTTCGAAGGGGCTCGACTATCGGATTCCGGTCAGCCCGCTGGACCGCGCCGTACCCAGTTACTCCCCGTATGTGCCAAACCAGGCGCGCATCGTCCGCACCTGCCTGCTGGTCGGCTTCACCGTGTTCTTCGGCGTGGCGTTCGGTCTCAGCCTGTTCGACGACCGGATCAAGAGCGCGTGGGACGTCGAGTCATTTATCGGCGTCAATCTCTTGGGCATCATCCCCGATCTCGGCCATCTCGACGATGAAGAGAAATACCAGCTCGCGATCCGGAGCAAGGCCACGCCCGGCGTCGAGGCGTTTCTGAGCGTTTACAGCGCCGTCAAGGTCCAGTCGAAGCTCGACTATCCCAAGACGCTCCTCGTCACCAGCACCATTCCGGGAGAAGGCAAGACGCTGGTTTCCTGCAATCTCGCCGGCGCCTTCGCGCGGCACGGCCGGGCCACCTTGCTGATCGACTGCGACATGCGCCGGCCCATGCTGCACCGGCATTTCAAGCAGCCGAACGACGCCGGCATCCTGGCCTGGGTCGAAGCCGGGGCCGACCTCACAGGCGACCTGCTCGCCAATGCGCACCTCGGCCTCATCAAGATCACCGACAATCTCTGGCTCCTGCGCTCGGGCGGACGCTCCAAAAGCCCGACGGAATTTCTGGACAAGCCCATCTTCGGCCAGCTGCTCGAACAGTTGAAGAAGCGCTTTGAACTGATCGTGATCGACTCACCGCCGATCGGCGCAGTCACCGACAGCCTGCTCATCGCGGAACGCGCGGACGAGATCATCTACGTCTGCCGGTTCAACCGGGCCGCGCGCAAACATATCCGGCAGTTCGTGCGGACGCTGCGCGAAGGGAGAAACGATTTTCTCGGGATCGTGTTGAACGGCCTGTCGCCGCGCCGCATCGAATACTACACGAATTACCGTTACTATCGCAGCTACAAGAAATACTACGGCACCCAATCCTGATCACGGGGAGCGCGCCGTCCCACGATCATTGCTTCACGATGTCCTTGGTCTTTGCGCACAGACTGGAGGGTAAGGCTCCCGCCGCGCCGCGCCGGTCACTGCTGGGTATTGGCTCGGCCGTCGCCTCGCCCTCCACCTCCCCCCAACAAGAAACCATTAGCGCCGCCCAGGGCGCGGCGATTTACGGCTTCATTCCTCCGGCCGCCTGTTGCATCCTCCCGCGTGCTTTCCTCCTTTCTTCCGGCTGCATTTGACCCAAAGAAGCCCGTCGCGTTGATCGCCGGCCAGGGGCTGTATCCCAGTCTGGTGGCGGCAGCGATGCGCCGCGCCGGCGTGCCCGTGAGACTGATCGCGTTCGACGAGGAAACCCATCCAGAGCTCGTCAAAAGTTTTCCGGAGGCGGAACGCCAGACGTTGCTCGTTGGCCAGTTGGGAAAGATGCTCCGGGCACTCGAACATTTCGACGTCGGCTATGCGTACATGGCCGGCCAGATCACGCCGCGCCGCCTGTTCAAGGGCCTCCATCCCGATCTCAAGGCAACGCGCATCCTGCTTTCGCTCAAACGACGCAACGCCGAGACCATCTTTGGCGCCATCGCGGCGGAGATTGGAAAACTTGGTGTCAGCCTGCTGGACGCGAGGGCCTTCCTCGACGATCAGCTCGCGGCCCCCGGCGTCATGACCGGCGGCCGGTTTCCCATCGAGCGCGAATACGTCGATCACGGCATCCATCTCGCGCGCGAGGTCGCCCGGCTCGACATCGGCCAAGGAGTCGTGGTTCGCAAGGGCACGGCCCTGGCGATCGAGGCCTTCGAGGGCACCGATGACATGTTGCGTCGCGCCGGCTCCTTCAAGACCACGGATGCCCTGTTCGTGAAGACGGTCAAAATCAACCAGGATTACCGGTTCGATGTTCCGGTCTTCGGCCAGCGCACCTTGGAGACGATGCGCGACGCCGGGATTGCGGCCGCCGCCCTCGAGGCCGGCAAAGTCATCATCCTCGACCGCCCGGCTGTCCTGGCCCAGGCGAAAACCTGGGGAATTCATCTTTTGGGTTTTGCCTAGCAGCCTGGATGTGCCCGGCCAACCTGCGCAGCCTGCGGACCTTCTACAGTCTGCACGCCAGCTGTAGAGTGAGGGATGAAACATCCGGGCTGGCGCTCTGCCGGCTTGCGCTTTCCCGCGGCCTTTTGCACATTCCGGCCATGCAGAACGAGGTCATTGAGGTTGCCATCAAAGGGGTCATGCCGACCGCGAATGGCTGCGCCGTTTTTCTCGGCAATGAGAACAAGACCTTTGTGATCTATGTCGATCACAGCGTCGGGAACGCGATCTCCATGACCCTGAACGGCGTCAAGAAGGAGCGCCCGCTGACGCACGACCTGATCGGCAGCATCCTCCTCGGGCTCGATGTCACCGTGGAGCGAATCGTCATCAATGACGTTAGTGACGGCACTTTCTTCGCCCGCATTATTCTCCACATGCAAAACGAGCTGGGCCACAAGATCATTGAGGTCGACGCCCGCCCGAGCGATTCCATCGTGCTCGCCCTCCAGCAAAAAAAGCCGGTTTTCGTAGCGCTCAAGGTATTCAACGCCGTCGAGGATATGACCGAGATCTTGGAGCGCGTCCTCAAGCAACAGAGCGAGGAAGTTGAGGAGGAAGAAGAGGACGACGAGGAGGACGAGAAGTCCTAACCGGATTCCCGGACTGAGGAGAATGAAGGCTTGCCGGCGGAGGACCACGGCGGCAGGTGTGGCCGGTCCGGCAGCATCGTACGCTGGAATGCCGGCGACTCAGACCGGCGCCATTCTTGCCCGAATGCCCATTGTCACTGCCATGCCACCCGGCTTCAATTCCCCCATCCTGCCCCGGACGCCCGAACCGCGGCGTCTGCCCGCGGCACTCGTGCCCGGTATGCCGTTGACGGCGCTGGCGCCGATGCAGGACGTGACGGATCTGGCGTTCATGCAGGTCATCGCCCGTTACGGGCCGCCCGACTACTTCTTCACGGAGTTCTTCCGGGTGCATGCGCAGTCGCGGCCGGAAAAACACATCCTGCGTTCCCTCACCGAGAATGCCACCGGCCGGCCGGTGTTCGCCCAGCTCATCGGCGAGAGCGTGCCCGATCTCCTCCGCACCGTGCGCGAACTGCTCGCCTATCCGCTGGCGGGCATCGACCTCAACCTCGGCTGCCCTGCGCCCAAGATCTATCGCAAGCATGTCGGCGGCGGGTTGCTCCGCGAACCCGCCCGAATCGACGAGATTCTGGGCGCGCTCCGCGCGACCGTGCCCGGACTTCTCACGGTCAAGATGCGGGTGGGCTTTGACGATACCAGCAACTTCGACCGGATTCTTGACCTCATCAACCGGCATGGGATCGACCTGCTGACCGTCCATGGTCGCACGGTGAAGGAGATGTATCGCGGCGAAGTGCACTACGATCTCATCGCCCGCGCCGTCCAACAGGTCTGGTGCCCCGTCCTGGCGAACGGGAACATCACCTCGGCTGATCGCGCCGCCGGCATTGTGGCCCAAACCCGCGTCGCGGGCGTCATGATGGGCCGGCACGCGATCCGCAATCCCTGGATCTTTCGCCAATGCCGGGAACGTTTCGCTCAACCGGACGCCGCCGCGGGCGCGCCGGAGATGTTCCAGCCGACTCTCGAGGATGTCCGGGAGTACATCACCCATCTTTATCGCGCCACCGCCACACCCGCCGTGCCGGAACGCACGCAGGTTGCCCGGATGAAAAAATACCTCAATTTCGTCGGGCAAAGCGTCGACGCCGACGGCTCCTTCCTGCATGAGATGCGGCGGGCGCAGACTGAGGTCGAGCTGTTCTCGGTGTGCGATCGGCACTTGCTCAGCGACCCCGCGCGCCGCTACTCCCTCGAACCCTTTCCCGGGGTCGTCGCCCGCCCCAACCGCGAGGGAGCTTTCGAAACGTGTTCGCTCGACACCACGCCGGTCCGACCCGCAGTCTGTTCCTGACCGGACATCCTTTCACCCATGCCCAAGATCGAAATCAACAAAGTCGCGGAGATCCTGCTGAAGAACAAAATCGAGCCCGCGCTGCTGCGGCGTATCATTGAGGAGATCCAACATGTGGCGCAGCCCGATCCCGGCGAAGAGAACAAACCTCCGCCGATGAAGAAACAATGGGTGATCCTTGTGTCGGACCCTGAGCACCGGCTGCCCAAGGACGATTTCGTCGGCTGGGTGCTCCAGATCCCGGAGGATGAAAGCCCGGCGACAACCCAGGATCGCATCTTTCGCAGCGTCTATGATTTCAACGCCACGAAGCGCGGCCGTCTCCTGCCGGTGAAAACGGTCGGGGAGGCGCTGGAAAACGTGCCGGCCAAACAGTTCAAAGAGGCCGACCTGTGGACGAAGACCAAGACGCCAGTCCTGGTTCTGCGCACGGACAACGAGATCCCAAAGGAATAGCCGGGACCAAGGCCACGCAGGTCATGACACCGGGCAGCGGGGGCGCCGGCAGGGACGACCAGACTGCGAACTCCTGTTCCGATCGTCGCGCTACTTCCGCGGATTGGCGTCGCGGAAAAAATCATTGGTGTTCACGGTGAGCGATGGCTCATCCGTGATCGCGGGCTGCACTTCATGGCCGTTCCTGCCTGATCGGACCATGGGCTTCTCCGCGAACGCCATGGCCTCCGTCGCGGAGGAACTCGCGTTTCCCGCGCCTGCTCCTCCGGAATCTCCCTGCACCATCCGCATGAGTTCGGCGACGGCCTGCTTCACCTGCTCCGCCTGGATCCGCAATTCTTCGGACGATGACGCCGTCTCCTCCGCCAGCGCGGCGTTGCTTTGGGTGACCTTGTCCATGTGGTTCACCGCCGTATTGATCTGGGCAATGCCCTGGCTCTGTTCGTTGGACGCCTGGGCGATCTCGGCGATCATCTCGTTGAGTCGTCGGGTCCGCTCCACAATCCCGGCGAGATTCGTCGCCATCTTCTCGCTAATTCGAACGCCTTGCTCGCTCTTGGTCTCGGAATCGGAGATCTTGTCGGCCGTTTCGCGCGCGGCCTGCGCGCTGCGTTGCGCGAGATTCCGCACTTCCTCCGCCACCACGGCGAACCCCAGTCCGGCCTCGCCGGCCCGCGCCGCCTCCACCGCCGCATTCAGGGCCAGGATGTTCGTCTGAAACGCGATCTCGTCGATCGTCTTGATGATTTTTGAGATCTCGGAGCTGGAAGCTTTGATCGCGCCCATGGCAGTTTTCATTGTCTCCATGTCTCTGGCGCCAGTGTCCGCCGTCTGGCGGGCCTCGTCGGCCAGCGCCTTGGCGGCGTGCGCGGCCTCGGCGTTGCGCTTCGTCATACTCGCCATCTCCTCCAACGAGGAACTGGTCTCCTCCAGAGAGGCGGCCTGCTGGCTGGAACCGTCGGCCATGCCTTGGCTGGCTTTGAGCATCTGCATCGCGGCGCTGGCCGTCCGGTCACTGTCGTCGGCCAGCGCCCGGGCGACTTTCGCGATCGGTCGCGTGACGTTGCCGATGATGACAAACGCACAGACCAGCGCAGCGAGCACGCCGACCGTGCTGACGATCAAGACCAGCCATTCGGCCTGCCGCTGCTCGGCACTGGTTCGAGTCTGCAGTTCGCTCTGCAGCATACTCAGGGATTGCTTAACCTTGCCAATGGTGTCGGTGAAAGCGGGGGCAATGCTGTCCAGTTGTCGGGTCACGATTTGCTGGCGCGCGGTCGTGGCGGCGATCACCTGATCCAGCGCCTCACCGTAAGCCCGGGCGTCCGCCTGGGCCTTGACCAGCAGCGCATTCTTCGCGGCGTCGACGAGCGTCGCGTCCAGCTTCTCCATTTCCTTCTGGTCCTTCTCGATCTTCTGAATCTGGACCAACATCGCGGCCAGCGATTGCCGCGCTTGGTTGGCCGAATCTTGACCCGCGGTCAGCAGGAAAGAATTAACCGAACTGGTCGCGCTATAGAATCCCTGCAACGCCGTGGAGATCTGGAACGAGGCGTTCATGTCGCCGGTGGTCCGAGCTCCCGCAAGTAATTTTTGCAGGCTCTCGGCGATCGCCGCCGCCCGGGGCTCCAGCGCGTTTTTTTGCAAGTCGCTGCACACCTTGCGATTCTCCATGATCTGGCGAAAAGCAGCGTCGTAGTCGTCGAAGAGCTTGCGGGCCGAGACGAGTTCGGTAGCGCGCTCCGAGTCGGCAATGACCTGCTGGGCGCTCTTCAGTTGCTGTGCCGCCTCGGATTTGCTCTGGGCATAGGCTTGAGCAGCGGCTTCGGACCCGCTCAGGAGGAATTCGTTCACATGCATCCTCACCTGCAACATGGCCGCCTCAAACGCGGCGGCGACGTTGGTCTCGGAAGCACTCTGCGAATAGAGGGCGAACTTCCTGCCGGCGCGGCCGAGGGCCACATACGTACCGATGGCGACGGCGGCAAAAAGCAGCAGAACTGCGGTGAATCCAGCGGTGATTTTGCGACCGATAGTCATGAGAATGGAAACATGCGGTGAAAGTTGCCGCGATGGCGGAGATGTGCGCTCAGCTGTCGCTGTTGAACTGCAGCGGGACCCCTATCTTCATCTTCACAGGCACACCGTCTTTTCGACCCGGTTTGAACTTCCATTTGACGATGGCCTCAAGGGCTGGCTGTTCGAATCCGGGATTCGTCGATTTCTGGACTTTGGGATCCACGACGTTGCCCTTCTCGTCGACCTCGAACGTCAACGTAACAACTCCCGTAACCCCGTTTCGCTTAAGTTCATACGGATATTCCGGTGGCACCATGCGGACGGGCACGGGAGACTCGGTAGCGGCGCGAACAATCGTTACACCGCCCATCGCCAGCACCAAGGTCAATACCATCGCCGAAGCTAAACCACTGAGGGGAGACTGTTTCATTATTCGCCAACACTATCGACGCGTTGGCCCACAAACTTTACCGATTAGGGCCAAATCGATGTGACGAGCGAATCTTGATCAGTACTCTACGTCGCGACAGCGTTGTTCCACCTGGCGCGCACAAAGATCGATCTGCTTGGCGTTAAGCGCCACCGTGCCGTTCGCCACCAGAACGTCTGGAAGCCAGGACGGATTCACGACCCGCAGGGCAGCCCGGGCGGGCGCCTCGACATACCATCCCGGCAGGGCCAGCACCGGAACCACTTCCGTCAATACTCCGGTCGTCTTGACCAGCCAGTTCTGCAGCCACTTCGCGTTTCCCATCGCGGGCACGACGCCGTGCTGGTCCTCGCCCCACGGCCAGTTCAACTGCTCGCCATCATAAAAGACCTTGTAGTCGTCACGGCCTTCGCGCGCGCTTCCTTTCGGGCGGGTCCGGGTCTCGATCGCATACACGCCGCCCGGGCCGATCGCAATATGATCGATATTGAATTTCTCCCGACCTGTCTCGCAAGGCACATCGTGAAAGATCCGCCAGCCGGAGACTTTCAAGGGTTCAAGAAACTCCGCCACCACCCGTTCGCCAAAAAAGGCGAGGTAGCGCTCGCTCCGCTGCTTCAGGCGCGCCATGAGCCAGCGTACCGCCAGCACCAGAGCGGTGACAAATCCCGCAACGACCACCCCGAGGCCGACCCAAAACCACCAACCCGGCAGGCGCGTCGCCACCTCGAGCAGGAGGATCGCCATCAGGCAGGGCGCCAACCCGGCCAGAAGCCACATCGACAGAAAATCCTCGTCAAACCGTGCCACGTTCTTGAGCTGGCTCTCCCCCGGCGTGCGCAGCAACCGGAGATCGCGGGAGAAAGGAATCTGCGTGCCGCGCTTGCGCCGCTCCCACCAGATGAGTCCAAAGGCGGACAGGCAGAAGAGTGCAAAAAAAACACTCGGGAGGAGGATGGCATTCCAGTTCATGGGGGAATTAGGTTGGCGGCTAAGGCGCCCGTCGTGATCGGCCGGGACAAAGAAGGAACAAGAGGGAGTTTAGAATCCGGCTCGATCGCGTCCACTTCCTGGTGGTAAACGCAGGGTAAAGAAACGCCGTAAATCCCATGTCAAATCCCGAAAACCGCAAGACGGGATTACGGCAGCCGCCTCCCCTAGCCCGGATGTTTCACACTCTGCTCGATAGCCGGCGGGCAGACTGTAGGTGATCCGCCGGCCCATCCGGGCTACCGACAAAACCGCCCCCCGGAACGCTCCGCAGGGAGACCGGCAAGATGCTGAGGCTTTCCTGGGCCGGCTGTCTTTTCTCAGTCGGCGCGGCCGCATGGTTTTTTCGGAGGGGCGGTTTTGCATTAGCCCGCATATCCCTTGACGATCGCCACCATTGGAACCGTTAGCAGACGAATGACCGTAGCGATGGCGAAGACTGTGAAAGATGCGGGCTAGCCGACGGGTGGCGGAGGAATCACCCACTCGCTCATCGGGTGAAGTTCCCCGCAATCGAGACACCGGGTCGACTCGAATCGCGCGCCGCAATGGGGACAGACCGCCTGCGTCTCGAAGGTATCGAAGGACTTCCCGCAACGACTGCAGGCCCACCACGCGCCAATGGGAGGCGGGGCCTGGCAACTCGGACACTGGAAACCGCCGCGACGCGGCAACCGGGCGGCGCGCGCCAGAATCCGCGCGTGCTGCAATCCCCGCCAGCAATTCGAAAGAATGAACAGTGCCATGATGCCGAACCAGATCGCCTGCCGCTGCAAACCGTAGCGCACCATTAGGGCCACGCCCAAGAACATCACCGCCACGCCGATGAAACCAATGACTACTGTCACCATCAAGCTCTGGGCTCGCCCCATCACAAACCAGAGCAGCGAGCGCAAGATCTGGCCACCGTCGAGCGGATAGATCGGGAGCAGGTTGAACACCAGCAACACCCCGTTGGTGAAAAACATCGCCCCCAGAAACCTGACTGGATCAGGCGCAGATGGATCGACCAAGAGTGAGCCATTCGCAACCACGAGCCCGCCGCCCAGGACGACAAACAGCACCACGTTCACCAGCGGGCCGGCGACAATGCTCCAGAGCATGGCGCCGGGACGCTGCGGGGGAGCGACGTAGGCCACCCCGCCCAGGGGCCAGAGCACGATTTCGTCGGCCTTGCCTCCCACCGAGCGGCAGGCCAGGGCATGGCCCATCTCATGCATCAACACGATCGCGAAGAGCGCGAGGTATTCCAGCGCATTGAAGGTGAGGGAACCGTAACTTCCCCGCCGCTGGGAAATCTCGAGCATCGCAACCAGGAACCAGGACCAGTGCAAGTACAGGTCGACTCCTGCGAGGCGGAACAGATGGAGGGATCCTTGCCGGGTGGGCATTCCAGAGAGCTACCCATCCGTTGCCACGGCACAAGCCATTTGCTTTAAACTCGCATTGGAAATGTGCCGAATTATGATCCGACAACGTCGGTTGCGTTTGTCTGCCGTTCTCCCTTTTCCACCCCACCCGCGCGCCGCCGCCGCCGCTTCCCCGTCCGCCCAGGAACGAAACCCATTTGCTCCGCAGTCAGGTCACCGGTCCCGCCGTCCGTCGTGCCCACTTTACCATCGTCCGTCGATCCCGTCCGGGAGAAATCTCCTCCGCCCGAGGTGATTTTTGCGGAGAACCTCTGCAAGGGTTGTGCCTTGTGCATCACGGTCTGCCCGACGAAAATCCTGAAACTGGATACCACGCGGGTAAACTCCCGCGGATATTTTCCCGCGATCGTCTATAACCTGGCGGTCTGCAGCGGCTGCGGGAGCTGCGCGAAAATCTGTCCCGACTCGGTGATCACCGTGCGACGCTGAGGAAACCGCCATGGCCAGGAAATTGATGAAAGGAAATGAGGTGATCGCCGCCGCGGCGATCAACGCCGGCTGCCGTTATTTCTTCGGCTATCCCATCACCCCGCAGAACGAGATTCCGGAATACATGGCCCGCGAACTGCCGAAGGTGGGCGGCGTGTATGTCCAGGCGGAATCGGAGGTAGCCGCGATCAACATGGTCTACGGGGCCGCCGGGGCCGGGGCGCGCGTTCTGACTTCGTCCTCCAGCCCCGGCATCAGCCTGATGCAGGAGGGCATCTCGTATATCGCCGGGGCGGAGTTGCCGTGCGTGCTGGTCAATATCATGCGCGCCGGGCCCGGTCTGGGCGGCGTGCAGCCCTCGCAAGCCGACTATTTCCAAGCCACCAAGGGCGGCGGCCACGGCGACTATCACGTGCTGGTCCTCGCTCCCGCCAACCTCCAGGAGGCGGCCGATCTCACCCAATCGGCCTTCGACCTCGCCGACCGCTATCGCAACCCGGTGATGGTGCTGGCGGACGGGATGATCGGACAGCTGATGGAACCGGTGGAGCTTTTGCCCGCCCGCCCGGCCGTCGATCTGCCGCCCAAGGATTGGGCCACCACCGGCACCGCCACGAGCGGGGGACGCCGGCGCGTCATCAATTCGCTTTACCTGTATCCGGACCAATTGGAGCAGCATGTCCACGCGCTCTACGCGAAGTACGCGGCCATGGAACACGCCGAGGTGCGCTATGAGCTCCACCAATGCGACGATGCGGAGGTGGTGATCGTGGCGTATGGAACGACGTCGCGCATTGCCCGTTCGGCCATTGAGAAATGCCGGCGCCTGGGACTGCGCGTCGGACTGCTTCGCCCGATCACCCTCTACCCGTTTCCGTTCGCGGCGTTCGAGCAGGTGATCGCGCGCACGCAGGCGTTTCTCGTCGTGGAAATGAGCATGGGGCAGATGCTCGATGACGTGAAGATCGCGGTGGCCGGCCGCAAGCCGATCTCATTTTATGGCCGCACCGGCGGGATCGTTCCCACGCCGGAGGAGGTCGTCAAGCAGGTGCAGGCCTTGCTGGGAGGCGGCCCATGAAAACCGTTTACGAGAAATCCGCCGGCCTGACCGACGTTCCGCTGCACTACTGCCCGGGGTGCACGCACGGGATCATTCACAAGCTGGTCGCGGAGTCGCTCGTCGAACTCGGGGTGCTGGGCCGCGCCATTGCGGTGGCGCCGGTGGGCTGCGCCGTGTTTGCCTACGACTACTTCAACTGCGACGCCCAGGAGGCCGCCCACGGGCGCGCTCCCGCCGTGGCCACCGGGATCAAACGCGTGCACCCGGACGCCATTGTTTTCACGTATCAGGGCGATGGCGACCTGGCCTCGATCGGCATGGCCGAGATCGTGCATGCCGCCATGCGCGGCGAGAATCTTACGGTCATCTTTGTCAACAACGCCATCTACGGCATGACCGGTGGGCAGATGGCGCCCACGACGCTGGTCGGGCAGCGGACCACCACGTCACCGCTCGGCCGGAGCCGGTCCGGCCAGGGCGCGCCGCTGCGCATTTGCGAGATGCTCGCCACCATCGAGGCCACCGCCTATGTGGCCCGGGTGTCCGTCCACACTGTGCCGCGTCTGACGGCCGCGAAACGTGCGATCAAGAAGGCCTTTCAACTCCAGATGGACAACAAGGGCTTCAGCTTGGTCGAGGTGCTCTCCACCTGCCCCACCAACTGGGGCCTGTCGCCGGTGGAGGCGTTGCGTTGGGTCGAGCAGACCATGATCCCGGTCTACCCGCTCGGCGTGTACAAGGACCTCGAAGGAGGAACCTGATCATGGCCGAGGAACGCATCATCATCGCCGGCTTCGGGGGTCAGGGAATCCTGATGATCGGCAAGCTGCTCGCCCAGGCCGGCATGCTGGAAGGAAAGCATGTGACGTGGTTGCCATCCTACGGACCGGAGATGCGCGGCGGCACCGCCAACTGCCACGTCATCATTTCCGATGCGCCCATCGGGGCGCCCATGGTGACCGAGGCGACCGGCGTGATCGCCATGAATCTTCCCTCGCTCGATCGATTTGAAGGGTCGGTGCAACCGGGTGGGTGGTTGCTCCTGAACAGCTCGCTCATTCCCCGGGTTCCTGCCCGGAGCGACCTGCGGATTTTGCCGGTTCCCGTGAATGAGATCGCGCAGCAGCAGGGCAGCCAGCGGGTGGCCAATGTCGTGATGCTCGGCGCCTGCCTCGCGCTCTCCCGGTTGGTGCAGAGGGCCTCGATTGTCGCGGCCATCGAGGAGGTGTTGGGCCACGGCAAACAACACTTGCTCGCCATCAACCTCAATGCCCTGGAGGCGGGCCTCGCGTTCGCCTCCCCGGTGCCAGTGTAACCATGGAAAAGGAAAAAATCATCCTCGAGGTCCCGTCGAAAGCCCTGCACGTCGAGCATGCGCAATGCCCCCGCGGCCACAGCCTGATGGACCCGGCGGTGCTGATCGCGGGCTGCCCTTCCGTCAAAATGGTCATCCAATACGGCGCCACCCGCGGGAACATCCACCTCGATCCCGTCTACGGCAGTTTCCAAAACCTTTTCGATATCGACATCCCGGAGGGCGTGGTCGTCGAGATGTTCTGCCCGACTTGTGGAGTCTCCCTTCGGGCGGAATCCGAGAAGTGTGATTTCTGCTTCTCCCCGATGTTTACGCTTTACCTGCCCAACGGGGGCATTCTCGAAGGCTGCCTGAAGAGCGGTTGCCATCAGCACAAGCTGGTGCTGGTCGACGTGCATGAGCAACTCGGGATGGTGCACGGCCATGATCAGATCCAGTTGCTCATGTAGATCCCGTGACTCCGACGCTGCAACTCTATCGCACCCGCATCACCACGGCTGAGCAGGCGGCGGCTGCGATTCAGCCCGGCATGAGGGTCTTCATGACCGGCAATTGCTCGGTGCCCCGGACGTTGCTGGCCGCGCTGGTCGAGCGGGCGCCGGCATTCACCCCCGCCATCGAAATCGCGCATCTGTTTACCCTGGGCAACGCGGACTACGTCGCCCCAGGGATGGAGCGGTTTATTCGCGTCAACACGCTGTTTATCGGCGCCAACGTCCGCCCGGCCGTCAACGAAGGCCGGGCGGATTTCACCCCTTGTTTCCTGTCGGAAATTCCCGGCCTTTTCCGGAGCGGCATTCTCCCGCTCGACGTCGCGCTGGTGCACGTCAGTCCGCCCGATCCCCATGGGTTTTGCAGTTTCGGCATCGAGGTGGGCGTGACCAAGACCGCCGCGGAATCAGCCCGGATTGTCATCGCCGAAGTCAACGACCGGATGCCCCGCACCCTTGGCGACAGCTTCATCCATGTGTCCAAGCTCACCCACGTGGTGCCCGTGTCCTACCCGCTGACCGAGCACCGCATGGGGGAGATCACCGAACGGGAGCAGCGGATCGCCCAATCCTGCGCGAGTCTGATCGAGGACGGTTCGACCCTGCAGATGGGCATCGGCGGTATTCCCGATGCGGTGCTGAAATTCCTCGGCGATAAACACGACCTCGGCATCCACAGCGAGATGTTCTCGGACGAGGTGATTGGCCTGGTCGAGCGCGGGATTATCAACGGTGAGCGGAAGTCCCTGCATCCGGGCAAGATTGTCGCCGGCTTTTTGATGGGAACGCAGCGCCTGTATGATTTCGTGGACAACAATCCGATGGTCGAATTGCACCCGACTGAATACATCAATGATCCGTTTCGCATCGCGCAGAATGACCGCATGGTGGCGATCAATTCCGCCATCGAAGTGGACCTGACCGGTCAGGTATGCGCGGATTCGATCGGGTCGCGGTTCTACAGCGGCGCCGGCGGGCAGATCGACTTCATGTACGGCGCGAGTCGATCCAAGGACGGGAAACCGATCATCGCCCTGCCCAGCACCACCGTCAGTCGCGGCCAGCTGGTGAGCAAAATCGTCCCGATGCTCCAACCAGGTGCCGGCGTGGTGACGACCCGCAGCCACGTCCATTTTGTCATTACCGAGCACGGGATCGCCGATCTCTACGGCCAGTCGATCCGGAAACGCGCCCGGGCGTTGATCGAGGTAGCCCATCCGCAATTTCGCGAAAGCCTGGAACAGTCCGCCCGGGAATTGAAGTATCTTTAGCCCGACAGCTCTTCGGAGTTCCTCCTCCATGCTGCCAGATTCATGGGTCAACAAATCCAGCAAAAGGCACTAAACTCTGGCGGCGCCAGACCGATAAGCTATATTAGCCCAAGTTAGTAGTCCGCTCCGCCGGACCACCGACGAAGATAACCACCAAAGTCGTGGTAACGGGTTCGACCCGTAACAAACTCCGCCGCCAGCTCGTCTGCGCGGCGGAAGTGTTTTGTCCCGGCCAGCCACCCCCTTCCCGCGACGACGCCGATCCCGATGTCGTCTATTAAATGACAAAATGTTCGGCCGTGATTCCTGGGGTGGCGCACGGAAACAGCAGGCGGGGTTAATCTGCCCGGAGCGTGATCCTCAGGATTTCGCTCGGTCGCCAGAGCCTCATCCGCGGCCCCCACGTCCCGGTGCCACGACCGACGAGGATCGTCATTCCACCCACGTCATAACGTCCTCCGACCAGGCGATTGCTCAACCGGACGAGGTAATTGAACGGCCAAATCTGGCCGTTGTGGGTGTGGCCGGACAACATGAGCCCGACCCCCAACGCAGCCGCCGTGTCGGCCTGGACCGGTGAGTGGGACAACAAGACCACGGCCCCCGGTGGCCGGTCAGCCAGCGCCTGTTCCATCGCCCATTCGTTTCCGCCAAATTGCCGGCGGGCGCCGAGATCGTCCACCCCGGCAACCACAAGTCCGGGCGCGACTTCCGCCGCCCGATCACGCAGCACTGTGAAACCCGCAGCCTCGAGCAACGCCACGCTGCGATCAAGGCCCGCATAATACTCATGGTTTCCCGTCACCGCCCACACGCCGAACGGCGCCCGGAGCGTCCGGAGCACCGGCAGCAGCGGCTCCAACGCCCCCACTTCGCTGTCGACCAAGTCGCCGACGATCACCACGACGTCCGGCTTCAGCTCACCCAGCCGCGCGATCAAGCGCCTCATCCATGCCTCACCGATCATTGTACCCAGGTGCAGATCCGAGACCGCGGCAATCACCAGTCCGTCGCGTTCCGGCGGGAGCCCTGCCATCCGCACCTCGTGCTCGGTCACGACCGGTAGTCGCGCACCCTGCACCAACGCCAAGGCGGCGAGCAGAAGCGCGAAGAGCGCCGCCGCCGCCCGGACGAGGGGAACGAACCGGGGAAACAGCCAGCCGCCCAGGGTGAGCACGTCCGCCGCCAGCAGCATCGTGAGCAGCAGAAACAGCACCCCCACCCAGTTCGCCGCGAAGAGCTCCAACGGACGCCCGAACACCGCAAGACGGCGGGCATTCAACCACCGGGCCAGCGGAAAACTCGCCGCCAGGCCCACGGCTGTCCAGACCACTCCACTCCGCGCCACATGATCCGCCACCCAAGGCACAGACGATAACCGCCAGAAGACATAGCCGTGCATCGCGGCCCAGACTGACAGGACAACGGTGAGGAAAATCGCAAATCTCCGGGAGGTCACGCTTGCGGCTCCGTTTCCGGGTGCTCTGCCGGTCCGGCCGGAGACTCCCATTGCCGGAGCATCCGGCCGCAATCGGCGCATGTTCCCTCCCGGTGCGTGATGAAAACAACGATGTCCTTTTTGGCAGTAGCGTTCATGGTCTTAGAAATGCAGCAATTCGACGCAACCTTTTCTCCACAGACCGTGCATGATTGCGACGATTTTTCGATGCCGCCGAGACCATGCCTCCATCGCCAGTCGAAAGCTGCCGGGCTCCGGTGACGTGGAGCCGATTGTCGACAAGACATTCCAAGAAAAACGCCGGCCTGCGCGAAGCAGGTCGGCGTCGAAGAGGGCGAAGAATCCCGAGGGTTACTCCTTGCCTTCGGGGGCTTTGCCGGAGCCGATCTTGGCCAGGGTGAGCATGATGGCGCCGAAGACCAGGAGCACGCCACCCCAGATCAGGTTGATGTTGATGCCGAGGGAGCACTTGTAGATTTCGCCGCCGGTGAAGAGGCCGTACCCGGCCAGCAACAGACCGACGATCGAGAACATGAGGCCAATCGGCCAACGGATATCGAGACCCATGACTTAGGTTCCTTTCTGGTTACCAAAAGATGATGTTGAGGATGACGCAGGCGATGAGCAGGATCGTGCCAAAGACAGCCGGACGCAGGAAGAAGTTCTGTTCGTTGTCCTTCAACCGCGGGGTGAGCGAATAGACCAGACCCTTCAGCTCCTCGACGGTTTTGGTTTGCCGGGTCGCGAGCGAGATGCCCGCGGTGGCCAGCAGGCAGACGGTGAAGGCGGTGGCGGCGAGCCAGTAGTTCTGTGCCATGTCGGTCGGGAAGATGCCCAACTGGGCGAGGTAGCCGCCCTTGATGCCGGGCACGTTGCCCGCCGAGAGGGTGACGGCATGGAAGAGCATCGAAGTGCCCGTGCCCAGGATCAGACCGATGAATGCGCCGGTTCCGGTGCAGCGCGCCCAGAACATGCCGAGCAGGAAGGTGGCAAACAGCGGGGCGTTCACGAAGCCGAAGACCAGCTGGATGATGTCCATCGCATTTGTCCACATGCTGGCGAAGTACGCGGCGGCGATGCTGAGCAGGATGCCGACGACCGTGATAAACCGGCCCATCCACGCGTAGTGCTCGTCGCT
This sequence comes from Opitutia bacterium, assembly GCA_003142955.1. GTDB lineage: Bacteria > Verrucomicrobiota > Verrucomicrobiia > Opitutales > Opitutaceae > Fen-1467. Next base: position 89,208 of record PLOH01000070.1, on the reverse strand, counting down.
CTTGTTCGGGGCGAGGTAGGCCTGGTAGAGATCGTAGGTCCAGACGGTGTTGAACGCGGTGACATTGCCGGCCATGCCCGACATGAACGAGGCGAGCAGCGCGGTGAGGGCGAGGCCGAACAGGCCCGGCGGGCAGTAGCGCTTCACCAGCGACAGGATGACGCCATCGTAGTCGTTCTCGGCGACGGCGTCCTGGACGCGGGTGCGCAGGACGGCGTCATCGAGCTTGTGGGCAGTGTTTTCGGCGATCAGCGCGGCAACCTTGGCCGCGTCCATCTTCAGGCCGACCGCCTTGATCACGGCCTCCGAGGAGGCTGGTACGGCGTTCAGCGCGGTGAGGGCCGCCCCCATCCGGGCCTCGTGCACCGGAGGCGAAGGCAGGTGGTATGACTTGCCTGGGAGGACGGCGAGACCAACGGCGAGCATGCCGGGGAGGATTACCAATGCCGGAAAGAGCATCTTCGGAATGGCCGCGATGAGCGGAGTCCGGCGGGCCGCGCCCATGTTCCGGGCGGCCATGGCGCGCTGAACGACGAGGAAATTGGTGCACCAGTAACCAAACGAGAGCACAAAGCCCAGGCCGAAGACCATGGCAAACCAGTCGACGCCCAGCGGGTTATTACTCGGCCCGCCAAGCAACGGCTGCCAGGCGCTGGTCCAGGCGTTCGCTGCGTAATGCGTGCCTTCGGGCTTGAGCGCGAGGGCGGCGGGATTGGCGGCGACGGTGTGGAGGGCGTTGGTCAGGGCATCCCAGCCACCGATATCCTTGAGGCCGAGGTAAACGACCGGCGCGAAGCCGAGCACAATCATGAAGAACTGCAGCACCTCGGTATAGATGGCGGAGGTCAGGCCGCCCTTGAGCACGTAGAGCAGGACGATGCCCGAGCAGATCCAGAGAGAGAAGCCATAATTCCAGCCGAGGAGCTGGTGGAGCAGCTTGGCCAGGGCGTTCATCGAGATGCCCGAGGCAAAAATGGTCATGACCGCAAAGGAGATCGAATTAAGCGCGCGGACGCGCTCGTCGAACCGCATTTTCAGGTACTCCGGCACCGACCGGGCCTTCGAGCCGTAGTAGAACGGCATCATGAAGACGGCGAGGAACACCATCGCCGGGATCGCGCCGACCCAGTAGAAATGGGCGGTAACGATGCCGTATTTGGCGCCGCTGGCCGCCATGCCGACCAGTTCAAGGGCGCCGAGGTTGGCGGAGATGAACGCCAGGCCGGTGACCCAGGTGGGGATGGAACGTCCCGACGTGAGGTAGTCGGAGGACGTCTTCATGTATCGCTTCAGCGCGAAACCGATACCGACGACGAACGCGGTATACAGTGCGATGATCGCGTAATCGATCCATTGGAGGGCTACGTTATGCATGACGATGTCGGTGCTAGGGGAACTGGAGGTTCGGATGGGGAAGAAAAAGGGGCAGGACGGTCAATGGTCACTGCGCCCTGCCCGGGTTGGGATCAGAGGTGGAGGGGCGGTTCGGGCGGTAGAGGGGTTGGAAAACGAGCCCATTGCCGTAGCGCACGATGCGGCAATTGAAAAGCTTTTTGCAAAAACGGTGTCCAGCTTGATGCGACAACCTCCGCGGGTGAGACGCTGGCAGCGGCGCTTCCTCCAGATGATGAGGACGCTTGTTTCCCCGAAACAAAGTCCCTAGCCTATCCTGGTCCGACCGAAGGCAGAAGGTATCTCCATGAACACTCCCACACGCCTCGTTTACCGGATCTGCATCCCTGCGGTCGCGCTCTTCTGCGCGTTCCGCCTTCCCGCCGCCACGGCGGAAACGACCGTGCCCCCAGCGGCCGTCGTCAGGATCCGTGAGCCCGCCGTGGCCGGACTGTTTTATCCCAAAGATCCCACCGAACTCTCCCAGGTGATTGACGCCTGCCTCGCCGGAGCCAGGACGCCGCCGTTCGATGGTGAACTCAAGGCATTGATCTGCCCCCATGCCGGTTATCCCTACTCCGGGCCCGTGGCGGGCTCAGCTTACCGGCGGTTGGTCGGGCGCGAATATGACACCGTCGTGGTCCTGGGCCCGTCGCACTATGCCGATCTGCGCGCCGCGTCGGTGACGAACGCCGCCGTCTTCCGCACGCCGCTCGGCGACGTGCCGATCTCCGCGAAGGCCGCGTTGCTGGCGCAGTCCGACCCATTTGCCCTGGAACCGCGTTGTTACGTGCAACGACCAGGGTGGTGGCCGCAGTCTTCCCGGGCGGTGCCCGAAACAGAAACTGCCGACACCTGGGAACACTCGGTCGAGGTCGAGATCCCGTTTCTGCAGAAGACGCTGAAGGGCTTTCAGCTGGTCCCCGTGGTGATGGGCGACGTCGATCCCGCGAAAGCTGCCTCCGCATTGGCCAGGATCGTTGATGACCGCACGCTGATCATCGCGAGCTCCGACCTCAGCCATTATTACCCGTATGCCAAGGCCCAGGAGCTTGACGAGCGCTGCGTCAAGGCGATCTGCGATCTCGATATCGCCACCATGGAGTCGCAGGAGGCCTGCGGGAGGATTCCGATTCTCACTTTGCTGCACCTGGCCCGCGAGCGCGGCTGGACCGCGCGCCTGCTTGACCGACGCAACAGCGGCGACACCGCCGGGGATAAATCGCGGGTGGTCGGCTACGCGGCCATCGCGTTCTACGCCCCGGCCCCGGGTTCGTTCACGGCCACCGACCGCCGGTATCTGCTTGAGCTTGCGCGAAAAACCGTGCGCCAGGTCGTCGCGGGTGACCACCCGCCCGAAGTTTCCGCCGAAAGCCTCGCCCCGAGATTTGCCGCATCCAAAAGTTGCTTTGTGACCCTGACCAAACACGGCGACCTGCGCGGTTGCATCGGTTACATCCGCGCGCAGGGCCCGCTGTATCAGGCGGTGATCGATAATGCCCGCAATGCCGCGATCGGCGATCCCCGGTTTTCTCCCGTTGCGCCGGGCGAAGTCGACCAGATTGAGATCGAAATCAGCATACTGACCGAGCCCCAGCCGCTCGCCTTCACGTCCCCGGCCGAGTTGTTGCAAAAACTCCAGCCGCACCAGGACGGCGTCGTGCTGCAAATCGGCCGACACGGGGCCACCTATCTGCCACAAGTTTGGGACCAGTTGCCCGACAAGGTCGACTTCCTCAACAATCTCGCCGAAAAGGCCGGATGCGAAAGCACGGACTGGCGTCAACCGGGGACTTCCGTCTTCATCTACCACGTTGAAGCCTTCAAGGAATCGGACGAGCTTCCGGCAGAAAGACCCAGGTAAGCCGGACTCATGCAGCCGGACTCGCTTTTCGAACGATCGGGCCGATATCGAATGGTTGTAGGGCGGGGTCGCCTGANNGGCGACCCCGCCCTACAGATTCAACTACATGAATCCAAACAAGAGGGGATGTGGCCTGGTCCTCACCGCGGTGGCCGGGTTGGGCTTGTCCGCGGTCATGACCCAGCTCGCGCTCATGCGCGAACTCCTCGGCTCGTTCTCCGGCAACGAGCTCGTCCTCGGCATCAGCATGGGAAGCTGGCTGATGCTAACCGGCCTCGGGACCTGGCTCGGCCAGTTTCTCCCGGGTGGCCGCGAGCGCCCAGCGAGTGGGTCCGGTCTTCCTTCCGGCGAGCTGCGCGAGGCGGTCGATCGCGGCTTGGCGGGAGCCGCGCCCTCCAGCCGATCCGCCGTCATCCTCACGACCGGCCTTATTCTCATCGCCCTCATCCCGCTCGCCCAGGTGGTGGCCGTGCGCGTCCTGCGCGATGTCGTTTTCCTCCGTGGCGCCGCCGTCGGCGTTTCCGGGACCGTGCTCGGCTGCGCGGTCCTGCTTCTTCCCTTCTGCCTGGTCTCCGGCGCCCTGCTGGCCCAGGCCTGCGCCCTCCTGGCCCGCGCCAATGCCCCGACCGCCATCAGTCGGGTTTATCTGGCCGACAGTCTGGGCAGCATCGGCGGAGGCGTCCTGTTCAGTTTTGTGCTTATCCCGTATTTCGACCACTTCGCGCTGCTTTGTTTCCCCGCCGTCTTGAATCTCCTGCTCGCCGGCGCGCTGGCCTGGCATTTTCGCCAGCGCCTGCTGCTGGGATCGGTGATCATCATCGCCGCCGGATTGACCGCTCACCTCGTCCTGATCAACGCCGACGAGGTCACCACCTCCGTCCAGCACTGGGGACGGCGCGTGGTCTTCCGCGCCAGCTCGCCCTACGGCCGTCTGGTGGTCACCGACGACGCCGGGCAGCTGACCTTCTTTGAGAACGGCCTCCCCGTGATCTCGACCCAGAATGTGGACCAGGTGGAAGAGACGGTCCACTACGCGATGAGCCAGCGCCCCGACGCGCGGCAGGTCCTGCTGATCGGGGGCGGGATCGCCGGCACCGCGCGGGAAATCCTGCGGTACGGCGTCGCGGAGGTCACCTACGTTGAACTCGACCCGCTGATCCTCGCCGCCGGGCGCCGGTTCCTGCCGGACAACCTGGCCGATCCGCGTATCAAAGTTATCACTACCGATGCCCGGCGCTTCCTCCAGCAGACCGGGGAGCGTTACGATGTGGTGATCGTCGACACTCCGGATCCGACCACGTCGCAGCTCAACCGCTTTTACACGGCGGAGTTCTATTCCGAGGTCCGGCGCATCCTGAACCCGGACGGCGTCCTGGAATTTCCGCTGGGCCGTTACGAGAACTACGTCAGCCCGGAACTGGCGCAGTTGCTCTCCTCCGCCCATCGCACCGCGCGGCAATCGTTCGCCCACGTGCTCATGATTCCGGGCGGTCGCGTTTTCTTCCTCGCTTCGGATGGCCCGCTCTCTCTCGACATCGCCGGGCGGCTGGAACGGCGCGGACTGGCCACCCAGCTCGTCAACCGCCACTACCTCGAGGCCATGCTCGCCCCGGACCGGCTCGCCGATCTTGCTCGCGCCGTGGCGCAGCCGGCGCAGCGCAACACCGATTTCGCCCCCGCGCTCTACTATTACCATTTGCGGCACTGGCTCAGCCAGTTTCGGGCCGGCGCCGGCCTGCTGGCGGGAATCCTGGCGGTCCTCTTTGCCGTCTGCCTGCTGGGGCTGCGCGCGATTCCCCGGGTGGTGTTCGCCTCGGGTTTTGCGGCGTCGGCCCTCGAAGTCGTCCTGCTCCTCGGATACCAGGCGCTCTACGGCTCGTTGTACCGGCAGGTGGGACTGGTCGTGACCGTGTTCATGGCCGGTATCGCCATCGGCGCCTGGCGAACACAGCGGACGCTGTCCCGGGCCGGAACTTCGGCCCGGCTGCCGGATGGTCCGTTCCGAAATCCGGCGCCGTCCCCCCGCGTCTTGCTCTGTGCCCTCTCCGCCGCCATCGCCGGCGTGGCGGCGCTGTTGCCGGCGGTTTTGTCGCACCTCGGCCGGTTGGATTCCGTCGTGGGAACTTCGCTCGCGGGACAAAGCGTTGTCCTGCTGCTCACGTTCGGTCTGGCCGCGCTGGTTGGCGCCCTGTTTCCGGCGGCCGGTGCCGCGATGCCGGGCGAGACGGCCGTCACCGCCTCCCGGCTCTACACCGCCGACTTTGTTGGCGCCGCGCTGGGCGCGCTGCTGGTAAGCACGCTGCTCGTGCCCCTGCTGGGCGCGACGCTGGTCTGCCTCTTCACCGCGGCATTGAACTTCGCCGCCGCGGCGATAGCCTGGAAACCGACGCGTTCCGCATGAACCGACTTTCGTGGATTTCCCTCAAGCTCGTCCGCTGGACCGGCTGGCTGCTCCTGCCGATCGTGCTGGCGTTTCTCGTCACCGGCTACGCCATGAGCGGTCGCTACGGCCTGGGCGCGCTCACGGACGAGAAGACGGCGCTCACGCTCCATAAACTGATGCACCTGCCACTGGGGATTCTCGTCCTGGCGCATGTGCTGCCTTCAATCTACCTCGCCCTGCTCCGATGGGGATGGATCAAACAACGCACCGCTTCCTGATGAACCGCCGTCGCGCGCTGGCGTGCGGGGCCGCCGGATTCGCCGGATTGAGCCTGCGCTGCTCCGGTTCCTGGGTGGACAGTCTTCTTAGCCTGGGCTCCTCCGAGGCGCCGGCGGATGTCTTCAAGGGCGACGCCCCGGATGCGGCGTTGTGGGCACTCTGGCAGCAACGCGGCTGGATCAAGGAGGCTTCGCACTACCTCAAGCTCGACCGCAACGTCCAGTGCAAGGTCTGTCCGAACAACTGTCTGCTCGCGCCCGGCGATCGCAGCCATTGCCGCAACAAGGTCAACAAGGACGGCACCCTGTACACGATGGTCTACGGCAACCCTTGCACGTTTCACGTCGATCCGGTGGAGAAGAAGCCCTTGTTTCATTTTCTCCCCGGCAGCCCGACCTTCTCCCTCGCAACGTCCGGCTGCGTGCTGCGCTGCCTCAACTGCCAGAATTGGGAGATCTCGCAGAAAAAGCCGGAGGAAACCAAGGATCCGCGCGGACCGGAATTGCGCTTCCGCCCGCCCCTCCCCTCCACGCTCACCCTCGACGAATTCAGCCGTCTCAGCCTGTTCCCCGACGATGCCGTCGCCGTCGCGGTGGCGCTGCGCTGCCCGTCCATCTCGTACACGTATTCCGAGCCGACAGCCTACTACGAATACGCCTGCGACACCTGCAAACTGGCCCGCGAGCACCGGCTCAAGAACATCATCGTCACCTGCGGCTCGATTGAGGACCGGCCGCTCCGCGATCTCGCCCAATTCGTGGACGCCGCGCATGTCGATCTCAAAGGATTCAACGACGAGATCTATCACCGGCTCAATTCGGGCAAACTACAGCCGATCCTCAACACGCTCAAGACCTACCAGGAGCTCGGCATTTGGTTCGAGGTGATCAACCTCGTCGTGCCCACCTACACGGACGACCTGGAGATGATCAAGCGCATGTGCGGCTGGCTCGTGCAAAACCTCGGACCCGACCGGCCGCTGCATTTCTCGCGCTTCAACCCGCAGCACAAGCTCGACCATCTGCCACCCACGCCAGTCGAAATCCTGATCCAGGCCCGCGAGGTGGCCCGCTCCGCCGGCCTTCGCTACGTCTATCTCGGCAACGTGCGCGACGTGCCCGACGCGCAGACCACGTTCTGTCCGCAATGCCACCGGGCGGTCATTGAGCGCGATGTGTTCTCCGTCACGAGGTTTGGCCTCACCGACGGCAAATGCAGTTTCTGCGGCACCCGCATCCCCGGCGTGTGGGGCTCGCCCCAAGCGAAGGGTTGAGGTGGCGTTCGATTGTTTTGTAGGGGCGCAGCTCGACTGCGCCCGCGGAAGATCAAGCGGAGGGCGCACGCCAGGTGCGCCCCTACAAAACACCGGTTCTGCATCGGCCCGGCGCCGCCATCCCCGTCACCCCGCCAGCAGATCTTCGATCCGTTTCTTGGATTCCACCACGTCCGCCTGGCCCACCCGGGGATTCAATTCGAGAACCAGGACATGGTTCGGCTGCCAAAACTGTCGGACCATCTTGAAATCCACCCGCCCGCGGCCGATGGGTTGGTGGTCGGACCCGGCCTCGTCCACATCGTGGAGGTGAAAGCCGATCAGCCGTGCCGCGTTCTCCTCCAGCAACCGGCGCTGCGTGATCACGCCCATCCTCTCCTTCAATTCGGCGTGTCCGGTATCGTGCCAGTAGCCAGCCTGTTCCGGCCGCGACAGGTTCTTCAGGAACTCGGGAAAATCCGCCTCGGCCGGCAGTTCCTCCAATCGCTCGCGATTCTCCAGTCCCAGCCGCACGCCTTTTTCCGAGGCGTAGGGGAGGAGTTGCTCCAGGCTGCGCCGGGTCTGATCCCAAAAAGGCCGCTGACGGCGGCGCACCCGGGTCGCCGATTTGGCGAGCAGCCTCAAGTAACGCCGATCCGCCGCCGGCGAGACCATCGGATGGCTGTGGGTGTAGCGTCGGAGCCGCCGCGCCGGATTGAACCAGAAAAATCGCACGCTGCCGAGGTGGACGACCATGACCTTCGCCCCTACTTGCGCCGCGAAATCGAGCGACCGCCGGCTATGCCGCAGCCATTGCTCCTGCTCGTGGCCGTGATTGGCGGGGGCGGACGGCTCGAACAGATTGGGCGCAGGATGCACGATGCCGGCCGGCAGCGGACAAAAATTATGGACCGAACTGACCTTGATGAATCCCTGATCGAGCGCCTGCAGGATTCCCGGCACCAGTGTGATGCGGATGCCATGGCTCAGCTCCACATGGCCAAAACCCAGACCGGCGATCTCCTCCAGCATCGCGCCTCCGTCATGGTGNNCTTTCCCCCTGCCGGATTGCGTCCGCCCGGTGCGGCCGAATCAGGGCTGCCGCGCCCGCGATCGTCCCAGACAGCGGTCAGCCCTCGTAACGCCGGCGCAACATGGCGGTGAAAGCCATCACCTTGTTCTTGCGACGACGGCGTTCACACGGCTTCTCGTAGTAGCGCTTGGCGCGGACGTCCTTGATGATGTTTTCGCGGTCAAGCTTCTTCTTCAAGCGGCGCAACGCACGATCCACCGGCTCATTCTTGCGGATCTTGATTTCAATAGACATGTGATAGGCGAAGGGTTCTGAGGAAAAACGGTTAAGTGTCCAGTTGGCGGATTCCCCGTCAATCCCTATTTTCCCTGAAGGAGTTTGGCGGCGAAGCGGTCCCGCTTCGCGCCCAAACTCCTGCCTTGAACATTTTGCGGCGCGGTCTTGGCTGGCCCGACCGTGCCGACCGCCGACACCAATTTCGTCCATCTCCACGTTCACACCGACTACAGCCTGCTCGACGGCGCCTGCCGCATTGACCGGCTGATGCAGCGGACGGCCGCACTTGGGATGAAGGCGCTCGCGCTCACGGATCACGGCAATCTCTTCGGCGCGATCGATTTCTATAACCAGGCCAAATCCCACGGCATCAAACCGCTGATCGGCTGCGAGATCTATCTCACCGAGGGATCCCGGTTGGAACGCTCCGGCCGCAACGAGGAAGGTAAATCCATCTTCCACATGGGATTGCTGGCCCGTAACCATACCGGTTACCAGAATCTGCTGAAACTCGTGTCCGACGCCCATCTCCGGGGTTTTTATTACCGGCCCCGCGCGGATTTCGAAACGCTCGCACGGTACTCTGAGGGTCTGATCGCCTTCACCGGTTGCCTGGCCGCACTCGTCCCGCAACGCCTGCTTCACGGGCGTTACGACGACGCCCGGAAGGCGGCCGGCCGCTTTGTCGACATCTACGGCCGGGAGAATTTTTTCGTCGAAATCCAGGACCATGGGCTGGCTCCGCAGCGTCAGATCGTGCCGGGCCTGCTCAAACTGGCCCAGGAGTTCAACCTCAAGGTCGTTTGCACCAACGACGTCCATTACGTCCGCGCGGAGGACGCCGGCCCGCACGATGCCCTGCTGTGCATCCAGACCGGCGCCAAGCTGGCCGACACCGACCGCATGCGTTTTGACAGCAAACAGTTCTACCTGAAATCGCGGGTGGAGATGGAGAGCCTTTTCGCGGAGATTCCCGGCGCCATCAGCAACACGCAGGCGGTGGCGGAGATGTGCGAGCTGAAGATTCCCTTCCCCAAGGGCTCCGAGCGCTATCCCCGCTATCCCCTGCCGCCGGAGATTACGACCGACCGGCCCGGGTACTTGAAACAACTTTGCCTCGCCGGACTCCGCCACCGCTACGGCGTGGATTACGAATCCCGGGCCACGATCCCGGGTTCGACCATCAAGCTCCCCCTCCGCCACACCGCGGAAGAGCTGTGCGAGCGCACCGACTACGAGCTCTCGATCATCGCGCAAACCGGCTACACCGACTACTTCCTCGTCGTCTGGGACTTCATCCACTGGGCCCGGCTGCAGGGGATACCCGTCGGCCCCGGTCGCGGTTCCGGCGCCGGCAGCATTGTCGCCTACCTGCTCGGCATCACCAATCTCGATCCGCTTCGCTTCAAGCTCCTCTTCGAGCGTTTTCTCAACCCCGAGCGCGTTTCGCCCCCGGACTTCGACATCGACTTCTGCATGCGGCGCCGCGGCGAGGTCATCGATTACGTGCGGACGAAATACGGGAAGGCCTGCGTGGCCAACATCATCACCTACGGCACGCTCGGCGCCAAGATGGTGATCCGCGACGTTTCGCGCGTGCACAATCTGCCCTACGCCGAGGCCGACCGCCTCGCCAAGATGATCCCGGACGAGCTGAACATCACGCTCGACGACTCGATCGCGAAGTCCGCCGAGCTCCGCGCCGAGATCGAGCGCAACCCGGTGACCCGGGAGATCGTCGGGGAGGCCCGCGTCCTGGAAGGCATGGTGCGCAACACCGGCAAACACGCCGCCGGTATCATAATAACGGATACGCCGCTCGAGGAGTACGTGCCGCTGACCCTGCAGGAAGGCGACGTCACCGTGCAGTACGACATGAACGCCGTGTCGAAGCTCGGCCTGCTCAAGATGGACTTCCTCGGCCTCAAGACCCTCACCGTTATTGCCGACGCCGTGGAGAACGTCCGCCGCACCGCGGATCCCTCGTTTGACCTCGAGCAGATTCCGCTCGACGACGCCCAGACGTTTGCCCTGCTCAACTCCGGCCGCACCACCGGCGTGTTCCAGCTGGAATCCAGCGGCATGCAGGCGCTGTGCCGCCAACTGCAGGTCTCCACGATCGACGAGATCATCGCGCTGATCGCGCTCTACCGCCCCGGTCCGATGGAGTGGATTCCGGACTACATCCGCGGCAAGAAGGATCCCTCGACGGTGAAGTTCCCGCATCCGCTCCTTGAGGCGGTGTGCCACGAGACTTACGGCGTGATGGTCTATCAGGAGCAGGTCATGGAGGCCGCCAAGGTCATCGCCGGTTACACGCTCGGCGGCGCTGACATGCTGCGCCGCGCCATGGGCAAGAAGGACCCCGTCGCCATGGCCCAGGAGCGCGGCAAATTCGTGTCCGGGGCAAAGCAGCTCCACAACATCGAGGAGGCGGTGTCCGACGCCATTTTTGACATTCTCAACAAATTCGCCGGCTACGGCTTCAACAAGTCACACTCGGCGGCCTATGCGATCCTCAGCTATCAGACCGCCTACCTGAAAGCCAACTACCCCGTGCAGTTCATGGCCGCGGTCCTCAGTTCCGAGCTGGGCAACGCCGAAAAGGTCTCGCACTTCATCGATGAGGCGATGGCCATGGGCATCCCGGTTTTGGGCCCGGACGTGAACGAATCCCGCGGAATGTTCACGCCGGTTTTTCGCCAGAAGATCGAGAGTCCAGCGCCGGGCGCCTTCCCGCCCAGCGGTTCTCCACCCGCGCCCGTCGACTCCGGCCCCTCGACTCTCGTCCCGCGACTTTCGACCCCCGACCCGGCGCCGCCCGACGGCGGCTCCATCCGTTTCGGCCTGGCCGGGATCAAGGGCGTGGGCGAGCAGGCCGCCGAGCGCATCCTGGCCGAACGCTCAGCGGCCGGTCCCTATCGGGATTTCCATGAATTCCTGCTGCGCGCCGATTCGCGGGCGATCAACAAGCGCGTGCTGGAAAACCTGGTGGCCACCGGAGCCTTCGATTTCAGCGGCGCGCCCCGCGAGGAGTTGTTCGACCAGATCGACGAGGCTCTCTCCGCCCTCGGCGAGTTGCTGCGCAAATACCCCGCGCTCCGTCCCGATGTCCCCGCGGCCAATCGGCCGGCCGGACCAGCCGAGACCATGCTGTTTGACCTCGCCGATTCCAACGCCCCGGCGCCACTCCCGGACCGCACCCGGCTCGCCCGCGAATTCGCCGAATTGTTGCGCCACACGCGGAAAGCCTCCACCGTGTCGACCACCGCTCCGGGCGCCGGTGAACACAGCCAGCTCGATCTTGGTCCCGGAACCCACTCGCCGGTCAAAACCAACGGGGGGAGGACCGCAGCAACTCCCCCGCCCGACCGCCAGTTCACGGCCGCGACGCGGCTGCAGTTCGAAAAGGAGCTGCTCGGCTTCTACATCTCCGGCCATCCGATGAACGCCTATGCCGGACTGGCGGAGGCGATCAATACCGTTCCGGAAGATCAGCTGCGCGAACTGCCCGACCGCAGCGAATTCCGCCTCTGCGGCATGCCTTCCGCCATCACCAAGAAGCTCTCGAAAAAGGACAATCGCCCGTGGGCCGCCTTCACGCTGGCAACCAAGCGCTTGTCCCTGCCGATGAATATGTTCTCCGAGGCCTACGAGGCTTATGCGCACAACCTCGTCGCCGAGACGCCCGTGCTCGTCCAGGGCAATGTGCTCGCCGGAACCGACGGGGTGCGCCTCAACGTTAAGGAATGTTACCCGCTGGACCAGATCGTCGCCTCCCTCGTCAGGAAAGTCACCTGGCTGCTGCACCCCGACCACCCGGAGCTGGTCGCCTTTCTTCGTGCCCTGCGCGCCACGGTGGACGCCAGCTACGGCGACACCCGCCTCGAATTTGCGTTTGTCTTCGACGGCCGCATTGCTCCGTTTGCAGACGTTTCAGCCGGCCTGAGCTGGAAGCTGGTCCCAGCGCACTTCCAGCAACTGCGGAATCACCCTGCGGTGGCCGGCACGCTGATCGAAACGAAGCGCCTCCAGCTCAAGGAAACTCGCCGCTGGACGAAGCGCTGAAGACCCGTCCTCCACGCAAGCCAACCGTTGAGATGGCAGCTTTGAGGTCGCAATTTGCGACCTCAAAAGCCGGCCGCGGCGGCCGTCGATATATGCCCTGGGCCTTTACGGAGCACGGAGCTCTTATGGCTGCCAAGGTCCTCAATAGTCCGCGCGCCGTGCAGATGAGCCTATTCATCGTCCGCGCGTTTCTGCGAATGCGCGAGGGACTCGCGAGCGGGACTGACATCCTCACGCGAATGGCGGCGATCGACCGCAAGCTCCTGGTGCACGATGCCGTCCTGCGCGACGTTTACCGCAAGCTGCTGCCGTTGCTCTCGCCGCCGCCCGATCGACCAAAGCGAGAGATCGGTTTCCAGGTGAAGCCTGGAGTATCCCCTCCATTGATTCGAGTCCTTCGGCAGGGACAGGCTGCCGCGGATTCTTCGCTTCCTTTTCCGATCCAGCCGGTATTTGGTGAATGGTCGATGTCCGCCTCCTCCACCCTCAACCGCGCCGTCCGCATCCTGGGGCTAATCACCCCCCGTGATCCCGTCGACGTCGTGCTCCGCCGTGAACTCACGCATCGCCGGGATCTTTCGCCCGGCGAACGCCGCGGCATCGTCAAAGCCATCGCCGCCTACTTCCGCTGGCTCGGGTGGCTCGATGCCCACGACTCTCCGCAGCGCCGCGTCGAGGCCGCCCTGGCATTGCAGGCTCGCTTCGACTCCAATTCCGCCGCAGTCAAGCCTGAGGCCCTCGCCGCGCGCGCCGTGCCGGAGTGGCTGGCAGCCGAAATGGACGCCATCCCCCATGACTGGCTGCGCCAACTCCAGCGTGACCCTCCGTTGTGGATCCGGGTCCGCCAGCAGTTCGCCGATTCGCTCCCTCAAACGCTCGAAGACTGCAGCGCCGCTTCGCCACCCTCGAACCTCGATTCTCGCCTTTCGACCATCGCCCTTCGACTCCCGACCGCGTTTCGCTACACCGGCACGCAGGATCTGTTTCTCACCGAGCCATTCCAGCGGGGCCAGTTCGAAATCCAGGATCTGGCTTCGCAGCTGGTCGGGCACGCCTGCGCGCCAGCGGCCGGCGAAACCTGGTGGGATGCCTGCGCGGGCGAAGGCGGCAAAACGCTGCATCTGGCCGATCTCATGCAAAACAAGGGGCTGATCTGGGCCAGCGACCGTTCCTTACGCCGGATCGACGTCCTGAAGAAACGCGCCGCCCGCGCCGAGGTGTTCAATTACCGAACCGTGCCGTGGAGTGGCGGTCCGACGCCACCGACCCGGACGCGTTTCGATGGCGTCCTCGTTGATGCGCCGTGCAGCGGCGTCGGGACCTGGCAGCGCCATCCGCATGCCCGCTGGACCGTCTCACCAGCCGAAGTGCACGAACTTGCCCTGGTGCAGCAGCAATTGCTCGACCACGTCGCCGGATCGGTCAAACCCGGTGGCCGCCTCATCTATTCCGTTTGCACGCTGACGCGCGCCGAGACCAGTGACACGGTCGACGCATTCACGCGCAAGCATCCCGAATTCAAACCCGTGGCCGTGTTTCCAGAAACAGCCGGGCAGAAGGCAGAAGGCAGAAGTCAGGCGCCAGCAGTCGAGGACGCCCTGCCTCAGAAACCCGACCTCCACTCTCTGACCTCTGATCTCTCCCGTCCGACCTCAGTCCTGCTCTGGCCGCATGAACTAAACTCCAACGGCATGTTCATCGCCGCCTGGAGGCGACAGGCCTAGGCAGATCTATGCAAATTGTGGGAGGCGAGCTTGCTCGCGATTCAGAGGTGAATATCGCGAGCAAGCTCGCTTCCTACATAGGTCACCTGACCGCATCACCCTTGCGAGTGAGCCAGACCCATTTTGCATGGATACGGCTTAGACAGGAGAATTCCGATCTGGCCGGCCACCGGCTCAAGTTCCGGAGCAACGAGCCGAAAGACAGGATCAAGCGATCACCCCACTGATCGTCAGGGGTTTTCTTATTCTCATGATTCCGTCAAAGGCCGACCCAAAATGGGCCGCACTGGTGAAGGGAGAGGTCAATCACCGTTTCTCCAGTGCCGCAGCGTCCATGCTGTTTTTCTGCCTGAGAACGAAAATGAGATCCGACAATTCGGCTGCGACTCTGCAGCAATGTGTCGACGAGGCGTACGCTTTCTTCGCGAAATACGAGCGCACCCTTCAGCAGGACATCAAGGCTATCTTCAATTAAGGAGCGCACCATGCTGCTAACTGTTCAGGAAGCGAACGAACTCATCCGCCGCGGAACCTGCCTCACCATCGCGGGATCCCGGGAAGCTCTGGCGCAACTGCAGCCGGGCAACTGGATCGGCGGAAGCATCCCCTATTTCATGACCGCGACCACGGGGGGTCTCTGTGATCGGGCCCGGGTGTACATCGATGAGATCCGGCTTCCGGTCACCCGTTGGAGAATTCAGACCTATACCGTCGCCGCGCTCGGAACCGTGGCGACCGACGCCTACGCCAACGGCTTTTCGTACATTATTATTCCGGCCAATAGCAAATCCCACCTGGAATATGCGCTCCATGCACCGGAGTATCCGGAGATTTTCCTCAAGCCGGTCATTGGCTGGATCGCTGGCGTTCATCTGGATGATCTGGCAAAGGCAGCTCCGGTGGTATTCGACGGCCGGTCGGCCACGTGTCTCGGCGAAGGCGCGGTCGTGTTGCATGTCGAACTCCCCGGCGAGTGCCAGCCGATGGTGCACACGGTGAATCTCTTCCGCCCGGGAACCGGACCTGCCATCCAGTTCGCTCGGCCCGGCTTCGAGGCCCGCCAGGCGATCATCGATGGTCAGACGGTTGATTTTGCTGCGTATTTGCGCAAGACGACTGCCGATGCCAGCCTGCCCCTCGTCGCAGACTACGCGGGCACGGGCATCAACGTCAGCATCAAGGCAATCGACGAGGCCGCCGGAAAAGTCAGCTTTTACGCGCCGGTGTTCCCGGGCGTTGATTATCATCTCGCGGCACCGATGGCCGATTATGCCGCGACATTTGCCCGGGAGGTTCCCAAGAACGCGCACCCGCTGCTCTCCTGCAATTGTATCCTGAATTACTTGTTCGGTGAACTGGAGGGCAAGCAGACGGCGCCTTTCGTGGGCCCCATCACCTTTGGCGAGATCGCCCACCAACTGGTCAATCAGACCCTGGTCTATCTCGCCTGCGAAAACCTGTAGCCCGGATACGATGCGACGACGGCGCGTCGCAATAACAGTTGCGGTCGGGCGATGGTCGGTTTGTTTTTTTGGTTTCGCTGAAACGCCTTCCCTGTCATTTTCCCGGCGATGCGTCACTTCATCGTCTTTATCCTCACGTGCGTGACTGCCGGTGCCGTCGCGCCGGTGGATCTTTTCAACGGCCGGGACCTGGCCGGATGGGAACTGGTGGCAAATCCCGCGACGGACATTTCCTTGGCCTGTCAGGTGATCGACGGGGGAGTGCTCGCCGTCACGGGCCGGCCGGTGGGTTATCTTCTCGCCGCGGGCTCGCACGCGAATTACCGGCTGCACATTGAATATCGCTGGCCGGCGGATGCCGCCAGAAACAGCAACAGTGGCCTGCTGGTGCATATCGCCTCCGGACCGGTCGACCGTAACCTCTGGCCGGTGTCGTATCAGATTCAGATGAAGATCGACCGGGCCGGTGACCTGCTCCCAATGGCGGGCGCAAAATTCGCCGAAGCCCTTTCTTCCGCCCCCGAAGCTGCGACGCCGCAACTCGATCACCTAGGCTTGGTTTCCGAGAAGGTTTTGGGCGGATGGAATTCCGTCGACGTCGTCTGCCGCGGCGGGACGATCCAGGTGAGCATCAACGGTGTCTTCCAGAACAAGATCACCCATTGCACCCAACGCACCGGTCGGATTGGGATCCAGCTCGAAGGATTTCCTTTTGAACTGAGGAATCTTCGCCTGACCCCGCTCGATTAGGCCGCGACTCAGGGTGTTTGTTTCGACCGTGGTCCGATCGCATCCCCGGACGGGACATCCCTGACCGGACCAGACGCGCTCAGAGGTGCGCTTCACCGACCGGTGAATTGTGCTCGCCACCGGGTCGGCGATTAGCAAACTGCCCCGCGTTTTGCGTATAAGTTTTCCTTGCCGAAGAAGGCGCGTCTCACGCATCCGCTGAGGACGCGCATCCACCCCAACCCCTGAACACCGTGCAGGCAGATCTGCCGGACTTCGCCGCTCGGCTGGTCTTTCCGATCCTCCTACCGGCCGCCCTTTTCTCGGTTCAACGTTTGCCCTTCCAATCAATCCCGAGTCCATGAATATCCTGACCCCGATTCTCGCAGCCGCGAGCACCGACACCTCGACCCTCAGCGGCGTCGACTGGCTGGCCATCGCGCTCTATTTCGGCATCCTGCTAGGCGTTGCCTGGTGGGTGGTGAAGAAGGGCAAGGATACCGCGGCAGACTACTTTCTGGCCGGCCGCAACCTCGGTTGGTGGGTCATCGGCGCCTCGATCTTCGCATCGAACATCGGCTCGGAACACATCGTCGGCCTCGCCGGGTCGGGTGCCAAGGACGGCGTCGCCATGGCGCATTATGAACTGCACGCGTGGTGCCTGTTGGTCCTGGCCTGGGTCTTCGTCCCGTTCTACGCGCGCTCCCTCGTGTTTACGATGCCCGAATTCCTGGAGCGGCGGTTCAGCACCAGTTCGCGCTATGTGTTGTCAATCGTTTCGCTGATCACGTTCGTCGTGTCGAAGATCGCCGTGGGTATTTTTGCCGGCGGCGTGGTCTTTTCCACCCTCCTGCCAGAAGTCCATCTGAATCTCGGGGGCATCGAGATCAACAGCTTTTGGATCGGCTCGGTGGCCGTGATCGTGTTGACCGGCCTTTACACGGCTCTCGGCGGGATGCGCGCGGTTGCCTACAATGACGCGGTCCAGGTCGTCGTCCTCATTTGCGGCTCGGCGACGCTCACCTTCTACGGTCTGTACAAGCTCGGCGGCTGGCACGAACTGCGCACCATCTGCGGCTCTGACATGTTCAACCTTTGGAAGCCGATGACGCCCGCCGGCGTCGAGTCCACCTGGGCTCCGGTGCTGGAACACGCGTCCGACGGCCACGTGGTGAAACAGGCCTGGTATTTCAACAACCATTATCCGTGGCTCGGCATGCTGATCTGCGCGCCGGTCATCGGCCTGTGGTACTGGTGCACTGACCAATACATTGTGCAGCGGGCATTGGGGGCTCCGAACGAGCATGTGGCCCGCCAAGGCAGCATTTTCGCCTCGTTCCTCAAGCTGTTCCCTCCCTATCTGTTTATCATCCCCGGCATGATCTGGTTTGCGCTGGTCAAGAGTAACAAAATACCGGAGATCTCCATGGGCGGAAACTACGACGCCCAGAATGCCTTCCCGATGATGGTGAAACACCTTTTGCCGTCCGGCCTGCGCGGCCTCGTGGTGGCAGGACTGCTTTCGGCCTTGATGGGCTCCCTCGCCGGCGTGTTCAACGCCTGCTCCACCTTGTTCACGGTGGACCTGTACCAGAAACTCAGGCCCAACGCGTCGCAGTCTCAGCTCGTGCGCACGGGACGGATCGCCACGACCATCATGGTTCTGATCGCCCTCGCATGGATCCCGGTGGTCCAGGGCGCGCACAGCCTCTACGACTATCTGCAGTCGGTGCAGGGCTATCTGGCGCCGCCGATCTTCGTCGTTTTCTTCTTCGGTGTGTTCTGGAAGCGCCTCAACGCGCGCGGTTGCCTCTGGACGATGGTGGTGGGCTTCGCGCTTGGTTTGTTCCGTATGCTCGTCGACACGCCGGTCACCATGAAGCTGAAAGGGTTTGAAGGCGGTTACACTGAAGGCTCCGTCCTGTGGGTGATCAACAACATCAACTACCAGTACTTCAGTATCCTCATCACGGTCGTGTCAGCGATCGTCATGGTGACGGTCAGTTATTCAACCGCGGACCCGGATTACGCCCGTATCGAGGGGCTGACGTTCGGCACGTCCTCGCATGAGGACAAAGCGAAGACCTATGCGAGCTGGGATTGGCGTGAAGTGGCGGCCTCCGGCCTGATCCTGGTCGTCATCCTCGGCGGTTATCTCTATTTCCGCGGCTGAGCGCGGCTTTACTGCGGGCCGGATACACCTTGATCGGACGGGATCGCGGGGCTGACGCCTCGCGATCCTTCCACCGCGCCGGATGTGCGGACCTAAATCCGGCCGCCACGGAACAAATCAGGACTAAGGAATTGTGTCAGCTCGCGAATAACTCGCGAAATGACGGCGACTGGGCTTCGACCAATGACGTGCTGATGGTCTGGAGCTGGGCGCGAACGTCTCCGGCCACCGCGGTCAACTGCGCTGGAGAGAGCCGCAGGCGGGCAAGCAAAGCCGCGTTGGGCGGCATGGAGTGGCCCGGCTCATCACACACGACGGCCCGAACCCACCGCGCGGCACAGAGAAGACTGGCCATGCGGGTCCCGATTGAGGCACTGCGTGGCTCGTACTGGCACTGCACCGGGATCGTCGTATCAGGCGAGAAATCCCAACTGCGGAGCAATTCGGCGCCGACGTCAGCCTGGGTGCACCCTAGGATCACTCGCTCGCTCCGGATGAATTCACCGGGAAAGCCCTCACCGATAAAGCGAAGTTGCGGGTGTCCGCGCAAAGCCCACTCGTTGACCACCACCATGCCGATGCGATGCAGCAGGCCCACGGTATAGGCCACATTCTCGTCGTCGCCGGTGATCGAGGCGATGAGCTCCGCCGCGAGCGCGCAAGCCACGGACTGCTGCCAGATCTCGTCCGCCTCCATGCTATAGACTTCCAATGGCCGCACCAAGACCTGCGAGGCCACCGCGTAAGAGACGAGTTCGTAGATATGATTGTACCCGACACGATTGACGGCCTCGTCGATGGTGTGGCAGCGAAGCCCCTGATTGTAGTACGGACTGTTGCTCACCTGCAGCACTCGCGCGGCAATGGCCGTGTCCAGCCGGATGAGCATGACGATCTCATCCATCGAGGAATCCCCGTCATGAAGAAGTCTTTTCAGCCGCGGCAGAATCTTGGGAGCGGACGGCAAATCCTTCACCTCCCGAACGATCTGCCCGGGGGTGAATCTTCCTTTATCCAGCGTTGAGATTGCCGCGCTCATATGCTTCGCAATGAGTATTATCGGCGACCTGGGTGAAAACCTTAGCCTAGAAGCATGGGGTTTACATTACACTCCTTGGCTGTGAACCCCCACGAACAGCCGTCAACCCGGGCGGCCTAACGCATTTCCGTGACTTGCCGGGCCTTTGTCATTTGCGCGCGCAAGTCTGGCACATACCCGAGGAGTTCTGTTTCTGTCAGGCGCAGTACCTCCAGCACCGCGGAATCTGCCCGAACCGATTGCGCTTCGCCGGTTTGACAAACCACCGTGCGGAGCATGCGCGCTCCGTAAAGCACGGCTGCCATGCGATCATAGGGCAGCAGCGCCTCCAACGGCGCATACTGCGACCGGATCGCCTCAACCGCCACCGGACCAAATTCCCAGTTCTTCAACATCCACGCTCCGACATCGGCTTGGGATAATCCCAGTTGGGCTTGCTCCGCCACACTGTATTCAAGCGGAAAACCGGCATCCCCCAGTACGATCGTGGGCATTTTCCCCCGTGCATAGTTATCAATGGCCACCCGGCCCACGGCATGTAACAACCCGATCGTGTAGGCTTCCGCCACGTCCTCCCCGATACGCACCGCCAACAACTCCGCGGCAAAGGCGCACGCCACTGAAGTCCGCCACATCGCCTTGTCATCGAGCCCATAGACCAACAAAGTTTTTTCAACGACCGTCGATGCGGCCGCCGTCGCCACCAGACGATGGACCTGATGGAATCCCACCCGGTTGACCACCTCCTCAATCGTCTGACAGTTCGCGCCACGGCCGAACCAAGGGCTGTTGCTGATCTGGATGACCCGCGCCGTCAACGCAGTGTCCAATCGGACCAGCTCAACGATCTCGAAGAGGCCGGAATTTGGATTCGTCAGCAGCCGCTGCAGGCGGGGAAGCACCATGGGAGCGGGTGACAATTGGCGCATCGCATTGACCACCCGCGCAGGAGTTGGGCGCGTTGCAGGAAAAGCATACACAGGCATGATCGGATACGCCGTTCAACGGCACGTTCCATCCGGATCCAAATTCGATCGACCAATTATTAGCCCGGCTGTTGTCCGCCAATGCAACGCCCGAAGTCCCTGGGTGCCTTTTCATTGGACAACCGCTGCCCGCCGCACACAGTTTGCGGGATCATGCCCGAGCAGAAAGTCTCTTCTGGCCCCCGCAATTCATGCCCGCCCGCCCGCCTCGACGACGAGGAGGATGAACCTGAGCAGGAGCCCGAGTCCGTCCCACCCCCGCAGGGAGTGGTCGCGCTTATCCAGCGGAAATTTCTCGAGGCGCGGAAAATCTTTCTTTGGGGCGCGGTCACCGACGAAACGGCCAAGGACATCTGCGAAAAGCTCCTGTATCTAGAGTCGAACGATCCGGGCAAGGATATCACCTTCTATATCAATACCCCCGGAGGCTCCATCACCGCGGGCATGGCAATTTACGATACGATCAAGCTGTTGACGTCGCCCGTCACCATCGTTGTCACCGGAATGGCCGCATCCATGGGATCCGTTTTGCTGTGCGCCGCGCCCAAGGGTCGCCGCCTGATCTATCCCCACGCCCGGGTGCTGATCCATCAACCCCTGATCGCGGGACGGTTCATCGGGCCCGCCACCGATATCAATATTCAGGCAAAGGAAATGGAGAAGATCCGCGACGAATTGAACCAGATCCTGGCCTCCGCTTCCGGTCAGCCGATCGAGAAAATCTCCAAAGACACCGATCGCGACTTCTACTTGAACGCCAAAGAAGCGATCGAGTACGGCTTGGCGGACAAGATCGTGGAAGCGCTCTGACCCGAAAGGGCAAACCGCCCTGCGCTTGCAGGGACTGATGACTCCTGTTTCAGTCAATGCTGTAACAGCCCGGTCATGATGCTTTATCTTCTGGTCGCTTTGGGCGGTGCGCTCGGCAGCGTGGCGCGCTTCGCCCTCTCCGGTCTCGTCGCCAATCAATTTGGCACCACGTTCCCGTGGGGCACGTTCATCATCAACGTCACCGGTTCATTCGTCATTGGCTTCTACGCCACCCTGACCGGCCCCGAAGGCCGGGTTTTCGCCAGCGGCAATTCCCGCCAGTTCTTCATGACCGGCATCTGCGGCGGTTACACGACCTTTTCCTCGTTCAGCCTGCAGACGCTCAATCTCGCCCGCGACGAGGAGTGGTTGCAGGCAGGCGGCAATGCCGTCGGTTCAGTCGTCGCCTGCCTGGTGGCCGTCTGGCTCGGCCATCTGGCAGCCGCCCAGCTCAACCTCCTGAAGGGACATTGACATGGATCTACCCCACGAATCCGTTCTCCTGCGCATCTTCATCGGCGAATCCGACCGCCACGGACACCTGCCGCTCTACGAAGCCATCGTGCTCAAGGCGCGCGAAAAGCACCTCGCCGGCGCCACCGTGCTGCGCAGCGCGATGGGCTTCGGCAAATCCAGCCGCATGCACACGAGCAAGATCCTGCGCCTCTCCAGCGACATGCCGCTGGTGATCGAAATCGTCGACAGCGAGGAAAACATCAACGCCTTCCTGCCTGTCATCGACCCAATGATCACCGGCGGTTTGATCACGCTCGAGAAAGTCAGCGCGATCAGCTACCGTGGCGCGGTCCAGGCCGCACCGCCACCGCCCCCCAGTTCAACCCCTTGAACCGCCCCGGTGCTTCGCCATCCACCGACCATCCAGTGCCCGCCTCATGATTCTCGACAACATCTGGTACGTGGCGGCGATCTGGATGGGCCTCGCCTTCGTCGCAAGTCTGATTTCCATCCGCGCCGGCATTTCTGTCGCGCTCGTCGAAATCGTCGTCGGGGTCGTCGTCGGCAACATCGCCTTCGCCGGCGGCCATCACATTTTGAAAACGACCGAGTGGACCAATTTTCTGGCCATGCTCGGCAGCGGCGTGCTCACGTTTTTGGCCGGGGCGGAAATCGACCCAGCATCGTTACGGGCCAACCTGCGCGCCAGCCTGTCAATCGGCGTGCTCTCGTTCCTGCTCCCGTTCGGCGCAGTCTGGCTGTTTGCGCAGTATGTCCTCGGCTGGCCGCTGCACCAGGCGCAAATTGCCGGGATCGCCTTGTCCACCACCTCGGTCGCCGTGGTTTACGCCGTGATGATCGAGGGCAAGCTGAGCGAGACGCCGATGGGGAAAACGATCCTCGCCGCCTGCTTCATCACCGATTTCGGCACCGTGCTTGCGCTGGGCACGCTCTTCGCCGATTTCAACATCTGGCTGCTGGTGTTCGTGGTCGTGATGTGCGTCGTGCTCTGGTTCATGCCGACGTGGACGAAATTCATCATCGTCCGGCTCGGGGCGACGCGGGTCAGCGAACCCGAGGTGAAATTCATCTTCCTGATTCTGTTCTTCCTCGGCGGGCTCGCCTCCGCCGCCAAAAGCGAGGCGGTGCTGCCCGCCTATCTCGTGGGCTTGGTGGTCGCCGGCGTGTTCCTGCGCGACAAGACGCTCGTGCACCGGATGCGCACGATCGCGTTCACAATTTTCACGCCGTTCTATTTCATCAAGGCGGGGCTCTACGTCTCCCTACCGGCGTTGTGGGCTGCGCTCGGCGTCATCGTCGCTTTGTTGCTGGTGAAACTCGCGACGAAGTTCGCCGGCGTGTGGCCGCTGACGAAGCTGTTTTACATGCGCACGCGGGAGGCGAATTACACCACGCTGCTCATGTCCACCGGCCTGACATTCGGCACCATCTCGGCGCTGTTCGGTCTGCAAAACAAGATCATTGACGAGAAGCAATATACCATTCTCGTCACAGTGGTCATCCTGAGTGCGTTTGTGCCGACGCTCATCGCTCAACGATTCTTCCAGCCAACACTCGAAACGATGATCGAGTGGGGGCAGATCTATGCCGCGAAAATCAACGGCCCAACCCCGCGCCAACCGGCGCCCAGCGGAAAGTGAGGCAACCATGTTCAAGAAGATCCTCGTCGGTTATGATGGTTCCAAGGGCGGCAAGGCGGCCCTCGCGGGCGCCGCGGCGCTGGCCGGCAAATTCGGGTCACAGGTGACGGCGTTATGGGTGCGCGAACCGCTGCCGCGCCACTCGGACCTGCCCGGCGAATCTGAAGGTGAAGCCGAGGCGGCGGCCGAGTATTTCAAGGAACGGCAGCAAGAAATCGCCGCGGTCGCCACCCAACACGGCCTGTCGATCGCCTGCGAGACCCGGCAAGGCCACCCCGCCAAGAATATCCTCCAAGTGGCGAAGGAGGGCGGCTATGGCCTCATCGTCGTCGGCCACAGCGACCATTCGGAACTCTGGGGTCGCTTGCTCGGCGACACGGCCGACCGGATCACGGACCACGCGCAATGCAGCGTGTTGGTCGTAAAGACGGAAGTTTTCTCTCCTAAGCAGTCCTGACAGACTGCAAACCCCCGACATTCTGTATGAGCAAAATCCAAGGCGTCTCCGCCCAAGAAATCCTCGATTCGCGCGGCAATCCGACCGTCATGGTCACCGTCGCGCTCAACAACGGCATCGCCGCCACGGCCTGCGTGCCCTCCGGGGCCTCGACGGGGATCCGCGAGGCCGTCGAACTGCGCGATGGCGACGCCAAGCGATACGGCGGTAAAGGTGTCCTCAAGGCCGTGGCCAATGTGAACAGAATCATCGCGCCGAAGCTTAAGGGAAAATCGCCCTCCGCCCAGCATCAGATCGACGACTTGATGCGATCGCTCGATGGGACTGACACCAAGTCAAAGCTCGGGGCCAACGCCATCCTCGGCGTCTCGATGGCCATCTGCCGCGCCGCCGCGCTCGACGCCGGCCTCCCGCTCTACACGTACCTCCGCCAGCTGCATGGCGGCAAGGCGCGCGCCCCGTACGTTCTGCCCGCGCCGATGATGAACGTGCTCAACGGCGGCGCGCACGCCACCAACAATGTGGACTTCCAGGAGTTCATGCTCTTCCCCATCGGCGCTCCCACGTTTGCCGAGGCCTTGCGGTACGGCGCTGAGACCTTCCACATCCTCAAGAAGCTCCTGCAAAAACGCGGGCTCGTCACGGCGGTCGGCGACGAGGGCGGCTTCGCCCCAAGCCTCAAGACCAACGACGAAGCGGTGGCGGTGATCGTCGAGGCCATCAAGGAGGCTGGCTTCAAGCCGGGCCGCGACATCGCCATCGCAATCGACCCGGCTTCCAGCGAATTCTACGAAGATGGCGCCTATGTGTTCAAGAAGTCCGATGGCTCGCGCAAAACGCCGGCGGAAATGGTCGATCTCTACGGACAATGGGTGAAGAACTATCCCATCGTCTCAATCGAGGACGGCATGGGCGAGGAAGACCGCGAGGGCTGGCTGGCCATCACCAAGACGCTGGGCAAGAAGCTGCAGCTCGTCGGCGACGACAATTTCGTGACCAACCCGAAGATCTTCGCCGAGGGAATTCGCGACGGCATCGCCAACGCGATTCTGATCAAGCTGAACCAGATTGGCACGGTCAGTGAAACGCTCGAGACCGTCGCCATGGCGCAGAAGGCCGGCTACGGCGCGGTCATCTCGCACCGCTCCGGCGAGACGGAGGACGCCTTCATCGCCGACTTTGCCGTCGGAACCGGCGCGGGCCAGATCAAGACCGGCTCGCTTTGCCGCTCCGAACGCATTGCCAAATACAACCGCCTGCTCGCCATCGAAAAGGAGTTGGGCAGGAAGGCGCGTTACGGTGGGGCGATGTTCAAGGCGGCTTGGGTATGAGCACAGGCCATAGCACAGCGTTTGTTGATCGCAGCGTGGCCACTGTTTCGACGACGCCCAAAATCCCAAGCTGTTCGCAGGGCAAGCTTGGGTTTGTGGAATAGACCAACCACTGGCTGCGCGCGGCAGATTCGCCCGAACCCACTTTACACCGTTACACGCGCGCGTAGTGTGGGCGCGGGCAATGGAGTTTGCCTTCCGCGCAAGCGGGAAAGCGCCTTCGGGCTGATGACTCCTACCGTCGATCGTATCGTCAGCGGTAGTGAGCCATGAAAATCCTCATCCTCTCGGATATCCACGCCAACTGGCCCGCCTTGCAGGCCGTGCTTGCCGCCGAACCGCAAGTCGACGGTCTGATCGTGCTCGGCGATCTCGTCAACTATGGTCCCCATCCGGTCGAGTGTGTGCAGTGGGCACGGGCCAACGTCCCGCCTGAGTGGATCGTGCAGGGTAATCACGATCGCGCCATTGGCTGCGACGAAGATCCGCGCTGCTCCGCGCCGTATCGCCCGTTGGCTGGGGCCATGCAGCGCTACACCGCCGGACGGCTCGACGCGGCAGCGAAAGGCTATCTCGCCGGCTTGCCCACCACCCAGACCAGCGTCCTTGGGAACGCGCGCTGTTTCCTCTGTCACGCGATTCCCTCGGAACCACTTTACGGTTACCTTGAGAAACAGGCGCCTCGCGAGCGATGGGAGGCGGAAATTAAAATGGCCGGGCGGCCAGACTTCCTCCTGGTCGGTCACACGCACCACCCATTTGTCCGCCTTTTTGGCAGCACCATGATCGTCAGCCCTGGAAGCGTCGGCCAGCCCAAGCGCGGCGACCCGCGCGCCGCCTATGCATTGTTGCAGGATGGCACCATCATCCTGAAGCGGGCCGCGTATGATGTCGAAGCCGTCGCCAGGGATCTGGCCGATTGTGCCCCGCCGGCCACCGTGAGTGCGCTCACAAACATTCTTCGGACTGGCGACACGCTGCCCGCCAATGCGTCCTGACCGACCCACCATGACCGCATCGCCACTCCAGCTGAACGATTTTCAGCGGCGGTCCCTGCAGGCGGGCTTCAAGTACATCGACCGCCTGCTCGGCGAAGCGTTGGTCGGAATGTCGCCGGCCAATGAGGACGCCATCTTCGCGTCCACCCTGCCTGACGCCACCCCCGTCCAGCGCAAGGTCATCGCCGACCAGGCCGCCCGGCTACGACGCGCGATTCGTTCCGCTCTCGACAGCTGTGCCATCCCGGTGCCTCCGCCCGCCGTCGGCGGTCTCTGGAACCTCCGCTGCACCCTAATTTCCATGGACATCGCCCTGGAGGACATGGGCCGGGATCATCTTCGTGGTTATGGTGAGGTCGACGACACGACCGCGGACGGGGTTGCCGCGCTGCAGGCCCAGATTCGCACCATTCTCAATGAACTGCAGGCGTACCTCGAGTCCGGCCTCGGCGGCGACCTGACCGCGCGGCTCGCCCGTCTCGACCAGACGCATGACGAGGTGCGCCTACTGCGTGAGCTTGAGCGCATCGTCACCGCGCACGGCCTTGTCGAACTGCGCGGCGTGCTCGCGCGACTGCTCGATCGTCTGGAAAAGAACTGGTGGACTGTCGCCTTTATCGGGCGGGTGAGCTCGGGAAAATCGTCGCTACTCAACCATCTGCTCACGACCGACGTGCTCCCTGCCGGGGTCACTCCTATCACCGCGGTCCCCATCCGTATCGTCTACGGCGCCGCCGCCACGGCCACGATCTTCTTTGCGACCGAAAAGCCCCGCACCATTCTGACGGCTGAGCTGGGGGATTTTGCCTCGGAGGAGCACAATCCCGACAATGCCCGCCAGGTCACCGACATCTTGCTTGAGCTGCCGGCCGCCCGGCTCGCCGGCGACATATGTTTTGTGGACACTCCCGGTCTCGGCTCGCTCGCCACGTCCGGCGCGGCCCAGACGCTCGCATTTCTGCCCCGCTGCGACCTGGGCGTCATCTTGATTGACGCTGCCGCCTCCCCCAGTGAGGAAGACATCGACGTCGCCCGCGCCCTCTTGGAAAACGGCGCCGAGGTGCTGCTCGTCCTCAGCAAGTCCGATCTTCTCGCACCGGCCGATCGGGAGAAGATGATGGACTACGCGCGACGCCAGTTGGCCGCCGCTCTCGGCCGTGAGCTTTCGATCGCGCCGGTGAGCGTGGTTCCAGGCCATGCAACCATGACCGAACAATGGTTTGCAGCTGAATTGACGCCGCGCCAGGCCCGGCATCGCGAACTCGCCGTCGCGGCGCTTCGGCGCAAGATCGGCGCGTTGAAGGAGGCCGCGACGGCGGCGCTCGCCAGCCGTGCCGGCTTTACCCCGGCGGCGCCAGGTCCGTCCGTATCCGTCGATCCCGGAGCGTTGAACGCCGCCCGCGCCATGCTCGAAAACGCCCGGCGCGGGCTGTACGATCTCGCCTACGAATCCACTCCTACCGGCGACGTCGTGCTCGCTGTCATCGCCACCGCACTCGCCGGCGCTTCTGTGGACCCGCCCGCCGACGGCGAGTTTGCTGCAGCGGTTGCCCGGGAACTCGGCCGCGCCGCCGCCCGGATGGGCGCCGAGTTCGACTCCCGGTTGCGCGCCGCTCGCGATACTTCAGCGCAGGCGCTCGCGGGTGCCACGGGCGAGAGCAGGGACGGCGCCGCGCTCCCCACACCATTCGCTCGCCCGCTGTTTGACCCAGCGCCGGTCCTTGCGGCCGGCCGCCTCTCCAACGCCTGGCGCCGCTGGCCGGTCGCAGGCATCCGCCGCGCCGCGCTCCGACATCACCTGCAGGCTCAACTTGGCGCTGCGCTCGATGAAGCCCTGAGGGCCTATGGCCGGACGCTTATCCGTTGGAGCGAGCGTTATCTCGACGAATTGACCGCCCAATTCAACGCTCAGGCCGGCTTTGCCGAAATGCGCTCCGCCGCACCGCCACCGTCGGAAGCGGCGACAGAGGCCATACGCCGCGATCTGGAGATCCTTCAGCGAGGCGCCGCCTCAGACCAAACTTGAGTCTTGATGCGTCGAGAAGGTCGGCGGCTGATCGAGGTGGGAGCCAGCGCCTCGCTAATGTCCGCTGCGCGGACACTTCGATCCGCAAAACGTAATTGGAGCTCAATCGAAGAAACCATTGCCTGAAAACTTGACCTGACGACCCGTGATTCGCAATCCAAGCACTATGGCAGGCGAGGTGGTCCCTTTTATCGGCCGCAAGACGCTGTTGCACCGCCTCGGGGGGCTTTATCGTTCGAGTCGCCATGTTCTGCTGCTCGGTCCATCTGGAGTTGGCAAGAGCCTGGTGATTGGGGAGCTGATCCGTACGCATCCGGTGCTCTTCGCTCCAGGTTGCGGCTGCCTTGGCGATCTGCTGGCGTCGCTGGAGCCGGCGGCCGGCCTCGACCCCGGGGAACTCAAGATGCCAGCCCGCGTTCATCGCCTCGCAGCCCGCCTGCCCCAGATCGAACGGCCGATCGTGATCGACAACGTAGCCAGGGTGCCGTCAAGGGTCGCGCATCTCGTACGCTTCCTGATGCTCCGCCAGCCGGTCTGGCTGCTCGTCCGCTCCACCGATCCGCTGGAGCTCGGGCATGTGTGGCCCTATCTTTTCCTCTTCAAACGCGTCGACGTGCCGCCGTTTTCGCTGGCCGAGACCCAGGCTTTTCTGGCCGCCGTGGATTTTGCTGGCGACCGGCGCGAACTACTGGCCGCCGCCCTGCGCCTGCACCGTCTGTCCACCGGCCATCCCGCCACGCTCGCAGCCCTCGTGGCCGAACTGCGCTGCCGGACCTATGACCTGCGCACCGCCGAAGGACTGCGTCTGCTCGCACTTCACGCCCGTATCACCCTTGTTGAGGAAAAGCTCGCGGCCGGGTAGTTTATCGGAACCCCAATTTGCATGAACCCAGATTCCGTCCCCTCCAACAGACCATCGTCGGCACAAGTCGCTCCGCGCGGCCGTTGGCTGAACTCCACCGTGCTCGGCATCGGGCTGGCGTCGCTGTGCAGCGACTGGTCGCACGAGATCGCCACGGCGGCGATGCCGGCGTTTCTCGCCACTATGGGCGTGGCGGCGGCCTGGATCGGGCTGATCGAGGGCGTTTCGGACGGGCTGTCGAGTTTCGCCAAGCTCGCCTCCGGTCATTGGACCGACCGGCTGACGCGCCGCAAACCCGTGATGATCGCCGGCTACCTGGTCACCGCGCTCGGCACGGCCTCCTTCGGCTGCGCGACCGCGGCCTGGCACGTCCTGCTCGCCCGCGCGGGCGCCTGGCTCGGACGCGGCGTGCGCACACCCGTGCGCAAAGCGATGCTCGCTGCGGCGGTGACGCCTGCAACCTACGGCCGCGCTTTCGGCTTCGAGCGCATGATGGATACGTGCGGTGCCATCGTCGGTCCGGCGACAGCGTTTTTCCTGCTCAACGCCCTGGGGCACAACTACCCGAAGCTGTTCTTTTGGACGCTGGTGCCGGGGCTCGCGGCGGTGGCGTGTGTCGCGTTTCTCGTGCGCGAACGGCAGCGCACGCGGGTCTCAAGCATCTCGTTTCGCGAGGGGCTGCGCCGGCTGCCTGCGCCCTACCGGAAGTTTCTTGTCGCCGTCGGGTTCTTCGGCGCGGGCGATTTCGCGCACACGCTGCTTATCCTGCTGGCCGCCCAGCGACTCATGCCGACTCTGGGAGTCGCCGGAGCGGCGAGCGCGGCGATCGGACTCTATGTGGCGCATAACATTTTCTATGCCGGATTCGCCTTCATCGCCGGCTGGCTCGCCGATCGCATGAGCAAGCCGCGATTGCTGGCCGGCGGGTATGCACTCGCGGCGATCATGGCGCTAGCTGTGATGACCCTTCCGCTCGGCCTTTGGACCCTCGCGCTCGTCTTCGTGCTGGGCGGCATCTATGTCGCCATTGAAGAAACGCTGGAGGATTCATTGTGCGCCGAGTTGGTGGACGAAACCCAGCACGGAATGGCGTTCGGAGTGCTGGCCACGGTCAACGGCCTGGGAGATTTCCTTTCCAGCATCGTGGTGGGCGCACTCTGGAGCGCCTTTGGCACCACGGTGGCTTTCGGTTATAGCCTTTTGCTCTTCATCATCGGGGCCGTGCTGGTCCTAAGAGTCGTTGTCCCGGCCAGAGCTGCCTGACCGCGATTCGGGTTTTCTCCAAAGGCCCGGATGCTTCAGGGAGGCGCGCCGCGTCTCCAGAACACAGCCTGCACAACAAGATCACGGTCCTTCCGTGGTTCTGCCTGTGATGGTCACTCAACCAGAACCATGCGAAGAGATTCTGCCACGAACCACACGAAATGAGAATCATATTGAGGATCACCGACTGCCGCAACCGGCGTCCACTTAGAGCAGATTAATCCGCGACCGGACCCGCGGCCCGCCGCGCGAGCTGCCGGTTCAGAAAATCGTCCGTCGGAGCCGCGCGCCAGGCGGTCAACCAGATGCTTCCCAGCATCTCTCCGCCACACAGCAACTGCTCATCAATAAACTCCCGTCCGTCAAGGCTGCCCGGCGCGCCATCCGCCTTGAATCCGCCCGCCTTCTCCAGTTGGTAGAGCGGCTCCATGCGCTGATACTGCGTTTCCAGGTAACGCATCACCTCCGTGAACATCGCGTCGCGCGTTCCCGCCGGCGGGTTCGTGGCGAGCAACCGCGCCGGGCGCGCCCGCGGAGCGAGCCGGGTGAAGGTGATGCCGGCGCGGGCGATGAATCCGCCGTCGATCCAGGAATGGAATTTCGGGTCGGTGGTGTAGCCGTGCAGATTGGCGCCCACCCACCCGTTGTGATGTACCGTCAGATGCAGGGGCTGCGCGCCATCGCCCACATAGTGCCCCATGACACCCATGAAATAGATGACGTTGGCCTGCGCATTGGCGATCTCCGCGGGCCTGCCGCCACCTTCCTGATAAGCGCGCAGGCAGGAGAACGCCGACTTCAACCGCGCAAAACTCTCCGTGATCGTCCACGGCAGAAAACCCGGCCATTCCCGGACGTGCTCGGCATTCTTCGCCGGATCGATCCGGGGGAATTCGCCGGCATGCGCCTCGCGCCCGGCGGCAAATTGCCGGGCGAATTCATAGCGCAGCGGGCTGAGCGACGCCCAGTCGAGCCCGGCCCAGTCGAGCTGTTCGAGGTCGAGGTAATGGTCGGGATTGTTCGCGTGCCGCAGCGGCAGATCGGCAACGTTTCGCCAGCGGTCCGGTTCTCCACCAAGGAAGGCAATCCGCTCCGCCGCAGCCGGCTCGCGAACCAAGGCCGGAAAGTCCGCCGGCAGCGATGCAAGC
This sequence comes from Opitutia bacterium, assembly GCA_003142955.1. Taxonomy (GTDB): domain Bacteria; phylum Verrucomicrobiota; class Verrucomicrobiia; order Opitutales; family Opitutaceae; genus Fen-1467. Next base: position 57,535 of record PLOH01000070.1, on the reverse strand, counting down.
GCCAATTGGTTGACGATGCGATGGCCTTCATAGTCCCACGCCCGGCCTGCCGGCACACCGTCCGCCGTCAAAAGAACGAGCGCGAGCACGGAGAGGCCGGTCCGGGAATTCATGGATGCAGTCTGGACGATGCGGGTGCCGGATGGATTTCCGCCGGGCGGGGCAAGGGCGGGTGCAACGCCGCCAGCGCCGCAGAGTACGCATCGATCCCATCGGCGAGGGCCTGCGCGACCCGCTGCCGGAACTCGGGAGTCGCCAGCCGGCTCGCATCCGTGTTGTTCGACAAATAGGCCGCCTCAACCAAAGCCGCCGGGCAGTCGGGGAACTCGAGCACCATATACCGGTTGCGCTTTAACCCGCGGTCCACCGAATTGAGGCCCGCCAGAAGGCTTCGATGCAGATGATAGCCCAACACAACGTTCGCAAAATCCTGCTGGTTCCCGGGAAAAGCTTTGTCCACCACGGCGTCCTTCGCCCCGCCGCTCGAGGTCTCGAACTGCGGCGTCATCACGTAGGTTTCGGTGCCCGTCACCGCAGGCACCGCGTGATTGAAATGAACGCTAAGGAAAAGATCTGCCTTCGCCCGGTTGGCGACTTCGTCGCGCTCCTCCAAATCCGGCCGCTGCAAGGGCGCGAGCTTGTTGTCACCGCTTCGCGTAAGGATCACCTGATAGCCGCGCCCCTCGAGCAGCTTCTTCAGTCGCAACACCACATCGAGCGTTAGGTTCTTTTCCTCAAGATGAAGCGCCAGGTTCTGCGTGCCCGGATCCGCGCCGCCATGGCCGGCATCGAGCACGATCAGGTGGGGGGGCGGGGGAAGCCGGCCCGCGTATTCGGCCGGGCTCAGGAGCGGAACGATGGCCTTGATGACATCAATCCGGCTGACGTAAAGACTGCCCTGATTGAAGACCGTGGAATCACCCATGAACACGCGGATGCCGTCCGCCAGGAAGTCCCGGCTCCGGACCTCGAACTTGAGGCGAATGCGGCCCCGGGCGTCCGCCAACTGCATGATGCGGCCGGCCGTCACCCACGAGACCTTGAGATCGAAGCGCTCGGCGATCGCCCGCACATCAACGTAGTCGACATCGTAGAGGCGCTTGAACTGCCAGAGCCGGCTCACCGGAGCGGAAGGTGCAGCGGCCGCGGCCCCCACGACCGCCGGCGGCGGCGCCCGGACGGGGGCGATCAGTACGGCAGCCGGCGGCGCCGGATGGGCCGCGACCGGCCGGTTCTGGGCCGCCACCGGCGAGCTGCAGCCACCGGCGAGCAGGAGCCCGGCGAGGAGGGCGAGCAGATTGCGTGCGCGGGCCCGCGCCATGAATCTGCGGGATTAAGCCGAAGCCGGGGGTGCCGGCGTGGCGGACGGCGCGGCGGCCGGCGCGGCAGCCGTTTCCTTGAGGTGAAATCTGGCCTTGCGCTTGTTGACCGGCAGCGGCGTAAGCATCGCGTAGATATTCCGTCCGGTCAGCTTGGGCACGCCGTCAGAATGTCCCATCCCCGCCAGTTCAGCAATGGCGCGGTTGACGACATCAAAGCCCATCTCCGTGCGGGCCATCTCGCGGCCGCGAAACTTCAGTCGAAGTTTCACCTTGTTGCCGTGTTCCAGAAACTCCTCGGCATGACGCAGCTTGGTGATGAAGTCGTTGTGCTCGATCCGCACGCTGAATTCGATCTCCTTGATCTTGCTCGCCGTCGTCTTGACGTGGGAGTGCTTCTTTGACTCCTCGTACATGTACTTGCCGAAATCCATGATCCGGCAAACGGGCGGCGTGACGTTGGGGGCGACCTCGACGAGATCGAGGTCGAATTGTTGAGCGAGCTGCAATGCCTTGCCCGTCGGCAAAACGCCGAGCTGTTTCCCTTCCGGGCTGATGACCCGGATCTGGTCGGCCTTGATCCGATGGTTACGACGGATGTTTGCAAACGGATCCGTGTTACGGCGCGGGGGGTAGCCAGGGCGGCCACCGGAAGGAAGTGCGTTAGCCATCAATCAGGAGGTGTATAAGGTCAGGATCAGGGGCGAGTTCTTGCGGTAAAGGAGGGCATTGACAACACCTAATTCGACGCCTTTGCGATTTGCGGTCGCGGCTCATCAGGCAGGCCTAGTCGACTTCAACGGCCTTTCCTCCCTCTCGCTTGTCGTAGCTGCGGAACGCAAACATCGTCTCGCTATCGACGATGCCTTCAGTTTTGAGCAGCTGATCGGTGATGACGCATTCGATTTTGTCGAGCGAATCACATTTGATGATCACCATGAGGTCATAGCGACCGGATACAGAATAAACTTCTGACACGTCAGGCATTTCCAAGAGTCTCTCTGCGGTCCCGGTCACTTTGGCGTGGTTGACTTTTAACAGTACAATTGCGGTTGGCATAATCGTGTCTCTTTTGACCTGGCTTAGTTCGTCCCAGTTTGGTCGAAATCCCCGCTGCAGCGGGCCATTGACCTCAAGAAATCATGGAAGAAACGTCTTGGTTCGGCCCCGGGTCCAGGATTGGCGAATCAATCACAACGAGGGGTCAGCAGCTTGCGCGGCGCGCAACGCGATCAACCGCCGGGCCACCACGACGGCGTTGCCAAAACTGCGCGAACTGGCCACGCCCCTCCCGGCAATGGCGAAGGCCGTGCCGTGATCCGGACTCGTGCGGACGTGGTGCAGACCCAGCGTGACATTGACCGCCTCGTCAAAATCGACGGTTTTCAGCGGAGCCAGGCCTTGATCGTGGAATAATGCGATCACCGCATCGAACTCCCCGCGCAACTGTCGCGCAAACAGCGTGTCAGCCGGCTGGCACAGCGAAAGTCCGGGAAACGCCACCTGCAACCCGCGGAGAATCGGATCGATGATGTGCTGCTCTTCGTCGCCGAGCAAACCACCCTCGCCCGCATGCGGATTGAGACCGCACACACCCAGGCGCGGCACCGCGATTCCTTCCGCCCGAGTCAACTCCGCCGCCGCGCGGACAACCCGCGCGAAATTCCCGGCGGTGAGGAAGGCGGGCACTTCGCGCAACGGCACATGCCAGGACAGCAGGGCCACCCGCAGGCGTCCGCCACAAAAAGCCATGGTGGGTTCGCCGCCCCAGCGCGTGGCGAAGAATTCGGTCTGGCCGGGATGCGGATAGCCGATGCGCGCGAGCCACGCCTTGCTGACCGGACCGGTGACGACGCCGGCGAATTCTCCCGCAATGCAGCCCGCCGCCGCCCGCTCCATCGCCGCCCAGGCGACGAGCGCACCCTCGCCCGTCGGCCGGCCCGGTTCAGCCGCGAACTCTTCCAGCCCCACCGGAATCTTCTCTCCCGCCACCGGCAGCTGATCGAGCCACCGCGCCGGGCCGATGACCGCGGTCTGCCCAGCTTCATCCGGGTGGGCCTCCAGCCACGACATCAGGACCTCCGGTCCGACACCGGCCGGGTCGCCGCAAGTGAGCGCAAGCTTCATCGGTGGATGGTCGGGCATGGTGGGAAGGCGCAAGCAGCGTGCGCCCCTACGTTTGGTTTCCACTCGCTGGCGCTCGCGGCCACAAAGCAAGCGCTGGTTTCAATAGCCGTTTCACAGCGTTTGGCCGGGCCCCTCTTGTTCGGTCGACCAGACCCGCCGGGCGCGCGCCACTCCTCGCCGGCCGCCCGCGAAGAACTCCAGAAAGATCTTCGCCTCCGGGCTCCGCACACCCCGACCCAGCATCTCCTGCGCCCGAAGCCGGACATTGCCGCCATCGAAGTAGACCTCGCGGAAACAGTTCTTTAGCTCCGCCACGACTTCCCGCGAAAAGTTGCGACGTTTCAACCCCACCAGATTGAGCCCCACCACCTCGTCCCGTTCGGCAGCCATCAGGTAGGGCGGGATGTCGAGGGTGATGCGAGCCAGTCCTCCCACCATCGCGCTCTCTCCCACCCGCGTAAACTGGTGAAACGCCGCACCCCCGCCGACGAACGTGAATGCGCCGAGCCGCACGTGACCGGCCAGGAGGACATTGTTGGCCAGCACGACCTGGTCGCCCACCACGCAGTCGTGCGCCACATGGGCTCCCGCCATGAGAAAGCAGTTCGCGCCGACCACCGTTTCACCGCCCGCCACGGTTGATCGATTGATCGTCACGTTCTCGCGCAAGACCGTCTGCGGTCCGACCCGCGCGCGCGATTCGGTCGCCGGATCAAACCGCAGGTCCTGGGGATCGCCCCCGACGACCGTGCCCGGATGAACCACCACGCCAGCGCCCAGTCGGGCGAAGCGCGTGAGGATGGCGTGGGCGTGGACCACGCAGTCCTCCCCCAACTCGGCACCTGCCTCGACGATGGCCGTGGGATGAATCTTCGTCATTTTCAGGCCGCCAAGGCAGGATCAACTCTCCGCCGCCGATCTCCGCCGCACGGCTGGCGCCGGCCGGTCGGGCAGGAGGTCAAGCTGCGGGTCCTTCAGAAGATCGTAGGTCTTGAGAATGCGAAGCAACTGCAGGGTGTCGGACTTTCGGTAGTTCCGGTTGATTTCGACCTTGTCGATGATGTCGAGCAGCATGGTCCGGAAGGAAACGATCGCGTCGACTCCGCGCTCCTTGAGCATCTGCACGCTTTGCGAACGAAACGGCTCGACCGTGGGCAGACCGGGCAGCACGAGGATCTTGGTGATATCAGGATGGTTGCCCGGCTCGTCCGGATCCACCGGGAAAAAACGGCTGGCGTCCTTGATCACGTTCTCCTCCAGGAATGTGAAGATCTCCGGACTGCTCTTCAGCATCGCCGGCGTGAAATGGGTGGTGGTATGCCATCCTTTCACCACGACCATGGCCCGATCGACCAGGGGCAATTCCGTGGAGAACAGAAAAAAGTCGGGCTTGCGGCCGCCGCGCCGGAAGGCGGGATTATAAACGAGCAAATCCACCTCCTCATCGCTCGTTTTGCGGCGCGCCTGGACCTGGTATTTGCGCGCCTGCCGCACGAGGAAGCCGTTTTGCTCAAAATATTCGCGGACGATATCTTCGTCGATGGCCGACATCTTGATTTTGGATTTCGGATACCGGAAACAGGAAGGATTCTCTTGAAACGCCCCCGCGCCTTTTTCGGGACGCGAGACAGCTATTTACTATCTGATATCCGGTATCTGCAATCCGAAATCAAAGCGCTCCCACTTGACGCCAGATCGCCTCGACCAACGTCGGCAGAATGCCATCGCGGGTGACGGATTCCCCAAAACGCGTCAGGATGACGAAGCGCGGCATCCCGGAGCGCATTTTCTTATCCCGGGTCATCGCCGCCATGAGCTCAGCCACCGGCAGGGCGGACGTCAGCCGGGTGGGCAGGGCATGCGCGGTCAGGACCGCGTCGACCCTCGCCACGTCGGCCGCCGTGAGGTAGCCGAGCAGTTGCGACAGGCGGGCGGCCGAAGCCAGACCGATGGCCACGGCCTCGCCGTGCAGGAAGCGGCGATAACCGGTTGCCTGTTCGATGGCATGGCCGAACGTGTGCCCCAGGTTCAGCAACGCGCGACCACCCTCTTTCGCTAGTTCGCGCTCGTCCGCCTCGACGATGCGCGCCTTGATGGCACAGCAGCGGCGGATGACCGCCGGTAGTTCGGAGCTGGCAAGGGTAAGAGGCGAATGTTCGAGCTGGTCGAACAACTCCGCGTCGCCCAACAGGCCATATTTGATCACTTCGGCCATGCCGGCGGCGAATTCGCGCGCCGGCAGCGTGGCCAATAACTTCGTGGCGATGAAGACGCCGCGCGGCTGGTGAAAGGCACCAGCCAGATTCTTGCCGGCCTTCAGGTTGATGCCGGTCTTGCCGCCGACTGAGCTGTCCACCATGGCCAGCAAGGTCGTGGGAACTTGGTAGTAGCCGATGCCGCGCAGGTACGAAGCGGCGGCGAATCCGGCCAGGTCGCCGATCACCCCTCCGCCCACGGCCACCAACGCACTGCTGCGATCCAGGTGCCGCTCCGCCAGAAAATCCAGCACCCGGCCCAGGGATTCGAGTGATTTGGTGGATTCCCCAGGCGGGAAAACCAGCGTGGGTGCGCCGGCCGCAATCTCCTCCAGCGTCTGCGCCTGCTGGGCCGCAATATTGGAATCGGTCACGACCGCCACTTTGCGTCCCGACCGGCCGAACGCCTCCAGTTCAGCGCGGATCTCCTGTCGCAGTTCAGCAGAGAAATGGATCGGATAGCTACGCTCCGCCAATTGAACCATTAGCATTTCGGCCATAGGTCAATTAAAACGGCGGACTAGGGATGGCGCAAGGCGTGATCGAGCTCGTCGAGCACAACTTTCAGGACCACCACCATCGCCACCTTGGCCTCGGCCTTCGGACGCATGTTTTTCGGCATCTTCTTGGCACTGTCCGACAACCGCGCCACCAGCACCTGCAACAATGCCGGCTGCCGGCAATCCGACACGAAGATCTGCAATGTTTCCATCGAGCCGGACATTTCCCTCGGCGTCACGAGCGCCAATTCATGCCGCATGGCCTCGCGCATCGCCGGCAGCCGAAGAGGCGGCGCCCGGCAGCCGGGCGGCACCAAGGCGAACCAGGCCTGCAACAGAAAAGTCACCAGGCAGCTGAATTCCGTTCCGTTAAGCAGATCCGCGGTCAGCTCGCTGGCATCGGGAACCAGCGTGGCGCCGCTCGCCTCGAGTTCGTTCAGGGCCTCTGCCGCTGTGTCGAACTCCCCTAACGCAGTGTTCAGCCGCCGCGCTGCCTCATCGAGGTCAAAGGGTTCGTCGGGCAGCGGATCAGCCTCCGGCGAAAACGCGTTGGGCTCATCGTCCCTTCCCTCCCGTGGTTCATCCTCTTCGCCCAACGGCTCCATTCCCCCGGTGTCTCCCGTCTCGAGCGGCGGCCGCGGCGGAGGCGGCGGCACATCGAGTTCGTCGAGCCCGAGTTCGCGCAACAGCCAGTTGATGTCGGTATCACAGCCGGTCTGCAGGTTCTTCTGGTCGTGGCCGCGGACTTGGGATTTCATCAATCGCACCAGCTTCGGTCGCAACACCGGGTCGCCGGCCGCATCGCGCGGCGTCCGCCCGTCGAGCGCGGGAATGGGCTGGTCGGAAAATGCCCGCAGGTACGCCTGCTCCATTTCCGCCAGCATTTTCTTCTGCGACCCGCCGGGCGGCATGGCGAGCTGCGAGCTCATCAAATGCAACCGAGGCGCAGGTTCCAGCAACCGATGCGGCACGAGTGCCGGAATGCCTGGCGGCTCGCCCATCGCCAGGCGGGCGCCGAGGTCATCGAGCCGTTCGCCGGTAAAACGCAACCGGCCGCCCAGGCAAGTTTCCAGCTTCCCGCGCAAGCGCGCCAACCGGTCGCCGCCCATTGCCTCGATCCGCCAGAAGGTCTGGCCCAGCAGCACGCGGCCCAGCACCGGACGACTACCCTCCGGCAGGGCAATGGCCGATTGGCTGGCAGCGTCAAACCAAGTTCGCGCCTCCGCAAAACCCTCGCGCCGCTCCTTCCCGTCCAAATCATCCTGGTTCACTTCGGCAACCGCGTCCAACGCGGCCCGGCACTCGGCAAACGGTGCCCGCAGCTCATATACGGCCGAGCCCCATTTGGCGTCGATCTGCGCGAGCGTCAGCCTGCGACGTTCCCTGGCCGTTGCGTCGAGCGCCTCGCTCAACCGCACAAAATGCTCGGCCAGCCAGCGCCGCAACGGTTCCGGCTCGGCCGGACCGCCCAGGTGGCGCGCCAGCTCTGTCACGATTTCGCCCGGCTCTAAAAGTGCCCAGTCTGGGATCACCAGGGCTGTGCCTGCCACCCGCCAAAAATACGGCAGCGGGAAAACCCATGCAACCATGGGCGCAAAACGCACCGCTTGTTTGGCCAGGCTGCGATCCACCACCCTGAGCGGGACCGGGCCCGAAGAGAACAAATCGACGACTTCGAGGCGTTGCTCGTCCAGCACGCTGCGGATCTCCAGCAGCGCGATTCGCACCTGCATCTTGGCGCGAAACAAGACACGCTCGTCATTCTTGAGACCCAGGAAACCGGCCCGCTCCCATCGCTGCGCGCAGGTCAGGCCATCAGTCTCCAATCGAAAAAACAACTGCCAGCTCGTGAACGCATGCCCGGCGTGAGGCGATCCACCTTCCACGGCGCAGCGGAACGCCTGCGCCAGCGCCGGTCGTTCGGCAGTGTCGGCGAAAAGCCAGGCAAGGGTTTTCTCATCCAGCCCGTCCTCAATTTCGAGGAGCCGCGCGTAGTTGACCGGCGCGAACGGATTGTGCCCGCAATCCGCGGGACAGGCATAACGGCTAATGCGGTTGTCGCCACAATCGGCGGCTGAGATTTCCCGACCAATCGCCGGACACCGACGCTGCTGGAATGCCTTCCCCATGATTCATGAGCTTGCATGATTCCCTGCGGTCGCCAGCAAAAAACGATCTCCCATGCGCTTCTCGGCCTCTCCAGCTCAGCGCGCAATCGCGACCGGCCGCACGCCCAACGCCACCAGGTCCGTCACCACCGTGCGATTTTGCGGCAGGCTGAAGTGGGTCAGGACGGCGCTGATGGTCGCCTCACCCAGCCGTGGTCCCGCACCGCTTGGTCCGGCAAAGAAATCTTCGCGCCTCGCCGCCGCCAGGGAATCGAGGTGGCCGAACTGCCGCGCCAGATCCCGCGCGGTCATCGCGCCGACATGCGGAATGCTTAGTCCGTAGATGAACCGCCACAGCTCCGCCCGCTTGCTCCGCTCGATCGCCGCCAGCAACTGGTCGGCAGAAGCTCCCCGGTTGCGATCTGGCGTCACCAGATCCTCGCGCCGAAGACGGTAGAGATCGGCGATCGTCTTCACCCGTCCGCTCTCGACCAGCGCCTGGATCGTAGCCGGACCAAGTCCGTCGATTTTCACGCAGGATTTGGAGGCAAAATGCCGAACGCGCTGGCGCATTTGCGCCGGGCAAGCCGGGTTTGGGCAGCGCACCGTCACCTCGCCTTCAAGCTGCACGACGGCAGCGCTGCAAGCCGGACAGGTTGCGGGAAAAACGTAGGGCCGGCTGTCGGCCGGACGTTTCGCGAAGTCCACTCCACTCACCGCCGGAATGATTTCGCCCACCTTCTCCAGGCGGACGAAATCGCCGACCCGGATATCATACCGCGCGATCACGTCACGGTTGTGGAGCGTCGCCCGCGTCACCCTGCTGCCCGCCAGCACGACCGGGGTTAGTTCCGCCACCGGCGTAAGCAACCCGGTGCGTCCCACCTGGATCGTGATCGCATTCACCCGGGCTTCGGCGAACTCCGGAGCATATTTGCAGGCCAGAGCCCACCGCGGAGCGCGGTCCGTCTCGCCGAGATCGCGCCGCAGGGGGACGGAATCGAGCTTCACCACTGCTCCATCGACTGGGTACGACAGATTGTCCCGTGTCCGCCGGAAAGCCTCCACGAGGGCGCAAACCTTGTCTGCTCCCCGGACGGTCTGGTAGTCCGCCACGCCGGGCAAGCCCCACGCGCGCACCTGCTCAAGGAATCCGTGCTGCGTCGCCGGCAGCATCAAGGCCGGTTCGCACCCACCCCAACCATAAAACACCACGCTGAGCCCGCGTTCCGCGACCTCCCGGGGATCCAGCAATCTGGCGGTCCCGGCGGCCAGATTCCGCGGATTGGCGAAGGCCGGCTCATCCGCCGCTTCGCGTTCACGGTTGATCCGCTTGAATTCAGCGAACGTCAGGAACACCTCCCCGCGCACCTCGATCAACTGCGGCATCGGGTTGGGCAAGCCGTCCGGCGCGATCCGGCGGAGTTCGTGCGGCAGCGAGCGGATGGCTAGAACATTCGCAGTCAGGTCGTCCCCTTCAGTGCCGTTGCCGCGGGAAACCGCCCGCACGAGCCGCCCGCGTTCGTACGTGACGCTGATGGCCAGTCCGTCGAACTTGGGCTCGATGACAAAAACCGGATCGGCGCAACCCACTCGCCGCGCCACGCGGGCGAGAAAGGCCCGCAAGTCCGCCTCAGAGTATGATTTCTCAAGGCTCAACATGCGCACGCCGTGACGACAAACGGGGAAGAGACCGCTGCGATCATCGCCAATCCCCAAGGTATCCGCGGGACTGCGACCAGCTTCGGGAAAAGCGGCCTCGAGCCCGGCGAGTTCGCGTTTCAGCTGATCATATACGAAGTCGCTGATCTCCGGAGCGGCTTGCTGGAAATACAAGGTGTCATGGTGGGCAATCTCCGCCTGCAGCGCATCAATGCGCCGCCGGGCCTCGGCCGGTGTCAGAGCAGGACGATCGCCGGAATGAAGCGCGGTCTCCCCTGAGTCGCCCGGCGGCGCTTCGGCTCTGTCGCCGTCGGCCAACGCCACCCCGGCGAACGCCATTGCCACCGGCACCACGGCGCAGCGCCATCCCAGGCGCCGGCGACCACGGCCGCCCACCATGCCCGTTCGATTCCATTGCATCGTCCTTCGCGCAAACAGGGAGATCGCGCCCAACGCGAGGGAAACTTCTCCTCCTGACCGCGCCAGCCGGCTTGCGTTTTCGGGGCATTTCGTCTGCCTCAGGGCAAACCCAACTGCATTTCCAGCCATGTCACTTTCTCCCGAACAAACACAAGCTGTATCCTCCTGGGTCGCCGCGGGCGACAGCCTGGCGGTGATCCAAAAGCGGCTCGCCGAGCAATTCAAGGTCTCGATGACCTACATGGACGTCCGTTTTCTGGTCGATGATCTCGGTCTTGAACTGAAAAACGCGGCCAAGAGTTCCGTGGACGCCAAGGTCGACTTCGCGAAGGCGCGGCCGGTCGGGCCCGCTCAACCGGAAAAGAAAGGCGGCCTTCTCGACAAGCTGAAGAAGGTGGTTGGGGCGGGCAGCGCTGACGCCGCCGAAGTGGACGAGCCGGACGCCATGGTGGAGGAGCCCGGTTTGGACGAGGAACCGGTCGGCGATCCCGCCGCCGTCCCCGCTGGGTTGAGCGGGGTGAAAGTCGAGCTCGATCGCGTGGTGCGGCCTGGCACGGTCGTCAGCGGCACCGTCACTTTCAGCGATGGCACCGCCGGCAAGTGGGCGATGGATCAGTATGGCCGCCTGATGCTCGACACCGGCAAGAAAGGTTATCAGCCCCCGGCCAGCGACGTTCAGGCGTTCCAACAGGAGCTCAGCACCCAGCTCCAACGCCACGGATTCTGATCACCGATCGCCGCCGTTCGGCAGCGTCAGCGGGAGGCGCGAGACCTTAAAGCCCGCCGCGTCCTGCGCCAGACCGACCAGCTCATCGATCAGCGTGGTCGGGTCCTCCTCATAGCGCAGCCGGAGGAAATTCTGCCGCAGCCGTTCATAACTCCCGCCGTTGGCCAGCCAGCTTTCGATCAGGCTGCGGAATTGCGCAGCGTTTTGCACCAGTTCGGCGGCATCGCAGTTCTTGAAGAATTTCACCGTCAGGCGCTCCTGGGGCATGACGCCGCCAAAGGTGTTGAAAATGATCGGGCACCGGAAGTGGAGCGCCTTGGCACAAGTCGTCGTACCACCGCGGGTGACAATCGCGTCGCTTGCCTGCATCAGCAGATGCACCACGTCCGAGCAGCTGTCGATGAAACAGGAGAAATCGGGATGCTGCGTCCGCCAGTGGATCAGTTCGCTATAGGCAGACAGGTTGCGGCCGCAGACAATGATCGCCTGGATCCGGTCGGCGTGCTCGACCAGGGCCGGCAGCAGGTCCAGGTGGTTGTTGGCCCCGTTCATTCCCGTGGCCAGGAACACCGTGAACCGATCCGGCTTCAGACCGAGGTTCTGTTCGCGGTAGAGCCGGCGTCTTGCGGGTGACAGAATCTCGAGATACGCGCGCGGCTGCATGAGGAAGCCCCGGATCCGCGCCCGGTCGCGCGGCAGTCCGAGCTTGACCGCAAAGTCACTCGCCGTGGGCGTGCGGGAGAAATAAAGGTCCACCGATGGCTCGATCCAGTTCCGGCTGTAGCCCCAGCCTCCGGAGAATTCCCCGCAGTAGGTCGCGCACCGCACGTTTTGCGGTCCCAACAACCGGCGGGCGAGCTGGAAGTAGCCGCGATTGAGGCAATCGTGAACGCTGAAGACGAGGTGCGGCCGGTATTCGCGCAACACCCGCTCATAGTATCCGCGCCCCAACGTCACGGTCCGTCGGTTCAAAAAGCTGAGCCCCTCGACGACCGCGTAGAACCCCTTGTGCAGCCCGGGCGACCGGCGCTGAATCCAGTTATAAAAACCCACCCCGCCACGATACAGGCGAGACGAGTCCTCGAGCATCTGCTCAATGCGCACATCGACATCGTGGCGATAAAGTTGGAAACACCATTCGGCGAAGGCTTGCGCCCGCGAGTCGTGACCGCCGCCCGTGCTGGAGGTCAGCACCAATATCCGGATCTGGGGCACGTCAGAAACAACCGAAATACCGGGCCGCGACCGCCCGACGCAGGCGCTGCGGAACCAAGGGGGCCAGCAACGGCGCCAACCGCGCCTGGAAGAAAGTCCCGGAGCGCACGGTACCGCTGCGGTGGCGGACAAGGGCCCGCCGAAGATCCGCCGCCGCCCGCGCGGGCGGTGGCGCAGTCCGGAGGTTGGCTTCGAGCACGGTCCAAGCCCGCTGTTGGCGGACCGCCCGAGGCAGCTCGGGCGCAAGATGTTTTTCTGAGGCAGTCTGCATCGTCTGGTTGAAACCCGTGCGATAATCGCCGGGCCGAAAATCGATCACGATAATGCCGGTTTTGGCAACTTCCATCATCAAGCTTTCCGAAAACGCCGCGAGCCCTGATTTGACCACGTTATAGCCGCTCATGAACGGCAGCGGAAACTCGGCCGCCAGCGAGGAGACGTTGACCACGGCGCCGCGGTTACGGGCGAGCATGCCCGGCAACGCCAGATGCGACAACCGCAGGGTGCGGACGAGCATGGCGTCAAGCTGCCGCTGCCATCCGGCAAAATCCCTTTCCGCAAATCCTCCGAACAATCCGTAACCGGCATTGTTGACCAACAGATCGAGCCCGCCGGCTCCACGGTCGGCCATCGCAAAAGCCGCGCTGACCGACGCGTCGGAGTCGAGATCAAGCGCCACTGCCGTGAACCCCGTCCGCACCGGCAGCCGCGCCGGCTCGCGCGCCGTGCCCCAAACCCGCACGCCCTCCTCCAACAACATCTCCGCCATCGCCCGCCCGAGGCCGGTGCTGGCGCCGGTGACCAGCGCCGATTGATAACGATCCGCAAGCTTGCTCACGCCTGGCGCAGGACAATGCAGACGTTGGCCCCGCCAAATCCGCTGCTGTTGTTCAGCACGACGCGCGGCTGCTGGGACAGCGTCGACCGGATGATATTCAAACCTTCGCAGGCCGGGTCGAGTCGCGTGATATTGGCCGAGCCGGGAATGAAACCTTCCTTGAGCGCGATGGCACAGAAGGCGCTCTCCATCGCCCCCGCCAGCGACAGGCCGTGACCCGTGAGCGCCTTGGTGCTGCTAATCGCCGGACGCATAGTGGCCTCCTGGAAGACGGCCTTGAGCGCCTTCGCTTCCGAGGTATCGCCGATGGGTGTCGAGGTGGCATGCGCGTTCACGTAATCGACCGCTTCCGGCTCGATGCCCGTCTGCCGGAGCGCGTTGGTCATGGCCACGCGCAAGCCGGAGCCCTCCGGATGGGAGATCGCCACATTGTAGCCGTCGGAGGCCTGCCCCCATCCGGCCATTTCGCAATAAGTCCGGACTCCCCGACGTTCGACTTCCTCCCCGCTCTCGACCACCAGCACCGCGCCGCCTCCCGTGCCAACAAAACCGTCGCGATTCAGGTCGAAGGGCCGCGAAGCCAGATCGGGGTTGGTCTGCAGCGACAGCGCGCGCATCCCGGCAAACGGCAGGATGCTGTCGGTATTGCAGTCCTCCGCCCCGACCACAAACATGCGCTTCTGGCGACCAGTGGCGATCTCGTCGTACGCGAAGGCGAGGGCGTGCGAGGAGGAGGCGCAGGCCGACGAGAAGCCGCAGGACGCGCCATAGATCCTGAACGTGGCGACGAGGTTGAAATTCAGCGTGCCGGCAATCGACGCGACAATGCCCAGAGGGGAACATCGCAGCACGCCCACCTGCAACATCCGGGCATGATGGTAATGGGTAAGAAAGGGGGAACCTCCCGAGGCGGCATAGAGCCCGGTATCAAGATTCGAGACATCCTCGGGCGCCAGCCGCGCGTCGTTGATGGCCTGCAGCATCGCACAATAGGCAAACAGCGAGTTGGGAGCGAGCCCGCGCAGCACCTCGCGCTTGATCGTGTACCGCGGAGGGTACCGCCAATCCTCCGGGTCCGGGGAATCGGTGGCGAAATCCTTGATCGTGCCGACGACCTTGACCGGGATGTCCGGTTTTTGAAACGGCGGATAAAGTTCAAACCCGTGCCGCAGCGCGCCAAGGTTCTGGGTCACGGTCGGAACATCGTTGCCGATGCTAGTGATCAACCCTATTCCTGTGATGTAGACTTTCCTCATTCGCTGGTAAAGGGAATCAAACGATAGGTTGGCGCTCGCCGCCAGCCCAATGCGCCGTCGCACCAAGGCCTGGACTCATCCCCGGTCCGCGAGCGCCGCTTTGCCAGATCAAATCGAGAAGTAGACCAAAGGTGGTCAGGCGCTGATCGCAGTCGGCAGCGGTACCGGTTCGTTGTTCACCACCGCCACCTTCGCCGGCTCCACCACGACGGCGTCGGCCAAACCAAAGGTCAGGGTGATTTCCTCGGCCATGGCGGCTTTCTCCTGTCCCACGCGGATGGCGCCTTCAAAGGTCGCGAGCGGCATCTTCATCCGCTTGGGCTTGACCGAAATACTGAGCACATCACCGGGCCTGCAGATGCGGTGGCAGCGCACGCCCTCGCACGACGTGAAGAAAATCGTCTTGGGGTCGACCACCTTGCCGGGCTCGCAGATCCCGCCTTCCAACAGAAAGAGCACGGCCAATTGCCCGATCGCCTCAAGCATGATGGACGCCGGCAACACCGGATTGTCCTTGAAATGCCCCTGCAGGAAAAACTCTTGCCCGCTGATCTTGTACTTGGCGTTGGCGCCATGCGAATTAACCGAGGCTTCACTCAAGAACAGAAATGGCGGCTGAATCGGCATGATCACCGCAATCTGCTCGATCGGCAGGAACTTCGTCGGCTTGGGCAGAGGCAAACCGCGGACCTTGCATTCAATGAACTGCTTGACGTCCCCGATCGTGCGCAAATGACGCAGTTCTTCATTATTGATCGACATCTGCAGCACCTCCTCGACGAGAATGACGATCTCCATCATCGTCAGGGAGTCGATACCCAGATCCTCAATCAGCCGGAGATCATCATCCGGATCCCTGAGCTTCGCTCGGAGATCAGGTTCAACGAATCGCTCGATGATCCCCAAAATGATGGCCGGCAGGTGCTCGGTATTCTTGGTTTTGCGGAACTGAGACGCAGCTTCGAAGGTGGAGGCGGAGCATCGCTTGAGTGATTCACGCAGCAACGCATCCTCCTCTTGTGCAGTAGGTCTCGCAGCCTCGTTGAGCGGCTTCCGCGCCTCTGGCCCATCGTCAATTGCTTGTGCCATAAGAGTCGTTATCAGGGATCACAGTCTAGAATGAAGACGAAAATTCTTTGCGAATAATTTAAGCAGCTAACGATCTATTGCATTGACCGGCTTCATGTCAATCTGTGCCGCACCAAATGTAAATTCCCCCTGATGATCGCGGAATCCACGCAACCCGGCGAGTTAACGCGCCTTTCAAATGGGTCGTGTGCCTTCATCTGAGACCCTGCTCAGCCCAAGTATGGATTTGCGTGCCTTGGCCCACCCGATCATAAGGAATTCCAATTTTGTCAGCCGCCACGACCATCTCTCCGCTTCGTGCGGACCTCCCTGCCACACCAGCGAAGAAAACGCCTGTGTTTCTGGTCACGCACGAATTCTACCCGCGGCACGGGGGGATCGCGACCTTCGCCGAACAGATTGCACGAGCCGCAGCTGACCTGGGTTATGATATCGAGGTCTGGGCCCAGGCCGCGCAGCCAGTTACGGAGGAGAAAGCCTGGCCGTTCCGCCTCCGCCGCCTGCCGCTGAAGGGCACGCACGGAATTGGCTGCCAGATCCGGATGATGCGCGAGATGATCATCCATCGCCGCCGGCTGCGGTATGCCACCGTGTATCTGCCAGAACCGGGGCCCATGATGGCGATGATGATGCTCCAGGTGGTGCGGTGTTGTCGCCCCAATCGTCTCGTGTTGACCTTTCACGGGTCGGAAATCCTTAAATTCCACCACGATCCTTTGCGGCGTTGGATGGCTCGGCGCCTGATCCATCGCGCCAGCCGGATCAGTGTCTTGACCAGCTACACGCACCAGCTTCTGTGCGGGCGTTTTCCCGAGGCCACCGGCAAGACATTCCTTACCCCTGGCGCACTGCGGAAGGATTTCGCGCCCACCACCGCTGACGATGTGCCGAAACGACACAATCGGATCGTGATCCTGACGGTGGGGCGCCTGCATCCGCGGAAGGGCCAGCTCTTTATCATCGAAGCGCTGCAAGCGCTGCCAGCGGCCCAGCGGGAAATGATCGAGTACTGGCTGGTCGGCGGCAACAGCAAGGAGAATTACGAAGAACGCCTCAAGGAAGCCGCCGGCCGCCCCGGCTTGATGGTACGCTTCCTCGGCCGCGTGCCGGACAACGAACTCGCCCGCATTTACAGCCAGGCGGACGTTTTCGCCATGACGAGCATCGACCACCGCCACAGCGTCGAAGGCTTTGGACTCGTCTATCTTGAGGCCGCCGCCCATGGGTTGCCGGTGGTCGCGCACGCCATCGGGGGGGTGCCGGAGGCAGTGATCGATGGTGTGACCGGGCTGCTCGTCCCGCCGGCCGATCGAGAGGCCCTGGGCGCCGCTTTCTCCCGTTTGATCACGGACAAGGATCTGCGCCGCCGGCTGGGCGCCGCCGGGCGCGAATGGGCGCATCGCAATAGCTGGGCGCGGTCAGCCGACTTGCTCTTCAACGATTCGGAGTGGGCCATCACGGGTTGAGCCATTTTCCCATCCCTGCGACTATGATCCAATCCCGTGTCCAGATCACCGTCCGTTATGCCGAGACCGACATGATGGGTATCGTCTATCATGGCAGCTACCTGCCGTGGTTCGAAATTGGCCGCACCACTTTGCTTAAGGAGAACGGCCTGTCCTACCGGGATCTTGAGGCCGCCGGATTCCTGCTGCCGGTTCTGGAGGTGACAGCCAAGTATCTGAAGCCCGCATTGTATGACGACGTGATCACCATCGTCACCACGCTGGCGGAAAAGCCTATTCTGCGGATCCAGCTCTCCTACGAAGTCCGCCGGGGCGAGGAACTGCTCGCCACCGGTCAGACGGCACACGCCTTTATCGACCGCGCCGGCCGGCCGGTGCGCCCGCCGGCCAATTTCACCGGACGGATGAACGAACTGTTCCCCGTCCAGCGGCCACCGTCTCTCTAGAACGCAGCTCCTGATTTGTGGCCGCGAGCGCCCAACGAGTGGATGCCGATGGGTGGCCGCTCGCTGGCGCTCGCAGCTACTTCGACGTCACAGTTTCTTCCCATTCGCTGCGAAACCCATTTCGCAGACTTGGCTATTGGGCAACCGGCCGGAACGCTCTTCAGGCAGGGGCGCCGGGGTATTCGGCGATGACCGCCGGGGCGGTCTCATTTTCCCGAGCCATTGCCAGCAAAGCGGGAGCGTCTGCCGCGGCGACGCGGCAGACTGCCCAGACGGCATGAGCCCGAACCATCGGCACAGGATGCGCGGCCAGCCGCAGGAGCGGAGCGACCAGTTCGTGCGCGGTGCCTGCGCCCACCGCGACATTCCCAGTGACCACGCAGGCGTTGCGCAACAGCCCCGGCAATTTCAGCCGCTTGATCGACGTGTTGCGAAAGACCTCGGCGAATCGCGCCGGCGTCAGTTCCAGCAACTCGCGCAGCGTGAGTTCCTTGATCCCGGACTTCGCGACGAGGATCAGGTTGCGCCCGGCCCGGGCAAAGCGATTCCAGGGGCACACTTCCAGGCAGAGATCGCAACCAAAGATATGATCGCCGATTCCGGCGCGCAGTTCGCGCGGGATGAATCCCTTGTTTTCGATGGTCTGGTAGGAAATGCAGCGCCGCGCGTCGACCAACCCGGGCTCTGGAATGGCCTCCGCCGGGCAGACCTCAATGCACCGGGAGCATTTTCCGCAGAGCAGGCCAAACCGTGCCTCCGTTCCTGCCTGGACCGACTGCGCTCGCCATGGTTCGTCGGCCTCCAAATCCACGCGGGTCAGGATTCCTGCGAGCAGCAGCCAGTTTCCAAACTCGCGGGAGATCAGCATGCCGTTCTTGCCCAGGAATCCGATTCCTGCCCGTTCCGCCCATCCCCGTTCCCACACGGGACCCGTGTCGGCGTAATAGCGGTAGTCGCATTCCCCCGCCCCGTACAATTCCTCCAGCACCCGCCCCGCCGCGACCAGCGCCGGCTTCATGGTTTCATGGTAGTCCTCGAATCCTGAATACCGCGCCCAAGTCGGGTCCTCGGCGGGCGTGGATCGCCGGGTGGCCTCCGACCCGGCCCAGTAGTTCACGCCCAGCATGACCACCGATCGCACGCCCGGCAAAAGAAGTTCCGGGCTCAACCGTTTCGCCGCCGTCCGTTCCATCCAGGCCATGTCGGCCTGGAAACCCCGCGCGATCCAGCCAGCCAACGCCGCGGACGGAATCGCGCCAATCTGCGCAAAGCGCACCACGTCAAAACCCAGCGCGACCAGCCGACGCCGCAACTCCTCCTGCTTCGCCTGCATGACTTTGATCGCGGCGGCTCTCGCCCGTCTCGTGTTACGCGCGGGACGGCCGGCTCGGCGCCGTGGCACCGGCATTGGCGGCCGGTTTCCCCGCGTCCCCCCGGCCGCTGTCGGCGGATGCCACACCGTGTTTTCGTTCCCATTCTCGCGCCTCCCGCAAATAGGTGCGGATGACATGCATCACCATCTCATGCTGCGGGCGGAAATCCGTCAGGATCACCGTCCCGGCGCGCTTGTAGATCTCCTCGCGCTCCGCGTAAAGGCGCCGGATCCGGTCCTCGGGATTCTCCACGTTTAGCAGCGGACGAGACTGGTTCTGCGCGGTGCGCCGGACAATCGCGGCAAGGCTGGCGTGCAAGCATATGACCACCCCTTTGCCCTGGAGCAGTGCAAGCATGTCCGGCTGGACCACCAGCCCCCCTCCGCAGGCGACCACCACCCCGCGGCTCGGATGGCCGCTTTCAATGAATCTCCGCTCCAGCGCCCGAAAAGCCGGTTCGCCATCCTCCGCAAAGATCTTGGCCACCGATTTCCCGCTCAGCCGTTCAATCTCATGGTCGCTGTCCAATGCCTGGAAACTGAGCTTCGCCGCGACGGCGCGACCCGTGGTGGTCTTCCCGGTGCCCATGAAACCGACCAAATACAGATTGACGTTCCCGTCCGACATCACGCCAGCGAAGTCCCTGCACGCTCCCGATGCAAGATCTCGGTTGGGAGAGTCCCCGGCAATCACGGTCTTTTGTTTTGGAACGAGTCTCGTCTGACATTCATTGGCTCTGACGCCTGGCGGGCGCCGCTCCGTCAACGCGCGCCGCCCTCCAAATTCTGACAACACTCGGATGCCCCTTGTCCATGTCTCCCATTACCCGTTGCCCGAGGTGATGCCTCGCCATGACAACAAAAAGCTTAGCCTCGGTCCGGGGTTTCTGTTTCGATCCAACCATGGCCTCCTCCTCCACTTCCCCGGCCGCGGATCGCAATCGCCCCCCGGCCGCCAATCAGGTCTTCGCCAGCGACAACACCGCCGGCATCTGTCCCGAAGCCTGGGCCGCCCTGACCGAAGCCAATCGCGGCTGCCTGCCGTCGTATGGCAACGATGAATGGACCGTGCGGGCGTGCGACCTGTTGCGCATGGTGTTCGAGACCGACTGCGAGGTATTCTTCGTTTTCAACGGGACCGCCGCCAATTCCCTCGCCCTCGCCTCCCTCTGCCAGAGCTACCACAGCGTCATCTGCCACGACTATGCGCACGTCGAGACCGATGAGTGCGGCGCCCCCGAATTTTTTTCCAACGGCACCAAGATCCTCGTGGCCACCGGCCCAAACGGCAAACTCGACCCCGCGCAGGTCGAGCGCGTGATCCTCAAGCGCACCGATATCCATTTTCCAAAACCGCGGGTGCTGTCGCTCACCCAATCCACGGAATGGGGCACGGTCTACACGATTGATGAATTGAAGGCGCTGACCGGCGTGGCCCGGCAACATGGCCTCGCTGTGCACATGGACGGCGCGCGCTTCGCCAACGCCGCCGCCGCCCTCGAGGAGCGCGACGGCGCCAAGCCCGCCGACTTCACCTGGCGCGCCGGCGTCGACGTGCTGTGTTTTGGCGGCACGAAGAACGGCATGAACATGACCGAGGCGGTGGTCTTCTTCAACCGGCAGCTCGCGCGCGAATTCGACTATCGCTGCAAACAGGCCGGCCAGCTCGCCTCAAAGATGCGCTTCCTCAGTTCGCAATGGGTCGGCATGCTGCAGGACGGCGCGTGGCTGCGGCGCGCCGGGCACGCCAACCTCATGACCCGGAAGCTCGCGGCCGCGCTGCGTCGTATTCCCCAAGTGGACATCCTCGTCGAGCCGGAAGTCAACGCGGTCTTCGCCAACCTGCCGCCTGCGGTCGCCGCGGCCATGCATGCCCGGGGCTGGCATTACTACAATTTCATCGGCGCCCACGGCTACCGGCTCATGTGCTCCTGGAACACCAGCGAAGCCGACGTCGACGCCTTCATCGCCGATCTGACTGTGGCGGTCTCCCAGAACGCCTAGCCGTGAGCGCCAGCGGTTTGTTTTCGTAGCAGTGGAGGGCGCTGCGCCGTCAGCGCCGCTCGGAAATTGGGCGGCGACAGCGCGCCGCCCTCCAAGTCCTGGCCGTCTCGAATGCATCGCGGCTTTCGGCGCCAGCGAGCGGTCCGTGTGACCATCAACGCCGGCACCGGAATCTCACCCGCCCAGCTCCGCCGCCATTTCCTTGGCAAAGTACGTCAGGATCATGTCCGCGCCGGCGCGCTTGATCGCCAGCAACGACTCGCGACGGCACCGGTCGAGCTCGAGCCAGCCGAGTTTCGCCGCGGCATGGATTTGCGCGTACTCGCCGGAAACCTGGTAGGCCGCCACGGGTTTGTTGGTGGCATTGCGGACCTCGCGGATAATGTCGAGATAAGGACCCGCCGGTTTCACCATCAGAATGTCCGCGCCTTCCTGCTCATCAAGGGCGATCTCGATCAACGCCTCGCGACGATTGGCCGGATTGAGCTGGTAGGTGGCCTTGCTCAGGCCGTGCGTGGCCGCCGCCTTCGCGCTCCCCACGGCATCGCGGAACGGCCCGTAGTAAGCAGAGGCGAATTTAGCCGAGTACGCCATGATCCCGGTACCGGTGAAACGCATCGCGTCGAGCGCCGCCCGGATCGCCCCGATGCGACCGTCCATCATGTCCGACGGAGCCACCAGATCGACGCCCGCCCGGGCGTGCAGCACCGCCATCTGGCAAAGGAGGCCGACCGTGCGGTCGTTGTCCACGTCGCGGCCATCGGGCGTCAGCACGCCATCGTGGCCATGAGTCGTATACGGATCGAGCGCCAGGTCGGTCATCACGGTCAGTTCCGGAACCGCTTCCTTCACCGCGCGCACCGCGCGCAGCACGAGCGCGTCCTCGCGCAACGCCACCGTGCCGTCCGGATCCTTGAGTTTCGGATCGATTGAAGGGAACAGCGCCACCGCCGGCACGCCCAGCCCGTGCAGCGCGCGACATTCCTTCGCGAGATCGGCGAGATTGAGGCGAAACACGCCCGGCATGGACGGTACCGCCTCCGGGCCGCCCGAGCCGTCAATCACGAACAACGGCGCAATAAAATCCTGCGGGCGCAGCACGGTCTCCTCGGTCAGGGCGCGCAGACTGGGGGTGCGACGCAGGCGCCGCGGCCGATGGGTCAATTCCAGCTTGAAGTTTTCAGGCATAGACAGGTCGGGATAGGAGCGTTAACCACTAATCCTCATCAATTCGCGCCAATCGTCAAAAAAGATATGGCAAGACCGCTTATTCTGCGCGCCAATAGGTGAAGATCAACGTTTCCTGCTTCCGTTCCATGGCCATCCGACTTTTCGACTCCCTCACCCGCGATTACCGCATTCTCGGACAACGCGAACCCGGCGCGCCGCCGATTTCGCAGGAGCATCCGTTTACCTTTTACACCTGCGGCCCCACCGTTTACGCGCCGGCCCATATCGGTAATTTCCGCACCTTCTTGGTGAACGACGTGCTCCGTCGCTTGCTTGAACTTGAATTCGGAAAAGACCGGGTGAAGCACGTGCGCAACCTGACGGATGTTGACGATCGCACCATCGGCCAGGCGAAACGCGAACATCGTCCCCTCTCCGAAATCACCCGGCACTGGACGGAGCTCTTCCACCGCGACTGTGACGCGCTGAACCTGCTGCGGCCGCACGTTGAACCGACGGCCACGAGCCACATCCGCGAACAGGTCGACATGATCGAGGTGCTCATGCGGAAGGGCAACGCCTACCGCGCGCCGGACGGCTCAGTCTATTTCAAGATCGGCTCCTTCCCGGAGTACGGTGCGCTTTCGCGAATCAGGGAGCGCGAACTTAAGGTGACGATCACCGTGGCCGACGACGACCACAAGGACGACGTCGGAGACTTCGCGCTCTGGAAGGCCTACAAGCCCGAGGAAGACGGCGACGTCCAGTGGCCCGGTCCCACCGGCGCCGCTGCGGGCCGCCCCGGCTGGCACATCGAGTGCAGTGCCATGAGCAAAAAGCATCTCGGCAACACCATCGATCTGCATAGTGGCGGCGTCGACCTGCTGTTTCCGCATCACGAGAACGAGATCGCCCAGAGCCAGTGCTGCAACGGCACCACCTTTTCGCGCCACTGGTACCACAGCGAGTTCCTGCTCGTCGACGGCAAGAAGATGAGTAAGAGCCTGGGCAATCTCTACACACTGGATGATCTCAAGGCGAAAGGCTTCTCTCCGATGGCGATCCGTTACGCGTTGCTCTCCGGCCACCCCCGCAAGCAGCTCAATTTCACGCTGGAGTCGCTCCATGCGGCGGAGAGCGCGATCGCCACTCTCAGTCTTGATCGTGCTCGGATGACTACTTTCACCAAAGATGCGCCGGCCTCACTTTCGAGTCGTTTTGATCCTGTGCTTGCCTCACTGAGAGACGATTTGAACTCACCAGCAGCATTGGGAGCCCTTTTTATCGCAACGAAAGCAGGCCCGACTAAGCCGGGTGATCTTTCCGCGTTCGACAGAGCGCTCTTCGCCCTCGGCCTGGATCTTTCGGCGTCGCCGATACAGATTTCGGCGCCAGCTGAAATCTGTGCTCTCGCCGAACGCCGCTGGACCGCCAAGAAGGCGAAGGACTATGCCGCCGCCGACGCTCTCCGCAAGGAACTGGCCGCCGCCGGTTGGTCGATGCTCGACGGCAAGGACGGCTACAAATTGGAACCGGTGAAGAAATGAGCCGCCCCGAACAGACAGCGCCAGATCGTATCGTGGCGCCAGTCTTCGACTGGCGAAATCGCCGGTCAGAGACCGGCGCTACTCTTTGGTGCGGCCGCAGGAAATGGGTCGGATTGATCGGCTCCCATTCCCCCCTACGACGCCTTGCGGACCGGCCGGATCGTCACGATCTGATCGGGATTCACCACCAGGGAAAACGGTCCCACGTCGGGGTAGATGATCAAATCCCTGGTGTTCGGATGCATCTGCGCGTGGTCGGGATGCGGAAGGAGATAGGTGTCCCCGCTCGACAGGGTGATCTCGACCGGAAAATCCACCGGCCGCCCCAGGATCCTCTCCAACGACGCGCGCATGGTTTCCTAGTTGCGCCGCTATCTTTGCAACGCAAGTTGTTTTTCTCCGCTCCGCCGAACGTGGCACGGGCATCCTGCCCGTGTTTCCAAGTGATCTCC
Organism: Opitutia bacterium; assembly: GCA_003142955.1. Lineage (GTDB taxonomy): Bacteria > Verrucomicrobiota > Verrucomicrobiia > Opitutales > Opitutaceae > Fen-1467. Next base: position 33,562 of record PLOH01000070.1, on the reverse strand, counting down.
AGACATGGGCAGGATGCCCATGCCACCTCAGACGACCGACAATCCGGAGATTGCGTGCGCTCCAACATTTCGCCCCCTGCGCTTTTCCCCCGCATTGCGTTCTTCGCCTTCTGACTTCTGTCTTCAGTCTTTTGACTCCTATCTTCTAGCTTCTGACTTCTGTCTCCTCGTTTCTCGCTTCTTGCTCCTTCCATGATGACTCCCCTCCAGGAACTCCGTCACTCGTGTTCGCACGTGCTCGCCACCGCGATGCTGCGCATCTTCCCCGAGACCCAGCTCGATATCGGACCACCAACGGAAACCGGCTTCTATTACGATGTCGACCTCGAGCACAAGCTGACGGCCGAGGACCTCGAGAAGATCGAGGCCGAGATGAAGAAGGTCATCGACGAAAACCAGGCTTTCACCCGCCGGGAGGTGCCGCGCGCCGAGGCCGTCGAGATCATCAAGAAGATCGGTCAGGAGCGCTACAAGATCGGCCGCCTTGCGGACGTCCCCGAGGGCGAGGCGATCTCCTTCTACCAGAACGGCGAGTTCACCGACTTGTGCGCCGGAACACATATCCGGTACACGAAGCAGATCAAGGCCTTCAAATTGCTTTCAATCGCCGGGGCCTACCACCGTGGCGATGAGCACAACAAGCAGCTCCAGCGCATCTACGGCACGGCCTTCCCGACCAAGGAGGAGCTCGCCGCCTATCTCAACCAACTCGAGCAGGCGAAGCTCCGCGACCACCGCAAGCTTGGCAAAGACCTCAAGCTATTCGTCATCGACGACACCGTCGGCCAGGGCCTGGTTCTCTGGACGCCCAACGGCTCAATCATCCGCCAGGAATTGCAGAACTTCATTTCGGCGGAGCTGCGCAAGCAGGGCTATCAGCAGGTGTTCACCCCGCACATCGGCCGCCTCGAGCTCTACAAAACCAGCGGCCATTTCCCGTACTACAAGGACGCCCAGTTTCCGCCGCTCGTCGATCAGGAGGCCTGGTCCCGGATCGCCAGCGAAGGCTGNNATCAGCGCCAGCCGGGTCCTGCCGGACGACAAACTCATTGAAGGCTTTCTGCTGAAACCGATGAACTGTCCGCATCACATCAAGATCTACTCATCGCAGCCGCATTCCTACCGCGACCTGCCGGTGCGCCTGGCGGAATTTGGCACGGTTTACCGCTGGGAACAATCGGGCGAACTCAACGGGATGACGCGCGTCCGCGGTTTCACCCAGGACGATGCCCACCTGTTCTGTACCGAGGACCAGGTGCCCCAGGAGATCCTCGGCTGCCTCTCGCTCGTGAAGATCGTCCTCGCGACGCTCGGCATGTCCGATTACCGCGTCCGCGTGGGGCTCCGGGATCCCGATTCGGCCAAATACACCGGCGACCCGGCCAACTGGGACAAGGCCGAGGCCGCGTGCCGCGAAGCCGCCAAAACCCTCGAGGTGCCTTTCACCGAGGAACCGGGCGAAGCCGCCTTCTACGGGCCGAAAATCGACTTCGTCGTCCGCGATGTCATCGGCCGCGAATGGCAGCTCGGCACGGTCCAGGTGGACTACAACCTGCCGCAACGCTTCGACCTTTCCTACATCGGCGCCGACAACCAGCCGCACCGGCCGGTGATGGTTCACCGGGCGCCCTTCGGCTCGATGGAGCGCTTCGTCGGGGTGTTGATCGAACACTTCGGCGGCGATTTTCCCTCGTGGCTTGCGCCCGAGCAGGCGCGCGTGCTGCCGATCAGCGACAAGATGATCGATTATGCCCGTGACGTGGTCGCCCGCCTGAAAGCCGAGGGTTTTCGCGCCTCGCTGGATGAACATGCCGACAAGCTTGGCGCCAAAATCCGTCGCGCCGAGATGGACAAGGTGCCTTATGCGCTCGTGATCGGCGGCAAGGAAGCCGAAGCCAAGTCGGTGGCCGTGCGTTCGCGCGCCCGCGGCGACGAAGGGGTCATGCCGTTCGACGTCTTTCTGGAAAAGCTCCGGACTGAAGTCGCCACCCGCGCCCTGCCGGACAAGAAGAAGGTCTGAGCCGGAAGCCTGGAGGCTGTCGAGAAACTCCGTTGCGCTTTGCGCTGGAGGGCGCTGCGCTGTCAGCGCCGCTCGGAAATTGGGCGGCGACGGCGCGTCGCCCTCCAAAACCTGGCAGTTTCCGGACAGCCTCCCGGCTCAGACTCCATGCTCGGCGATGAACGCCTTGATTGATGCGGCATCCGCCCGGATAACATGCTTGGCTACCGGTTTCGACTTGAGCGCCTCGAGTGAGGGATGCGTCGGCTCCAACCCGGTGGCGGCGTGGATCGCCTCGGGAAACTTCGCCGGGCTGGCGGTCGCCAGCACGACGCTGACACGGTCGGAGCCCAGATCGGCAAAGCCACAAGCCGTGTGCGGATCGCAGACATAGCCGTACTTCTGGTAGACGCGCTTGATAATCGCGGAGATCCCTTGGTCCGTGCACCGGGACGCGCTGAAGCAGTCGGCGTCGAATTGCTCGAACCGGTAGATGCCCGTCTCCCGGAACGTCCGCAGGATGTCCCGCACGCGCGTCGGATCGCGGCCGACAGCATAATAGAGGAAACGCTCGAAGTTGGACGCCACCTGGATGTCCATCGAGGGCGCCAGACTGGGCGCAACCGGGGCGAGGCGGTACTCGCCGGTGGTGAAGAGTCGATAGAGAATGTCGTTCTGGTTGGTCGCGATCTTGAAACTGCGGATGGGCACCCCCATCTTCCTCAGCAGCCATCCAGCCAGGACGTTGCCGAAGTTTCCGGTCGGCACGACGAACTCGATGTTCGATCGTTTTGACTGCGGCAGCCGCAGCCAGGCGTAAAGATAGTAAACGCATTGGGCCAACACCCGCGCCAAGTTGATCGAGTTCACTGCCGAGAGCCGATGTCGCTGGCGGAACGCCTGGTCGCCGAACACCTCCTTCAAAGCCGCCTGCGCATCGTCAAACGTGCCATCGACGGCGAGCGCAAAAACATTCTCCGCCCCGGTGCAGGCCATCTGCCGCTCCTGCAAGGGCGCAATCCGGCCGTCGGGATAAAGGATGAAGATGGCCACGCCGGGTTTGCCGAGCAGACCATGGATCGCCGCGGCGCCGGTGTCTCCCGAGGTGGCGCCCAGCACGTTGAGCGTCTGGCCGCGCACGCGGCATTGCTGTTCGTAGAGGTTGCCCAGCAATTGCAGCGCAAAATCCTTGAACGCGAGCGTCGGCCCGTGAAAGAGCTCGAGCACAAAGAGGTCTTCGCCGAGCTGCTCCAGGGGGGCCACCGCCGGATGGCTGAAATTGCGGTAGGACCGCGCCATGAGGTCCTTGAGCACGGCCGGTTCGAGGTCGGTCGCGAACCGCCCGAGAAACTCGCCACACAACTCGGCATAGGCCAGACCTTCGAAACGCGCCAGTTCCCCCGAGAAATCCGGCAGCCTCTCGGGCAGAAACAACCCACCGTCCGGCGCCAGCCCGACGGCCACCGCCTCGGAGAAGCCGAGCGGATCGGTCTGTCCGCGGGTGGAGATGAATTGCATCAGAATCTATTTTGAATTGGCGTTTTGAATTGTAGGGCTGCCGCTAGTCGGCAGGCCACTCTCAAACACCGGTTGTGGCCCGGCGGCAAGCGCCGGCCCTACCCATGCATCTCCTCCTTAGCCCAACCCGAGCTTGTCCAGGCCGAACGCCGCATGGGCGGCGCGGGCGGCATCGTCGGCGCGGGCGGCGGAGATCACGACCGAAATCTTGATCTCGGAGGTGCTGATCAGCTCGATGTTGATGCGCTGGGTGGCCAGCGTCTCAAAAAGCGTCGCGGCTACCCCGCTGTGCGTCTTCATGCCGACCCCGACGACGGACAGCTTGGCGATTTCATGGTGAATCGCCACCTCTCCGCCTCCCAGTTCCTTGAACACCGGGTCGAGCGCCTGTTGGGCCCGATGCGAGTCGCTCTGCGGGACGGTAAACGTCAGGTTCGCGATCCCGTTTCGCCCGATGTTCTGCACGATCATGTCGACAATGATGTTGGCGTCGGCCAGCGCGCGAAACACGCGACCGGCGGAGCCCGGCTTGTCCGGGATGTTGCTGACGATGACTTTGGCCTGGTCCTTGTCCACGGCCACGCCGCGCACGACGACCTCCTCCATGTAGACGACTTCTTCTTTCACGATGGTTCCCGGGTTGTGATTGAATGATGAACGGACTTCGAAAACGACATCGTATTTCTTGGCGAACTCCACGGAGCGCGACTGCATGACCTTGGACCCGCTGCTGGCGAGCTCCAGCATCTCGTCGTAGCTGATCTCGTCCAGCTTGCGTGCATCCTTCACCACCCGCGGATCCGCGGTGTAGACGCCATCCACGTCCGTATAGATCTCACACTTGTCCGCCTTGACCGCCGCCGCCAGGGCGATGGCGGTCAGATCCGATCCGCCGCGGCCGAGCGTGGTGATCTGGCCCTCGTCGTTGATTCCCTGAAAGCCGGCGACAATCACGACCTTGCCGGCCTGCAAATCGTGTTCGATCGGGCGGGCGTTGATCGTTTTGATCTTGGCCTTGGTATGCGCCGCGTCCGTGAAGATGCCCGCCTGCGCACCGGTATAGGAAACCGCCTCCACCTTGATCGCGTGCAACGCAATCGCGGTCAGCGCGATCGTTTCCTGTTCGCCCGTCGCCAGCAGCATGTCGAGTTCCCGCTCGCTCGGATGCTCGTGGATCGCCTTGGCACGGGCGAGCAACTCATTGGTGACGCCGGAACGGGCCGAAACCACCACGACGACTTCGTTGCCCTCGTCGCGGGTCGCCTTGATGCGGTCCGCCACGCGCTTGATGCGCTCAATGTCGCCGACCGAGGTGCCGCCGTATTTCTGAACGATTCTAGCCATGGTGGAGAATTGGTGACGCGTTGCTAAGGCTTGCGGGTCCAGTGGTGCTCGGTGCCGGCGAGCAGGCGGCGGATGTTGGCGTAATGTCGCACGAGGACCAGCCCACTGAGCCCGGTCGCCATGAGTTTCAGCGCGAGCGGCAAACCAAGCGACCAAGCCGCCGTCGGCACCGACAGCGTTGCGAGAATCGAGGCCAGAGACACATAACGCGAGGTGACAAACGTGAGGGTCCAGACGAAGATCGCGATCAGGCCGGGCACGGGCATGAGCACCAGCAGTCCGCCCGAGGCGGTGGCCACGCCCTTGCCGCCTTTAAAGCGGGTAAAACAGGAAAAGGAGTGGCCAAGGACAGCCGCGACCAGGCCCGCCACGCCCAGCATCGAGGCGGCCGACTGATCATGGCCGAAAAGCTGATCGGACGGGCGCATGCCGAAACACCAGAAGAGCGGCCAACCGGCCGCCACCACGCCCTTAAGGGCATCGAACAGGTAGACGGTATTGCCGGCTTTCGACCCGAGCACGCGCTTCACGTTGGTCGCACCCGGATTGCCGCTCCCCGCCTTGAAAATGTCCACGCCGTGCGCCCGGGCGACCAAGTAGCCGAACGGCAACGCGCCCAGAAAATAGCCCACAAGGGCGGCGATCAGGAACGGGAGGATCATGGACCCGGCCTAAAGCTGCACAAACTTGGCCATCTTGATGGCCGGGTTGGATTTGATTTCCTGCCGGGCCGCCGGGCTCGGCTCGTTGTCGACACGCACGACCATGTAGGCGTTGTCGCCCGGCTCGAGCCGGCTCAATGACATCTCGGCGATGTTGACCCCATCCTTGCCCAGAATTGTGCCCACCGTGCCGACCATGCCGGGAACGTCCACGTTCTCGAGGACGAGCAGCTTGCCTTCGGCGGCCACCTCGACGTCCCGTTCGTTGATGGCAATGATGCGCGGCTTGTTGCCTTTGCCGATCAGCGTGCCTTCGGCGGAGTACCGCCGGCCTTCCGGGTCCTCGGCCTGCACCTGGATGAGTTCGGTGTAGTCGGTCTCGGCCGCCGACTTGGTGACCTCCACATGCACGCCGAGACGCTGCAACAGCACGGGCGCGTTGACGAAATTCACCTCCTCGCCGCCGATGCGGCGCAGATAACCGCGCTGGATGCTCCGGGTCACGGCGTTGGCATCAAGATCGACGATCCGGCCCCAATACGTGATGCGCAGCTTGTCCACCTGCGCTGGCGCAATCTGCTGCACCAGGGTACCGAGTTTGGCCCCCAGATCGAGATAAGGCCCGAGCACCTTGAGGGTGGCGGCGTCGATCGAAGGCACGTTGACCGCGTTGCGAATCACGCCTCCCCGCAAAGCATCCGCAATGGCCTCGGCGATTTCGATGCCGACGCTTTCCTGGGCTTCCGCAGTCGACGCTCCCAGATGCGGGGTGAGGACAACATTGGGTAGCCTCCGCAATTCGTGGTCCGCCGGCAACGGTTCGTCCTCGTAGACGTCCAAGCCCGCCGCGGCGACGTGCCCCTGCTTGATCGCCGCGATCAATGCGGCCTCCTTGATGATTCCGCCGCGGGCGCAGTTGAACAAGCGCACGCCTTTCCTGGTCTTGGCCAGCGCCGCCTCATCAATCATGTAGCGGGTCTGCTCGGTCAGCGGCATGTGGACGGTGATGTAGTCCGATTCCCGCAGGAGCGTGTCGAGGTCCACCTGCTCAACCTGCATGGCCTTGGCGCGGCTGGGCGCGAGATAGGGATCATAGGCGAGCACGCGCATGCCAAAAGCCTGCGCCCGGCGGGCCACCTCGCCACCGATGCGGCCGAGCCCGACCACGCCCAAGACCTTCTTGTACAGCTCGATTCCCGAGAAACTCTTGCGGTCCCATTTGCCCTCGCGCATCGACGCCGCCGCTTGGGGCACCGGGCGCGCGCCACACAGCATGTGCGTGAACGTGAGCTCCGCCGTGGCGATGGTATTGCCCGACGGCGTGTTCATGACCACCACCCCGCGCTCGGTGGCCGCCTCGACGTCGACATTGTCGACTCCGACCCCCGCCCGGCCAATCACCTGCAGCTTCGGCGCGGCGGCGATTATCTCGGCCGTGATCTTCGTCTCGCTGCGAACCGCGATGGCATGGACGTCCTTGACCAGCTCCAGGAGTTTCTCCCGGGGCGAATTGTATGCTTCAATGACTTCGAAACCAGGCTGGTTGCGAAGCAATTGCACCCCTTTGGGTGAGATCTTGTCAGCCACGAGAACTTTCATGGGTAGAGGCTGACCCAAAAGTCCCCGGACCACGAAGGCAACACTTGATATGATCGACCAGGGCCCTGCCACCACGGTCTTTTGTTTTGGAACGAGTCTCGTCTGACATGGGCGGGACGCCCATGCCACGTGGCACGGGCGTCTCGCCCGTGGGATCGCGCGACGGCTCCTCAAAACAAACCACCAGGGCCCTGGCACGCCTTGGCTTCCTGCAATTCCCGGGTCCGCGACGCCCGGCAACACCGTCGTAACGTCCGGCAATCAACAGCGTCTTACGAAGCGCGTCTGGACCTGCGGCCCACAAATTTCCCTCTGCCTTGTCTCCATCCACCGATCAAACGACTGCCACGCCTTGCGTTTTGCCGGACGCGTAGTCAATTGACGCAGGTACCGCAGTCGGCCACAGCGCCAGGATTGGCGTGAATTCTGCGTCATCACCTTGAAATTCCTGCGGCCTAAGACGATCGGTGGAACCACTTCCTTTGAATCCTGACTAGAACTTATGCTCGCTGCCAGCCCATCAGCACCCGCAGACCGCCCGCTATACCCGGAAGAGCGACCCGGGCGAACGGTGTCGCTCCCGCTGGCAGGCGGAGTGAGCCGCGACTTGCGCCTCGACACGCTGCGCGGGTTGATGCTCGTGGCCATAGCGATCAACCACCTCGACACCGAGCTCCGCGTCTTCACTGACTATGTCTTCGGTTTCGTTTCCACTGCCGAAGGGTTTGTCTTCCTGTCCGGTCTCGTCGCCGGCCTGGTCTATACCCGTCGCTCGGCCAGTTCGTCGCCGGTGGAACTGCAACAAAAGGCGCGGTGGCGGGCCTGGGAGATCTATTTCTTTCACCTGTCCGGTTTTGTCACGGCTTTCATCGGTCTCCAGCTGTTGACGCTTTTCACGCACGTTGCGGCCCCCACTGCGCCGGCGCTTTTCTTCCAGGAACCAGTCACCGCGTTGTTGTTGGGCTCGTCGCTGCTTTTCCAGCCGGGCCTGCTCGACATCCTGCCAATGTATTGTGGGTTCATGCTGGTCCTTCCGGCGATGCTGGCCGCCTTGCGGAAGGGGCACTGGGGCCGGCTCTTCGCCGTGAGCGGCGGCCTCTGGTTGCTTTCCCAATTCGGCCTGCGCGACCATCTGGAACGCTCGCTCCAGAACCTCCTGCCCATCAACCTGGGGGTCTTCGACCTGCTGGCCTGGCAGTTCCTCTTCGTGTCCGGTGCGTTCTTCGGGTACCATTGGGCGAAATCGCCAAAGCCGTTGCTGTCCTTCCGTCCCGCCATGCTGGTGTTCTGCCTGCTCGTGGCGACGCCCTTGTGGTTCTTGATCAGATACCAGCCTGTCCCCACCGGTCTATCGATGGACCTGATCTGGTCCTGGGCGGACAAGACCCACCTGGCCCCGCTGCGGCTCGTGAACTTTATTGTTCTCGCCTATCTGATCGCTGCGGTGGCCGTGCACCGCCCCCGGATTTTCACCTTCCGACCGCTCGCCTTTCTGGGACGGCATTCGCTGGTCGTGTTTACTGCGCAGGCCACCTTCTGCCTCTTTGTCCTGACGCAACCGCAGTTGTTCGCCACTTTTACCGGTCGCACGGTGACCGCCATCACCATGGTCGGGCTCCTGTTTCCGGTCGCCTGGTTGGCAGAGATGGCGACAAGACGCCGGTCGACGCAGCCGGCCGATCCGGCGGAACCGGTAATCCGGCGTTCGGCTGAACCGATTCGGGTTTGACCTGCCGTGCTCATGGTCAAACACCTTTGACCATGGAAACCGCCCGCGAGCGACTGGCGCAGCAAATCCGTTTCATCATCGAAGTCGACTGTCTGAAGGAGATCTTCCGGCAGACGGTGTTGATCAACAGCCGGCGCCCCGAAAACGACGCCGAGCATTCGTGGCACCTTTGCCTCATTGTCATCACGCTGGCCGAGCACGCAAACTCGCCCCAACTCAATGTGCTGCGGGTGCTCCAGATGCTCATCCTGCACGACCTGGTGGAGATCGACGCCGGCGATACGTTTGCCTACGACACTCTGGCGATGGCCGGACAACACGACCGCGAGGCCGTGGCGGCCGACCGGATCTTCGGCCTGCTACCGGCAGACCAAGCCCTCGAATTCCGCGCGCTGTGGGATGAATTTGAGGCGCGCCAGACCCCGGAGGCGAAGTTCGCCGCCGCCGTCGACCGCTTCCAGCCCATGCTCCTGAATTGCCGGACCGAGGGTGCCGCCTGGCGGAAGCACGGCATCACTCGGGACCGCGTGATCGCCCGCAATTCCTATATCGCCGAGGGCTCGGCCGCACTGTGGGATTACGCCGCCCGCATGATCGAACAGACCGTCGCCGAGGGGAATCTGCCGACCTGACCTCGCCGCCCCGTCCCAGGGCCGGAGATTTCATCCGGACGTTTGCCGCTCGCCTCTAAGGAAATCCGCCCGCACCATGGAATTTTATGGCCGAGCTGTTCGACAAGAATAAACGCATCCTCCGGGCGTTCCTCGTCGGCGTGCAAACCGCGCACCTGTCGCCGGGCGAGGGCGCCGAGTTGCTCGCGGAGCTGCGTGAACTCGTGGAGAACCTCCATCTGGTCATCGCCGGCAGCGTGCTCGTCAATCTCCGATCACCCTCCTCCACGTTTCTCCTGGGAAGCGGCAAGGTCGGCGAGATGATCGAACAGGCCAAGGCGGCCGGCGCCGACGTGATCGTCATCGACGAGACGCTTTCGCCGGCCCAGCAGCGCAACTGGGAGACGGAATCCTGCCTGGCGGTGATCGACCGGCAGGAAGTGATCCTCGAGGTCTTTGCCGACCGGGCGCACACCCGCGAGGCCATGCTCCAGGTGGAACTGGCCCGCCAGGAATATTTTCTGCCCCGCCTGAAACGGGCGTGGACCCACCTCTCCCGACAACGCGGCCGGGGTTCCCTCGGCGGTGAAGGCGAGACGCAGCTGGAGCAGGACCGGCGCACCGTACGCGACCGCATCGCCCATCTGCGCACCCTGCTCATTGACGTCCGCCAGCAGCGGGGCGTGCAGCGCCAGCGCCGCCTGCGCGTGCCTGTACCCACGTGTGCGATCGTCGGCTACACCAACGCCGGCAAATCCTGCCTCCTCAACCGGCTCACGGGCGCCCACGTGCTCGTCGAAAACAAGCTCTTCGCCACGCTCGATCCGACGACACGCCAGCTCGCTCTGCCCAACAACCAGAAGCTGCTGATCACCGACACTGTCGGATTCATCCGACGGCTGCCGCACGATCTGGTCGAGGCGTTCAAGGCCACCCTCGAAGAAGTGATCGTCGCGGATTTTCTGATTCACGTCCTCGATGTCACCAATCCGAACGTGGCCCGTCATCATGCCACCACGCTTGGCGTGCTCGCCGAACTGGGCGCCGACCGGAAGAAGATCATCGATGTGTTCAACAAGACCGATATCGCCGCCCCCGCCGCGATCGAGACGGCGCGCATCCTCGCGCCCGGCGCGCTGTTCGTCAGCGCGAAAACCGGCGCCGGATTGGACCGGCTCCTGGAGCATTGCGCCGCCAGCATCGCCCGCGAATCCGCCGCGATCGAGCTGCTCGTGCCGCACGATCGATACGACATTATCGCCCGGCTGCACGAGATCGGGCAGGTCCACGCCCAGGATTTGCGCGACGACGGCGTGCATATCCACGGCAGTTTTCCCGCCGCGCAGGCGGCCGTTTTCGCCCCGTTCGTGCTGCCTGTCCCTCCGCCCGGGAAGTCCGCAGCCCCGACCTGACCGATCGCTATTCCACCCAGCTGCTTACCTGATCGTAAGCCGCATCGCCCTCCGCCTTGAGTTTCCCATCCGGACTGTAGATCTGGAAGTGAGGGATCGAATGCAATTGGTACTGCTGGGCCACCGGGGACTGCCAATCGATGCCCTTCACCCCGGGCCGGTTGATGTCGACCTTGACGACCGCGATGTCGTCCCGGGTCTTGTGCAGCTTTTCCAGCTTCGGCGCAATCGCGCGGCACGGCGGGCAATACTCGCTGAAAAAATCGACGATGGTGGTTTTCCCGGGCACCAGGTAATTCGTGACGTCAACTTTTTCACCCCCGGAGATGTGGGCGGGGCCCGGACCTTTCACATGAGTGTCATCGGCGCGAAGGGCGAGCGGGGCCGCGATGGCGGCCGCGAGAACGAAGGCGAGGATGGAACGATGATAGGACATGGTGCTCTCCAATGGTTCAGGATGGTTGAGAATCGAGCTCTTTCCTTTTGCCGACCCGGGAACGATGTCAACCCCGCCGTGCGGCGATGCCAGCAAAGTCTTGAGATTCCTCGGCGACAACGCAATGCTGCTCCTGATGAAAATGCTCCTCCGTGCGATCGTCTTTCTGGCGATGCTCTTTGTCGTCCTCTACGTCGGCGTCAATAATACCCATTCGATTGAATTCTCTTTCCCGCTGCTCCTGACGAAGAAGATCCAGGCCACCGCCGCGATCGTTTACTTTGCGGTCTTCGCGGTCGGAGTCGTGGCGGGGCTCGCCCTTGGTTCAAGCGGCGGCAAGAACAAGCCGCGTTCCGAAGGCAAGAAGACGGCCTGATTCTTCGCCTGGCAGGCAACGCGTCCTCCCGAATTTGACGGACCCCCTGGGCGGTTGCCGTGGTCACCATGGGAAGGGCAGATCCGATGGGGTCATGTGTAAATTCTCGACAAGACCGCTCGAGGGGGAATCCGGACCCCTTCGGATCGTCCCGCCTCCTCCGAACTACATCCGTCAAAAAATGTGCGCGAGATTCCGGACGTTATCCCCTTGTCGAGAATTCACACATGACCCCGTCGGATCGCCCCCCGTCGGATCACCCTTCTGGGTTGGGCAAATTCTTCATCATCTCACGCCACCTTGTGCGGCCGCCAATCTAGCGAGAGGCGCTTCTGGGTCTGCGCACAATCCCTGAGATAAAGATTGATCAGGTTTTGGTAAGGAACCCCTGTATCGGCAGACATCGCCTTGAAGTAACTGATGATCTCGTCCTCCAACCGGATGGTGACGGTCTTCTTAAGCCGCTTCGCATAAGGGTTCTTCTTTGCTTTCGAGAAGTCGTATTCTGATCTCATGGTAGCCTCGCTAGATATGGTTGTTTCTCCTTCGTGCCAGCCCGCCGAGCTGAGATAATCCGGATCATCGAGCCTTGCTTCCGCAGGCAGTGCACCACGAACGCCATGTTTGGCGGCATTTGATGCCGCCTTTTTGGAATCCCATTCAAACGAGAGATTACTCATCGATCATAAATATGGCGTATTGCTGGCGTATTTCAAGCCCAACGCTACCAGCCTGCCATGAGGCTGGCGGGCGCGACTCGTGCGCATGCACGAGGCGTGACCGACTGCCGAATTGGCAGCGATGGCTGGTTGGGCCTATTCATTCGTAATGAGTCCACATCCGAATAATCTTCACCGCCCGTTTCTCTGGGTAGATCTGATACACGAGTCGGTGCTGGATATTGATCCGGCGAGACCACGCGCCATCGAGATCTCCGACCAACTTCTCATATGCTGGCGGGCTTTGAAACGGATCCTTCTTCAGAATCTCAAGCAGGCGTTCTGCTTGGGGCCGAAGATTGCTGGACGCCAGCTTCTTGGCGTCCTTCAGGGCTTGCTTGGTGTAATAGAACTGCCAGGTCACCAGGCGATTTCAGTCTTGGCTCTCCCCAACGGTTCCCTCAATCCCTTCCGAATGGATTCGCGCATTCCAGGAATCGACAGAAGGTAGAGCGTCTCCTGAATGCTCCGCCAATCGTCTTCGGCCACCAAAACCGCATTGCTGCGCTTGCCGGTAATCTGGACGGGGACGTGGGAAGCGGCGGTGTCGTCGACAAGCTGATAGAGCCTGGAACGAGCTTGGGTGACGGGAATGGATGTCATACCGTGAGCGTACGGTTAAGCGTACGTATGTCAAGCTGGTTCTTTCTTGGCCCAACAGTGTAATATAGCGCGGAGAGGTTGTGTTATATCCAAATCGGCTCGGAACCCTTTTACGGGGCCGTTGGTTGCATCGCGCGCACTGGATATTGTTGTTTGAAAATATCTTGGAAATCAAGCCGGGAATCGGCGGCCGGCAGGAGTCGGCAAAATCGCCCCTACGAAAACCTGCACGTTTTACATTTCCGGACGGTTCTTGACCGCCCGTGGTGTCGCCTCTTGAGAACATCGGCCGAGACGGTTTCGCCGGCCTAAGCAACCGGAGGTTCCAGCCGGGCCGGTGGCGTCGCGGAGGAATGCTGCGAGCAGTTTGTTTCCATAGGATTTAGCTGCTGCGATATTTGGGAGAGGTTCTTTCTTCACCCGGTCGCGCTAAATCGGAGCAAGCGACGCCAGAACTGATTCGATGGAGGGGCGTTTTTTTTGGCTAGAACGGTGGTGGTCGGGAACTCGTCGAGGAGGAGAAAGAAGCCTCGCCGGGACGAAAACCTGCGGCATAACCACGGATCGAAAAACCCAATCACCAGTCGTTTAGCGGAGCATCGATAATCTCGCGATCATCTAACAATGAAGACGATACGTGAGAAAAGTGACCCGAAAAGCGGCGCCCGGAGGCCCGCGGCCATAACGACAAAAACCAGCGAAGCTAAGGCACCGAAGGCGGGGCGATCGTTTCCCGACTTCTTGCCTTCTCGATTTGCCACCGATCCACTCGCTGGCGCTCGCGGCTACGGATTTGACCACGTCCGCCAGGCAGGCAGGAAGCCTGCGCTACGTTCCAGAACCGATCTTGGATAGGCGCTGGCCGCCACCCGATCGGAGGCAAATGGCGGGGAATCAGGCGGCGACAGCGCGCCGCCCTCCAAATACTGAAAGGGTTCCCGGTTTATCGATTTCCCGATCTCCCGATGTTTCGGTTTTCCGGTTTCCCGATTTCTCGATTTTCCCTGGGCGCTACACCGCGATCTTGATTCCCTTGCGCAGGTAGGTCGGAACGTCGAGATCCTGCCCCTCGAAGAGATTCCGGTCGGTCTTGTCGAAGTGGCCCCGGCTCTCCACCTCTGAAAATGAGAATTCGTTCTGCTCGGCTCGGGCCGCTGACACCGGATCGGGCACAGCCACCGGCCCTGCCGCGGCGCTGGCAGGTTTTTCGTTCACGGCCCGGGCGGGGGCGGCCAGGCGGCCGGCGTTCCGCGGGCGCCAAGGCGTCTGGCTGCGGTTGCCCACATCCGTCGTGCCAATCACACAGACCTCCAGCCGCTGCTGCATGCCCTCATCGATCACCGCGCCCATAATGACATGCGAATCCCGGCCGTATTGCCCGGTGATCGCGGTCATGAGCTCGTTCACCATCGGCAGCGTGAGATCGGTGCCGCCAATGATATTAACGAGCAGGCGGTCCGCCTTGCGGGAGTACTCCGTCGGATGCAGCAAGGGACAGAGCTTGATGCTTTCGATGGCCTGGGCCACCGCCTGCGGGCCCTCGCCGCTGCCGAGGCTGAACAGCGTCTTGCCGCCCCGCGACTGAAACACCTGTTGCAGGGTGGCAAAATCGAGGTTGATCAGACCGGTGCGGAACAGCATCGACCAGATCGATTTCACGCCGCGGCCAATCCACGCGTCCGCCTGGGCAAACGCCGCCAGGACCCCGGTACTGTCGCTGCACTCCTGCAGCAGCACATCGTTGGAGAGCGGAATCACCGCATCACAGGCGCGGCGCAAAGCCGTCAAGCCTTCCTCCGCCTGTTTCAACCGCCGGCCGCCTTCGAAGCTGAAGGGCATCGTGACAAAGGCGATGACCAGCGCTCCCTGCTCGGTCGCCACCTCGGCGACAATGGGAGTGGCGCCGCCGCCGGTGCCGCCACCCAACCCGGCCAGCAGGAACACGAGATCGCATCCTTTCACCACCGCGGCGATCTTATCCCGGTCGGCCTCGGCCGCCTGACGGCCCAACTCCGGTTCGCCACCCGTGCCGAGCCCCCGGGTCAACTGACCACCAATCAGAATCTTGTCCTGCACCGGGGAGGAGGACAATGCCTGCAGATCAGTGTTGATGACGGCGAGCTGCAACCGCTCCAGGTTGTCCATCTTGAGCCGGTCGATGGCGTTCGAGCCCGCGCCGCCCACGCCGACCAACTTGATGGCGATCGACCGGTCGGTGAGGATTTCGTGGGTGAGTGGAAGCTCGTTGTGGTTAGGATCGAATTGCATGACTCAGGAGGCAGCCAGAATGCGCTTGAGGCTTCCAAAAAGACCACCGCTCCGCCGGGCGGCGGGCTGACGCTCCGCCTGCGAATTGAGGCCGAAATAAAGCAGCCCGAGCGGAGTGCTGAAGCCCGGATCGCGCAGTTCGTCGGCGACCCACGACGCCGGCTCGCCCAGCCGTCCGGAGACCCCGAAGACCTTGCCCGCGGCCTCGTCCATCCCCGGCATCTTGGCCGCCCCCCCAGTCAGAACCACGCCCACCGGCGTCTGTTCCGGCACAAAGGCGGCGCCGAGCTTGGCCCGCACCACCTCGAACAACTCGCGCGCGCGGCCGGCGGTGATCTGCTCGATCGACTGGCGCGGAAACTGCCGGTCGCCGACCGAATAGTCGCCGTTGAGCCAGACCTTGTCGTGCTTGTCGCGCGATCGCGACATGGCCGAGCCGTAGCGCAGCTTGAGCTTCTCGGCCTGCGGCCGCGTGAGCCGCAACCCGAGACCAAGGTCGTTCGTGAAATGGTCCCCGCCGACCGGTACCACGCCGGTCTGATAGGCCACCCCGTCGTGGTAGAGGACGTAATCCGTCGTCCCGCAGCCGACGTCGAGGACCAGCACACCATGCTGACGCTCCTCGGGCGTGGTCACCATGGTGCCGGCGGCGAGACTCGACAGAATCAGCTCGTCCACGCGAAGATTGAACCCGGTGATGACGTGAATGTGATCGCCGATCTTGGCCTCGCTCCCATGCACCGTCCAGTAGCCCACCTCCAGTCGCTGACCCACGAGGTGTTCGGGATCGGGCACCAGGCGTCCGTCCAGCCGGAACGGCCGCCGGATGTGATGCACCACGGCGCGGCCGGCCGGAAGTTCCTTGGCCATGGCCAGCCGGCAGGCGGTGTCGATGTCGAGTGCGCCCACGCAGTTGTCCGCGGCATTCACGTTGACCGAGGCTTCGTTGTAAAAACCCTCGAGGTGCGCGCCCGTCTGCGCCAGATAAACCGCGTCGACCGGGGCGCCCGCCCCCTCTTCCGCCGCCTGCAGCGCGGAATGCGTGCACGCGCTCGCCTCTTTGTAGTCGACCACGGCGCCCTTGATCACACCGCGCGCCGGGCACGATCCGAACCCGACAATGTTGAGGGTGCGCCCGCGCGTGAGTTCCCCCACGAGGACGGTTACTTTGGAGGTGCCGATTTCAACGGCGCCAATGAGTCTGGTCTTAGAAATCACGTCGCGGTTTTGGTTGGGAAGCTGTCTCGCGGGGGGAAGCGCGCGCCGGTCTGAGCGGGGCGGTTTCCTGCAATTCGACCGGCACCTGCCCGCCGAGCGCGAGGTCAATCCGTTGGAGTGGCGGCGCACCCTTGGAGCGGAGAAAATCGACGATGTAATCCAGCCGCGCCAGTTGGCGGGGGAATTCATCCCGCACATCAAACACAATCTCCGGAATCAGGGTCGAGCGCACCAGGATCTCCTGGTCCGACGCGAATCGGGCCAGCGACACGACCTGCCAGCCCGCAAACAGCTCCGGGACCATGGCCTGGGCGGCCCGCAGCAAGTCGGCGGTCCGCTCCATCTCCGCAATCGGCTCAAATCCATGGGTGGCCGAGTGCCGCAACTGCACGCCGGCCAGCCAAGGCAGCCGCTCCAGCACCGCGGGTTCGTAGCCGACGCCCTCGTAGACCATGCCGTCGCGCGCCGCCAGCCGCAGGCGGGGCGAGTCGCCTTTCCCCTGCACCATCAAACGGGCGACCGGGGTGCGCTCCTGCACCGTGACCGCCAGCGAATTGTCGGCAAACCGCCGCCGGAGCACCACGGCCTGCACCTGCCCCGAGGCGAGCAGCCGGCTTTCCAGCACCGCCAGGTCGAGATTCATCAAGCTCGCCCTTTTCGACAGCGCCAGCGTCTGGTTGAGCCAGGGGCGGTCCAGCACGCCATCGGTGGAAAAAATCACCTGCCGGAGCGGAATGCTTTGGCCGGGGTCCTTCAGGCGCGCCGGATTGCTTTCCCAGGTCAGAAAAACTTCGATCGCCGCCGCCGCCCCGCCGAGCACGAGCGCGCACACCGCGGCAAATTTCAAGCCGGCCACCATCCGCCGTCGGTGGCCCTCCCTCGACATCGCGCGCGGGTTGACCCCCTGGCGGATATCCTTCCAGGAGCGCGAAGGCGGCGGAATAGTGGCGGACAGACTCATCGGAAAACGCAGGCGCAAACAACCAGCGGCAACGGGCAACCAGACTCAACGGCGGAAGCCAACGGTTCTCGGAGTCCAACGCGAAAACCCAACCCCACGCCGCCGGCAGGCTTCAGCCCGGCGCGCCATTCTTTTTTGGCGCAGCCCGCGCCAATTTCGAGCAAATTCACAGAACGTCCTTCCATTCGCGACCGTAGAGCAGCACCTCGGGCTCCAGGGTGATGCCCCGGGCCTGTTGCACCCGCGCCCGCACCCGGCGGATCAGCGCGATGATCTCCGCGGCCGTGGCCTGGCCGCGATTGACGATAAAGTTCGCGTGCACCGACGAGACCTCGGCATCCCCCACCCGCTCGCCCTTGAGGCCCAGTTCC
Source organism: Opitutia bacterium (assembly GCA_003142955.1). Taxonomy (GTDB): domain Bacteria; phylum Verrucomicrobiota; class Verrucomicrobiia; order Opitutales; family Opitutaceae; genus Fen-1467. The sequence continues at coordinate 15,736 of PLOH01000070.1, read as the reverse complement.
TCGATGAGTTTCCCGGCCGCGACCTCCGGCGGGTTCCGGAAAATGCACCCGGCGCTCGGCTCGCGCGGTTGGGATTCCTGGCGCCGGCGGCGGTAGACATCGATGTGGCGGCTGATCGTTTCGCTCTCCTGCGTCGCCGCCGGCCGCAGCAGCGCACCCAGGGCAATGGCATCCCGTAGTTCGTCGCACTGGCGGTAACCCGGCCGCATCTGCTCCCTCGGCAGCGTGCGCACCTCACCGGTGGGCGCGATGAACTGCACCTCCTCGACCAGATCGAAGATCCAGCCGCCCATGGCACCGGCATTCATCCGGAGCGCCCCTCCGACGGAACCCGGGATGCCCTCGAGAAATTCAAATCCGGCCAAGCCGGCCTTGCCGGCAAAGCCGCACAGGGTCTTCAACCGCAAACCCGCTCCGACCCAGACGCGTCCGCCGGGCCGGAGCTCGCAAGCCTGCCAACAGGGATGCGCCAGGGAAACCACCAATCCGTCGACACCTTCGTCGGGCACTATCAGGTTCGAACCGCGACCAAGAGCATAAACCGGCAACCCGCGCCAGCGCGCTTCGCGCAACAACAACTGCAAATCATCGATCCCCGCCGGCTCGCAATAGCTGCGCGCCCGGCCCCCGGCCCGCATCGTCGTTTTCGGCGCCAGCGGCTCCTCCCGGGTCAGTCGCGTCTCCGGGGAAAGTTGCGGTCGAAGCTCAGCCACCCATCGATCCCAATCCACCGTCTGCCGGAAATCATCAGCTCCTTGCGCCGCGAATTCGTGCGCCCATTGATCGATGTCCCCCGCTCCGACAAAGGCCAGCCAGTCTCCGGGCTCCAGCGCCGGACGCACGGTGCCGAGGACATCGGGGTGGCGGCCCGGCAGATGAGTCACGGTCAGGGATCCCCCGGTCTGCGCGATCTGGGCGCAGAGATCGGCGGTGGTGCCGCCCGGGACGGGCGCCTCGCCGGCCGGATAGACGTCGAGCAGAAAAAGGCGGTCGGCGAGGCCCAGCGCGGCGGCAAAATCGGACTTGAACCGGGCCGTCCGGCTAAAACGGTGCGGCTGGAAAACGACCACGAGCCGGCCCGTCGTGCGCTGGCGCAGGCTGGCGAGCAGCGCCCGGATTTCGGTCGGATGATGCGCGTAATCCTCGAGGATGGTCAGGCGCTCCGTGACACTGAGCACCTGCTGCCGTCGGCAGGCACCCGCATAGTCCGCCAGCAGATTCCGCGACAAGGACGCGCCCATCAGATGCGCCGCCGCCAGCGCCGCCGCCGCATTGTGCGCATTAAAGCCGCCCCGGGCCCGCACCAGGACATCGAGCACGGGAAATTCGCCCTCCAGGTGAAGCGAGAGATGCTCTCCCGATTCGCCCACGACGGTGGCGCGATAACTTCCGTCCGCGCCACACGAGAACGCCGGGACGCGCGCCCCCGCCATCACCCGGACCGAAAGCGCGCAAAGCGGATCGAACACGACCGCCCGCCGCGTCCGCGCGACCAGGCGACGGAAGGTCTCTTCCAACTGTTCAATCCGCGCGTAATGATCCGGATGATCCCAATCGAGACTGACGATGACCGTGATCTCGGGCGCAAAGCCCTCGATGGTGCCGTCGCTTTCGTCAATCTCCGCCACGACCCATTCCTCCGGACCGAGCCGTCCGGGCGGCAGCGATTGGTCGGCCAGCAGTCCCCCCAGCAGCCAGCCACAGGGAAAGCCGGCGCAATGCAGAGCGGTGATGAGCATGCCGGTCGTCGTCGTCTTGCCGTGGGCCCCCACGATCGCCACGAGCTTCCGGTCCCGCAACAGCTCCGCCAGCATCTCGCCGCGGCGCACCTGCGGCACTCCGCGTTCGAGCGCGCGCACCCGCGCCGGGTGGTCCACAGGTACGGCCGAGGAACGCACGAGCAAATCACACCGCTCAGGCACTCCGCCGGGCGGCGTGAGCGCGACGCCGGCCTGCTCCAGCCAGGGACGCACCAGCGGGGCCAGCGCGCCGTCCTCCCCACTCACGGCGAACCCCGCCTCCCGAAGGCAAAGGGCCAGCGGAGCCATGCCGGTGCCCCCGACTCCGACGAGATGGACGGAGCGGATATCGCGATCGAAGAGTCGGGGCGGCGGTCGGGCACTCATGCGGCTTTCGTCGGGGATTTCGCGGCCGCGGCGGCCAGGCCCGGCGCGGGCCGGCCGGCGGGAAGCGCGAGTTCCTCGAGATCGTCGAGAATCAGATCCAGCGAATTAGCGCGGTCCATCCGCTGCAGATTCGCGCGAAACTTGCGCAACAGCCAGTCGTTGAACATGACATCGAACACCTCGCGATCGAGCTCAGCCAGGAACCGCTGGTCGACCACCAAGCCTCCACCCTGTTGCTCGAAAAAACGCGCATTCGCCCATTGGTGATTGTTGGCCGCCTGCGGGAACGGCACGAGAATCGCGGGGGTGACGCAGCGGATGAGCTCGGCGATCGTGCCGGCTCCAGCCCGGGACACCACCAGGTCGGCCGCCGACAGCAGCGTCGCGACATCGTCACAGAACGGCACGAAGATGGCCTTGACCGTCTGGCCGGAGCTCGCCCGCAGTTCCTGCACCTCCGCGCCACCCTTGCCCAGACCCGTCACACAGTAAACCTGGATACCCTCTTCCGCCAGGCGCGCCAGCCGTTCCCGCACCCAGTTATTCAGCGGCGCGGCTCCCTGGCTCCCGCCAAAGATCACCAGCACCTTCAGCACCGGATCCAGTCCGAGCCGGCTTCGCGCCGCCTCGTGCGGCAGCCGGATGATCTCGCGGCGGACGGGCAGTCCGACATGGCGCACCCCGGCGAGTCGCACCCCTGGCAAATGCACGCCCGGCGGCAGGTAGAGGCGCTGCGCGAGTCCACCGAGAAGACGGATGGCGCGGCCAGGGACGCGGTTCGCCTCGTGCAGCGCCACGGCCCGGCGGAACAGCGCCGCGACCACGATGATGCCGGACGTGGTGAAGCCGCCAAATCCAATGATCACGTCGGGATGCCAGGCCCGGATCAACCGGGCACTGAACCAGAAGGCCTGCAATTGCTGCCAGAAGAAACGGCAGAAGCCCACCGGGTTGAGCGCCAGGTGGACGCCGGGAATCCTTTCGAATCTGAGCAGCGGGTATTTCTCCATCAGGCGCGCGTCGACTTTCTTATGGCTGATGAGCAGCGTCGTCTCATGGCCGCGCGCGGTGAGCCCTTCCGCGAGCGCAATGCCCGGCGAGAGGTGCCCGCCCGTCCCGCCGCAGGCAATGAGAAAACGGCTCATCCGCTTCTCCCTTCCGGCCGCGTGACCTCCTTCAACGTGCGCTCGCGATGCATCAGCGTGGGCCTGGTCCAGGAACGCTGCGTGTTGAGGAAAATCCCCACGAGAATGCCCATCAGCAAGAGGTTCGATCCGCCGGCACTGATAAAAGGCAGTGACATGCCTTTGGTCGGCAGGCACCCGGTCACCACGCCGAGATTGATCAATGCCTGCAGACTGATGAGCAGCAGGCAGCCGGCCACGAGCAGAAACTGAAACAGATTGGGGGCCTTGCGCAGGTGACACAGCCCCGCGGCGAACAGGATCGCAAACAAAACGACCACGCCGATGGTGAAGGTCAGCCCCAGTTCCTCGCCGATGACCGCGAAGATGAAGTCGGTGTGCACCTCAGGCAAAAAGCTGTTCTGCTGGCGGCCCTGACCGAGACCCACGCCCTCCACCCCTCCGGCCGCGAAGGCCAGAATCGCCTGCCAGAGCTGATACGTTCCGCCACTCCGGTTGCCCTCCACATCCAGAAACGCGAGGAAGCGCGCCAGCCGATTGGGATTGTGAATCACCGCCACCGTCAGCAGCGCGCCGGCGCCGGCAAACGCCGAGAACAAATAGCGCAGCCGACCGCCGGCCAGATACAAGAGGACCACGCCGATCGCGAACGTGAGCGCGGCCGTGCCAAAATCCGGTTCAAGCAGGATCAGCCCGGCAAACCCCGAGATCCACGCCAGCGGCGCAAAGAAGCCGCGCCCCAGCTCGGAAATCCGCGTCTGGCTCAGCGCGAGATAATGCGCCAGGCCGAAAATCATCGCCAGCTTGGCAAATTCCGAGATCTGCAGCCGCACCGGGCCGAAGCCAAGCCAGCGCCGGCTGCCTTTAACCGCGATGCCGATTCCCGGAACCAATACCAACAACAGCCCCAAGAGGCATACCGCGGCGAAAACCCAGACGTAACGACGGGCGTGCTCCAGATCCATCCGGCTCACCACCAGGCATGCGCCACCCGCCAGCACGAACCACAGGAGCTGCTTGCTGAGATAAAAATACGGATCCGCCTTCAGCGAGACGCTCGCGCTGAACAGCACCGTGAACCCGAGAATCGAGAGGCTCAGAACACAGACGAGCATGACCACCGCGGGGTTGAACGCCGCGATCCACCGTGGTTTCTCAAACGGTTCCTGAGACATGCGGGAAGAAGGATGGACTCAGCTCAACGGGAAGGCCATGCGCCTTCCCAACCGGCCAGCCGTCCAGCAGGGTACAGTCTGCGGTTCGCGCGCGGACCGGCCCGACGGCCAAGCGTTACGGAGTCTTGGTCTCGCTGCTGTCGTCGACCTTGATGACCGGCACGTCGACCGGCGGGTTCACGCCGGAATCAAGAACCGGCGGAGGCGGCGTCACGGAGGTGCCGGTGTTCGCCGCAGCCGAACCCGGGGCGGCCGGTGCCGCCGGACTCAGCTTGATTGCCGGACCCGCCACCGCGGAAGTACCACCGGCCGGGATCACGAGATTCTGGCCCGGGCGGATTTTTCGCGGATCGGCAATGTTGTTGGCGACCAGAAGGTCCTGGGTCTTCACGTGGAATTTCCGGGCGATGGCTCCGAGCGTCTCGCCGGGTTTGACCTCGTAAGTCTGGGCGCCTTCCGGCGTTTTCACTGAGGCGGGGCCGGTCGGCACCGCCGGAGAAAAATTGCGCGCCGGCTCCATCGCGGCGGGAGCAGCACCCGCCGGCAGTTTCAATTCCCGGCCCACCTGCACATAATCGCTCCGCAAGCTGTTGAGCTGTTTCAGCTCAGCCGTGGTGCTGCCGGCCCGATGCGCGATCTCCGCCAGCGTGTCACCGGGCTTGACCGTGTAAGAGGCACCCGCCATCGCGACTTCGGCACTGCCACCCGTCATTGACCCGGCCACCGGCGCCTTGCCGGGAACGATCAGTTTCTGACCGACGTTCAACACCGAGCTGTTGGTCAGATGATTGGCCTTCATCAGTTCTGCCACGGTCGAGTGGTTTTTCTTCGCGATCCTCGACAGGCTGTCGCCACGGACCACGGCGTAGGTGGTGGCCGGCGTCACATCATTGAGCGGCGCATTCTCCAACGCCTCCGAGGCCGGCGTGCCAGGACGCGTCGGGCTGTAACGCACCGGGGCCGGCGAAGGAATGTTGATCGAAACCGCGGCGCTGGACCCGGAACCGGTGTCGGCCGGAATGGGAGCCTGGGACGTCAGGGCCGGGGCTGGATCGCCATTAACGGGCGACTGGGTCGAGCTGGTGGACCGGCAGCCGGGATTAACAAACATGAGGAAAAAGGCGACGACATGGATGCCGGCGACAATACCAAGGATCTTCAAGATATTCATGGGCGGTGCGGAATGGTGGATTATGGGTCGGTGAGCAGCGGGATGGCTACTGAAAAATGGTGGTGGCGCTGAGGCTGGCCACGAGTCGCTCAAATTGATCGCCGCGGTCAGCATAACTTAGAAACATATCAAAACTGGCGAAAGCCGGGCTGAGCACGACCGACTCGCCCGGCCGGGCGGCGGCCGCAGCACCGCACACCGCTTCCTCGAACGAATCGCAGACGGTATGCGGGATGTCTGCCGCCAGACAGAGCGCGGCCAGCGGCGTACGGGTCTCCCCAATCAGCCAGAGATGCCGGCACTTCCCCGCAATCCGGCCCACGAAAGCGCGGAGGTCGCCGCCTTTGGAGCGGCCGCCCAGGATGAGGTGTACCGGCGCGGAGAAGGTGGCCAGGGCCGCTTCCACCGCATGAAAGTTGGTGGCCTTGGAATCATTCCAGAACGATACGCCGCGGCATTCCCCCACGCGCGCGAGTCGGTGGCGGCCAAGCTGGAAGGAATGGGCGGCGGCATATAACCCGGACTCAGCCCGCCCGGCGTGCCGCCACCAGGCGAGCGCCAGCTGGAAGTTCTCCCGCTGGGGATAGCGGGCGAACGGCGTGCCTTCGAGCCGCGCGTCCAAGGCCGCGCCTTCCGTGCTGACCCAGGTCTCCGGCGGAAGCCACCGGCCGAACTGACGGGCAAACCGCGCAACGCTGCTGCCGGCAAAAACCGCGCCCGGCCGGGTATGGTTGACGAGATTCCACTTGGCGGCAAAATAGCCGGCCAGCTCCGGGTGCCGTTCCAGGTGGTCCTCCGCAAAGTTGGTCCACAACGTGGCGTCCGCGCGGAAATGCTGCAGCGTCTCGGCCTGAAACGAGCTGACCTCGCACACCGCGGTCGCCGCGGCCGCGCCGGTCTGGAGCAGCAGCCGGCTGAAAGGGAAACCGACATTGCCCACGGCGAAGGCCGACTCCCCGGTCGAGCGCAGCGCATGGGTGAGCAACTCGGTCAGGGTCGTCTTCCCGTTGGTCCCGGTGATCGCGATGAGCCGGCCGGGCCAGAACAACGACGCGAAATCGAGTTCGCCCAGGCACGTGCCGCCGGCGGCGCGGGCGGTCCGCAGCCAGGCGTGCTCCGGGGCGAACCCCGGGCTGAACACGGCCAGCCGGCAGGACGCCGCGTCGGCCAGGCCAAAGAACCGCGCCGGGGCCGCGCCGGGCTTTTCGTCGAACATCTCGCCGCGGGCGCCCAGCCGCGCCAGCAGGTCGCGCACCGCCTGGCCGCTCACCCCGCCGCCGAAGACCGCCACCGGCCGTTCCAACAGCCGCGCCAGCCAGGCGGGCGGCGTTAGTGCCGCGCCGCCGGACCGGGCGGCGCCCCCCTGGGGGAACGGGACCGCACCATCCGGACCGGCTGGCAGGGGCGCGTTCAACGGAGTTTCAGGGTTCCCAACCCGGCGAGGGCGCACATCAGCGAAAGTATCCAGAAACGTAATACAATCTTGGTTTCCGGCCAGCCGCGCTTTTGGAAATGATGGTGGATCGGCGCCATCAGGAAGAACCGGCGGCCCTCGCCCGAACGATGCCGGGTGACCTTGAAGACCGCGACCTGGATGATCACGGAAACCGCCTCCAGCACGAACACGCCTCCGACGATCACCAGCGTCAACGGCTGCTGCACCATGAAGGCCAGGACCCCGAGCAGTCCGCCGATCGCGAGCGAACCCGTGTCCCCCATGAACACCTCGGCCGGGTAGGAATTGTACCAGAGGAACGCCATGCCCGCGCCGACCAGCGCGCCACAGATGACGGCCAGCTCCCCGGTGCCCGGCACATAGCCGATCAAGAGATAATGCGACGTATCCACCCGGCCCGCCACGTACGCCATGATGCCGTACACCAACGCGACGGTGATCGTGCAGCCGATTGCCAGGCCGTCGAGGCCGTCGGTGAGATTGATCGCATTGCTGAAACCCACGATCCAGAAGAAGACGAGCACCAGCAGGGCGGTCACCCCCAGTCCCCCGGTGAAGATCCACACCGGCTCCTTGTGGAACGGCACCCAGAACTCGCGGATCTTCTGCCCGCTGGCGGGAAACCAGAGGAGCGCGGCGAGCGCGAGCACCGTGATGAGGGTCTGCCAGAGGAGTTTTTCCCCGGACGAGATCCCCTGCGGGCTCCGGCGGGTCACCTTGAGATAGTCGTCCCGGAAACCCACGCCGGTAAGGGCGGCATAAACGAACATCGCGACCGCCACCCAGAGGTTGGGCGATGCCCAGAGGAAAGTGGCGCCGAAGACCGAGAAAAAGATGAGCAGGCCGCCCATCGTCGGGGTGTTTTTCTTGTCGAACCGGGCAGCCAACTCGCCGGTGCGCTGGTCGTCGTAGTGCTGCCCGAATTTGAGCGCACGCAATTGCGCGATCAACGACGGTCCGATCAAAAAACCCAGGAGGACGGCGGTGACCGCGGCCATGAGCGTGCGGAACGTGATGGCGTGCAGCAGCCGCAGCGGCCCGAAATACTGCTCGTAATTGGAGAAATAATTCAACATGCGGCCTCCTCCAGATCCAGCGCCTGCTCCAGGTGATGGCGGCGGCTCCCTTTCAGAAAAATGGCGCCCGGGAAGTAAGCGAGCAACGGACGGACCGCGGCCGCCCCGGCCGCGATGACGATCTGCCCGGCCGCCGGACCGTTCTCGAGCACGCCCTCGCGCAGCGCCGCCGCGTGGCCGCCCACAATGAACAGCCGGTCATCCGGGCGCAGCTGCAGGGTGCGGCCCAGCTCCCGGTGATAGTCCGCCGCCCGGGAACCCAGTTCCTCCATGCAGCCCAGCACGTACGCGCGCGGCTGGCCGGCGGGCGCCAACGCCTCGAAGTTGTCCAGCGCGTCGGCCATCGAGGCCGGGTTGGCGTTGTAACAATCGAGATACACCAGCCGGCCGCCGTGGCGCCGCAGTTCGCCCCGCCATTGCGCGGGCCGCCAGGCCGCCAGCCGCTCCTGGATGACCGCGTCCGGCACGCCGAGCCAGAGCGCGGCGCAGATCGCCAGCACGGCGTTTTGCGCCATGCCGGTGGACACACGGCGCAGGGTGAAATGTAGCGGCGGCGGCGCACTGTAGGCGATGGCCAGGGCGGTCGAATCGCCGCGCTGGGTGACGGCAAAGAATACCCGGTCCTTCGGCGGGGCCGCCGGGCGCACCACGTCGGCGGCTTCCACGACCAGCCGCCGCACCGCGAGATCGCGGAACCCGCTGAACTGTTCGCAGTGCCGGGGGAACACCGCGACGCCGGCGGTCCGGACGGCCGCCGGCAATTCCGCCTTCTCCCGCGCCACCCCCTCCACGTCGCCCAGTTCTTCCAGATGGGCCGGCGCCACCAGGGTGATGATCGCCAGATCCGGCTCGATCATGCCGGCCAGTTGCTTCATTTCGCCGGGCAGGCTGATGCCCGCCTCGACCACCGCGTACCGGTGCACCGCCGGGTCGAGCCGCGTCAGGGTCAGCGGCACCCCCAGGTGGTTGTTGCGGTTGCCTTCGGTGGCCAGCACGTCCGGCGCGCCGCCGAGCAACACCGCGACCAGATCCTTGGTCGAGGTTTTGCCGGCGCTGCCCGAAATGCCAATGACCGGACCGGTGAACTTCCGCCGATGCTCCCGCGCGATGGCCTGGAAAGCCTCCAGCGGATCCGCCACCACCAATTGGGGCAGGGCGAGTCCTGGTTCGGCGTGCCTGACCAGCGCCCCCGCCGCCCCGGCCGCGGCCGCGGCGCCCAGATAGTCGTGGCCGTCGCGGCGGTCGGATTCCAGCGCCACGAACAGCTGGCCGGGCTGGAGCACGCGGGTATCGTGCGCGAAGCCGCCGATGGGTCCGGCGGGCGGCACGGTCCAGCGCCCGCAGCCCCAGCGCGCCAGCTCGTCGGGAGAAAACGCTGTCATCCCTGGTCTCCTCCGCCGCTCATGGCTCCTTGATCCGCTTCACCCCGATGAGTTCCCGGACCACCTGCCGGTCGTCGAACGGGATGATCGTGTCGGCAAATTCCTGATACGATTCATGGCCCTTGCCCGCGATGAGCAGGCAGTCCCCGGGCTGCGCCGCATCCAGCGCGAGACTGATCGCGTGGCGGCGGTCGTCGATGAAGTTGATCTTATCCGGCGCCACGATGCCCTCCCGCATGTCCGCAAAAATCCGGGCCAGGGGTTCGCCGCGCGGGTTGTCGGCCGTGGCCCAGGCGAAGTCCGCCCGCTCCTGCACCGCGCGCGTCATCAGCGGCCGCTTCGTCCGGTCGCGGTTGCCGCCGCAGCCGAACACGACCAGCAGCCGGCCGGGCGTGACCGCGCGGAGCATGCCGAGCGCGTTGCGCAACGCGTCGTCGGTATGCGCGTAATCCACGAGAACGTTGAACGGCTGGCCCTCCTCGATGCGTTCCATGCGGCCCGCCACACTCTTGAACAGGCCCAGCTTGGGCAGGAGGACGCCCAGATCCCGGCCGAGCGCATGGCACGTCGCCAGCGCCGCCAGCAGGTTGCTCACGTTGTAGCGGCCGATCAGCGGGCTTTCCACGGCAGCGGTTCCACCCGGCCAGACGAGCCGGAAGGAGGTGCGGCGGAATTCGAGATTGAGCGCCTCGGCGCGGACGTCGGCGGCCGGATGCTCGCCAAACGTGACCTGCTTTACCCCGGCCGGGATCCGGGCCACCAGTTCGCGGCCGTAGCCATCGTCGAGGTTGACGACCGCCACCTTGGGCACCGTTCCCGTGCCGCCGGCAAACAAGCGGGATTTAACCTCGAAATAGGCGTCGAGCGACTTGTGGTAGTCGAGGTGGTCGCGGGTCAGGTTGGTGAAGACCACGGCGCCAAAATGCATTCCGAGGACGCGCTGCTGGTCGATGCCGTGCGAACTCACCTCCATGATCGCCTGCCGGCAGCCGGCGTCGCGCATTTGCGCCAGCATTCCGTAGAGATCGAGCGACTCCGGTGTGGTCTTGTAGGAGGGAACGGTGCGCAGGCCGAGATCGTAGTTGACCGTGCCGATCAGACCGACCCGTTGCTGGCCGTTGAGAAAATGCTTGATCAGGTGCGTGACGGTCGTCTTCCCGTTGGTGCCGGTGACTCCCACCACCTCGAGGTCGCGGTCGGGGAACCGGTAGTAGCGCTGCGCCACGCGGGCCAGCATCACCCGGGCATTCGGCACCTGGATGAAGGTGACCTTGCTGTACGGCAGGATGATCGGCTTCTGGCTGACCACCGCCACGGCCCCGCGGTTGACCGCCTCGTCGATGAACGCCGCGCCGTCGGTCCGCAGGCCCGGCAACGCGAAGAACAGGCTGCCCGGAACCACCCGGCGGCTGTCCATCGTCAGGCCCGAGATGGGCCGGTCGAGCCCGCCTTTGACGGCGATGATGTCATCGTCGGTGAAGTAGTCTTGGAGCTTCGGTGCCATGTTGAAGATGCGGCGGTGGGCCAGGCGGCCCTCATAGTTTAATCCACGCGGCGGCGAACGAAAAGCGTGAATGAGGGAATAGTTTTGGGTGAGATAGGCGATCACCGGCGTGGTCCTTGGTCAGCGGCGGCGGTTTGCATCGCGAAGCCGCCGTAGCCGGGGAGCGGGTCGACGGGTTTGATATCCAGATATTGGATCAACTGTTCGGCGATGTGGCGAAAAGACGGCGCGGCGACCTTCGTGCCATAGGCGATGCCCCGGGGGCTGCGGGCGTCGGCATCGTCGACGATAACGGAGATAACCACCCGCGGCCGGCTGGCGGGGAAAAAGCCGACAAACGACGCGACGTGATGCGAGGTCGAGTACTTTCCGTCGATGACCTTCTGGCTGGTGCCGGTCTTGCCCGCGACCTCGAAATGGGGAATGGCAGCATCCGGAGCGGTGCCTTCGCTCGAGGCCACTCCCATCAGCAGGCGGGCCATGGTCTGGGCGGTGTGCTCGGAGATCACCCGCCGGCGGGGCTGATCCTTGAAAGCAAAGACCAGGGCATCATGTTCGTCTCGCACCTCGCGAAACAGCTGCGGCTGCATCAGGATCCCGCCGTTGGCAATGGCACCCATCGCGCAGTGGATCTGCATGGGAGTCGCCGCGACCGACTGGCCCATGGGCATCCGCGTGATCGTCAGGCCATCCCATTCCTTGGGCGGCGCCAACAAACCATCGACCTCTCCGCCGAACGGGAATCCGGTCTTCTGACCGAAGCCGAAAGCGCGGACGTAGTCGTAGAACCGCTGGTCGCCCAATAGCATCGCCAGCTGGGCCGCTCCGCGGTTGCTCGAATGGCTGATAATCTCGGCCACGGTCAGGTTGTGAAACGCTTCTTCGTGCGCCTCCCGCGGCAGGTGGAGATGCCGGTTGTGGTAGTCGATCTCGGTCAGACCGCAATCAAACGCGCTGTTCGGCGTGACCAGTCGCTCGTTCAGCGCGCCGCTGGCGGCCACGATCTTGAACGTCGAGCCCGGTTCGAACACGTCCGCGACGGCGAAATTGCGCAGGGCGCCAATCGGCGCCTTGTTGTATTCGTTGAGGTTGAAGGTCGGATAATTGGCCAGGCCGAGGATAAAACCCGTGCGGGCATCGCTGACGATGATGGTGGCCTTCGCCGGCGAATATTCATCCGCGATCTTCTGCATTTCGTTCTCGACCAGATGCTGGACATACGCGTCGAGCGACAAGACCACGTTGTATCCGTCGACCGCCGGCACCTCCCGGGTGCGGAACTGCGCCAGTTCCTGCCGGCGCCCGTCGCGCTCCGATTCCCGCCACCCGTCCCGGCCCCGCAGGAAGAAATCCATGTAGTGTTCAACACCCGCGGCGGGCACCTCCTGCAGGTTGACGTAACCGATGACGTGGGCGGCCAGCGAGTTTTGCGGATAGAACCGGCGGTAGACGCGGTTGCCGTAGACCCCGCGGATTTTGAGATCCTTAACTCCCAAGATGTGCCGGGCCGGGTCGCCTTGATAGACCGCCTCGTCCACGCCCTCGGCGAGCTTCACCCACTGCACCGGTTTGGCGTCGGGACCGTCATCCTCGGATGTTTCCGGGGCGCGGCGGGCGGCGGCCTGGATCTCGTCCAGTTTGATGCCCAGCAGCCGCGCCAGATCCGGCCAACGCGCCTCGTCCTCGCGGCGCAGCATGTGCGGATCGAGTCCGACGTCCATGAGCGTGCGACTAGTGGCGAGAATCTCCCCGCGCGCGGCGCTGATGTTTCCCCGGCGGGCATTCTCGACGATAAAGGACCGGCGGGCCTGCTCGAGGTACTTCAGGAGCTCGTCGCGTTCGAGCACATGGAGCCACACCAGGCGCACCCCAATGCCACCAAAGCAGAGGAAGATGCCCGTGGCGAGCAGCACCATCCGGTAATTCGAGGCAAAACCCTTCGACATGATCCTTCAGGGCTTTCCTCCGCGGCGCAGGACCACCGGTTTAACCTCGGCGATGAAAATTCCCGCGTTACGTTTGGCGGCCAGTCGCTGCTCGACGTTGGCTGCCACATACTCGATCTGCTCCTGGCGCGGCGTGTCGAGGCCCAGACGCAATGACGAATCGAGGCGAATCAGGGCATCCGGCGTCTGGACGGCGGCGATCTCGGCGGTCAACTGATCCAGGTGGCGCTGCACATCGTCGAGGTGCGCCTGCAGGTTTTTGTCCCGGTTGGCGGCCAGCGAAATCTCGTGGCGCAACCAGACCATGCCGAAGCCGATCGATCCGGTGAAGACCAGCATCACCAGGGTGTAGACAAGCAACTGGTTGATGAAAGCGCTGGTGGGGGACTTGTTCATGAGGCAGGGCGGACCGGACGGGATGCCGCAGATCAAAGCTTGCGCAGGGCGCGGAGTTTCGCGGACCGGCTCCGCGGGTTGGCCGCAATCTCGGCCTGCCCCGGAATCACCGGCCGGCGGGTGAGCGGCTCGGCCAGACGCGTGCGAAACTGTTGCGGCATCGCATCGTCGGCACTCTCGGGTTGGCCGCACCAGCGGCGGAAACGCTGCTTGACCATGCGGTCTTCCAGCGAATGGAAACTGATCACACACAGGACGCCGCCCTGGTGGAGCTGCTCGAATGCGGCGGGGAGGCCGCGTTCGAGCGCGCCGAGTTCGTCATTCACCGCGATCCGCAGGCCCTGGAAGCTGAGGGTGGCCGGATGAAGCTTGGTGGCGCGGCGGTCGCGGGCCGGAATCGCCTCGGCAATCAACGTGGCGAGGCTTCCCGTCCGCCCGAGCAGGTCCTTCCCGCGCGCGGCCTCGAGCGCCCGGACGACCCGGCGCCAGTGTTTCTCCTCGCCGAAATCGCGGATGGCACGCACGAGCATTTCGGTCGTGGCCGTTTCCAGCCATTGCGCGGCCGGCACGCCGCTGCGGGGATCCATCCGCATATCCGCCGGAGCGTCCTCGCGAAAGGAGAAGCCGCGCGAGACGTCGTCGAACTGGTACGACGACACGCCGAGATCGAAGATCACGCCGTCAAAACTCCCGAGATCGAATTCTCCCAGCTGGTCGAAGTTCCGGCCAATGAGGGCAAAGCGGCCGGTAAATGCCTCGTCCATGAGCGTGCCGCGCGCTGCCGCCGCCGGATCGCGATCAAGGGCGACCACCTGGGTATCGCCCGCCGCGGCCAGGATTGCCCGCGAATGTCCGCCCCCGCCAAAGGTGCAATCCAGATAACGACCGCCGGCGCGAGGCGCGAGAAACTCCAGGACCTCATGAAGCAGCACTGGCTGGTGGCCCAGGTTCATCGCCTGACAGCGGTCAGTGGGCACGGTGAGCATGAGGGGAGGCGCGATGAGTCGACTGGATCGGCTCCGCCGCCTCCAGTCCCTTCCAAAACGTTGGCTCGACGTCCTCGTTCGAACCCAGCCTGGTCGCGTAGCTCTGGGGCCGGCCATTCGCAGCGCCGACGAGTCGAGCATCGCCGGCTGCCAGGACCGGTTGAAGCTGGGGCTCGATGCCTTCGAAAAAACCTCGTTCGTCTTCGTAGCCCTGAGGTGCGTGAATTGCGGCCAGGAGCACTGCGACAACACTCGCCAGAAGGAGACATCCGCAGACGATCAGGGTTAGTGGGATCATAAGGAATCAAGGTCGGGGGTTTTTGTCGGATGCCGGGGATCAGCAGCGCCGTCGCTTCCCTGCTCACGCACGCGACGCAGCACGAGGCTCGGCCGCACGCGCGGCGTCACCATCGATTCGGTCGCAGGCGGCCTTCCGGTCGCCTGGAGGATTGGCGAATAGTAGCGCCGGTGCCCCAGCGTCCAAAGGCTGAAACTGGTTGTGCGAACAGACGAAGAATGGTTCATCGAAAAAGCGTGATCAGGGGATGACGCGGGATCAGATCCCGGCGCGTCGCATGAGGTCGCGATAGGTCTGGTTGTCCATGCGCTGACCCGTCGCCGCCCACCCTTCTGGGTTCCAAATGCCAAACTTGCTCAAGGAACCGGCGAGAACCGCGTCCTTCGTGATGCCGGCGTGTTTGAGCAGTTCCGGGGTGAGGGCGATGCGACCTTGTTTATCGAAACGGACGGTCAGCGCGTGGGCAAAGAGCTGCGTGAGGACGTCCTGCGCCTCGCTATCGCTCAAGTTCTTCTCCGCCGCCTTGTCATAGAGGCGGTCCACCTCTGCCGGCGGCAATACGGCGACATATCCATCCGGGTGCGGCAGGGCGACGAACTCATCTTCCTCCGTATGCGCGACCCGCCATCCCGACGGAATCGTCAGCCGATTCTTGTCGTCCAAGGAATGCCGGAAATGGCCGGTGTAACGCGGTCTGCTGGATGAGGGCATGGGGATGGGTGCACTAGGTGCCCCATAACGACCCACTATTCCCCATTTTAACCCCCGCAGTCAAGAAAAGTCGGATAGAACTTACTCACATTTTCCCTGCCGGGAAAAACGGCGACGCTGTAAGAAACCAAGACTCACCCCGATAGCGCACGAGACCCTATGAAGAAGACCACCCGCGCAAAACGCCTGAAGGCCCTGGACGAACTGGCCAAGCAGGCCCAGGAACTGAAGATGGGGTATCCAATCTTGGCCAAGAGCTAGCTCTGTCAACTCCGGTGCGACCACAGTAAAAGCTGAAGAGGCTAATTCACTTGCAAAATCAGATTTTAAGCCGTTATGTAATATCAGACATGCCACTCCCAGA
>PLOH01000030.1:5021-5351 GCA_003142955.1 Opitutia bacterium | reverse complement strand
CGGCGTTGCCCAACTTCCGAAAGGGCGAATTCCGGCCGGAGCGACCGAATCGGCCCCCCAAAACGCCGAGCGAGATCCGCGTCCCGCAAATTCGCTCAGAGACAACGCCGAGCAGGTCAGCGGGGGACCCAGACTGCTCCCCCGCACTCCTGTAGGATCGTTCTCCGCACCTGTGGCTCTCGCTGGATGAAGAAGTTTTGTTGCATGACTTCTACATCACTCTTGTTGTCAGTCTGACACGCAACTCACTTTTCCCGTATCGGAGTTAGTATGGCGATGCTGGCCGGCTGGACACGGTGCGGCTTGGCCTTGCTGACCTTGCTGACCTTG
>PLOH01000030.1:0-5008 GCA_003142955.1 Opitutia bacterium | reverse complement strand
CCCGCATCGCCCGGCTGTCCTGCTTGCCCGGCCTGTCCTGCTTGCCCGGCCTGTCCTGCCTGGCCCTGCGCTCCGGCAGGCCCTGGCTGAGAGGGCGAGTTCATGCACCCGTCAAGGAGCAACGCAACTCCGATTACAGCTATACCTAGGAAGATCTTCATACAATTCTCCTTTGTTATGTCCGATTAGAATGCTGCTCCCAGGAGCCTATTGTGCTCAGGGCAGTAGATGTATGGTTTAGCACGTCGAGGGCCATCGTACTGGGAGGACTGAGCGGAAGGGTTGGCTCGTTGCATTGTAGCGGTAATTGACGACCGCTCCCCGTGCATTCCACAGCGAAACACAAGTCCGTATCAAGTCTCTCATCGGGAAAATCCACAGCGCGTACCTGCCCCCGTTGGGCGATNNTTCCTCAGTGTCAATGACCGATCGCGGAGATTAAATGAAAAGACGACTGGCAGTTTCGAGTCTGGCTGCCGCTGCGATGGGCGTTGCACAAACGGCAGCTCCAAACATCCAACTGAGCGAGGTATACCGCTGGTGAGTTGCGTTCGAACCCGTAAGGACGGCAGCACCTCTTTCCTTTGGGGCGAGAATCCGGCCGGCCAGATTATACCTTGGCAATGGCGGCATTGACAGGCGCTGGTGGTGCGCCTGGTGCGCCCCGGGCCTCGCTCCACCGTGCCTTCCCGTATAGACTATGGCTCCTCACAGGCCACGGACCAGGAAATCCGCGAGGCCGGCAACGGGTTCGTGTCGTGCTTTGGCGCATGCTCGGTGGACCAAGCGACAAAGAAGGCGCCCATTACATGGAGGCAGCAAATGATGAGGGTATCGACCAGGAGGCGCTGCTCGGGGCTGGCGGGTTGCCAACGCTCCCGGTATTCGGCGGTGAGGGTCTGGAGATCGGCGGGGTCCTCGGCGCGGACGATTTGAGATTTGGCGTCAATGCCGGTTTTGGTGGCGTTGAAGCAGGAGACGGCCTTGCCCTCGACGGAGCGCGGGCCGGTGGAGTGCTGCGCGTTGAGACGATTCGCTTCGATTTGTTGAATGGTGGCGGGAGACGGGGGGTTGGTGCGTGTAAGTTGTTGAGGGGATGGGGGATGGGAATTTGGCGGAGGCTGTCACCGGATTATTCTTGGGAGGCGGATTCGGGGCGCTTTTTGGGGTGGCGGGGCGGGGCGATGAAACGGNNTCATGATTGGACACTGAAGAACGCGGGCCGTTGCGACCAGCAGTTGGCCGGCCGGATCGCGATGGAAAGGCTGCGGCAGTTGGGTGGATTCCACCACGATCCGCGGATGCAGGGGCACGAGGGACACGCCCGGTTGCACGAGGGCGCTTTCTATCCAAAGCCCGACGGCCCGATCGAGCTTCAGCCTTCCGTACTCCACCAGTTATGCGACTTCCCAACAGGAGATGACGCTCACGCCGAAGACGCGGTCGGCGCCAAGTTCGAGAAGTTGGCGATGCCTCGGTTGCAGCCGATCCGGTTGAGAAACCCACCAAACCCAAATGTGGGTATCCAGCAGAATCACAGTAAGGCGTCCCAGTCCTCGCTGGCAACCGGCTCGAACGGCTCACGGAACTCGAAAACCGAATCTCGAAGGCTTCGGCCCGCGGCCGTCGCCGATGCCGCGGTTTTCGAGACCACCAACACTTCAACCGGCTGGCCGGGCGCAAATGGGAGGCCGTGCAAAACGAGTTCGCCATGCTCGCCGACTGTAGTCTCTCGCCACTGTGCCTGCACGCCCTCATTATAGAGGATTGGCCGCGAGATGTGCCGGGCGTCGGCAACAGAGCACTCCTCCATTCCGGCGTACAATGGTGATGAGATGAACTGTCAGGTTGAAGCCGTGTATGAGAATGGGGTCCTTCGGCCCTTGGAGCCATTGCCTTTAAAGGAGCACCAAAAGGTCAGCGTCACGGTTTCCGACACGGAAGATCCGCTCGCTTCCATGATTGACTATGCGTTTGTGGAGAGTGCCCGCAGAGAGATCCAGCACGCGGGGCACATCCCAAGCCTGGAAGAGGTGCGGGGCATTCTGTCGCGTATTCCCGGCTCTCTGGCGGCTGACATCGCCGAGCAGCGTGAGGACCGGTTCTGAGTGGGCCGCTATTTCTTCGATTCGAGCGCCCTTGCCAAGCTGTACCAGCCGGAAGCGGGTTCCGACCGTGTGGAGGCCATCTTCCGGCAGCCGCAGCGGCGTCTGATTATTTCGCGCCTGACCGCCGTCGAGATGCACTCAGTTTTTGCAGGAAGGGTGCGGATGGGTACGTTGAGTCCGGCGGATGCGGCTGCTCTGAGAAATCACTTCTTAAACGACGTTGCAGAAGGCGTGCTGACGGTGGTTGCGATAGCCGATCGTCACTATGAGGAAGCCGAACGTCTCCTCAAGCAGTACGGCAACATCTTCAGGCTGCGCACTCTGGATGCCCTGCAACTGGCAGTCGCATTGGATGTGCACAGGCGCGAATCCCTGGACGCAGTAGTGGCAGCGGATAACGTTGTGTGCCAGGTTGGCGCGGCCGAGGGTTTGCCGGTCACGAATCCGGAGAGCCCGTCCTGATCGACGGCCGGGGGCGATTGGGTGCGAGAAAGCGTATAATCGCCGCCGGAAGGTACGGCGACCTCCAAGGCATAGCAGGGAAGACGCTGCAAGAGATCGAGGGTCTCGACATAAAGGTGCTGCCAGCGACCCAAGAGCCGTGAGTGGTAGCCTTACCTACAGGAGAACACCTATGGCCTCCCCAACACCAGCGGCGAGCCGCGCGTAATGTCAACCGTATTCCTTCAGACCAAACCTTGCCCTTCGGGCAAGCTCCCGGTTTGACGGTCGTCTACGGGGACAACGGGTCAGGCAAGTCCGGCTATGCCCGGGTCATCAAGAAAGCCTGTCGCAGTCGAGGCGCCCCACCAACCATTCGACCCAATGCATTCGCGCCCAGTCCGGCGGGCCCGGCCACTGCTGAGATCGTCTGTGGCCTTGCAGGAACGAACCACCCCATCTCGTGGCAGGACGGGGTGCCCTCCGATGTAAGGCTCGCCAATGTGTTCGTGTTCGATGCTGCAACTGCGGAGCACTATCTGGAAGAAGACGGCCCCACCGCTTTCACGCCCCGTGGTTTGGACATTCTTCCGAAACTCTCGAAGTGCTGCGACACGATAAGTGTTTCGCTGCAGCAGGAAATCGATCAACTCAACAAGGATATCGCTGGTTCGGCAAAGAACTGGAAGTATAACCTCGCCACGGTAGTCGGGAGACTCGTGAGCAGCCTGTCCGCCAGAACCAAGCCGGCCGATGTTGACCGACTTTCACAGCTAACTGAAGGCGAGGCCCAGCGGTTGCGGGAGTTGGCCGAAGCTTTACAGGCCGATTCCAAGCAGAAGGCCATGGAGACACGCGCTTCAGCTACACGCCTGCGCAGCGTTGCTTCGAAGGCTGCGGCCGCAGCGAAAACACTGTCCGACGATGAGGCAAGCGCTTTTCAGATTGTTGTGGCAGAGGCCAAGGCTTCGGCCGAAGCGGCAGTGTTGGTTGCCACCGGGCGGTTTGATGCGAGTTTTCTACCCGGAACGGGTGGCAACGTATGGCGAGAACTGTGGGAGGCGGCAAGAGCATACTCGACGACCGTGGCGTACGATGGGCGCGAGTTCCCAGTAACCACAGACGGCGCGAAGTGTGTCCTCTGTCAGCGGGACCTTGATGAAGACGCCNNAAGCACTCTCTCCGGAGTTCACAAGAATCGATGCTGACTTGGCTGCAGTGCCTGTCGGCCAGCGCGCGAAACTCGATGAATTCGTTAAGGCAGCAGACGAGCGGCTTGCCAGAATAAGGGACAACTTCGCCAAGGGCTTATGGACGGATCTTGGTATTCTGCCTATGTCGCCCGACGAGGCGATCGCACAACTCGCGGTCAGTCTGGAGGAGCGAGCAAAGATGGAGGAATCAGCAGACGATCCAGCGACGCGAGAAAAGCTGACAAGCCAACGCGACGATTTAGCGGCTCGGGAGTGGCTCGCAGGCGTGAAAGGCGATGTCGTCGAGCAAATTGGACGCTACAGGCGTATTGCGGCCATCGAACTCTGCAAGAAGGACACTGATACCCACCAGGTGACAGCCAAGAACACCGATCTTACGAGGGTCCTCGTGACAAAGGCGTACCTGACCCTGTTCGAGGATGAGGTGAAGAAGCTAGAGCTGTGTACGATTGCCGTCAAGATGGAGGACGCTGAGGGAAAGAAGGGTGAAAGGAAGTTCGGGCTGCGTCTCGAAAAGGCGCAGAACCATAAGGTTAGAGACATTGCGAGCGAAGGGGAGCAGCGCTGCGTCGCGTTAGCCGCTTTCCTAGCCGAGCTTTCCCTGGCCTCTCACCGGTCTGCCCTGGTGTTCGACGACCCGGTATCCTCCCTGGATCACCGGTTTCGTAAGAAGATCGCCCGTCGCCTGGCAGAAGAGTGTCAGCTCCGCCAAGTAATCGTATTGACACATGATGTCGTTTTTCTCAACGATCTCAGCACCCAAGCTGAAGACCTTGGCGTTGCATCCGAGTTCCGGCATTTGGAATGGAGCGGTGCGATTCCCGGCCAATGTCAAGACGGCCTGCCCTGGGATTGCAAGTCGCCGCAGGACCGCGTGGACGAACTTGAGAAACAGCAACGTGATCTGGCGAGGAAGTGGGGGCCGCAACCGAACGAGGAAGATGTGCGGGAAATGCGTGAGGCTTATAGTTTGCTCCGCGCGACCCTCGAAGGGATAGTGGAACGCGTGGTTTTCGCTGACGTCGTGTTTCGCTTTCGCTCTTACATAGATATGAAAAAGCTGAAGCGGGTAGTCGGCTTCCCGGATTCGGAATGCGATGAAATACTGCGTCTGCACAAGTGTTGCTCCGACGTGACAGAAGCCCACGACCCCGGTTCGGGCAAGCAGTCGACTGTGCCTTCCCCTACTGAACTGAAGCAAGATGTTGCAGCTACATCCGCAGTCCTGGCGGCGATCCACCTACG
>PLOH01000080.1 GCA_003142955.1 Opitutia bacterium | reverse complement strand
TAAGGCTTGGCAGTGCCTCCTAAGGACCTGCTGGACGGCGGGGTTGACCAGACGTGCTAGGAGCCCATTAATCTCTAAAATCGCGCAGTGGATTCTGGGAAAATCCAAGGAGAGTTTATATTCAGTCCACAGTGAGCCCACAGTCAAAAGAGCGAAAGCGCATATACTACGAGGCGTGGTGCAGAGCCCACCTTGAAAAGAGACGTGCTTCCCAAGCTGCGTGGCGAGAGGCCCACCACGATCACATTCGGACTGATTGGAAGGCTTGGTATATGAAGAACCGTGCTCGGATACTCGCCTGTCGTGATCGGGCGAAACTGTGCGTCCTGCAGAAGACATGGCGGCTGTTTCATCCGAGGAGGCTCGCGCTTTATAATGCCCGGCGAAATGCCCAAAATGAGAATTCCAAGAGGGCGGCCACGCAGCACATGGCACGCTGGGGACCCTTGGATGATATGCTCGTCATGAGCGCTGAACCCGCGAAGGAACTGGCCCGAGAATTGGGAAGGACGCTTTCTGCTGTAAATATCCGCAGAGTAAGGCTAAGGAAGGAAACGTGATGCCTACGGCTCGGCATCATGGGTTACATCCCAGTCTTTCCATCCGGGATCGTGATGTCGACCCCACGCTAGATAGCCGCGACCTCAGCCGGGCTGCGCTCGTCGCCGACGGCGAATTGCTCCTGGAAGAATAGACGGGGTAGGCCTTTGCCACCTTCACCTCGCTGCCTGATGCGTTCCGGCGGAAACTTCCCATGGGAAGAATCTTGCGGCCTGCGGCCGCGAATTCCGTTTAACTTTGGTGGTATACCCCTGATGTCTTCGGTCCCCTTTCCCGCTCCCGAATACAAGCTCCATCTGGCACTGGCGATTTACGCCTTGAGGACACGTTCGTCGATTGCGTCGAACCGAAAGGCGTTGATGGAAATTGTTGCCAGGGCATACCCAGATGCTCCGGCTTTGGAACAGGAAGTGATGGAGATCCAGAAACGCTTGGGCAAGATAATCCAGCGCAACCACCGTTCCTATGGGGCTTTCGCCTAATGCTGCTCCGTCGGGCGGCGCCGGGGAATCCTTCTGGTTAGAGTTGCTGGCGCAAGACCCCCGCGGCCGCATCGAATATCTTCCCGAAGATCGACCGGTTCTTGAAATCCGCCCGCGTCAGCCGCCGGGAGACACGCTTATCGCTGTCGAAAACGGTGACTTGTTCCGCCGCAAAGACGGCGTCGTAAACATTCAGGTTGGCCTCGTCGTTCAACCGGAAGGATCGATTGTCGAAATTCGTCGAGCCCACCGACACCCAGACATCATCAACGATGAGCACCTTGCAGTGATAGAGTGACGGTTGGTATTCGTAGATGAGCACGCCGGCGGCGAGCAGCGCCGCCCACCGCGAGCGGCTGGCGCCCTGGACGATCTCCGAATCTGTGTTGGGACCGGGTACGATGATTTCGATCTTCACGCCACGTTTCCGCGCTGCGACCAGCGTTTCAATCGCCAGGTCGTCCGGCACGAAATAGGCGGCCTGCAGGCGGATGCTCTTCGCCGCCGAGGCGATGGACAGCAGGTACATCAGACGGACACTTTCGCTCCCCTCGTCGGGTGAGCTCTTGAACACCTGCGCGCGCGAGCGGCCGACCTGGGCGAGTTCGGGATAATACGCGCTGCCAAAAAGCACCTTGGCGTGGGTCTTCATCCAGTTGTCGCCAAACGCCGCCTGCATCTGGGCGACCGCCGGGCCTTCGATTCTGTAATGGGAGTCGCGCCAGTGATCCTTCGCGCTGCCGTCTCCGGCCCAGGCGTCAGCAATGCCGACTCCGCCCGTGAATCCGGTTCGGCCGTCGACCACCAGCAGCTTGCGATGGGTGCGATTGTTCAGGCGAGACAGATTGTACCAGCGCAGCGGATGATACCGCTCCACCTCGACCCCGGCGGCCTTCATGTCCGCGAGATATTTTCCATTGATCTTCTCGGCGCCCAGCCAGTCCAGCAACACATGGACCTTAACCCCGGCTAGCGCCCGCTCGCACAAGGCCTCCGAGAATTGCCGGCCGATGTCACCGGACCAATAGATGTAGGTTTCGAACGTGATCGATTCGTGGGCGCCCCGAATCGACTCGAGCATGGCCGGAAATATCTGATCGCCGTTTTGGAGCGCCGTCACCTGGTTTCCGGGCAAGATCGCCGGGCCAAGCAACTGGCCCATGCTGCGCAGAAATTGTGGATCTTCGATGGCAAACCGGTGCGTCAGCTCGTAACGGATCTGCTTCTCCCCATGCCCGGTGAGGCCGCTGCAAGAAACGAAAAAGCCGAGGGCGAACCCAATGAGGAGGATTGCCAGCGCGCGCATGCGGAGGGTTGGCGTCCTGTTCTTTGCGCCATGGGGGAGTGTGCTCATGGCTTTTCCATCCGTTGAGATTATCGCACGGAAGGCCGGGGCGGTATGGGGTGAACTGCCAAGGAGAGCGTGGGACGAGAAGACGGGCGAAAGTCAGGATCTCGCTCGAGCCGGGGCATCGATCGTAGCGACGCGCCCGGGCTTTTTGTTCGCGAACTCCTGGAGAGCTCCGTCCGTAACCGGAGTCCTTGAGGCCGCCGAACGTCAGCGCCGCCGGCGCGAACCGATCCAGTTGCGAGCGCAGGCCAGCCAGACCGCACCCCGCCTCTTTCAGGGACCGGTTGAATGGCGACCTGAAGAGTTTCTGCGCTCGACTTCTGCAATGACCTGGGCCCCCAGTAAAACGATCACGGCGATCGCCTCTATACTGATTAGGGCCACCACGGACGTGGCAAAAGA
>PLOH01000062.1 GCA_003142955.1 Opitutia bacterium | reverse complement strand
TCATTGTGAAATTTCCGGGTTAGTTGCCCGTGAACTGTTGGTTGGGCTGGGCGCGCAGGGCGAGCAGGGAGCGGGTGTAGCGGTCGCACACGGTCAACGGATCGCAGCGCTGGCCATCGGTCAGATCAAACCAGCCTTTGAAGTCGATCGTCCAGACCTAGTTCGGCTGCGTCGGCTGGGTGAGGCTGTCGTTGAGCGCCGGATAGGCCCCGGGACGGCGCCGGCGGCAGGGTTCAACCCGTGGCGGCGCAGCATCCCGGCGATCGTGCTGCAGACCGGCGCCGCTCCCAGGCCGTGCTTGGTCTCGAGCACGACCCGGAGCTTCTTGGGCCCCCAGGTGCGGTGCAGTCGACGCTCGGTGAGAATCAAGGCTTCGACCTCAGTGTCGGTGCGATGCGGGCAGCGGTGCGCACGGTGGCTGCGAGCCTGGAGCCCCTTGAGTCCGGCGTCCGCGTAGCGGGCTAAATGCTTGTAGCCGGTCTTGCGGCTGACGCCAAATTGCTCGCACAAATCCGTGAGCGTGAAGCGGTCGCTGCGCGCCAGCATGACAAATCGAATAATCTCTTCCATCGGGGTTACTTGGTTCCAGGGCATGGTGCCCGAAAGTGTAACCCATCAACCCGGACAAAGTGTCACCTATCGTCCCGGATCGAACCCGACGTAGACGCCGTTCCGGTTGACCCTGACTCCTTGGACCGGAACAGCAGAAATCGGGAGCGCACCGAGGAGGAGAGAGAAACCGGTTTCCTTCCCCGAATGGCACGAGATCATCGAGGGCAAGGGCGATAAGGACCGCGCGCCGATGCTCGCGAGCCCGCCCGACGCGCCGCGTGCCTGAGCGGAGAGCCCACGCTCGTCGAAGCCTTATAAGCCGGAACCATTCATTTGCCCAAGGTGGAATCCGCCGTCCCGGCGGGTTTTTCGATGGCGAAATTCAAAGCCCGCCAGGGACGGCGGGCTCCACCGCTTGGCGCCACGCTTCTCCAGGAAGAACGTGGTCCGACTGCACCGTCCCGTCCACGGAGCATTGCAACAATCCCAGCCAGTCGGCGGCAGGGCGGGATTGCCCTCCTTCGCCAAGACTTCCGCCATCGCTGACCTTGCGGCAGACAGGTCGGAACGCAGGCCGGCTCCCACCGTTTCACCGAGGGAGGCGGGGCACGGCGGGAGCGGCGCGGTTCGGGGACCGCGCCCTGCAATGCCGCTCCGGATCTTCCTGGGAATGGCGTGCGACAACTGCCCGGACTGTTTGAGTCCAGCTTGTCAGAAGCGATCGAAATCTCTGCGCGTGGTTGCAGCCCGCGACGAGCGCGCCTTCCTCCGTGCACTCCGGGCGTCCCCTGAGCGCCCAGAGTCTCCGGACGAAGCGCGACGAGCCAGCGAAGGCGCGGCTATACTTTCGCAATCAGATCGTCGATCGAGTCGCTCTCGGTGTTGATGTCGGCGAACAGCCACGTCGACAGGTAGCGTTCGCTGCTCGAGGGAATGATGACGACGATCTGCTTGCCCTGGTTCTCGGGGCGTTTGGCGAGCTGCAGGGCGGCCCAGATCGCGGCGCCCGACGAAATGCCGACCGGAATGCCGTCTTCCCGGATGACCTGCTTCGAGATCGGAGCCGCGTCCGTTTCCTTCACGCGGATGACTTCGTCGTAAACCTTCGTGTTGAGCACCGCGGGAATAAAACCGGCACCCAGGCCCTGCAGCTTGTGCGGGCCGGGCTGACCGCCGGAAAGCACGGGCGAGGCGTCCGGCTCGACCGCGACAATTTTGATGCCGGGTTTGCGGCTCTTCAGCACCTCGCCCACCCCGGTGATCGTGCCCCCCGTGCCGATGCCGGACACGACGATGTCAACCTTGCCATCGGTGTCGCGCCAGATCTCCTCCGCGGTAGTCTTCCGGTGAATCTCCGGATTGGACGGGTTCGCGAACTGCTGGAGGACGACGCTGTTCGGAATCTGCTTCTGCAATTCCTCGGCCCGGGCGATGGCTCCTTTCATTCCTTTCGGTCCCTCCGTCAGGACGAGACGCGCGCCGAGCACCTTCAGCAGCTTGCGGCGCTCCATGCTCATCGTCTCCGGCATGGTGAGAATGATCCGCAAGCCGCGAGCGGCTGCGACAAACGCCAGCGCAATGCCGGTATTGCCGCTGGTCGGCTCGATCAAAACAGTGTTCTGGTTGATGCGGCCGGACTTAAGCGCGTCGTCGATCATGGCGGCGCCGATGCGATCCTTGACGCTGCTGAGCGGGTTAAAGAATTCGAGCTTCAGCAGCACGTCGGCCAACGCGCCATGAGCCTGCGCGGTGCGATGAAGGCGAACGAGCGGCGTGTTGCCGATCGTATCAACGATGGTGTCGTATATTTTAGCCATGGGATTCAG
This sequence comes from Opitutia bacterium, assembly GCA_003142955.1. Classification (GTDB taxonomy): domain Bacteria; phylum Verrucomicrobiota; class Verrucomicrobiia; order Opitutales; family Opitutaceae; genus Fen-1467. The sequence goes on along the minus strand of PLOH01000062.1, from coordinate 24,463 downwards.
GGTTGATTGAGGATGCGTTCGATCTTGGTCTGAAAAAAGGAAAAGTCCGCGACTTCATTTGGCGGTGCCCCAGCGCCGGTGCAGAAAGCTCTCCCACGGCGAGAACAGGACCTTGTCCGCCAGGAGGCCGATGAACACGATGACCACCATGATGCCGATCACCTGGTCCATCGCATTGAGTTCGCGGCCATAGTGGAGCAGTTGGCCGAGACCGAACCCGGTCAGGATCGTGACGAAAATCTCGGCGGCCATGAGCGAGCGCCAGGCGAAGGCCCAGCCCTGCTTCATGCCGCTGACGATGAATGGCAGCGATGCCGGCATGATCACCTGCACCCAGGTGTGCAACCGGCGCGAGCCCATGGTGCGTGCCGCGCGGACATAGATGGGATTTACGTTACGCACTCCTGACTCGGTCGCAAGGATCACGGACCATAATGTCCCCATCACCACGACAAACAGCATCGCCCCCTCCGACTGGCCAAACCACAGCAGCGCCAGCGGCACCCAGCAAACGCTCGGCAGGCCCTGCAGGCCCAGGGCGAGCACCCCCAGCGTGTCGCGCACCGGGCGGAACTGCGCGGTGATCATCCCCAGCGGGACGCCCACGGCCAGTCCGATCAGATATCCCAGCCCAAGCCGTTTCATCGTCACGAGCACGCTCCCTTCCAAAGTCCCATCACGAAGCGCACCCCAAAGATAGCGGCCGACGCTGGCCGGGCTCGGCACCAGCACCGGCGACCACACTTTGGATAGGACGACGATCTGCCAGGCGGCCAGCAATGCCGCGAAAAAGAACAAGGCGGTGAGCAAACGTTTCATTCCTGGACCTCCGAGTTGCGCAGGTGCCCTTTGAGCGCCCGCATGATTTCCGTGGCGTGTTCGGCGAGATCCACGCTGTTGATGTCGCGCGGGCGTGGCAGGGAAACGCGGAATTCCTCGCGAATGCGGCCGGGGTGCGGGGAGAACAGCACCACCCGGTCCCCCAGGCAGGCGGCTTCGCGAACGTTGTGGGTGACGAAGATGATGGTCTTCCGCCGCTCCTGCCAGATCCGCTGGAGATCGCCGTAAAGCTGTTCGCGGGTCAGCGCATCGAGCGCCGCGAACGGCTCGTCCATCAGCAGCACCCGCGGATTCGGGGCCATGGCCCGGGCCAGCGTGACGCGCTGCTTCATGCCACCCGAAAGCTCATGGATGTTCGCATGCTGGAAACTCTCCAGACCCACCAGCTTCAAATAGTACTGCGCCACCTCCTTGCGCTCGGCGGTCGACAGCCCGGGTTTGAGTTTCAGTCCGAACATCACATTCGAAAACACATCCAGCCACGGGAACAAGGCCGGCTCCTGAAACATGACCATGCGGTCCCGCCCCGGACCGAGGATCGGCTGGCCGTCCGTCTGCACGGTTCCTTCGTCCGGCGTTTCCAGCCCGGCAATGATGTTGAGCAGGGTCGATTTTCCGCAACCGCTGGGCCCCACCAGGCAGACAAATTCGCCCTCGTTGACGTTCAGCGAAATGCGGTCAAGCGCCTGCACCCGTCCGCCGCGGGTGTGGAAGGTTTTCGAGACGTCCTTTACCGACAGCTTGGCGCTGGGTGAGGTGGCGAGTTCCTGCTGCAGGGTCATGGCGCTCCAGAAAACATGCGGTCCAACGGAATGGCGTTGGGCAGGAAGCCAACGCCCTGGGCGTCCTTCACGACTCCGGCGACCTGGCCCGCCGTCAGATCCGCGGTGAAATGGAGCCGTCGCCAGGCGGTCTCCACCAGTCCCGCGGGAAACGCGCGATGCATGTCCGCGCTGAGGCCGGCACAAACCAGGGCGCGCGCCTCGACTCCATGGGCGTTGATCCAGGCGGTAAGCTCGCCGTGGGCAGCGCGGAATTTCCGCGCCAGATCCGGGTGCTCCTTCAGCAGGCGGACGCTCGAGACCAGCAGCGTGGTGACAACATCGGGCTGTTCGAGAAACACCTTGCCCCCCGCCTCCTGTTCGAGCCGCGACACCCACGGTTCGACCGTCCAAACGGCATCGATCTGACCCGAGGCAAACAGCGCGAGCTGATCGGGATTGGCCGTGGGCAGGACGAAGACCTCACCCCCACCCTGCGTGATCTTGAAACCCTGCTTCTTCAGCCAGGCGCGCGCGGCCACATCCTGGGTGTTGCCGAATTGGGGCGTCGCCACCTTGCGGCCGCGGAAATCGGCCGCGGTCTTGATGCGGCCGTCGGCTGGCACGACGAGCGCCGCCCCGCCCTCGGCCGCGCCAGCCAGAACGCGGATTTCGTCGCCGCCCGACCGGATATAGGCGTTGAGCGCCGGGTTGGGACCCACGTAGGTCAGGTCGATCGACCCGGCAAAGACCGCCTCCATCGCGCTCGGCCCCGCATTAAAGGCAAACCACTGCACGGTGACACCCGCGCCCAAACGCTGTTCAAACCAGCCGTGCCCTGCGCGCGTCGTCTGACTGCCAATGACGCCCTGAGCGTGGGTAACGTTGGGGAAATAGCCAACGCGCAAAACGACGTTTTCAGCCTGCGTCCTCGCGACGGCCAAGCAGGCGATGCACAGAAAAAGCGTGGGCTTCATGGTTAGCTCGATTCGATCGCAATAGCTAAAAGGAGACTTGGAACCGGGTGATGAGCGCCTTCTCGTGCTGGCGGAGCAGCACGGCAGTCGGGACGGCGGGGGCGCCCGGGGCGAAACCGAACCTGGTCTGGTAGAAGTCGAATTTCACGGCGACGACCTTGCTGAGGTACCAGTTCAAGCCAAGCCCGAGGGAGGTCGCTTCGTCGGCATTGCTCGACGCGGAGGCGAAGCGCGGAAACGCCGCATCATCGATCTTCAGGTTGGCGTAGCGCCCGACGATTTCGAAGGCGCCCCAGGTTCCCGCGGTGGGATTGAAGATCGTTCTCGGAGTGACGCCGTTGAAAGACGAGTCCTCACCGGTGAGCACGTAGCCGGCGGCGAGCTGCCAGGCCTTGTTGCGCAGCTCAGCCTTGGCCGCGCCGGCGCCGGGACGGACATTGACGGTCGAGAGCACGTATTCCCCGAGCAACCCGAAGGGGCCGTAACGATATTCGCCCTGCGGTGAGACATGCCAGCTCTGGCCGTCGGCAATCACGGCGGCGTTATAGCTGAAGAAGGTCTGCTGGCCATCGGTCTTGTATCCGGCAGTGCGTCCGGAAGTTGTCTTCTCCCGCCCGAGGTCGGCTGAAACGCCGATGGAAAGACCTTGCAGCGACGGGATGCCCGAGGACTTGAACGGCGTGGCGTAGATTCGCCCGACGACATTCTTGTCGTTGTCGAAGGCCGTGTTGTTCGAGGTGGCGCCGTCGGGCACGCCGTTGAGAACGCCGGCGGCGTAGCTGATCGTGTCTCCCAAAAGGCTGCCGGAGGCGAGGATGCCGAGGTCGCGGTTCGGCACGAGGTCCGTGACAATGGAGCGTTCGTCGAAAAACGTCCACGAGTCGGATTGGAGCCATTCGAGGCCGACAGGCGACTTGAACTTGCCGAATTTGAGCTGGAGCGTCTGGTCGAGCGCGACCCCCAGATTCGCGTCGAGGATGCTCGGCGCACCGGTGCCGGCGAAATCGGTTACGAACTGAAAGGAATAGAGCTTTGAAAATGTCCCCTCGGAGATGAGGCGGGCGCGGCGCAGCACATAGGCGTTGGTGGACGCACCCTGATCGCCAAAGAACAAGCGCGAATCGAGCTGCACGAGGCCGCGGATCTTAACGGAGTTGGCGCCGTCGCCGGACGAGAGCGTGAACCCTTTGTCGGTGATGCTGACATTCGCGGCGGTCTTGGCCGCCGCGGCCTGGTCTGCGGCGGACTCAGCCGCAGCTGCCGCTTGCTGATCCTTCAGCTGCTGCTGTTGCTGCTGGAGTTGGTCCAGCCGTTGGTCGAGCAGCCGGATCTGCTCCCGCAAGGCCTGGATCTCCGCGTCGGTATTGTCCGCCCCGCGCAACGGGATCAGACCGGCCAACAATGTCATGGCCGCGAGCACGCTGCGGATATTCGGCCGCCAAACACGCAAAACGGGTCCCGTTGGCGGCCGAAGGAAACCTGTAGCCGGGGTCGCCGACCCCGGACCGGCCTCGGCGAGGCCGGCTACACTGTTTTCCAAAAGTCCGTTGGTTTTCATATCGCGTAGTCTCCCAGGAGATTATTGATCAATCCATCGACGGGTTGCATTCGGGTCGCGAAACCGGCTCGCGCCTGTTTCCGGCTGTGGCCCGCCAGCCATGGCGCACGCTGCGGCTCGGAATACGGCAGCGGCACGCCATCGCGACGCATCTTGCGCAGCGTCACCTCAACGACGTCCGCCAGCGAATATCGGTCAAGGATGCTCGTGATGGCGTTGCGCACATCGAGCATCAGCATCCGCAGTCCGCAGTGCGTCTCGTCAGGGCAGGAACATTTCTCATAGGCGGTCTGACTGACGCAGTTGATCGGAGCGAGCGGACCATCAATCAGGCGAACGACATGGCCGATAATGATCTTCCCGGCCGGCCGGGCCAGGCGATAACCACCAAACTTCCCGCGTCGGCTTTCAATAAGCCCAGCCGCCTTCAACATCATCATTATTTGCTCGAGGAACTTGATCGGAAGTTTCTCACGCTCGGCAAGTTCGGTAACTTGGACCAAGGATCGTCCGACCTCAGCGGCAATCCCGAGGTCGATCAATGCCCGAAGTGCATATTCCCCTTTCTTGGAGAGTTTCATAATGTCTATCTATTTAATCTAGATTCATGAAGTAGCCATTATGCAAGCCCTTTTTTCGCCGCCGCCATTTTTCGCGCGTGTTCGCGAGAGGCAGTCCGAAATATTGGCTAAATCGCGATGCTGCGGCGCATCTCTGTAAGGGCGCGAACTTGTCGCGCCCTCCGAAATGGGCGCAGCAAGCCTGCGCCCCTACGATTCTTTCCAGCCTTTTCGGACAGTTTCCACGCGTTTGCGGGATTGATGATCACAAACTCCAGGCGTATCTCCCTCAGGACGGATTCTTGCCTCGACTAAGGGACTGGGCTGATCTGATCGAGATAAACCATGGACCAGAACGGCCAGAAATTTCCGGACTCTCGCATAATTGCTCCATCAGCGCCAGTCGGAGGCGATCCGGAGCGAGGCTTCACGCTCTCCCGCACCTTTGCCGCCCTGGGCCATCGCAATTACCGACTGTTTTTCTTCGGCCAATTGGTGTCGCTCATTGGCACCTGGATGCAGAACGTCGCCCAAGCATGGTTGGTGTACGAGCTGACCCATTCCCCGTTCAAGCTGGGCGTGGTCTCCTTTTGCGCCGGGGTGCCGGTCCTGCTCTTTTCCCTGTGGGCCGGGGTGTTGGCCGACCGCGTGCCCAAGCGCCGCCTCCTGGTGGTTACGCAAACGGTCATGATGACCCTCGCTTTCATTCTCGCGACGGACATGTTTCTCGGCACGATCCAGTGGTGGCACATCGCGATCATGGCTTTTCTGTTGGGCACCGCGAATGCCTTTGACGGACCGACCCGACAGGCGTTTGTCGTGGAGATGGTGGGCCGGGAGGAACTGATGAACGCGATCGCGCTGAACTCCGCGATGTTTAACACCGCCCGGATTGTCGGCCCCGCCCTCGCCGGAATCATCCTTGCCGCAGTGGGCGCGGCTTGGTGTTTCGTGCTGAATGGCGTCAGTTTTCTGGCGGTGATTGCGGGGCTGGTCCTGATGAATGTGAAGCCCTACATCGGCGCCACCTCGACCGAATCTCCGCGCAGACAAATGCGGGAGGGCCTCAGCTATATCTGGCATCACCCGACCGTGCGGCCGCTGATCACGCTGGTGGCGGTATCAAACATGTTTGCCTTGGGCTATCTGGCGCTGTTACCGGCATTCGCGCAGGATGTCCTCCATGCCGGGACGGTCGGCTACGGCTTGATGAGCACGGCCATCGGCTTGGGCGCACTTGCGGGCGCCCTGATGCTCGCCTCGCTCGGAAACTACCAGCGCAAAGGATTAATTTTGACGGCGGGCAACCTGCTTTTTCCCGTGATGGTCATCGCCCTGTCATTATCGAGGTCATTCCACCTGACCTTGGGAATCTTGGTCGTCGGAGGTCTTGGCTTCATGACGCAGAATGCCACGGCCAATACCCTGGTGCAGACCACCGTGCCCGATGCTCTGAGAGGCCGGGTCATGAGTGTGTACATGATGGTCTTTCTCGGTTTCTTCCCGATTGGATCGCTGATTGCAGGCGCGGTGGCAGAACGCTTTGGCGTCCCCGTCGGAGCGGCTTTTGGAGGAATCATCGCCCTCGCCTACAGCCTCTACCTGGCCTGGAGGTTACCGGAAATCCGCGCGTTACGGTAGCCTGGCCGCGGCCGGACTAAAACGTCAGCTTCAATCCGTCATACGCCAGCCGGATGCCGGCCGGCAGGTCGGCCTCGAACGGGCCATGGTCAATCTCGTGCGTGAGGTGAGTGAGGTACGTCACCGGCGCGCCAATCTGGTGCGCGGTCTCGATGGCCTTCGCGATATTCATGTGCGTCGGATGTTCCTTCGGACGCAAGCCATCGAGCACGACGGCCTGCGCGCCTTTCGCCAACCTCAGGGCCTCGGCCGGCACGCATTTGCAGTCCGTGTAGTAGACGAATTTCGCGCCGCTGCCACGTTCTTCAAACACCAATCCGAGCACGTTCACACTTCCGTGCGGCAGCAACGTCGCACGAATGGTCCCCTGCTCCAACTCGATCACCGGTGGCATTTCGACCAATCGGAACGCCGGATACCCGCGCATGACCGGCCGCTCCACGATCGCATAAGGATAAATCACCCTCACCCGGCTCAGGCCCTCTTCGGTTGAATAGACGGTGAGCGCGCTGCCTCCGCGAAGGTCGCAGAATCGTCGCAGATCGTCCATTCCCGCCACGTGATCGGCGTGGCCATGGGTGAGAACGAAGAAGTCCAGCTGGCGGACGCCATAGCGCAAACACTGTTCGCGAAATTCCTGGGCCGCGTCGACCTGGATGTGCAAACCTCCCATCACCACGTGAATGCTACAGCGCGTGCGCCGGTTGCGCGGGTCGGCCGAAGTGCAGACCGCACAATCGCAGGCGATAATCGGCACGCCTTGCGACGCGCCCGTGCCCAGAAAAATCACTTCCATGACGGCTCAGCGAAGCACGGCCCGCTGCCGAACGGAAGCCAAAGAAGCACCGTCTCCTGGGCCCGCACAGCCATTCACTGCCTGGGTTTTTCCCCGGGGCACACCTCAGGGTTTTATCTCGGGACTGCTTGTGTCGATACTCAGGGCAGTTTAAATCATCTATATCGTGTTCTGCGGGCATCAGTCCGCCATGTCTCCGATATCCCATCAAACCAAAGAGTTTTCTCGGGTTGGCGGCGGCATTGTCTCGGTCCTTCTCCTGGTTATGGCGGCGCCAGCCTTGGTCGCAGTGGACCAGGCGCCGAAACCAGCGGTGGTTCAGGTCGATTCGCCGCCGCTGATCACGAGCATCCAGCAATATTGGGATCTGACTCCCGAGCAGAAATCCCAGCCGGTGCCCTTGCGGCTTGAATGTGACGTGACCTATTCCGACGCGGGCTGGAAAATGCTCTATATCCAGGATGCCGGTGGCGAGGGCGCTTACGTCCCCTACGGCGACAATCTTTTCCAGTTCAAAGCCGGTCAGCATATCATCGCCATCGGGACCATCTTGCCCCCGAGCGCCGACATATCGTTCGAACATGCCACCATCACTCAGCAAGGCTCATCCCGGCTGGTCCCTTACTCGATTGCCGGCAAGGCCATGCAGTTTCGGCAAGCTACCAGAAAATTCGTCTCCTTCGAGGGGTTGGTGGATCACTTCAACCGGTACAATCCCACTCACCTGCAACTCACCCTTTCGGTGGAAGGAGAACCCGTTTTCGCCTGGGTGCAGCTCGATCCAAACGACCAGGTGCCGGACCTGACCAACACAAATGTGCGCCTCGAAGGTGTCTACAACCCCAAGATCGGCCCCGACGATAGACTCGCCTCCCTGGAGATCCTCGTTCCGGGCCTGAAACATCTCACCATCGTCAATCGCCTTGAGGATGACCCACACTTCCAAACGCCCGTCGTGCCAATCGAAACTTTGCCGCGCCTTCCGGCCGACCGTCTTGTGCACATCGTCGGCCAGGTCAAGGCGCAGGAATCGGGACGATATGTGAGAATCCGTGACGAGAGCGGGCAGGTCGACGTGCAGACTGGACAGACCACGCTTTGCCCCATCAATGCCCAGATTGAGGCTGTGGGGTTTCCGGCCATCATTGGTACGGAGTGGCGACTGCGGAGCGGGCTCTTCCGTCTGGACAAGAACCAGGCCACCGTTCCCGTGGTCCAGCCGAATCGGACCACCTTGCGCCTTGCCCAGCAAGTGCTCGAAATGTCGGCCCCCGAAGCGATGGAAGGATTGCCGGTCTGGCTCACGGGTGTCGTGACGTGGTCCCACGTCAATTCCCCGTTCTTTTTTATCCAGGATTCGAGCGGTGGGATCTGCGTCATGCGGGGGCAGTCGACCTCCGCCCCGAACCTACCCGGCCGGAATGTCGAGGTGCATGGGGTCACCTCCATGGGCCCGTTTGCCCCGGTGGTGATTGCCTCCAGATTCGACAAGGTCAGCAATCTGGTCCTGCCCGAGGCCAAACTGATCTCCTTGGAACACGCGCTGACGGGGGCCGAGGAGGCCACCTGGGTCGAAATGAGCGGCTTTCTCCGCCAGATCCACCGCCGGGAGGCTTGGAACGACCTTGAGATCGGAACGTCGACGGGCGATTTCATCGCGGTGCTGCCCGCTAACGAGGATGTCTCTACCATGGTTGGCGCGGTGATCCGGCTCCATGGGGTTTGCACGGCCAACGCGAACACCCAGCGCAAACTCACCGGTGTCACACTTTACGTGCCGGGGGCGGCCTATGTGCAGATCGAAGAACCGAAACCGGAGAATCCCTTCGCCTTGCCGGCCCGCTCGCTGGGCAGCCTGGGCCAGTTCGACACCCTGCTATCGTTCAACCGCCGACTGAAGGTATCAGGCGTGGTGTTGCACTCCTTACCCGGGCATTTGATTCACATCGCGGACGCCGGACAAACCCTCCTGGTTCTTTCACGCGACAAGACTCCGCTCGCTCCTGGCGACCGGATTGAAGCCGTGGGATTTCCCGGCCGGCAGGGTGGCCGGCTGGTGTTGCGTGAATCAGTATTCCGCCGGACCGGTCGGGATCGGCAGCCGGACCCGAGGCGCATCGTGTCGCAGCAGACCCCGGCCGCCGACCTCGACGGCCAACTGGTCAGCGTCCATGGCACGCTCATCGATACCGCCCCGTTCGGCGAGCAATCCCGCCTGAGCCTGGAGGCGGACAACCATATTTTTGAGGCCCTGATCGAGAATCCGGCTGGCCAGCCACGGCTGTCATTCCCGCCCGTGGGCAGCGTGCTGTCGCTCATCGGAGTCTATGAGTTGAAATACAACGAATACGGGCAACCGGTGGGTTTTCAGCTTCAGATGCGCGAACACGGCGACATCGCTGTATTGCGGCGCCCCTCCTGGCTGACGCACGAACACATTCTCGCCTTCACCGGCACGCTGGCGATCGGCATCCTGCTGTTCATCGCCTGGGTCGTGGCGCTCCGGCGTCGCGTCCAGGCGCAAACTGAACAGATTCGCGACCAGCTGAAACGCGAGGCGCGGCTCCAGGCCGAATTGCTGCGAACCAGCAGGCTCGAGTCGCTCGGCCTGCTGGCCGGCGGCATCGCCCATGATTTCAATAACCTCCTCACTGTCGTCATGGGCAATCTCTCGCTCGCGCGCCTTGACGAAAAGATGGATCCCGAGTCCATCGAATCGTTGCGCGACGCGGAAAAGGCGGTCGTGCGCGCCCGGGATCTCACGCAGCAATTGCTGACGTTCGCCAAGGGCGGCGCTCCCATCCGCGCGGCCGTGGCCCTGCCTGACGTGGTTCGCGAGGTCGCCGAGTTTTCCCTGCGGGGTTCGCACTCGCGCTGCCAGTTCGACGTCCCGGAAGATCTCTGGCCGGCCAACGTGGACAAGGGCCAGATCGGCCAGGTGGTCCAGAACATTGTCGTCAACGCTTCGCAAGCCATGCCGGACGGCGGGATCATCGATATCGCCCTGCAGAATGATCTGCTCGGCGCCGAACTCGGCGCGACGCTCGCGCCCGGCCGCTATGTGAAGCTGACCATCACGGACCACGGCCAAGGCATACCCTTGGAGGATCTGCAACGGATCTTCGATCCCTATTTCACGACGAAGAAGCACGGTAGTGGCCTTGGGCTCGCCACCGTGCATTCCATCGTCAAGAAGCATTTCGGCCATATCTCCGCCGAATCGGTCATGGGCCAGGGCACGACCTTCCGCATCTGGCTGCCCGCCGCAGAAAGTTTTCCGGGTTCGGCGATTGCCCCCGCAGCGGTCGCCTCGCCACCGGCGACGTCTGGTCCGGTGCGCATCCTATTCATGGATGACGAGGAAATGGTCCTGCGGGTCGGAGGCACCATCCTCCGGCGCATGGGCTATGAAGTCACCACCGCCGCCGATGGAGAGACAGCCGTGCGGGAATTCACGCGGGCGCGGCAGGAGGGTCGGCCTTATGCCCTGGTGATTCTGGATCTGACCGTGCCCGGTGGCATGGGCGGGCGTCAGACCCTGGAACAACTCCTGAAACTGGATCCGGCCGTGCGCGCCATCGTTTCCAGCGGCTACTCCAACGACCTGGTCCTTTCCAACTATCCGGTCTACGGGTTTTGGGGCATGGTTTCCAAGCCTTACGAAATCACCGACCTGGCCCATACCATCGAACGCGTGCTCAGGGGCGAACGCGCCTGATTCGTTTTGCCATCTCTCCCGGATGGGCAGAGCTTGATCGCAATCCCGATGAATGACGTTCTCGATTACCTTAAGACCAACCAGCCACGCTTTGTCGAGGAGCTGTGCGAGCTCCTGCGTTTCCCCAGCATCTCCGCCCAGCCGCAGCACAAAAAAGATCTCCGCGCCTGCGCCGCCTGGCTCGTTCAGCATTGCCGCCGGATCGGCCTCAACGCCGAATTGTGTCCCACGCCAGGGCATCCGATCGTGCTCGCGCGCACGCCGCGCCGGGCGGGGGTCCGGCCTCATTATCTCGTCTACGGCCACTACGATGTGCAGCCGCCCGAGCCGTTCGACCTGTGGAACTCACCGCCGTTCGAGCCCACGATTCGCGGCCGTCAGCTGTTCGCCCGCGGCGCCGCCGACAACAAGGGACAGTTCTTCGCGCATCTCAAGGCGGTCGAAGCGTACCTCAAGACCAGCACCTCGCTGCCGTGCGATCTGACGTTCGTGCTCGAAGGCGAGGAAGAGACCGGCAGCGCCAGCCTGACACCGTTCCTGCGCGCTCACCGGCGTGAGCTCCGCTGTGATGGCGTCGTGATCTCCGACACGGGCATCCCGAAAAAGAACCTGCCGGCGCTTACCTATGCGTTGCGCGGCATCGCCGCGCTCGAGGTCACGCTGCGCGGGCCCTCCCGCGATCTGCACTCGGGCCTCTTCGGCGGCTCGGTGGAAAATCCGGCGATGGCCCTCTCCCAACTACTCGCCAAACTGCGGGACGCCAAAGGCCGGGTCACAATCCCGGGCTTTTACGAAGACGTGGTTGCGCTCACTCCGCTCGAGCGGAAACAGCTGCGCCGTCTGCCTGGCACGGAGAAGAGTTACCGGAGGTTCCTCGGAGTGCCGCAGCTTTACGGCGAAAAAGGATTCGCCTCGACCGAACGCACCACCGCCCGGCCGACGTTCGAGATCAATGGTCTGACCAGCGGTTACCAGGGCGAGGGAGGCAAGACCATCGTGCCGGCCTGGGCCCGCGCGAAGATCACGATGCGCCTGGTCGCCAATCAGCAGCCGGAAAAAATCATGAAGGCCACCGTCGCCTGGTTAAGACAGCTCTGCCCGCCCACCGTGCACATCGAAATCAGCGCCGGGCACGGCGCGCCGCCGTATCTGATCGAGCCCACCGGAGCCCAGGTGCAGGCCGCCCTGCGGGCGTTGCGGACCGCGTTCCGCTATGAGCCCGTGTTGATCCGTGAAGGTGGCTCGATCCCCATTGTCTCCGATTTCAAGCGGATCCTGGGCGTCGACACCTTGTTGCTCGGGCTGGCTCTGCCCAATGACAACATCCATTCGCCAAACGAGAAATTTGACCTCGATTGCTTCACCGCGGGCCAACGGATGAGCGCGCTGCTGTGGCCGGAACTGGCAAAGACAGAGTAAGCCAGACCGATGCGGTTGTAATTGTAGCAGGGCGGCGTCAGGCGACCCCCGCCCTACACAATTCGGTTTCCGAATCGCAAGCAGACCGACGGTCAAGCTGTCGGAGGTGAATGAGGAGATCGTCTCCAAAATGACCGAACCGAACGGATCACAGCATGGTCTCGGGCAATGCGGTATCGCCGCATCGATCTTGCTAGACGCGGCACGACGTCCCATCGTACCCGGCATGAAATGGATCCCGATTGCCGCCCTGACCTTGTTGCTCGCCTCGTGCCAGACGGCATCAGTATCGGACGCGCCGAAAGACTATGCAGCGCGCGCCGACGCGGACATCGCAAAGTACACCATTACCGACAACGCCGCCTACGGATTCGAGCCCGAGGGCAAATTTGATGCGAGCAGCGTTACGATTTTGGAGAGCCGCAAAGACCACGACTGGACCATCTACAAGGTTCCCGACAAGAGAGACGAGTTTGACAGCGTGGAGCTGACGGTCGACGGGACCGGCACGATCATCCGCCTCCAGTTCTTCAAGCTGACCCACACAACCGTCGGACGCCGCGAGGCGGTTGAAACGGCTTATAAGGACCTCATGGCAAGATACAAGGTGGTCCAGCGGACCGGAGACCTCGATACGGCCAACCTGACGGTTTATGTGGCAGAAAACGCGGCCGCGTGGAAGGAACGGTATATTCAATACCTCCAGCTGATGGACGAGCCGAACAAAGCGTATCCGAGTGCGAAAGAAGATTACCACCTTGGGGCGCAGCTCTGCTGGATTCTCCAGCCGCACCTCAGCCAGATCCAGGCGGTCGTGCGCCAGGAAGGCCAGGGCGCCTCGCTGGTGATCGATTTCCAGACGAAGGCGTATGCCGCGGCGATCAAGAGCCAGGCCCCGCCGCCGAGCCAGGTTTCGCCGGAGCCCTAAGCTGCGGGATTCCTGGGGCGGGATCATGCCATTGCTGGCAATTCTCCTCGTGCGCTCGCGAACCGACTGGTATGCGGGTGTAGGAAGCCCGCTTGCGGGCGAGCATCGGTCGCAAGCGACCTTCCTACTTCATGATCCCGGCTGAAGGGGCGTGTGCCGCAACCCAAGTTTGCGCAGGTCTGTGACCGACGACTTCGCCAGTCGAAGACACGCGCCACTTGGCGGTGACAGCGCACCGCCCTCCAGCAAGATCGTCGAGCCGGGGACATTGCGGCGCCAAGTCTCGAACGATCCGCAAAAAAAAGGCGCCCCGAAAACCGGAGCGCCTTGAAGTTCTGTGAAGCGGAACTGGCCGCAATCGGACTTAGTAGTCCATGCCACCCATGCCGCCGCCGCCGGGAGCCTGGGGAGTTTCCCTCTTCTCCGGGATCTCCGTGATCATGCACTCGGTCGTCAGCAGCAAGCCGGCAATCGAGGACGCATTTTGCAGCGCGGTGCGGGTGACCTTGGTCGGGTCAACCACGCCGGCTTTGACCAGATCCTCGTATTCACCAGTGGCCACGTTATATCCGAAGTTGCCCTTGCCCTCGAACACCTTCTGGGTCACCACGCCGGGCTCCACGCCAGCGTTGGCGCACAGCATGCGGATGGGATATTCGATGGCGCGACGGACGATCTGCGAACCGATCTTTTCGTCACCTTCCAGCTGGAGGGCTTCGATGACCTTGGCGCAGCGCAGCAGCGCGACGCCGCCGCCGGCGACAATGCCTTCCTCGACCGCGGCGCGCGTCGCATGGAGGGCGTCCTCGACGCGGGCCTTCCGTTCCTTCATCTCGGTCTCGGTCGAAGCGCCAACATTGATGACGGCGACACCACCCGCGAGCTTGGCCAGGCGCTCCTGGAGCTTTTCGCGGTCATAGTCAGAGGTGGTCTCGTCGATCTGCCGACGGATCTGCTTGACGCGACCCTGGATGTCAGACGACTTGCCGCCACCCTCGACGATGGTGGTATTCTCCTTGTCCACGGTGATGCGCTTCGCTTTGCCGAGGTCGCTGATGGTGACATTCTCGAGCTTGATGCCGAGGTCCTCGGTCAGGCAGCGGCCGCCCGTGAGAATCGCGATGTCCTCGAGCATGGACTTGCGGCGATCGCCAAAGCCCGGGGCCTTGACGGCGCAAACATTGAGCGTGCCGCGGATCTTGTTGACCACGAGGGCGGCCAGGGCCTCGCCCTCGACTTCCTCGGCGATGACCAGGAGGGGTTTGCCGCTCTTGGCCACGGTCTGGAGCAACGGGAGCAGGTCTTGCAGGCTCGTGATTTTCTTCTCGTGGATCAACACATAGGCGTCCTCGAGCACGGCCTCCATCGCCTCGACGTTGGTCGTAAAATAGGGCGAGAGATAGCCCTTGTCGAATTGCATGCCCTCGACGACTTCAAGGGTGGTTTCGATGGACTTGGCTTCTTCGACGGTAATGGTGCCGTCCTTGCCCACTTTGTCCATGGCATCGGCGATGATATTGCCGATGGTGTCGTCCCAGTTGGCTGAGACCGTGGCGACCTGGCGGATTTCCTCGCGGTCGTTCACCTTCTTGGAGATTCGGGCGAGCTCGGCGATGGTCGCCTCAACGGCTTTGTCGATGCCGCGCTTCAGATAGATTGGATTCGATCCGGCGGTGACGTTTTTCAGGCCCTCGCGATAGATGCTCTCGGCCAGCAATGTGGCAGTCGTGGTGCCGTCGCCCGCGGCGTCAGAAGTCTTGGAAGCTACTTCCTTCACCATTTGGGCGCCCATGTTCTCGTAGGGATCGGGAAGTTCGATCTCCTTGGCAACGGTTACGCCGTCCTTCGTGACGGTCGGTGAACCGAATTTTTTGTCGATGACGACATTGCGGCCCTTGGGCCCAAGGGTCACCTTGACCGCACGCGAAAGAAGTTCCACGCCGCGCAGGACCTTCTGGCGGGCGGCTTCATCAAAGAGGAGTTGTTTAGCAGGCATAGTGGGAAATTTTGGACTGGGAGTTTTGGTTTAGGGGGATTCCGGCACGACTCAGGTGAGCACGCCGAGAATATCGTCCTCGCGGACAATGGTGTATTTCTTTTCTTCGATCTTCACCTCGGTTCCGCCGTACTTGCTGATCAGCACGCGGTCGCCGACCTTCACTTCGAAGGGAAGGACCTTGCCGTCCTCGCCTTTCTTGCCGGTGCCGACGGCGATGACCTTGGCCTCCTGGGGCTTTTCCTTGGCGCTGTCCGGGATAATGATGCCTCCGCGGACCTGCTCTTTTTCTTCGAGGTGTTCGACGAGAACACGATCACCGATGGGCTTGATTTTGACGTTAGCCATATGGATTGAGTTTGGGTTTGGGTTGAGAGGTTTGCTGGCGGGCGATTGAAATGCGGGCCTCCGCGCCGGGAGGACCGAGGCATGCCGACCCAGAGGTCAAGGCTTCTTGGTGTTTTCGTCGACCACCTCAAAATCGGCGTCGACTACGTCCGATTTCTGGTCGCTTTTCTTTTTCTCGCCCTCGGGGGCCGGTTCGCCGCCGGGCGCGGCACCACCACCGGCGCCGGCCGCGGCCGCCGCCTGTTGGGCCTGAGCGTAAATCTCACCGCCAAGCTTCGTGAGGTTTTCGATGGCTGAGCGCATCCTCGCCACCTCGTTGCTCTCTAGATCCTTCTTGGCGCTGACCACCCCCGCCTCGATCTTCGATTTCACGTCCGCCGAAATTTTGTCGCCGGTATCCTTGATGGTCTTTTCGAGCTGATAAATGACGGAATCGAGCTGGTTGCGGGCCTCGACCTCTTCGCGACGGTTCTTGTCCGCCTCCGCATTGAGTTCAGCCTCCTTGGTCATCTTCTCAACCTCGTCCTTCGACAGGCCCGAAGAGCCCTGGATGGTGATCTTCTGTTCGCGGCCCGTGCCGAGATCCTTGGCGGACACATGGAGAATACCGTTCGCATCGATGTCGAAAGTAACCTCGATCTGCGGCGCGCCGCGCGGGGCGGGCGGGATGCCATCAAGCCGGAACGTCCCCAGCACCTTGTTGTCCCGCGACATTGGGCGCTCCCCTTGGGTGACGACAATCTCGACCGACGGCTGGCTGTCGCTGGCGGTGGAGAATACCTGCGATTTCTTCGTCGGAATCGTGGTGTTGCGCGGAATCATCGGCGTGGCCACGTTGCCAAAGGTCTCGATTGCCAGGGTGAGCGGGGTCACGTCCAGCAGGAGCACGTCGCGCACTTCGCCCTTGAGCACGCCGCCCTGGATCGCCGCGCCGACCGCGACCACTTCGTCCGGGTTGACGCCTTGATGCGGTTGCTTGCCGCCGAGAACCTTGGCAATATCAACGATCTTCGGCATGCGCGTCATGCCGCCGACCAGGACGAGTTCGTCGATCTCCGCGGCCGTCAGCCCAGCATCCTTGAGGCAGTTTTTGAACGGCTGGATGCAGCGCTCGGACAGCGAATCGCAGATCTGCTCCATCTTGGCCCGCGTCAGCGTGACATTAAGATGTTTCGGGCCGGACGCGTCGGCCGTGATGAACGGAAGATTAATATCCACCGACTGCGCCGAGGACAGCGCGATCTTGGCCTTCTCCGCCTCTTCCTTCAGCCGCTGCAGCGCCATCGGATCTTTGCGCAGATCCACGCCGTTGTCCTTCTTGAAATTGTCGACCAGCCACATGATGATGGCGTCGTCCCAGTTGTCGCCGCCGAGATGAGTGTCCCCGTTGGTGGCCTTCACCTCGAACACGCCGTCGCCGATCTCGAGGATCGACACGTCGAAGGTGCCGCCGCCGAGGTCAAAAACGGAGATCTTCTCATCTTTCTTCTTGTCGAGACCATAGGCCAGAGACGCGGCTGTCGGCTCGTTAATAATGCGAAGCACTTCGAGACCGGCAATCTTGCCCGCGTCCTTGGTGGCCTGACGCTGGGCGTCGTTGAAATATGCCGGGACCGTGATGACGGCCTGCGTGATCTTCTCGCCGAGATACGCCTCGGCATCTGCCTTCATCTTGGCCAACACCATCGCGGAGATCTGCTGTGGGGCGAACTGCTCCATTTTGCCATCCGCCAGAACCTCGATGTATGCGTCGCCATTCTTCCCCTCGATGACCTGGAACGGGAAATTCTTCGCTTCCTCACGCACTTCGGAGTGCTTGCGACCGATCAGGCGCTTGGCAGAAAAAACAGTGTTCTTTGGATTGGTGACGGCCTGGCGCTTGGCGGCCTGGCCCACAAGACGTTCACCCGTCTTGGTGAAAGCCACGACCGATGGGGTCGTACGCGCGCCTTCGGCGTTGGGGACAACCACCGGCTCACCGCCTTCCATGACAGCCATGCACGAGTTGGTGGTGCCCAGATCGATACCAAGAATGCGGCTCATACGGAAATCTAAGCAATGCGCATGCCCCAATGGCACATTTTTCTCAACCTGTTATCGATAAGGCATTAAAAAATTAACGCCCCGTTTTTTTCACCAGCGATGCCCGCTCATGCACGCCACCATGTCACACCTGTGTCCCATCGGGAATGGAAGATCTCGCGTTGTGTCACACTCGAAAACAAAGCTTGCCTCGCACGGCCCAAATTCCCGAAATCCCTCCCCTCTCTTGGCCGAGCTAGCTCAGTTGGTTAGAGCGGCTGTTTCGTAAACAGCAGGTCGCTGGTTCGAATCCAGTGCTCGGCTCCATTTTTCGCCTCGGCGAAAAATGTCCTCCGAAGGCCCGGCGAAGGAGGGCCTTGCGCCAAGGCTGCCACCGATCGTCGAAGCCAGTCCGGGAAGTTTCATATTCTACTCCCCAGCAATCCCGCAGACTGTCAGGGATGTCGCCATGAGCCTTCCCACCGCACTTTTTGATTATGCGCTACCCGAGCGCCTCATCGCGCAAACCCCGGCGGTGCGGCGCGATCAATCATGCCTGCTCGTGATCGACCGGCACGCCCACCACGTGACGCACCATGTGTTCGGCGATCTGCCTCGTTTTCTGCGCGGCGGCGACCTCCTCGTCCGTAACAACGCCTCCGTGCTGCCCGCCCGTCTGTTGGCCCAGCGCGAGACCGGTGGTCGGGTGGAGTGTTTTTTGCTTCGCCCCGCGGCGACGGGCGCTTCGACTGCCGGAAGCACAGACGAATGGTGGTGCTTGCTTCGGCCGGCCCGCAAGCTGCCCGCCGGAGCCACTTTTGCGCGCGAGGGGGCGTTCTTGGCCACGGTGCGCGCCCGCGAAGGCGACGGGCTCGCCCGCGTCGCTTTTTCCACGCCGGGAGGCGAGTCCATTGTCGCGGTTGCCAACCGGCTCGGCGAGGTGCCGTTGCCGCCCTATATCCATCGTCGTCACACCAAGGACGAGCGCCGCCAGGACTTGGAGCGTTATCAAACGGTCTATGCCGACCGCGCTCAACAGGTCGCAGTCGCCGCGCCCACGGCTGGTCTGCATTTCACTCCTGAGTTGCTCGCCCGCCTCACCGGCGACGGGGTGCGTTTCGCCGATCTCACCCTCCACGTTGGGCTCGGCACGTTCCGCCCGATCGCCGCCGAGAACGTCGAACAGCATGTCATCCATCGTGAGACTTACGAGATCTCCGCCGCCACCCAGCACGATCTGACGCAACCAACCGGACGCCGCATCGCGGTGGGGACAACCTCCGTCCGGACAATCGAGGATTTTCTTAGTCGGGTCCCCTCCACCGCGGCCGCGAGCTGCAAGGCGGAAGCCGGCTTGTTCATTTATCCCCCGTTCACCTTCCGCGGAGTCGATGCCCTGATCACAAACTTCCACCAGCCGCGCTCCACGCTGCTCTGCCTCGTCGCGGCGTTTCTCAGCCCCGGCGCGACCGACGGCATCGCCTGGATCAAAGAGATCTACGCCGAGGCGATCGCTCACGACTACCGGTTCTTGAGCTACGGTGACGCCATGTTGGTCTTGTAAGGAACGTCGGCGCAGGAGCGAGAACTGCGTCCTCTCGCGTTTCCCGGACGAGTCCCTGATCGCCGCGGAAAAGGCCCGGTAATTTGCGTTCGGGCAATTCCTGCTTACAAAATCCAGCCACTATGAAAGTCATTCCTCGCTTCCTCCTGCTCAGCGTCTGCACTCTCGGACTGCTCGCTTCCGCCCATGCGGCCGTCGAGACCTACCAGATCGACCCGGTCCACTCGTCGGTCGGTTTCACGATCCGCCATTTTTTCACGAACGTTCCCGGAGTCTTCACCAAGTTCTCCGGAGCCATCACCGTCGATCGTGACCACCTTGAAAACAGCTCCGTGACGGCGACGATCGAAGTCCCTAGCGTCGACACGCGCACCGAGAAGCGGGACAACCACCTCCGCTCGCCGGATTTCTTCAACGCCGCGAAGTTTCCGGTCATGACCTTCAAGAGCACGGCCTGGAAGCAGACCGGCGACGGCACCTTTGACGTCACGGGCGATCTCACGATCAAGGACGTGACCAAGCCGGTCGTGCTCAAGGTCAAGCTGCTCGGCTTCGGTCCCGGCATGCAGGGCGCGGTGCTTTCCGGCTGGGAGGCATCGACCACCCTCAACCGCAACGATTTTGGCATCACGACCTTTCCCAAGATGTTGGGCGACGACGTCGGGGTGACCATTTCCGTTGAAGCCGATCTGGCGAAGAGTTGAGCCGCAAACGCCGCCGCGTTCCAAGGAGTTGATCGGACTTTGACCGGCGGGTATTCCATGCCCGAAGACCTGCCGGGCCGGACCTCCCAGGGAACGTCGGGGGGGTTGCCGGTCCGGTTGACACCGCTTCGGCCGGTGCCCTAGCCTGCCCGCATGGCCAAACCCGCCTACACGCTGGAATTCGAGAAACCGCTGCGGGAGCTGGAAAAGCGTCTCGAACAGCTTCATCAGCAGGCGCTCGAAACCCACCTCGATCTCTCCGATGAAATCGCCAAGGCGGAAAAGCGGATCGAAACGACCCGGCAGAAGATCTATTCCAGCCTCACAGCGTGGCAGCGGGTGCAGATAGCGCGCCATCCCCAGCGGCCCTACGCCCTCGATTATATTCACGGCGTCCTGACCGGATTCGAGGAATTCCACGGCGACCGCCACTTTCACGATGACCAGGCGCTGATTGGCGGTCCGGCGTTCTTCGATGGGCAGGCCGTGATGGTCGTCGCCCACCAGAAAGGGCGCGAAACCAAGGAAAAAATCTCGCGCAATTTCGGCATGCCGCAGCCCGAGGGTTACCGGAAGGCGCTCCGTCTGATGAAAATGGCGGAGAAATTCGGGCTGCCCGTAATCGCGTTCATCGACACCCCCGGAGCGTTCCCCGGGATCGGCGCAGAGGAACGCCACGTCGCCGAGGCTATCGCCGTCAATCTCCGCGAGATGTCCATGCTCCGGGTTCCGACGATGGCGGTCGTGATCGGGGAAGGCGGTTCCGGCGGCGCGCTCGGCATAGGCGTGACCGACCGCGTATTGATCCTGGAGAACAGCTACTATTCCGTCATCTCCCCCGAAGGGTGTGCAGCGATCCTTTGGAAGGATGCCTCCGCCGCGGGACGCGCCGCCGAAGCGCTGCGCCTGAACGCCCAAAACCTTGGCGAATCGAAGGTCGTCGAGGAAGTCATCGCCGAACCCCTGGGCGGTGCGCACAACGATCCCGGACAGACTATTGCCGCCGTCGGAACCGCCCTCCGAAAACACCTGGCCGAATTGCAGGCCCTGCCGCTGGAAGAACTGCTTAACCGGCGCTACGAGCGCTACCGGCATCTCGGCGTATACGAGGAAACCGGAGTTTTGAAGAGTTAACGAAGGTCCGCTGCGACGACCGAGCCACGCCTTGCCTTCAGCTCGGATCGCCCTTCCGCACCATCAGCGGTTCGCATCGGACCGCGCGCTTCGCGACGGCATCATACTCGACCACCACGCCCGAAAGACGGACATCGCCTTCGGCCACCGGGAACCGCCGGGGCATGCCATCGAGAAACCGGGCGATCACTGGCTCGATGAGCCGCCCGAGCACGCTGGCATACGGACCCGTCATCCCGGCATCGCACAAGAATGCCGTGCCTTTCGGCAACACGCAGGCATCCGCAGTCGGCACATGGGTATGCGTGCCGATCACGGCGGCCACCCGCCCGTCCAAATACCAGCCGAGCGCCTGCTTCTCCGAGGTGGCCTCCGCGTGGATCTCCACAAACACGGCATCCGCCCGGCCCCCCAAGGCGGACAGCATGCGATCGCACGCCAGGAACGGACACTCGGATTTCATTCCCAAATATTGGCGGCCCAGCACGGTGAAGACCGCGAGCCGGAATCCGTTCTTTTCCAGGATGAGATGGTCGCGCCCCGGGCACGCCGTCGGCAGGTTGGCGGGCCGGCAGATCCGTTCCAGGTTCGCAATCTCCGTCTCGAAGCCCTTCTGGTCCCAGACGTGGTCGCCGAGCGTCACCGCCTCGACCCCGGCGTCGAACAAGGTCTTGGCCACGGCACCAGTCAGGCCGGCGCCGGCGGCCGCGTTCTCCCCGTTGGCGATCACGAAATCGATCCCAAGCTTGTTGCGTAGGCGCAAGAGTCGTTCGCCGACGATCTCCCGCCCCGGCCGGCCCACGACGTCTCCAATGAACAACAGTTTCGGCATGGCCGGATGTTGGCCGTGGTCCACCGCAGGTCGAGTGCCGAAACGCGAAGGAAATGCAAACCGGACTGGCGGTATCACGTACTTGCGCCATGGTAAGTGCTTTGATTGACCGTCACCCGTTCGACCGTTCTCCATTCTTCGTTCTTCCTTTTTTCTTCTTTAACCTCTCGCGTCATGGCCAAACCTGACCTTCTCCGGAAATACTCCTCAATCGTGCACGATGGTTCCGATCGCGCACCTAATCGTTCCATGCTGCGCGCCGTCGGCTTCAAGGATGAAGACTTCAAGAAGACCGTGGTCGGCGTGGCCTCCACCTGGAGCATGCTCACGCCCTGCAATATGCATATCGACGCCCTCGCGCGGGAAGCCGGCGCTGGCACGGATGCCGCGGGAGGGAAATCGATCATTTTCGGCACCATCACCGTGGCGGACGGCATCAGCATGGGCACGCTCGGCATGCGTTATTCGCTCGTGTCCCGCGAAGTCATCGCCGACTCGATCGAGACCGTCTGCGGCGCCGAAGGCTTCGACGGGCTCGTCGCCATTGGCGGCTGCGACAAGAACATGCCCGGCTGCGTGATGGCCATGGCTCGCCTCAACCGGCCGTCGGTGTTCGTCTACGGCGGCACGATCCTGCCGGGCATCCACCCTGAGTCGCAGAAAGACTGCGACATCGTTTCCGTCTTCGAGGCGGTCGGCCAGCACGCGGCCGGCAAGCTGGACGATGAGGGGCTCAAGACGATTGAAGCCTGCTCCATCCCCGGCCCCGGTTCTTGTGGCGGCATGTACACCGCCAATACCATGGCGTCGGCAATCGAGGCGCTCGGCATGAGCCTGCCCAACAGCTCCACCCAGATCGCCATCAGCGAGGAGAAGAAACTCGACTGCCGCCGCGCCGGTGAAGCCGTGCTGGCGCTGGCCAAGGCCGGCATCCGCCCGCGCGACATCATCACCAGAAAGGCCTTCGAGAACGCCATCACCGTCGTGATTGCGCTCGGTGGCTCGACCAACGCCGTCCTCCACCTCCTCGCCATCGCACACACCGCCGGCGTCAAGCTCACAATCGACGACTTCACGCGCATCGGCAAACGCGCCCCCGTGCTCGCCGACCTCAAGCCGTCTGGCAAATACGGCATGGCCCACCTGTCGCGCATCGGCGGTCTTACGCCGCTCATGAAGATGCTCCTCGACGCCGGCCTGCTGCACGGCGAGTGCCTCACCGTCACCGGCAAAACCGTCGCCGAGAACCTGCGTGACGTGAAACCTTACCCCGTCGACCAAGACGTTGTCCGTCCGCTCTCCCATCCGATCAAGGCCGACAGTCATCTTCGCATTCTGTACGGCAATCTCGCCCCCGAAGGCGCCGTCGCCAAAATCACGGGAAAGGAAGGAACGCGTTTCTCCGGCCGGGCCGTAGTGTTCGAATCCGAGGAAGCCGCGCTCAAGGCCATCCTCGGCGGCCGCGTCAAGTCCGGCCATGTCATCGTCATTCGCAACGAAGGTCCGGTCGGCGGACCCGGCATGCGTGAGATGCTCGCGCCCACCAGCGCCGTCATGGGCAAAGGGCTGGGCAAGGAAGTCGCGCTGATCACCGATGGGCGCTTCTCCGGCGGCAGCCATGGCTTCGTGGTCGGACATATCACACCCGAAGCCGCCGTCGGCGGCCCGATCGCGGTGATCAAAAACGGCGACCCGATCACCATCGACGCCGGAAAGCACGTGATTACCCTCGATTTGCCGCCCAAGGAACTAAAGACGCGCCTCAAGGCTTGGAAGCCCACGCCGCCCCGCGAGACCCGCGGCGTACTGGCCAAGTACGCCCGGCTCGTCGCCTCCGCCTCTGAAGGCGCCGTGACTGACAAGCATCTGTGACGCATATTGCGTAGGGCCGGACCTTGTGTCCGGGCCAATTCGCGATTCGAAGATGGTCCGCGCACAAGGCGCGACCCTACGCGATCGAAGAACGCGGGGCCGAGACGCCCGTGCCACTCTCGGACAGGCTCGCAATCCACCGACAATCGGGCGTCGCGTCTCCAGAAGACAGTTTTCACCGATTTCAGATTCGCTCCGCCCAGGGTTTTGGTGCCTCCTCCGGGCATGGCTTCCAGGCAAAAGACCAAAGACGATGATCGACTGGGCAACGAGGGACATCTCGAGCCCTGGCACCTCTTCGCACTTCTGGTCCTGCTCATTGCCCCCGGCCTGGCTCTGCACCGGCTGTCCGCGTTCATCGGCCTTCCGTGGCTGCTGGGCTACAGCATCGCGATCTCGCTGCTCACCTATGCCGTCTACGGCGCCGACAAGGACAGCGCTCAAGAAAAAGTCCCCGACTGGCGGGCGTCCGAGAAACTGCTCCACAGCCTCGAATTCGCCGGCGGCTGGCCCGGGGCGTTTCTCGCCCAACGCCGGTTGCGGCACAAGTGCTCCAAGCTCTCGTACCAAATCGTATTCTGGCTGATCGTCTCGGTTCACGTTTACGTTGCGACCGACTATCTGCTCGGCTGGCGCCTCGCGCGAACAGTCGCGAACCTCCTTCTCCACCCGAGCCCGCATGTTTTATCCTCGTAGCCATCGCTCCGGCCATTTTCCCGCCTGCGGCTCCTCTCGTGGCGACCGTCTGGGGAGAGGCGGGATCATGCGATTGCTGGCAATTCTCCTCGTGCGC
>PLOH01000037.1 GCA_003142955.1 Opitutia bacterium | reverse complement strand
GTCCAACGCCAGCGCGCGCATCTGCGCCATCAGATCGTTCATGCTCACGTAGGCGGGGCGCGCCATGGGCCGCGCCATCCGGGGCTCGGGCACGCTGAGCAAGGGGCGCGGCCGGACGTAGTAGCCGCTTTGCGGCCGCGCCTCAAGGTAACCGCGGTTCTCGAGCACGGTGTAGGCTTGCAGCACCGTCGAAATGCTGACCCCGCGCTGGAGCGACATCTGGCGGACGGACGGCACGCGGTGACCCGGCCGGAGCGTATCCTGTTCGATGAGCCGGAGCAGCGATGAAGCGAGTTCTGCGTAGAGCGGCTGGGGCGAGCCTCCGCCGGCCGGAGGGCCGGACAGCCGCGGGCCGCCGGGCCCGGTGCGGAGCGACGGCGGGACGACGCCGGGACGACTGACCGTCGATGTTGGAACGGGGGCGAGCAGGGATGAGGTCATGGCAGCAGAACGCAAGGTTACGTCCGGATGGGAGCGTACGGCAGCAGCAGTCCCGGATCAATGCGACCAGCACAGTACCCAAGAATTGGCGCTGACTCAAGTACAGCTTGCTTGCAAGTGGCGACTTACGGGATCATGCAATTGTTGGCAATTCTCCTCGTGCGCTCGCGAACCGATTGGTGTGCGGGTGTAGGAAGCCCGCTGGCGGGCGATCATCGGTCGCAAGCGACCTTCCTACTGCATGATCTCGCCTTAGGGGTGGGGCGCGTTGTCCCGCCCGCTCCCTCGTCGCCAATGTTCGACTCCCTCCGCCGGAATCCCACTTGCTCCTCACTACTCGATGCGCGCTACTTTGGTAGCGGCCGCAGAGCCGCGCCATGAATGCGGCGGGCGGCTAAACAGTCAGCTCGCCGCGGAGGTAGGTGACGGCGCGCCCGGCGATTTTCACCCGGTCGCCCGCCATGGCACACCAGAGTTCGCCGCCGCGGGCGGACACCTGCCGGGTGTGCAGCTGGGTTTTGCCGAGCCGCTCCGCCCAGTAAGGCGTGAGCGTGCAATGGGCCGAACCGGTGACGGGATCTTCGGCGATGCCCGCGTCGGGAGCGAAATAACGGGACACGAAATCACATTCCCCATCGCCCGGCGCGGTCACCATGATCCGGCCGGGCGTGACCTGGGCGAGGAGCGCGTGATCCGGCCGCAAGCTTCGCACATCGGCGGCCTGGGAATAGACGCACAGCCATCGGGCGGGCGCACGGAAGATCAACTCCGGGGCGCGACCCAGTCCGCGCAGGAGGGCTGGTGGCGCCTCGCCTTGCTCGGTGGTCGGGCGCGCGGGAAAATCGAGCTCGAATCGATCCGTCCCCTGACGGGTGGCCACGAGCGGGCCACTGCGCGAAGCAAAGGTGACGGCATCGCCCGTCTGGCGGAGATGGGTGAAGAGCGTGAACGCGCTGGCCAGCGTGGCGTGGCCGCACAACTCGACCTCAATGGCGGGCGTGAACCAGCGGAGATGAAAATGATCGGGGCCGGTGCGCACGAAGAAGGCTGTTTCGGAGAGTCCATTCTCAAACGCAATGCGCTGCATGACCGGGTCGGGCAGCCAGCATTCCAGCGGCACCACCCCGGCGGGGTTGCCGGCGAAAACGTGATTGGTGAAGGCGTCGATCCAGAAGAAGGGCAGGTTCATGGCGGGATGCTGGAAGATCCCGGATTCTGCCGGCAATCCTCAATCGCGTGTGCGGCCCGGTCATGGAGCCCACTGTGCGGTCTTACATTGCACCATTTTGGGCCGATAGTTATATTGCCCGGGCTTTGGACCGGCTCTATTCTGTAATTATGACCTTCTGGAAGCTGACGCGCTGGCTCTTCGCCATCGTCTGGTCCGGTTGTCTGGCCGCGACCGATGGTGCGCTTGCGCCTGGCGGCCAACCGCGGCCGGTCTCGGTGGTGGGGACGCTCCTCGACGCCGGGTCCGGTGGGCGGCTTTGGCTGGGACTGGCCGCGGCCGCGCTGGTGGTAGCAGGGGTGATGGTCTGGTGGAGGCGGCGCGCGGGCGGGACGGCGGGATCAATCGAAACGGATTCCCTGTTCACGGAGGAACGCCACCGCCAGCTTTTCGATCACACCCCGGTGCAGATTCTGGTGGAAGATTTCACCGCGATTGAGGAGCTTTTTTCCCAGTTACGGGCCGAGGGGGTGAGCAATATGATCACTCATCTGGCGGCCCACCCCGATCTCCCTCGGGAATGGCTAAACCGGGTTCGGTTGATCGACGCCAATCGGTCGGCGGTCGTGGCTGCGGGATTCACCGACCGGCAGGAGATGGTGGCGCGATTCCCGCAGCACGCGGCCGCGCCGTATCTGGAGGTATTTCGATATCAATTGGGAGCCGTGTGGGCCGGCCGCCGCCTATTCCAGGAGGAATTTCACTATCGTGATGCCGGCGGACATGAGCGCGCGTGCCTGATGCAGTGCCGCGCGGAGGAGCGTGAAAACCAACTGGATTTCTCGCGCGTGGTGCTGGTGCTGATGGATATCACCACGGCGAAGCGGACGGCGTCGGCCCAGATGGAGAATCAGGATTTGGTGCGCCAGATTCTCGCCCGGGCCGACATCCTCCTGTGGTGGGCCCAAGTGCGCCGGGAGAACGGCCGGTTGGAGTGGAAGATCAATGTGCCGACGCAGTTGTCCGAAACCCCGCTGCTCCAATTGGCCACGGCCCGGGACCGGGGGGGGCTGTGGGAATCGTCACAGGTTCCGGACTACGACGAGATCACTGCGCGGGCGGTTCGGGCCATTCTCAACGGCAGCCCGAGCTATCAGAATGAGTTTTGCGTGTTCTCCGCGACGGGGACGCCCCATTGGGTAAACGAAAATGTGGCCATTTCCCGCCTGGGGCCGGACGAATGGAGCCTGGTCGGCGTGGTGATGGATGTCACGGCCCAGCACGAGGCCGAAGAGGAGCGAAGGAAGAGCCAGGCGCAGTTAAGGCAGATCCTGACCCGGACGGATTGCATGGTGTGGCAGGCCCGCGTGACGGAGTCTTCCGGCGAGTTCGCCTGGGAGTTCGAGATTCCACCTTCCGGGCTGGAGAAGCGGATCTTTGGCGGCGACACCAGCGTTGTGCACAAAGGAGTCAGCGGGATCAAGGCGAGGTCACTGTACGGCAATTTCCTCGTGGCGGAACAGACCGAGATGGATGCCTGCGGTCTGGGGGCTTTGCGCAGCGGTGCTCCGGGTTACGAACAGGAGTTCTCCCTGATCAAGGGCGACCAGAAGTTATGGCTGCACGAGCGGGTGTCGGTGACGGCCATCAAGCCCGGACAATGGGACCTGGTCGGCATCACCATCGATGTGACCGCGCAGCATGAGGCCGAGGAAGCGCGCCGGAAGAGCCAGGAGCAGCTGCGGCAGATTCTGACCCGGGCGGACTGTCTGCTGTGGCACGCGAGCGTTCGGCGCGCGGGCGCCGCGCTGCAATGGCAGGATTTCACCATGCCGAGCTCCGTGCTCTGCGACCACCTGTTTGGCTCCAACCTTCCGGCCACGGGAACCGGCCTTTGGTATGCCGCGGACACCCCGGATTTGGAGGAGATGAACCGCCGCAGTACCCAGGCCATCCTGACCGGTGCTCCCGGGTTCGAGCAGGAATTTCAGGTGCTTCGGCCGACCGGGACGCTGTGGCTGCATGAGCAGGTATCGATCACGCCGGTGGGGCCCGACCAGTGGGATCTGGTGGGCGTGTTGATGGATGTGACCGCGCAGCACAAGGCCGAGGAGGCGCGCAAACGCATCGAGGAGCAACTGCAGCAGATTCTGGAGCGGGTGGACTGCGTGCTTTGGCATGCCCGCGCGCGGGATGTCAACGGGCGGTTGGAATGGGCCTTTGAATTACCGCAGTCCAATTTGCGGCGTCAGATCTTCGGGAACAAGGCGATCAGCGGAGAGAAGGAATTGTATGACAACTTGACGGTGCCGGAACTTCCGGAGATGTGCCGGCGAAGCGAGGCGGCCTTCCGGAACGGTGAGCGGGGCTATGAGCAGGAATTCCGGGTGGTGAAGCCGGATCGC
The DNA here is from genome assembly GCA_003142955.1 of Opitutia bacterium. GTDB lineage: Bacteria > Verrucomicrobiota > Verrucomicrobiia > Opitutales > Opitutaceae > Fen-1467. Next base: position 22,663 of record PLOH01000037.1, on the reverse strand, counting down.
ACCTACTGGCTGCATGAACGCGTGTCCATTACACCGCAGGGCGCGGGCCAGTGGCTTCTGTTCGGGGTCATGCTCGACGTCTCCGCCCTGAAGGAGGCCGAAGCCGCGCGCCGGGCGAGCGAGGCGCAACTGGGAACGCTCCTCAACAGCGCGAACTGTTTGTTGTGGCAGGCCCAGGTGATGGAGAATTCGGCGGGGAGAATGGATTGGAACCTCTATATTCCTCAATCGAGCCTTTACCGTGAGCTCTTCCGCGGTGATCCAGCCGAGCGTGGGAGCCGAATGTGGAGCAAGCTAAACCTGGAGTCGAGCGAACTCAGTGTGCCCGAGCTCCCGGAGATGAACGCGCGGGCGACCGCGGCGATTCGCGATGGATTGCCGGGATACGAACAGGAGTTTCGCGCCCAGCGGGAGGGCCGAAACTACGACCTGCGGGAGCAGGTTTCCATCACTCCAGTTGCGCCCGGGCGCTGGAGTTTGGTAGGCGTCATCACCGACGTGACGGCGGCGCGTCAGGCGGAGGAAGCACGCCGGGCCAGCGAGGCGCGGTTGCAGCAAATTCTCGATCGCGCCGATTGCATGTTGTGGCAGGCCCACGTGACGGAGGTTGACGGCAAGATGAGCTGGCGGTTCGACGTCCCGGCCTCGGGCCTGCAGCGGAGGATCTTTGGCTGTGAGGGCCTCTCCGGATCGCCCGTGCTCTATGAGAATGACAACTTCAAAGTGCCGGAGCTCTCTGAGATGTACGTGCTTGGAGCGACGGCCCTGCAGAGCGGCGCCCCGGGCTATGAGCAAGAGTTCCGCATCGTGAAACCCGACCACACCTACTGGCTCCATGAGCGCGGCACCATCACGCCGGAGGGCCCCGGTCGATGGCTGGTGTTCGGCCTGGTCATCGACCTATCGGCGCTCAAGGAAGCTGAGCAGGTGATCCGGGCGAGCGAAGCTCGCTATCGCGATCTCTTTGAGGGGGCGGTTGAAGGGGTGTTTCAGTCGACGCCGGAGGGCCGTTTCGTCAGTGTCAATCCGTCCCTCGCCCGCATTTTCGGATGTGCGACCCCGGCGGACTTCCTGGCCCTGACCGAAAACGGCGCGAAATCGCTCTATGTCAGCGCGGGCCGTCGCGAGGAGTTTTTCTTTGAACTGGGGGAGCGCGATAGTGTCACCGATTTCCAATCGGAAGTGCGCTGTCGGGATGGTAGCGTGAAATGGATCAGCGAGAACGTCCGCGCGGTGCGCAATGCCGGCGGACGTCTGCTGCACCTGCAAGGATTTCTGACGGACGTGACGGAGCGGCGCAAGGCGATGATGACGATTCAGGAGTCGGAAAGCCGGTACCGGGCGCTGTTCGAGAAGATCCCCGTCGCTATTTTCGAACTGGACCTGTCTGGCTTGGGGCGGATCCTGCAAAGATGGCATGCCGACGGGGTGCGGGACTTGACTGCGCACCTGGCCGATCACCCTGGCGAATTTGTGGCGCTGGCCGCCGGTGTCGAGGTGGCCGCGGTCAACGAAACCGCGGTGCGGCTGACGAAGGCGGAGTCGAAAGCCCATCTTCAGGGCGAGATTGCGCAGCTGTTCAACACGCAGGGATTTGGGGTGCTGCAGCGTTGGCTCGAGTCCATCTGGCAGGGGCATAACGACGGCGAGGCGGAGGCTGAACTCGGCGACTTTGTGGGCGGATGCCACCACACGTACCTGCGTTGGTGGATGCCGCGGCAGGCGGAGTGGCTCCGGTTGGAGCACGCGGTGGTCGCGTTGGTGGATCTCACGGAGCTCAATCGTGCGGAGGCGGCGCTGGCCGCCGAGAAGGAGCGTCTCACCGTGACGTTGCGCGCGATGGCGGAAGGGGTGGTCACCACGGACACGCGCGGGATCATCCAGTTCATGAATCGCGCGGCGGAGGAGCTGACCCAGTGCGACGCCGCCAAGGCGATCGGCCGGCCGATCGCGGAGATCTGCGTTCTTCGGGGGCCGCGGTCGGAGGACGCTTTTGTGCTGCCCCTGACCCAGGTGTTGGAGGAACGGGCGCTGGTCGATCTTCCGCCCGAGACGTGGCTCGTGGGCCGCAACGGCGCGACCTGCCTGGTCGAAGGTTGCTGCGCTCCGGTGCACGATGCGGAGAGCGAGGTCGTCGGGGCCGTGCTGGTCATCCGGGACATCACAGTCCGCCAGCGCTTCGAGCAGGAACTGGAACGCGCCTCGCGGCTCGAATCAATCGGCATTCTGGCCGGGGGCATCGCGCACGATTTCAACAACATCCTGACCGCGGTCATGGGTAACATCACGTTGGCGCTGCTCGACGCAGGCGGGTTGGCGACGGTCGAACGCTATTTGCAGGAGGCGGAGCGGGCGACGCTGCGCGCCCGGGATCTTACCCAGCAACTTCTGACCTTCGCCAAGGGTGGAGATCCGGTGCGCTCCGCCGTGCGGTTGCCGGAGATCATCCGCGAGGTCGCCGAGTTTGCGCTGCACGGCTCGCGGGTGAAATGCGAGTTCGATCTTCCGGCCGGATTGTGGCCGGCCAATGCGGATCAAGGCCAGTTGGGGCAGGTGGTTCAGAACCTCGTGATCAACGCCGTGCAAGCCATGCCGGAGGGCGGCTCTATCTGGATCAGTGCGGCCAACGAAACCGTGGGACTCGACACGAAACGGCCGTTCCACCCCGGCGACTATGTGCATATCTCGGTGGCGGATTCGGGAACGGGCGTCAAACCGGAGCACCTCGTCCGGATTTTCGATCCGTACTTCACCACCAAGCAACACGGCAGCGGGCTGGGCCTGACAACGGTTTATTCGATCATCCGCAAGCACCAGGGACACATTGAAGTGGAGTCGGAACTCGGACGTGGCACGACCTTCCATTTCTGGTTGCCGGCTTTGCGCGAAAAGGAACCGGAGAGGGTGGAGGTCTCGGGCGAGGCCGTGGCGCCGATGAAAGAGCGGGTGCTCTTCATGGACGATGAGGAGCCCATCGTTGCCATGGCCAGTTTGCTCCTGCGGCGCCTGGGCCTGGAGGTCGAACTGGCGCGGGATGGCGCTGAAGCCGTGCGGAAGTTTGCAGAGGCGCATGCCGCCGGGCGGTCGTTTGATCTGGTGGTGATGGATCTCACCGTGCCCGGCGGAATCGGTGGACGTGAGGCGATCGAGCAGTTGCGGCAGATTGATCCAAACGTGCGGGCCATCGTGTCGAGCGGGTACTCCAGTGACCCGGTGCTGGCGAACCACCGAGCCTACGGTTTCTGCGGCATGGTGGCGAAGCCTTACAAGGTCGAAGATCTTGCCCGGGTGCTGCGCGCGGCCTTGCGCCAGAGTCGACCGCCATTTTTCAACGTGCCCCCCCCGCCGCCCGCCGCCAGCTAGCTCGGTTTGGAGTTGGCACCGGATGACTTGGTCGATGATTTGGCGGCCATGCTGCCGCTGTGGGACGCCAATCCGAACCGTCGCGCACCCGTGATGACGGTGCTGCTCCAAGGTCAGCGAGAAGAAGGATGTGCTCAACGCCATCCTGATCGCGCGGACGGCGGAGGATAAGAAGATCGAGATCAAGGTCAGCCGGGTGGGAGACATCACTTCCCGGGTCCAGATTCGCGTGGGCGTTTTTGGAAACGAGGTTCAGTCGCTGGCCATCCTCGACAAGATCAAGGCCAACCTGTAACAGCCGGGAGGACCAGGTTTCCCCCAGGCGGGCAAGGAGGAGAATGGCTCGTTGACGGTGGGTGGGCGGAACTTCATCGGAGTGGGCACGCCCGATGCCTCCTCCTGGTACGAACCACCTCAGTGCGGTGACGCCGGCCGCTTTGACGCGGTCAGGCCGCGCGCGCAGCGGGTTTGCCCTGCTGATCACGGTCACGCTGCTGGCGTTGGTGGTGTTGCTTTTGCTGAGTCTCGCCACGCTTACCCGCATCGAGACGGCGACTGCCGCCAACGCCCGGCGGGCGGCGGAGGCGCGGCAGAACGCGTTGCTGGCGTTGCATGTGGCCATGGGACGACTGCAGCGGTTCGCCGGCGCCGACCAGCGCGTTACCGCGCGGGCTGACCTCTTGCCGGAATCCGTGGGCAATCCTTATTGGACTGGTGTCTGGGACGCCACGTCGGCATCGCGCGTCCCGTTGACCTGGTTGGTTAGCGGCAACGAGACCGACCCGCTCGCCGTCACTCCGGATCATCCGCCGGTGGCCGATCCCGCCTTGCACAACGAATCGGTCTGGCTGTTGCGCACGCCGGCCGGCGTGGCGGCGCAGCGTATCAAGCTTGAGCGGCAACCGCTGGGTGCGGCCGGGCTTCCGGGCTTCGACGGTGCGCGCGTGGTGGGTCACTACGCGTGGTGGGTGGGCGACGAGGGGGTGAAGGCAAAATTCAACCTGGCGAATCCCTACGCCGGCGCGGCGGCTGACACGACGGAAAACCTACTCGAGTTCATGTCAGCGCAGCAGTTTGGTCTCGAACAGCTCACGGACAGTTTTGCGGCCTATGCCTCCGCCAAAGGCAATGCTGCCGCTGGCGCTGCCTTGCGCGGGCGCTTTGGTCGGGTCCTCTCGCCGGAACAGATTGTCTACGCGGACGCCAGTTTCAGCCTCGCCGCGGTCCGGGATCGATTTCACGACCTGACGACCGATTCACTGGGGGTGCTGGCAAACGTGGCGGCCGGCGGTTTGAAAAAGGATCTGACACGCGGCTTGGAGGCGGGCGCGACCCTTCCGGACGGCCCAGTGTTTTCCGGAGGGCCCGAGTGGACTCTCGTGCGTTCCTACTACCAATTGCGTCCGGCCTTCATAAACGGTGGCTGGCAAATCCCGCCGCGCAGCCACTCGCCGGTGCAGCATGGCGTGCACCCGATCGTCGTGCTCGCGCAGATCGTTTGGGGCGGGGACCGCGTTGCCGGGAGATTCCGCTTGTTGTTCAGGCCGATGGTCGTCCTGGGGAATCCCTACAGCGTCGCGCTCACCCCTGCGGACTACCGGTTGATCTGGCGGCAGGATGGGGTCATCGAATTGCGGAATCCCCCGGGCGTCGCGGAAGCCCAGGCGACTTCCGGCACCCCGGCGCAGTTGTTGGGCGAAGAGCTATCGTTGCTCATTCCACAAGCGGGTTTTCTTCCCGGAGAAGCCCGGGCGTTCACTTTGGCGGCATCAGGCGATCGCCAGATTCCCTATGCCCGCGGCGCCGGCCTGGCGCTGACCGCGGGATTTTCCGAAGCGAGCTCTGCGTTCGTCGACCTGGCGACAGCAGCGGATCCGACGGCAGCGGGGATGCAGGTGCGCGTGGCCGGGGGGCCGGCGGGATTTGAATTCTGTCTGGGCGATGGAACGCGTTTGCAGGAAGTCACAGGGTGCGCGGCCAATGCCCCGGATTGCGCTGGCGCGATGCCTTTCCTGGGCGCGCCCGTGCGGGTCGGACTGCGCCTGTCCGACAGCACCCGCAACTCGCCTGATGACACCGGTGGTTCGCGCTGGCTGGCTTGTTTCAACCTCCGCGCTCCGGAGATCGGCCCGCTGGCGGCCTGGGGGCGGAATCCGCAGTATGACGCCGCTACTCCGCGCGGCGGCGACGACAACACGATTCTTGGTGAAAATGATGTGCTTTGGGGCCCCAGCCATCGTGCGGCTGAGGGAGGACAGCGGTTTGCCACTCTTTTTGACCTACCGTGCGCTGACCTGCACTCGCTCGCCCAACTGCAGTATGCCAATCTTCAGCCGGCCAGCGCCGGGCCGGGTTGCACCGTGGGCCATTCGTATGCGGACCCGCACACTCCCGATGGAACGCCCGACTTCGATGATCGGCTCAATGAAGCTCTCTGGGATGGATTTTTTTTCTCCACGCTGCCGGGCGGAAGCGAACCGCTGCCCGCGGCCGCGCTTAACCGAAGGCTGGTCTTTTACCGCCATGGTGGTGGGTCGCCGGAACCCGGCGCAGTGCGCAACTTCGACACGGCGGCGGCGCACCTTTTGATCGACGGGCCCTTTAACATCAATTCGACCTCGGTCGCAGCCTGGCAGGCGGTGTTCGCCTCGCTTAACGGACAGAGCCTGGCCTGGACGGATCCGGAAACCGGGACAGTGCACAAAGAAACAGTCGGAAACGCGTTCCTGCGCCATCCGGTGGTCAACGGGGGTGCGAACGATGGCTGGCGCGGTTATCGCGCCCTCAGTCCTGCCGAGGTGCAGCGTCTCGCGGCGGCCGTGGTGGACGCCATCAGGGCCCACGGCCCGTTCCGCTCGCTCGCGGAATTCGTCAACCGTCCGTTAACCGCGCCAACCGAGGATGCGCGGCTGAGCGGCCTCCTGCAATCAGCCCTTGACCGCACCGTCAATCCGCCGCCATCGCTCGCTCCGATTCCTGGCCTGCCAGCCCGTGCCGGGCCCAGCCCGGCTTTGCCCTGGCCGGCGGCGTCCCAGGGGCATGTTTCGACGCTCGCTCCCGGCTGGCTGTCGCAGGCCGACCTGCTGGCCGTCTTGGGTCCGGTGCTGACAGCGCGCACCGACACTTTTCTCGTGCGGGCCTATGGCGATGTGGCGAACCCGGCGACCGGCAATGTCGAGAGCTGCGCCTGGTGCGAAGCGGTGCTGCAGCGGGTGCCGGATTATGTCGACGCCGCGGATCCAGCCGACGCGGCGGCCGACACATTGGGCGAACCCAACCGGATTTACGGTCGCCGCTTTCAGATCGTGCGCTTTCGCTGGCTTTCCGCGAGCGAAGTTTGATTTGTCGGAACGGGTGAGTGCCGGATTCATGTAGGGCGGGGTCGCCTGACCCCGCCTTGTCTTAGGAGGAATGGCGGGGTCAGGCGACCCCGCCCTACAACCATTCGGTACACCCGAAACTTTCCGCCGCCCCGGGCGTCTAAACAGGTGCCGTCCCGGGCTCGACAAGCCCGGGCGGCTGGGGTTTAACTGTTCCAATTATGAAGCCTGCGTCCCTTCTTCCTCCCTGCACGTCCCGACGGTCTGACAAGGCGTTCACGCTGCTCGAAATCCTGGTCGTGCTCGCGATCATCGGCATGCTGGTCAGCCTCGCGGTTACCAATGTTGGCAACCTATTCGGCAAGAGTCAGAAGGAAGTTGCCCGGATGTTTGTAACCCAAAGTCTGCAGGCGCCGCTGGGCGCATTCAAGATTCACATGGGCGACTACCCGACGACTGCGGAAGGTTTGCAGGCGTTGATCTCCGCGCCTGCTAGCCATGGCGAACGCTGGGGAGGGCCTTATCTTCAGGACAACAAAATTCCGACGGACCCGTGGGGCGAACCCTATCAATACCGCTACCCGGGCGTGAAGAACAAGGATCGCTACGATTTATGGTCGAAGGGGCCCGACAAGACCGATGGCACCGATGACGACATTGGAAACTGGTAGGTTTTCGCCGCCGGCGAAAACCCGCGCGTTTACGCTGTTGGAAATCCTGCTTGTCCTTGCGCTCATCGGCCTGATCGGTGGGACCCTGGCCGTGGGGATATCCGGTGCATTCAACAACGATCACCCAGCGCCCGACGATGTCTTCTGGCAGGCCTGCCGGTCGGCGCAGAAGCTGGCGTCACTCAGCGAGCGCGATACGAGCCTGAGCTTCAATGCGAAGGAGAAAAGACTGATCTGGAGCAACGGACAGGAAACGGCCGACGCCGCGTTCGACAATTCGCGCGGCGACGTCAGGGTTCAATTTCTGCGGGCGACGAATGGTGCCAGCTTGATTCTGATCGCCGGCCAGGTCGTGGAAACGCAGGAAGTGCCCCGCGTCGTGTTCTATCCCGATGGCACCTGCATGGCGTTCCGGGCGCAATTTCGGTTCGGCACGAACGTATGGCAGCTGGCCATCGATCCGTGGACGTGTGCCCCGGTGCTGGAAAAAACCGAGAATGGATCGTGAGAGCGAACATCCAAAGTCCAGTGAGAACTGCTCGGGAGGTAGCGCCGGTCTGCGACCGGCGGTTCCGGCAGTCGCAAACCGGCGCTACCTCCGATTGCGGCTCCCGGCGCGGCAGGTCGGTCGTCGCTTTTACCCTGCTGGAAGTTCTGGTCGCCCTTGCCATCTTTGCCATGGCGGCCGTCGTGCTCGGGGCCACCTACGTCAACGCCCTGAATGCCTACAATGCAGCCAGCCGGCACAACGAATACGACACCGATCTGCGGTTCGTCCGGGCCGCGGTGTTGACGGAGCCGGATCGGGACAAGGCGGAGCAGGGCGGCGATCTTGATCTCGGTGGAGGCAAGCGCGCGCACTGGCAGGCGGATATCGCATCGACCGAAACCGTCGACCTTTTCTCAGTCGCCTGGTCTTGCGAGATCAACGATCCCGCCCGGCGTGAACCCTACCACGCCACCCAGACATTCCTGTTGCTCCGGCCCACGTGGTCCGATCCGGTGGAGCGAACCAAGCTCATGGATCAGGCGAAACTGCGCATTCTCGAGTTACAGGGGGTGGTGCCGTGAATACCGGAAAGCGGGGAGTCGAGCCGGGAGACCGGAGACCGGAGACCGGAGACTGGAGACTTGGGAAAGCCACACCGAATGCCGGTGGGTTCAGGCGACCTCTCCGCGCATTCCGGTTCCCGATATCCGAATTGCAGAATTGGCATTCCCATCTCCAGCCTCCCGTCTCCGCTCTCCCAAACGCTTTTACCTTGCTGGAGCTTCTGCTCTCGCTGGCCCTCGTCGGGCTGCTGTTGGTTGCGATGAACCAGTTCATCTTCTCGATGGGCGAACTTTGGGGCCGGGGCGTCGATGTGCGTTTGTTTGAGCAGCATGTGCGCGCGGTCACCCGTTTTGTGGAACAGACGTTGCACTCTGCGGCCCAGCCGACCGCGAAGGGTGAGCAGGCGCTCGCCATCCAGGAGATCCGGCTGCCGGACGGACCGACGGGATCGTTGCTCACGTTCGAACTTCTGGAGGGCAGCCGTGTGCTTCCCTGGCCGGGAACCCCGCTGCCAGATGTGGTCTGCGCGCTCGGCGTGCGGCAGGACAAAGGGCTCGTGCTTTACTGGCATTCGCGGCTGGAGCAGCATTTTGCCGATGAGCCACCACGGGCGGCGGTGCTAACGCCGCTGGTTACCAGCCTGAGCTACGATTACTACAACGCCAGCTTCAACAGTTGGCAGAATCTGCCAACGCCGCAGCGCGACCGCAATGGTCAGTGGCAGTTGCCCACGCGCCTGCGCCTGCGGTTCACCTACGGAAAACTGACACGGGAAACGATCGTGACGGTGCCGCCGGCGGTCCAGACTTTGCCGCTCTTCTAGTATGTCGCGCCCAGGCACAGAGAGAAAGCCCCCCGGTGGCCGGTGGAGTCAAAACCGGACGGGCTCGGTCATTCTCCTGGTGCTGATGACCTTGTTGTTCACCGCGTTTGCCCTGACGAAATATTTGGAAAAGATGTCGGTCGATCTCCTGGCGGACGCCCGTGACGCCCGCGCGGATCGGTTGCGGGTGCACGCCTACTCGGCGCTCGAGACCGTGCTGGCCGTGCTGCAGGAATTCAGCACGACCAACGGCGGTCTGCATAGTTCGAATGAAGGGTGGGGAACCCCGCTCGAATTTGCCGGTTACGCGCCGCCCGACGGCCTGACGGTGGAGGCGACGATCGAGGATGAAAGCGGCAAGATCTCGCTGCCGCATGCCGACTTTCAGACGCTCCGGGATCTCTTCTTGTTGCTGGGTCAGAAACAATCCGACGCCGAGCACCTGGCCGATGCCCTCATGGTCTGGATTCAGCCGGGCTACGAGCCGGTTGATTCGTTCAGCGCCCGTGCGACCGATTACGAGCGGGAAACGCTTCCGCATGATCCCCCGGCCCGCTCGCTGCATTCGTTCTCCGAGCTCGCATCCATCCAATTTGTTCGCGACACGCTCTACGATCAGGATGGCCGGCCGAACGAGCTTTGGCGGAGTTTTGTGGACAGCGTGTCGCTCTTCGATTTCAACCAGCCCAACACCAACAGTGCGCGGGTGACGACACTGGCGGCGCTCGGCGGCTATGATGAGGCGACCTTGAAGATGATCACCGAATATCTCGGCGGACTCGGTACCTATTCGCGGCAGGGGCCGGCGTTTTTTCGGAACGCCCAGGACGTGGCCGGGCTCGTCGGACAGGCAGCGGCGTCGGCGCGGCTCGGCACCCAGGTGCGCTGTCTCCGGGTCAACGTTACTGTAAGCGAAGGTTCGGCGTCTTTTCGCGTGAGCGCGGTGGTGACCTTGTCCGGGGGAGCCCAGCTGCCGCCGGCGGACCAGGCGACCGCCTCCAACATGTCGACGAGTTTGGCTGCGTCCAACGATTCGACATCCGCGCAGAATACGTCGAGTTCGAACGATGGTTCCGCGGCGGCGGCCACCACGACCTCAGCTGCGGCCGCGAGCAGCCAAACCCAATCCTCATTGAATTATCCCTTTGCCCTGCTCGAAATTCGCGAGAATAATGAGATAGTCGATACTGGTGCTTCGTCCCAGTCCGCACCGCCATGAGCCTCCTGCAGAATCTCAAGCTCTCCGCCTCTGCCCGAAAGAAAGCCGTGTTGCTGGCGGACCATGCCTTCTTTTTGCGCGTGGTACCCCTGGCGGCCGGAACCCAGCCGCCCGAGATTCCCGGCCTGGTGGAGCTTGCGCTCGAAGGACTTTCGCCTTTTTCCGTCGCCCAGCTCTGCTACGGTTACTACTACCAGCCGGGCGCGAGCCGGTTGCTGGTTTACGCGGCTTACCGCCGGCGATTCACGGTCGAGGATGCGGAAGCCTGGGCGGAGGCCGATGCCGTCCTGCCGGCATTCGCCGCCTGCCTCGGTCTCGCGCCGGCCGCGCCGGCCGCGCTGCTGGTCACGGGGCCTGATTTTATCACTGCCATTGGCTGGGATGGAAGCGACGCCGTTCCGGCGGTGGTGCGGACACGGGTGATCGCGGCGGACGCTCCGGCCGGCGAGCGAGCGGCGGTTCGCGCTGAACTGGTTGCTCAACTCAATGGCTTCCCCCCCCCGGTCGGGGTGCCAGCACCGACTGAATCGGTTTCGCGGATCGGTGATAGCGACCTGAAGTTCAATGTGGGGGACCGCGTTTCGCGTTTCGACCGTTCGTACATCGACTCCATTGACGTGCGCGACAAGGCGGAACTCGCCGCGCGGAAACGCGACCGCGCGCGCAATCTCTACCTCTGGCGGGCTTTTTTGGGCAGCGCCGCTGGCATTGTGGTCGCGGCGATGGTGCAGTTTGGTTTGCAAGGCGGACAACTTTGGTTGAAGCGCCAGCAGGGCCGGGCCGCGGAGCAGGCCCCGGCGGTGCAGAAAATCGAGACCGGGCAGAATCTTGCGAACCGGATCGAAGAACTGTCCACCCGCCGTCTAATGCCCATCCGGATGATGGAGATCATCAATGAGAAGCGGCCCAAGACGATCCAGTTCCTGCGGACCGCGACGAAGGGGCTTTACGTGCTGGAAGTCGAGGGTCAGACGACCGCCACGCCCGATGTCTTCAATTATCAGGCTGCGCTCAAGGACCTTCCTGCGTGCGAGCATGTGGAACTCGGGCAGACGACGGATCGCGGGGGCGTCACCCGCTTCACCCTTACGGTCACGTTCAAACCGGAGGCGCTCCGCCCCGCGGCTCCAACATGAAAACGTTTTTCTTCAGCCGCCATATCCGGGAGAAGATTCTGCTGACGACCCTGCTGGCGCTGGTAGCGATCGTCTGGTTGGGACGGGTGGCGCGGAGCGCCCGCGCCTTCTGGGTCGACTGGCGCGCGACCGCCACCGTGCTGGCAATGCAGCAGCAGTGGCTGGACAATCGCGCCAGCATCGAAGCGTCCGCCGCCAAGTCGATCGCGCATCTCGATCCCGCGCGGACATTTAGCAGTCCGCGCCTGCTGGGCGAATTGAGCACGATCGCGGATCAGGTGGGCGTCCGGAATGGCACATCGAGCGAGATCCTGGAGACTCAGCTCACGAACCAGTTCTCGGTGAACACGGTGCAGGTGGCGGTCCGCAATGCCGATTTGCCGTCGCTCCTCAGCTTCTACGATGAACTCGAGAAACGCGCCCCCTATATCGGGCTGGAACAGTTCTCGCTGTCGGCGAATCCGACCAACCCCTCGCTGTTGAGTGCCGTGATGCGCGTCTCCTCGGTCGAAATCAACCGCTGAACCGGACGGGGATTCTCAGGATACTGTCCCTGCGTTGTAGCCGGCCTCGCTGAGCCTGGTCCCGCCTTCGCCGGGCTGTCCGGAAACTCCGTTGCGCTTTACCGATGGAGGGCGCTGCGCCGTCAGCGCCGCTCGGGAATTGGGCGGCGACAGCGCGCCGCCCTCCAAATTCTGGAAGCTTACGGCCAACCTCTAGCCTGCGGCGGCCGGTCCGGATTCGGCGTGCGTTCCGAAGCCATGGCGTAGGAGTGCAACCCCAGCACAAGCTCTCTCCCTATCCTTTGCAAAACGCATTCTGCCTTCTTGTTCAGCGCAGACGCGAGAAGCCTTTGGACACGGCATACTTCATCAGTTCACCCTGACTATGCACGCCGAGTTTGGCCATGATCTGCTTGCGGTAGGCGGCGGCCGTGAAGCGGGAAATGCCGAGCAGGGCGGCAACGTCCTCGTCGGAGATGCCCTCGCCCAGCAATTGCAGCACCTCCTGCTCCCGGACGGTCAATAACTTGTTGAAAAATCTCGGGTCCGCCTGCCGTTCGCGACACATCTTAAGAACGGACGGCGAATAGAACACTTCTCCGTCGAGCACGACCGTGATCGCCTTCCGCAGCACCTCCGGCTTGTCGTTCTTGTGGACGTATCCCCGGACCTTGGAATGCATCGCTTGGAAGAGGACGTAATCCTCGTCGAGCGCCGAGAGGATCACGATCGGTTGGTCCGGGCGCGCTTGCATCGATTGCTGCACCCACTCAAGAGCACTGCCGTCAGGCAACTCGAGATCGACAATGGCAAGGTCAAAGCTCGGGTTCTGCTGTTCGATCGACCGGATCTCCGCCAGGCTTCCGGCTTGGGTGATCGTGCAGGCTGGATACGTCTCTCGCAGCTCGCGGCAGATCAGTTCGCGGACCAGAACTTGGTCTTCGACCACGAAGAACCGAGGCGGATTCTTGGTGAGCCGGCTGCGGTTGTTTGCCTTCCCGCTCATCGAGGGCAGTGGCATCTTTCGCCTCGAGCAGGGTCAAGCAACCCCGCCCTACATCAATTCGATCTTGGAAGTCGCGAGCGAAATGTCGGTTCGACTTCATGGTTCCGGATCAGACTGCGCCGTTCGCACGGAGAATGATCCTATAGCACAGGCCTAAGGTTTGAGACGCGACGCCGTTGTCGAGTTTCCAGGAAAGATCCGGATCGGGCGAGGGGCCCGCCGTTACACCGTTCGATGGGTGCCGTCGCAAAAGGGCGGGTTCCTCGAGTGCTTGCAGGCGCACCACGCGACCTTCTTTGCCTCGGCGAGCGTGACTTGCTGCGGAGCAAAACTGGAGCCTTTGTGCGAGCCGTCGCAGAACGGCTGGTTCTTGGATTTGCCGCAGGCGCACCAGTAATAGCTGCCAGCGGTCATTTCTATGACGATCGGGGCTTTTTGGGCGATGGTTGGCTTGTCCATGGGAGAGGAGGATCGAGATTGCCTTGGTTGGCCAGGCTGACGGATCCGCGGGATCGCAAATCCGCCGAAGGCTAAGTATAGCCACATGGGCCGCCGCCACAAGTGGATACGGACACTGGAGGCGCCGGGGAGCGAGCGTTCAGAATTTGAAACTGGCGCTGAGCGAGAATACGGCGGAGAAGATCGCGTAGCCGAGAAAGCCGACAAACGCGAAGGCAAAGAGGAGCACGCCGGTGGAGACAATTGTGGTGAAGGCCTGCAGGCGGCGGCTGAGGTCCTTCTGGTAGGTGCGGGCGATCTCCTTGAGGCTGGGAACGACATTCCCGGTATTTTCGCCCACGGCCAAGCGGTCGAGCACGAGATTCGGAAAACATCCGGTACGGGCGAGCGCGACCGAGAGGTTTTCGCCTTCCAGCACCCGGCCGGTCGCCTCCGAGAATGCCTGGCGGTGGGTGCGGTTGTTGATGACCCGCTCGGTCATCCGCAGCGCCTCGGCCGTCGTCACGCCGTTTTCAATCAGCACCGCGAGCGTCTGGCTGAAATTCATGACGGTCGTCGTGGTGACGAACGTCCCTGCAAACGGCAGCCGCAGCACCCAGTCGTCGGTGCGAATGCGCCCGGCTTCGCTCTGGCGCCAGCGCCAGAACGAAACGGCGGCGAGTCCCAAGGCCAGGGCGACAAACACGCCGTAGCTGATGAAGAAATGGGAAACCTCGATGAGCAGCCGCGTGGCCAGCGGCAGCTTGCCGCCCAGGGCGGTCAGCAACGACTCGATCTTCGGCAGCAAAACAAAGATGAAGAAAAAGATCACGCCGACCGCCATCGCACAGATGAACACCGGGTAGGCCATGGCGGTGATCAGTTTCTGGCGCACTTCCCGCTGTTCGGTGAAATGCTGGATCAAACGCTGGAGGACATCGTTGAGGCTGCCCGTGGCCTCGCCGGCCTGGATCAGGCTCACCGTCGAGTTGTCGAACACGCCGGCATATTCCTCCATGGCCCGGGAGAGCGGCTGGCCCTCGCTGAGACGCTCCCATAAGCCCTGGCAGAGCGCGCGCAACGCGGGCTCCTGGAGCCGTTGACTGAGCAGCCGCACGGCCTCGCCGGCGGAAAGTCCGCTTCCGGTGAGATCCGAGAGCGCCTGCAGGAACGGCAGTCGTTGTTTTCGGGAGATCGCGGCCGGAGATCGGGACGATCGGGTCGTGGATCTCGTGAGAATTTCCGCTGCCCCCGGCTTCCTGGCTGCCTCGGTCGGGCCTTTGGCGCTGGCGGCACCTGCTTCACTGACGCTCACCGGCGACAGGCCGCGGGCCGCGAGCAGCCGCAGCGCCTCCTTGCGCGACGAAGCTTCCACTCCGGCTGAAACGGACTGGCCGGAACGATCGCGGGCGGTGTAGTTGAAACGGGGCATGTTCGATTGCGGATATGGGATACCGGAGACCGGAGAAGGGAGGCAGGAGTCAGGCGACAGGAGTCAGAATATAGAAGTCAGAATGCAGGAGGGCGGAGACAGCGGCTAGAAAATGGAGTCTAGGAATTGGAAGTTAGCATAAGAAGCCGCCCATGGCGGGTGTGTCTGACCTCCTGAATCCTCGCTCCTGTATTCTAGCTCCTGTCTCCTTCGGCCTCATTTCTCAGTCACCGTGATGACCCGGAGCAATTCATCCATCGTCGTGTGACCGGCCTTCACCTTGGCCCAGCCGGAATGCTGGAGGGTCAGCATGCCATGGTCGCGGGCGGACTTGGTGAGCGCCCGTGCCGATTCGCGTTTCAGAATGAGGTCGTGCAATTCGTCGTTGGGCTGGAGGATTTCGAAGATGCCAATGCGCCCGCGGTAGCCGCTGCTCCGGCAACGGTCGCAACCCACCGGCGCCATAAGCTCGGCGGTCGCATCGGCTTCGGCGGGATCGAGTCCGAGGATTGCGAGGGTATTGCGGAGCTTCGTCCGGTTGACCGGCTGAGGACGGGCACATGCGGAACAGAGGCGGCGGACGAGGCGCTGCGCGATCACCAGCTCGATCGCCGACGCCACCAGAAATGGCTCCACTCCCATGTCGACCAGCCGCGTATAGGCGCCCGCGGCGTCGTTCGTATGGATGGTGCTGAAAACCAGATGGCCCGTGAGCGAGGCGCGGATGGCGATCTCGGCGGTGTCCAGGTCGCGGATTTCGCCCACCATGATCACGTCGGGATCCTGGCGCAACACGTGGCGCAGGGCGCTGGCGAACGTCAGGCCGATTTCGGGGCGCACCTGCATCTGGTTGACGCCCGGCACCTCGTACTCGATCGGGTCCTCAATCGTGACGATACGGAGGTCCGGCGAGTTGATCTGGCGGAGAAACGCATTGAGCGAAGTCGACTTGCCCGAACCGGTCGGGCCGGTGACGAGAATGATGCCGTGCGGGTACTCGAGAACGCGTTTGATGATCGTTTGTTCCTCGGCGTTCATGCCGAGCCGGTCCATCGAAAAAGCCTCCTTCTTCTGGTTGAGGAGGCGCAAGCTCACGCTCTCGGCGTAGATCGTCGGGATCGTCGAGACGCGGATGTCGAGCACGTTGGTGTCGGCCTTGAAATTGATGCGGCCATCCTGTGGCAGCCGGCGCTCGGAGATGTTCAGCCGCGCCATGATCTTGAGGCGCGAGATGATGGCATCCTGGAAGCGCAGCAGGTTCTCCGGCAGGGGCACCGGCACGAGCAGGCCGTCGACCCGGTAGCGGATCCGGAGCTGGCCTTCCTGCGGTTCGAAATGAATGTCGGTGGCGGCATCCGTGATCGCCTGGCTGATGACGTCGCTGACGAAGCGCACAACCGCGGCGTCCGCGTCGACGACCTCGTCCGCGCCCTGGGAATTCTGAACCGGCGCGAAATCCTCACCGGAGTCCTCCAGACTGCCCGAACCGACGCCGAAGTGCTCGATGATCAGCTGGTGGACCCGATCCGGCAAGGCGAGGTGCCAGCGGAGCGGCCGCGGCGTGAACGTGCGGATCCAGTCGAGAATGGTCTCGTTGGGCGGCCAGGAAGCCGCCAGGTGTAGCACGGTCTTGGAATCCGGCGGGAGGGAAGGGGTGCTGCCTTCCGGCTCAACCGCTCCCGGGGCGGCGATCGGCACGATCTGATAATCGTGCACCAATCGGCCGGGCAAAAGTGTCAAGGATGCCCGATCCGGCTTGATGTCGGTGGCGATCTCCAATCCAGCCGCTCCTGCGATAAGCGCGATGACGTCGCCCTCGTTCTGGCCAAGCGCTGTCGCCAGGGTGGTCACACGCTGGCCGCGCGGGGCCTCCAGCACGGCCTGCCGTTGCTCCTCGGTGAGCCGCTCGGCAATCGCGGCCGGAAGAACTTCCTGGATCAGCGCATTCATGACGGGAGGCATGGTCGCGCCTACTGTGTCAGCTGCTTGAGGAGGCTTTCCTTCTTATCCTTCGACGGTTCGTCGAGATAATGTTTCACCTGATCCTTGTTGGTCAGGTGGTCGATACTGGCATTGGCGTCTTTGCTGGTATCGCTGGGCGGGATGATATGGGGGCGGACGAACAGCAGGAGCTCGGTCCGATCTTCTTCGTGGGTGCGGCCGCCCAACAACTGGCTGATGATTGGAATCTCGTAGAGGAATCCGAGCTTCGTTCTGACGGTCGAGTGTTTGGTCTGTTGCAGGCCGCCGAGCACGATCATCTGTCCGTCGGCCACATTGATGAACGAGGTGGCCTCACGGTGGCCGATGATGGGCTGGGTGTTGGCGTCGACCTGGACGTCGCCGACCTTGTCGTCGACCTTCTGGTCGATTTCGAGTTGGACGCTGCCGTCGTCGCCGATGAGCGGGGTGACCTTTACATCGATGCCGATGTCCTTGTATGTGACCGTTGAACTTGAGTATAATCCCCCGTTTGTGGTAGTGGCGCCCGGAGTCGTGGTCGATCCAGTGATGATGGGCAACTGCTGGCTGACGACAAATTCGGCCTGTTTGTTGTGGGTGGTGACTATCGTGTCGGCGGAAAGCACCTTCACGTTGCTGTTGGATCCATTGTTGCCCAGTGCGGCCGCGAACGACAACGGATTGACGACTCCTCCGGTGATGTTCCATCCGGCAATTCCATTGGCGGCGGTGCCGGTGTCGAAATTCGTGATATGTGTGCCCGTGTGGAGCGTGCCAGCGACGGTGTTGGTTCCGAAGGTCAAATTGAGCGCGTTGATGCCGCTCGTGTCGCTGTCCGTGAGCGTCACCTCGGCAATGACCACCTGGATGCTCACCTGGGCGAGGAGCACGTCGATTTTGTCGACGACTTCGCGGATCAGGCGGACATCGTCGACCGTTCCGGAGACGACGATGGAGTTGCTGCGATCATCGGCCAGGACGGTGAGCAGACTGCTGAAATCGGTGTTGGCGCCGGTGTCGCTCAGGAGATTCGCGACGGCCGGCGGCGCGCCCGCGGGCGTCGGCTGCGCGCGGGGAATCGCTCCTGACTTGGCTCCCGATTGGTCGCCTTTGGTGGCGGCCTGATTCCGCCCCGAAACCAGGTTGGTCAACAATGTGGCCACGTCCTTGGCCGTCGCGTGCTTCAGATAGATGACTTCGTTGCGAGTGTTGGGTGCGGCCTGGATGTCGAATTTCCCGATCAATTCGTCGAAGAACGGGTATTGGCGCGAATCGGAGATCACGACGATCTGGTTGGTCCGATCATCGGCGCTGACGCTTGTGGAGGAACTGAGCCGGTTGCTGAGCGGGGGTTTGAGGATGGCCGTGATCTTGGTGACGAGATCGCTGGCCTTGGCGTGCTGCAGCGCGTAAAACTTCGGCTGCAGGCCGGCGGTGGCCGGCTGGTCCAATTCCTTGATCAGCCGCTCAAGGCGTTGGATCGTGCTCAGGGAATCGGTGACCATCACGGCATTGGACTTCTCAAACAACACGAGTCCGGTGAGCGTCGCGTTGAGCAGCGAGCCCGCCTGATCCTTGAATTCATTGACGTGCAGAAAACTGAGGCGGAATAGCTTGGTGACAATCCGGCCGCTTGGCGGGAGATCGAGCGAGGAGCCGTCAATCATCTCCGGCGCTTCCATGTGGACCTGGTTGAGCGCCACGACCTTCAGAAAATGGTCGCCGAGCGGGCTGACGGCGACACCGCTGAGCTCAAGCATCGTTTCCACCGCGACCGTCGCCTCGCTTTTCGGCATGGGCGGCAGCGTCAGCGTGTAACCTTCGGTCGCCGGCAGCGCCTGGGGGCGGATGATCGAACGGCCGGTCCATCGACCCAACTGGTAGAGCACCGCTTCCAAGGTCTCCCCCCGCATCTGGATCGGTCCGATGACCTCCTCGCCCGCCGGCAGGGCGATGGGCGCGACGGTACGCGAAAGGGGATTGGCCGGGGGCGGGTTTAAAGGGGTCGGGCCGGCTTGCGGCGGACGGGCCGCGGTCGGAGGCAAAGCCGGGCTAGGGGTCTGGGCAGGAAGCGAAGTCGCAGCGAGCAACACCGCAGCGAAGGCAAACACCGATAAGCAGGAACGAGGATGGTTCGACATGCGGTGCGGGGGGGGAACGATTTGGAAGGGTGAGTCGACGCCACGAGGGCGGCGATGCGGGAGGGCAATTACAAACGAATTCCAAGTTGATGTAAACTGAGTTGTGCCAGGCCTGCAACCCGCCGGCACCATGGTTACCGCCGGGAGAGTCGCCTCCTGTTGACGCTTGTTAGCGGGCCAAGTTTCAGGACATCCTCATGCCCGGACAGTTCCACCGACTCCAGAACGTAACCATGCCCCTCTGCTGTTTCAAGGGTGGAGCGGCTTGTCCGCAGGCGCGGTTCGCTAGATGCTTGCCTGCCGGCGGTCGACAAATCACGCTGCCGGATCGTGCCCAACTCATTCGGTAAGATCTTTACCGTCACTACCTGGGGCGAAAGCCATGGGGGGGCGGTGGGCGTCGTGGTGGATGGATGTCCGCCGCGCCTGCCGCTGGAAACGCCCGAGATCCAGGCTGAACTTGACCGCCGCCGGCCGGGACAGAGCGATCTGGTCACACCGCGACAGGAAGAGGACAAGGTGGAGATTCTGTCGGGGGTCTTCGAGGGGCGCACAACCGGAGCGCCAATTTCGCTGCTCGTCCGCAATACCGATGCGCGTCCCGGGGCCTACGATGAGATGAAGGAGAAATTCCGGCCCTCTCACGCCGACTTCACCTATCAGGCCAAGTTTGGAATTCGCGACCACCGGGGCGGCGGCCGTTCGTCGGCGCGCGAAACGATCGGCCGGGTGGCCGCCGGCGCGATTGCGAAAAAGGTGCTGCACGTCGCCGGTGGCGTGGAGATCCGCGCGTTCGTCACGCGCGTCCACGATCTCGAGGCGCCGCCGCCCGATCACTTTCCCACGCTCGAAGAAGTCGAGGCTTCGTCGGTGCGTTGCCCGGACGCCGCGACGGCCGCCCGGATGATCGAGCGGATCAAGGCGGTGCGGGCCGAAGGCGATTCCGTCGGCGGCCTAATCGAGTGCCGGGTTCGGGGCGTGCCAGCGGGTTTGGGCGAGCCGGTGTTCGACCGGCTTGAAGCCGACCTGGCGAAGGCGATGCTCTCATTGCCGGCGACCAAGGGATTTGAGATCGGCAGTGGTTTTTCCGGCACCTTGCTCAAGGGTTCCGAGCACAACGACCTCTTCGAGAATCGCGAAGGTCAGGTGCGCACGCGGACTAATCGGAGCGGCGGCGTGCAGGGAGGCATCAGCAACGGCGAGGAGATCTGCTTTCGCGTCGCGTTCAAGCCCACCGCCACCCTCCTGCGCCGGCAGGAAACGGTCGACGTCCACGGCCAGCCCGCCGAGCTCATGGGCCGGGGACGGCATGATCCGTGTGTGCTTCCTCGCGCCGTGCCGATCGTCGAAGCGATGGCGGCGCTGGTCCTGGTCGATCATTGGATGCGCCACGCGGCGCAGTGCGGCACGTTCAAATTCTGATCCAGCCCTCCTTGTAGGAAGCGAGCTTGCTCGCGATGGCAGAGAATAGTAGCCCGTCCCTTGACCCGCTCGAACGGACAGGCCGATCCCACCAGTTGCCTCTTCGTGCACATCGTGTCTTCGTGGTAAACCATCATGAGTGATCGCCCACTGGTCTATCTGATCCTCGGCGCGGCCGGCTCGGGCCGCCGCGAGGTCGTGGCCGACCTGATTGCGGGTGGCCTCGGGGAGGGCGATCGCGCGCTCGTCCTGTTGTCCGCGGCGGAAGCGGCGGGCGAATTCGACGCGCGGCTTGGTCCGGCGCAGCGGTGGCAGTGGGCCGAAGGCCGCATCGAAGCGCCCGCGTTCGACGGCGCCACCCACGTGTTCTGGATCGCCGACGGCCGGCGCAATCTGCCCGACCAAATCGAGGCCGTTCAAGCGTGGCTGCCGGCAAGCGGCGGTGAACTCGCGCGCATCGTGTGCGTCATCCATTGCGGGCTGGCGGCCCGGCATCACGAGCTGCTGCCGTGGTACGACGCGTGCGTGCATTTCGCCGATGTCGTGCTGTTCAACCGCCGGGAGGGTGTGGCGAACAAATGGATGTCGGACTTCCAGGCGCGCTATGCGTCGCAGTTTCTGCCCTGCCTCTTTGAGTTTGTGAAACACGGCCAGGTGAAAAACCCGGCGGTGGTGCTCGAGCCCCAGGCGCGCCGCCTGTCCCACGTTTTCGACGACGAGCTAAATTGGGAGATCACAGGAACCGCGGAGGAAGACGCGGAGGGCGATGAGGAGGTCGAGGCGCATCCCGAGGTGGATCCTTACCTCGACCGCCTGCCCGGCGGCCGGCGCGTCAAGGAAATCCCGGACGTGACGAAATACCTTGCCTGATAATCGGCGGCAACGGGTGTTGGGATTGTGATAGATTGGGAACCGCATCATCCCGTCATGAATCGCCATTCAGATACACCCGCCATTTCGACGAGCCCTAGCGTCCCGACCGTAGCGCCGGTCTGCGACCGGCGTGGCTCAGTCCTTCCAGCCGAAGCAGCGGAACCCGCGCTGCCGTCGCCCCGGGTCATGTACCGGGCCTTCACCCGGCGCGACTCCGCCTACGAAGGCGTGTTTTTCACGGGGGTGAAGACGACCGGCATCTTCTGCCGGCCGACCTGTCGCGCGAAAAAGCCCCGCGCCGAAAACGTCGAGTTTTTCGCCTCGATCGCGGAGGCGTTGCACGACGGCTACCGGCCCTGCCGGTTGTGCTGCCCGCTGGACCGGGTGCCGGCGCCTCCGCCCGTAGTGACGCGACTACTACGCGCGGTGGAGGCGAGCCCCTGCCTCCGGTTGACGGACAAGGACCTCGCCGGCTTGGGCATCGATCCCTCGACGGCCCGGCGACGGTTCCGCGCCTGTTACGGCCTGACGTTCCAGGCGTATCAGCGGGCGCGGCGGATGGGTCTGGCACTGCATGAGGTGCGCGCCGGAAAGCCGGTGATCGACGTCCAGATGGATGGCGGTTACGACTCGACGAGCGGATTTCGCGGGGCGTTCCGGCGGGTGTTTGGCAAACCGCCCCGCGGCGCACGGGCCGACGACTGCCTGCTCGCGCGGCGCCTCGACACGCCGCTCGGCAAGATGCTGGCGCTGGCCGACCGGCGGGGCTTACGTTTGCTGGAGTTCGTGGACCGTCGCGGGCTCGAAAACGAGCTCGGACGGCTGCGTCGCCGGCTGCGGTGCGCCGTGGTGCCGGGATCGAACTCGACGTTGCAGGCGGTTGAGACGCAATTGGGGCGCTATTTTGCCGGCGAACAACGCGCATTCGACCTGCCGCTGGCGCCGGTTGGTTCCGCGTTTCAGCAGGAGGTGTGGGGCGCGCTGCGGCGCATTCCGGCCGGGGAGACACGTTCCTACGCGGAGATCGCGGCCGAGATCGGCCGGGCGGGGGCGCAGCGTGCCGTCGGCCGGGCCAACGGCTCCAATAACATCGCGATCGTCATCCCGTGCCACCGCGTGATCGGCGCGGACGGCTCGCTCTCCGGCTATGGCGGCGGAGTGTGGCGCAAGCAGCGCCTGCTCGACCACGAGCGCGCGCATTCGAAAGCGGCGAATTAACGCAATAGTAAAGCACTCGTTGGCCACATAAGGCTCAAAAGGCGTAAGCCGGAACCATCCAGTAGGAAGGTCGCTTGCGACC
>PLOH01000088.1 GCA_003142955.1 Opitutia bacterium | reverse complement strand
AGGCGATGGAGGTGCTATAAGCTGGTCGGACGGGCCGTCACCGCCAACGTTCGGTTTTCCACCCAAAACCGACTAAAATCCAGACGCAGGCTGGGAAGCCTGCGCCACAGTCGGCCAACCGCTGGAACAACCGACGATCCAGAGTTGCATCACAAGCACGCCAACGGCCAACTTAAGCCTTGCCTTGCCTCGGGCGAGACCTCTTATTTCGCGGCTTCCATTTATGAAAGCCACCATCAAGACCCAAGGCCAGCAGTTCTCCGTGTCCGAGGGCGACATCCTGATCGTCAACCGCTACCCAAAGACCGAAGCGGGTGCGACTATCGAGATCAAGGAGGTCCTCACCGCGGGTGAAGGCGAGTCGTTCAAGGTCGGCGCACCCTTTTTATCCGATGCCAGCGTGACGGCCAAAATCCTCGAGAACAAGCGGGGCAAGAAGGTCATCGTCTTCAAGAAGAAGAAGCGCAAGGGCTACGAAAAGAAACGCGGTCACCGCCAGGAATTGTCGGTGATCAAGATCGAGTCCATCAGGGCCTAAGGAGAATTTCGCCATGGCACATAAGAAGGGTCAATCCACCGCAAGCAACGGGCGTTCGAGTCATTCGAAACGCCTCGGCATCAAGAAATTCGGCGATCAGTCGGTGATTGCTGGGAACATCATTGTTCGCCAGCGCGGCACGAAGTTTCATCCCGGCAAGAATGTCGGCATGGGGCGCGATTTCACGTTGTTTGCGCTCGAAGCCGGCGTGGTGAAATACGACAAGATCCACCGCAAGGTCAGGGTCGACACCCTCAGCGTATAATCGCTGCTGGGGAAAAGCGAGAAGGCGAGAAAGCGGGAAACGTTTGTCCGCCTTCGGCGCCGAGCGACCGGACAGTTCTACGCGCAGCCGAGCGGGCTGCGCGTTTTTTTCGCCTCGCCGCGATTACCTCAATTTTGGCAGTTCAACTCAACCACGGATTACACAGATCGCACAGATACGGAAGGTTGCAGGGAGAATATGATCCGAAGTTTATTCACCTGATGGGTGAAGCTCCAAGAATTCGGAACGGATTGAAAATCCGCGACACTAGGCCATCCGTGAAATCCGTGGTGCCAGCTGCGTTATGTATGATTGCGTCGTTACGGTTTTGCCGGGTCGCCGTAGAGGATGCCGCGGCCGTGGACGGCGAGATAGACCCGGCCGAATATCCGCGGATCTCCCGTCAGATGGATAATCGCGGCAAACTGATGGCGATCATCGGTGATCCGGGTCCAGGTAGCGCCGGCGTCGTCGGAACGAAAGGCCCCCGAAAGCCCCTGGACTTTGCCCGCGAGAAAAACCGCCGGGTACGTGCTTCCCGGAGGTGCTTTCCCGAAGCCAAGCGTCGCCGCCTCCTCAACCGAACTGACGCGCGCAAACGTCGCGCCTGAGTCAATCGAGTGGAACAGGGCGTCCGCCGCCGCCAGCCACAAATCTCCTTCGATCCCCGGGGCGGCGTGGAGGTCGCCCGGAGCCGGAAAGAAAGAACCTTCAACCTTCGGAAGGTCCTTGGCGGCAGTTGCGAAACTGGATCCGGCGTCAGAGCTAACGTAAACATTCCCACCCTGGGTGTCGAAGCTGTAGAACTTGGCTGGGTTCACGCTGTCGGCGATCACGCGCAGCGCCGGGACCGTGCCGTTGCCCGCCACCCACGTCGCACCCCAGTCACGCGTGACCTCGGGAGAGCCGCTGGGAAGCGTCCATACGACCGTCTTCCCATCGGAAGAGACGGAGATGCTCCCCGCCCCTCGGAAAAACCGGTTGTTGGCCGCGGCCTGCGGCAGCGGCGGCTCCGTGACAAAGGGCCGCCACGTGTTGCCTCCATCGACCGAATAGGCGGCGCGCACTGCTCCCGTGGCTGGGCCGCGCAACGTTCCGGATCGGACGATGACCTCAGGGGCTTTGGCCGCGAAATCGATGCTCTCGGTGTTGGTGAAATGCGGATCAACAAACGTGCCCTGCGGTGGCGAGCCATCGAGGTCGTCGTGTCTGAATCCGTCGATATCGCCGAGCCCGCTGAGCAAATGAGCGCCTTCCGGCGGGCTGATGATCCCAAGCGGCACCGTCTCCTCCACCCCCCGGTCGTCGAACGTCCACCGCAGGTGCTGCCCGCGGTCAGCCGCGCGCGCGTTGGCGGTCGCCCAAATCCCGTACCCGGTGGTGAACAACACATGGTCGGAGTTGAAGGGATCGAT
Source organism: Opitutia bacterium (assembly GCA_003142955.1). Classification (GTDB taxonomy): domain Bacteria; phylum Verrucomicrobiota; class Verrucomicrobiia; order Opitutales; family Opitutaceae; genus Fen-1467. The sequence goes on along the minus strand of PLOH01000088.1, from coordinate 7,234 downwards.
CTCGATATCGCCCATCCAATGCGGGTTGAACGACCGGGTATAAGGCGCCGCCGAGTGATCCCATTCCGCATTTACCAGCAAGGGAATCCAGGTTTGGCCGGCATTCGTGCTGCGGTAGATCTCGTTGCGCTGATAAAAGCTGCTCGCGATCACCGTGCCCGGATGCCGCGCGTCGACGGCCACCGCGCCATAGCCGAATTTTTCGCCGACGACCGCGGGTTTGACCGGAGTGATATCCGTCCAGATGCCGGTCTTCGGCTCGTACTTCCAGACGGCGCCGTCGGTCATCGTATTTGGCCCCGGCTCTTTCCCGTAGCTGACGTAGATCATGCCCTCCTTGTCCAAAACGAGATGATTGGGCCTGAATCCGGTGGGCTGTCCCGCCAAGGGCGCCCACGTCGCACCCGCGTCCAGGCTGCGGAAAAGGGACGGACCCGACGTGGACACAGCGACGTAGATCGCCGGCGTGGGCAGATGGCGGGGGCCGCTCTCAGAATCGAACTCGACCGCCACCACGCCGATCGACTGGACCGGAAAGTTGAACCGACCCGGCATCGATGGACGCGGCGTATTGTCGTCGGCATCCGACACGACGGGAAAACTCCCGACCTTGCTCCACGTGGCCCCGAAATCGGCGCTGCGCCACAGCCCATCGCTCCGCGTACCCAAATAAAGAATACGATTCTCGTTCGGATCGACGCCCAAGCGCTCGCCGTTGCCGCGACCCGCTTCATTGCCCCCCATTTTGAACGGCAGCGGCGTCCGCTGCCACATCGCCCCAAAATCGGCGGAACGAAGGATCGCTCCGTTGCCCGCCCGCGGGTTGGTGTAGGTGCCGGCGGCGAGATAAACGCGGTTGGGTTCGACCGGATCCGTGGCGAGGCTCTCGATCCCCAGCAAATTTGAGTCGCGCCGGGTGATCCAGTCGAGCAGCGGCCGCCAATTGCGCGCCCGGCCGTCCCAGCGATAGGCGCCACCGATGTCGGTGCGCAAATAGACGAGATCCGGCTGGGTGCGGTTAAAGACGATGCCGGAGACATATCCACCGCCGTAGATCGCGACGTTCTTCCAAGCATAGGGCTCGGTGGAGATGGTCTGGGCAGCCGGGGCCGGCGCCCGTGACGTCGCGCTGATCAGCAGCGCCAGAAGCAAGGCCTTTGCTCCTGCCCCGGATCGGAATGAATGCATGGAACTCATTGGTCTTACAAAACCCTGGTTACGCCAAACTTCAATCCCTCCTGTTTTTTCGAACCTTGGGGCGACAGGAGGGTCTAGGAGCTTGTCGGGCTTCGCCCTCCACTCTGCTAAACAAAATGGCGCAGCCATTTTGGAGGAGGCAGAAGGTGTTAGTGTTCTCTGAGTTTTCCGTCCGGCGCCACTCGAAGACACCGGCTGTTGATCTGGAGCCATTCTCCCGACCACGACACTGCCACCGGGAAGGGATTCAGGTAACTGCGTGAACTCAAGGTCGACCTGCCGCGGCAGCTCCGCCACTTTCAAGACCCGGCAGCGGGCGGCCAGCTCCAACACCTGCGCCAAGCTGCGAGCCAGTAGCTTCCGATTCTTCCGCCGGATCGGAAGAGAAGTTACCGTTCTGCTCCAAATGGCGAACGCCATTTGTAAGGAGCGGGTGGGCGAAGCCCGACACGCTCCTACCGGCTACTTGGCGACCGGGTAACTTCCCAGCCATTTCACCATGGGACAGAACCGGTGCAGCTGTTTGATCGCCTCGCGCATTCCGGGATCGTCATAGTGGCCGGTCACGTCGATGAAGAAAAAATAGTCCCACGGGCGCTTCTTGCTCGGACGCGACTCGATCTTGGAGAGATTGATGCCGCGCTTCGCCAGCGGCAGGAGCATCTTGAGCAGCGCGCCCGGATGCGCCGCGGCATTGTCACCAAGTGAAATGAGAAAGCTGGTCATGTCCCGGCCGCCGCCCACCGCACCGGACGCCTGCTTGCCGACCACGAAGAACCGCGTGGTGTTGTCCGGCTTGTCCTGAATGTTCGGCACCACGACCGGCACGCCGTAAAACTCCGCGGCGAGCGGACTCGCCACCGCCGCGGTTCCCGGCGTCTTCTTGGCGAGCTGCACCGCGCTCGACGTGCTGGCCGAGTCGATGACCTGCGCGTGCGGCAGATAGCGCTGCAACCACATGCGGCATTGGGCCAGGGCCTGGTCCTTCGAATAGACTTTCTCGATTTTCTCGAGCGGCGAGGTGGAAATCAGCGCATGGGTGATCTCGAGATAGATTTGGGCCACCACCTTGAGATCGGAGTCGACAAACTGGTCGAGCGCATCGCGGACCGACCCCTCGGTCGAATTCTCGATCGGAATCACGCCGTAGTCCGCCTCGCCTTTCTCCACCGCGGTGAAGATGTCGCCGATGGTCGCCATGCCGTGGTAGTCGACGCTGGCGCCAAACTTCTTGATCGCGGCCTGATGGGTGTTGGTCGCCTCCGGTCCGAGATAGGCGATGAACAGCGGTTTCTCGAGCGCGATGGCGGCAGACATCACCTCGCGATAGATCGCACGCAACGCCGCATCCTTCATCGGACCCTGATTTTGCCCGCAGACTTTATGCAAGACCCGGTCCTCGCGTTCCGCCACGAAGATCCGGCCGTCCTTGCTGCGTTTCAGCCGGCCGATATCCGCCGCGAGGGAAAGACGCTGGTTGAGCAACTCCACCAGCCGGGTGTCGAGCCGGTCGATCTTTTGACGGAGAGTGTCGATGTCCATGGCGGTTCAGGTTGAGCTGGTCTAGTCGGCCGCGGCCGGCGGCTGCGGGTCGCCTGGGGCGGCGGGCGTTTCCACCGCGGCCAATACCTCGGGCGGCGGCGGGGACACCGACGCCGCGCGGGCGGCGTCATCAAGGGTCATCTGTTCCGTCCCCTCCTCCGGGAGGCCCATTTCGCGGTCGGAAAGCTGCGATCCGCCCATCGCCGTCTGCAACCATTGGTCGATCTGGCGGTGCGAAAGCACGTCGGAGGCGGGCAACTCGTCCAGCGACCTGGCGCCGACGAATTCCAGGAACGATTCGGTCGAGCCGTACTGGATCGGTCGGCCGGGAAGATCCGCGCGTCCGACGATATAAATGAGTTCACGTTCCAGCAAACGGTTGATGCCGGCCTCGGCCGAGACGCCGCGGATATGCTCGATCTCGGCGCGCGTGACCGGCTGACGGTAAGCGATCACCGCCAGTGTCTCCAGAGCCGACTGGCTCAGCTTCACGGGCGGCGGCTCGTTGCGCAGCGTGCGCACCCAGCGGGCAAAGCGCGGCGGCGTCACCAGCCGGTATCCCTGGGCCGTCTCGGTCAGGAAAAAGAGGCCGTCGGCTGCACGGAGCTCAAGCGCGATCTCGTCCATGGCCTCGCGGATCTGCGCCGTCGTCACCAGCGCAGGCACGTCGCGATAGAGCTCTTCATCCACCGGCGGCTCCAGCGGCAGTTCGGCCGGAGGCTCCACGGGCGCGCCCACCGGCGACACCGCGCCGGACTCGGTTCCCTGGTCCGGCTTCGCTTCCCCGGCCGGCAGACCGCCGAGCAACGGATCTTGTTCGTGAAAACGCGTGAACGTTTCCTGGATCTCGTTGATCGAAAGCGGCTGGCTGGAGGAGAACAGCAACGCCTTCAGGACTTTCTTAAGGTTGAACGCCATGCCAGAGGAAAAAGTCCCGTTTGTTTGCGGCCAAGCCGCGCCCGAAGCAACCACGAAAAGGGCGCTGAGCCAGCGGGCACGGCCTGATGCTTGGGCGCCGCGACCAATGGTTCGGGTCCCTCAACGGACTCATTCGGTAGGAAGGTCGCTTGCGACCGATAATCGCCCGCCCCTCGACACGCTCGGGGCACTAAGAGCTTGTCGAACGGGCCAGCAGGCTTCCTACACCGATCACCTGCTGGCATCGTTTTTCACGAGTGAGGTCGGCGCTTATTGCAGGAATACGGCTAGCGGCGCAGACTTGCTGAGCCCAGAACGAGCGGCCCGCCGCGATCCGGTCACCGGGACGAGATTCCAGCCGCCGTCAGCTTGTAGAGCACGACATCGTGCGGCGCGACGGTTACCGGCAGGTCGATCGCGAATTCGCCCACATCCTTCTGGCGCCAAAGATCGCGGACCAGCCACCGCCCACCCAAGCCGATGCGGTCCAGCTTGGCGGTGACCGTGTGCGGCACATCGCCCCGGTTGAAAAACCCCAGAGCGGACGCGCCGCCTTCCAGCGTCTTCGCGTACACATCAATGGCGCCAAAGGTGGCCACGCGATAAGCGGACCGGCCCAGCGGATCCTGATCAAGGGCCAGCACTTCGTCGTTCGTCAGCAGATTCAGGGTGAAAGCGTCGAGTCGTCCCAGGTCGCAGCCAATCAAGAGCGGGGCCGAGAGCAGGCACCACATGCTGATGTGGGTGTATTGCTCCGCGGGCGTGAGGCGCGTCGAGTGAAGCTGCGGTCCCCAGCCGACGTACCCCAGAACGAGCATGTCCGGGTCGTTCCAATGCCCGGGTCCGCCAAATGTGGTCCACTCGTCCTGGTTGAAGCCGATCGCCGAAACTGAATTCTGCCACGGGCCCGGGGTCTCCCAAGTGTCCCAGATGTCGCCGGTGGTGCGCCACGCCTGGGCCCACTGGGCCAGCTCGTGAATGGATTCGATCGGAGTACTGCACGACAGGCTGAGCACGATGTCGCGCCCGGTGGCGCGCAGGGCCAGCGCCATCTCCTTCGTATGCTCCACGTCGTTGGGCGCCCAGTCGTACTTCAGGTAGTCAAAACCCCAGTCGCCCAATTGCGCCGCGTCGTTCGCGGCGAACGAACACCGGCCCAGCCGTTTGTTCGGCTCATAATTCTGCAACCGCTCCCACTTGCCGCCGGGATCGTCGCTCGAACCACCGCGATAGCCGGCGAAGGTGGTGATCCACGGGCTCGAATAGATTCCCGCCTTGAGGCCGAGCGCGTGGATTTCGTCACAAAGCCGCTTCATGTCGGGAAATCGCTCGTTGCCCTGAATGGCGCGGTGCGAACCGCCCCGCTCACCCTGCCAGGTGTCGTCGATATTGACATACGTCCACCCATGGTCGGCGAGACCGGAGCTCACCAGCGTGCGAGCCGAAAGAAGCACCTTGTCCTGATCGACCGCCTGGGCCCAACAATTCCAGCTGTTCCAGCCCATCGGCGGCGTCAGCGCAATCTGCTCGCCACACACAATCCGAAAGCGTTTTTCCGCGTGGCCCTTCGCGTTCCGGGCGTGGAACACGATGGCATGTTCGCCGGCCGCCGTCAGCTTGCCGGTGATAATGCCGGAGCCGGAATCGAGCAACAAACCGGCCGGCAATCCGTCAACCGCATACGTCATCGGCCGCTCGCCGGTGGCCGGGATCCGGTAGGAGAAAGGCGCGCCAGGCCGGACGCCGAAGAGGGCCGGACCGTTGATCCGTGGGACCGCCGGCGGAGGCGGCGTGCGAATCTCAGCGGTTTCTGGTTCAGAACCGCAGGCAACGCCACACAGCAACAGGCCGGGCAGGAACAGGGCGGCAAAGTGCCACAGATGCGATGAAGACATGGAGGGAGGGATTGAGGCGACGAGGAGGGCCCGGCCGGACACGCATTTCAAGATGACATCCCATTGCCGAGAATTGCCTAATGAAGTGATCACTGCAGGTGGAGCGGCTGGTCCACAAGACGCTCTGAGCGCGTCGGGGACAACGCGCCCCACCGATGTCATATCATTTCGGAAAGCTCAGTAATGGTCTTTTCGTGCGCCGTCATGGCCGGCCTTTCATCCCATCGTATCCCTTTGATTTATTGCCTGCAATGGTCGCGATTAGCGTAATATGGTCGTTTTGTGACGAATGATTCACCAGCCCGTCTGACCGCGTTCCGCCGGGCATTCCGCGCGTGGCGCGGCGACGCTTTCAGCCATCGGCCCTTCGGCGAAATCTATCTCGGATGTGAAACCCGCACGGATCCGGCGGCCTACCGCTGGGATGGCATGCAACGCGGCGCGGACCCCCGCCACCCGCGCATCGTCTTTCAGGCGACATTGACCGGCGCCGGCTGCTTCGAGCGGGGATCGCAGCGCTGGACCGTGGGGCCCGAGACGGCGTTCTTTGCGGTCCTGCCCTCCCGGCATCTTTATTATCTCCCAGTTGACGCGGCAGAGTGGTCGTTCTTCTGGTTCACCTTCACCCACCCCTACGTGGTGCGCCGCCTCGCGCAACTGGCCGGGCGCCACCCGCCAGTCTTTCCGTTGCCGGCGGAATCTTCGTTTGGCGCCCAGTGTCTCGCCTTCTTCGAGCACACCTGCCAGGGCCGGTTTGCCGACCATTTCGCCGAGGAAGGCGCGCTGCTTGACTGGACGCTGGGTCTCGAGCGCCACCTGCACGACCTCGCGCATCCGCGTGACCGAAGGGAGGCGATGTTACGGGAGGTGCGGCAGTTTGTGCAGGACAACCTTAGGCGGTCCTTTGGCATCGAGGAGATTGCCCGGAAACACCATCTGTCACGCAGCCACTTCAGTCATCGTTTCCGGGCCGCCACCGGCCTGGCCCCCGCGGCCTACGTATTGGAAATCCGCCTGGCCGAGGTTTGTCGGTGCCTGCGTGAGACCACCGCCCCGCTCAAAGACATCGCGTCCCAGACTGGCTTCGCCGACGCCAATCACCTCTGCAAAGCCTTCCGCCGCCGTTATCACCTGACTCCGGGCACCTATCGGCAGCAGGTCACTCCTTGAGTTCCGCCACGACCAGGATTTCGGTGGTGGAATTGCGCGGCAACCCGGCCACGGCCACGGCCGCGCGGGCGTGCCGTCCGGCCTCGCCAAAGACCTCAACGAAGAGATCGGAAGCCCCATTGATCACGGCCGGACTATCGGCAAACCCGCTCACCGCATTCACAAATCCGCTGACAAAAACGATGCGCTCCACGGCGTCGAGGCTGCCCACCGCGGCTTTGATGTTCGCGAGGGTGTTGAGCGCGCAGACCCGGGCGGCATCGTAGCCCGCCTTGACGGTCTGTTCGCGTCCTACCTGGCCCGTGTGCGTCATCTCGCCGTTTAACGAGGCAATGGTGCCCGCGCAATACAGCATGCGGCCGGAGCGGACCGTCGGCACGTAGCTGCCGGCGGCAGTGGGTGGCGTAGGAAGTTTGAGGCCGCTGTCCGCGAGCCGGGCGTCGATGCTCATGGAGCCAGATTACTCAAGGCGTCACGAAAAACTCAAGCGTTGCCACTTCGTCGACCCTAAC
>PLOH01000061.1 GCA_003142955.1 Opitutia bacterium | reverse complement strand
CGACTTAGCTTCGCCGGAAAAATAGGGTTCGATTCCCGTCGGTCGCCCCATTTTATCCCGGGTTTCCTGATCGCAAGCATTCGCCGATTGTGCCGATATAGCTGGTGAAGGCTGGCAAGCGGTGACCCCGCTGTCAGGGCCGGCCTTGTTGCCGTTGCGCCAATCATCACATAGATCCGCCGGACCCTCGGCCTACCGTGGACCGGCTTGCCCCGGCCAGCCGATCCGCCTAATTTAGGAGACGCATGCTACGCTATCGGATCGTGACGTTCAATATCGCGCACGGCCGCGGGCTGTCGCCATTCCAGGGGCTGCACGGCCGGCGCCGCTTCCAGCGCAATCTCCAGAAGATCTCGAAACTCCTCGACGAACTCAAACCCGACATCGTTGCCCTTCAGGAAATCGACGAGAACTCGCGCTGGAGCGGCAGCTTCGATCACCTCAGTTACCTGAATGCGCTTGCTGACTTCCCGCACGCCGTGTTTGGAGTGAACAATCGCCGGACCGGTGGCTACCAGTTGAACTACGGCAACGCCATTCTCTCACGTCATCCCATTGTCGCCTGGGAGAATGTCACGTTCGGGACCCACAAGGTCGGCGAAAAAGGTTTCCTGTACGCTGAGATCGATGTCCGCGGGCACCTGCTGCCCATCGTCAACCTTCACCTGCACTATCGGTCGCGAGCCCACCGTTTCCGTCAGATTGACCAGCTGATGGCGTACCTCAACGCCAAGCGCGAGCACCGCCGGTTGCAGTGGGCCACGGAGCCCGTTCTTTGCGGCGACCTGAACAACCCGTCGCACCGGCTGGATGCCACGGCGTCGCTATTCCAGTATTTCTCCCTGCAAGGTCACTACACGCTCCATCCGCCTCAGGGCGTCCGCACGTTTCCGGCCCCGTGGCCGCGGCGGGCCCTCGATTTTATCTTCCTCCCCCCGAGCTGTCACGTCCTCCACTGCCAGGTGGTGCGATGCAATTTGTCCGATCACCGGCCCGTGATGGTGGAGTTCACGCTGAAATAGCTCCTTTTCCTCTCGACCTTCGACGGTGGACCTTCGACTTTCGGCCTTCCGTATGGATCGCATTGCCCAGGCTTTTGCCCGCGCCGGCGCACAGAACCGCGCCGCGTTTGTCGCCTATCTTTGCGCCGGCGATCCTGATTTCGACACTTCGCTCGCCGCCTGCCGCACTGTTCTCGCGTGCGGCGTCGATCTGCTCGAATTAGGCGTGCCGTTTTCCGATCCCCTCGCCGATGGATTGACCAACCAGCTCGCCGCCCAGCGCGCGCTCGCGGCCGGCATGACGTGCGCCCGCGTGTTCGAGTTGGTGCGCGCGCTGCGCTCAGATCATCCCGACACGCCGATTGTCTTCTACACCTATTACAATCTGGTCTTTACGCACGGGGTCGACGCCTACGTGCGCGCCGCCAGGGCCGCTGGCGTCGACGGCCTGCTCACCCTTGATCTGCCGCCCGAGGAAGCCGGCGAAGTGCTCGCCGCCGGCCAGGCTCATGACTTGAAAACGGTGTTCATCGTGGCACCAACCACTCCCGATTCCCGCATTCCGAAGATCACGGCGGCGGCGACTGGATTCATCTACTACGTCTCGCGTGAGGGCGTCACCGGGGTCCGCGCTGAGATGGCCGGCGGCATTCCCGAAGCGGTGACGCGGATCCGGGCACACACGACGCTTCCGGTCGTGGTCGGCTTCGGCATCTCGCGGCGCGAACAGGTGAGCCAGGTGGCGCGAAGCGCCGACGGCGTTGTCGTCGGAAGTGCGCTGGTTAATTGCATCCAGGAAAATCTCGGCCACCCCGCCCGGATGGCCGCCCGCCTGGGCGCCGTCGCCAGCGATCTTGCCGCCGGCACGGCGCGCTAGCCCGGATGTGCCGGCCGGCAGGCTGGGCCGGGGTCATCTACAGTCTGCACGCAGGCTATCGAGCAGAGTGTGAAACATCCGCACTAGATCACCGTCGGCCGCGGGAGCTCAAGCGCGGCGATCGCGGACATGATCCGATCGGAGGCACGTTGGTAGCGTTCCTTGCCCTCCGAATGATCGTCGTAATCGGTCGCCAGCAAAGGGGGGCCGAATACCACCGAAACCGGCGTGCCGAGCCGCACCGGCCGGTTCCGGCCGCACGCTTCGAACGTCCCAAAAACGCGCGCCGGCACCACCGGGACCCCCGTGCGGCAGGCCATGAGACCGACCCCGGCCTTCGCCTGCTGCAACTGTCCCGTCGGTGTGCGCGTGCCTTCGGGAAACAGAATGATTCCTTTGTCCTGCTTCAGCGTCTGCAGGACCCGCCGGATGGCGCCGATGTCCGATCCGCCATCGCGATCGACCGGAATGACTCCGACGATATCCAGCCACCAGCTGCTAATGCCTCCCTTCCACAGCGTCTTGCGCGCAAACGCCGCCAACTGCCGCGGCACCTGCGAGCCCACGATCGGCGGATCGATCAGACTGGCATGGTTCGCCGCCACAATGAATCCGCCACGCCGCGGGATGTATTCAACTCCGTTCCCGCCCGTGCGAAAATGAATGTCGCAAAGCGCACTCATCCCGAAGTGGAAGAAGCCGTAGACAAATTCCATCCGGATCTGCGGAAAACCAGGGTTCATGGGCGGGCGAGCCGGGTGGCGATCGNNGGGACAGGTGAGCGGCGACGTCTTGCGCGAGGAGTCGAGCCGATCGCGTTCCTGAATCGCGTCCTGCTGTCCTTGGGCAACCCGGCGCCGGGCACGTTCAGCGGGGTCGGCTTGCAGGAAAAAGCGAAAATCGGCGTCGGGGAAGATCACGGAACCGATGTCGCGCCCCTCCATCACCAGCCCGTGGAAACCGTGGCGGCGCGCCTCGTCCGCCTGGCCGCGCTGATAGTCGAGGAGCGCCCGCCGCAATTCGGGGATCGCAGCAAATAAGGACACGTTCTCGTTCACCACCTTGCTGCGGATCTCATCCCCCACGCCGCGGCCATCGAGCTCGATCTCCGCCCGCCGACCGGCGACGCGCGTGCCGAACTTCAGCCCGGCCAGCGCCGTCCGCACAGCCGGCAAATCGTCAGGACGCACGCCACGGCGGAGCAATTCAGCGGTCACGGCCCGGTAGAACGAGCCGGTATCCACATGGAGCAGATGAAACCGTTCGCTGAGCGCGTCCGCCGTCGACGACTTGCCAGCCGCGGCGCCGCCATCGATTGCCACAATGATGAAATCCGGTTCTTTCACGGGCTCAGGTGGGAATTCTTCCAGACCAGCTCAAGAACATCAAAGAAATCCGGGAAGGTCTTCGCGCAGCAGCCGGGATGCCGAATCCACAGCCAGGGGCGGCCATCGCCGCGCAGATCATGACAGCCAAGGATCGCGAAACTCATCGCGAACCGGTGATCGTTGTAAGTCTCGATCTCGACGTCGGGCTGGAGCGGACGGGGCACGATCGTGAGCGCTTCCTCCTCCTCGATCACCTCCTGGCCGAGTTTGCGCAGCTCGCGGGCGGCGCCGGCCACACGATCCGTCTCCTGCCTGCGCGTATGCCCGATGCCGGTGATGCGCGTGGGGCCCTCGAGCAGCGGCGCCAGCGCGGCCAGAGTGAGAAAGGTATCGGAAAACGCATTGAAATCCGCCGTGACTCCGCGTCGCGGGGAACCTTTTGCAATCGACGCTTCCCCACCGTGGCCGGCTTCGATCACGGCGAGCCCCGCAGTGCGCAGCACGTTCACGAACTCGATGTCCCCTTGCAGGCTTTGGAGGATCCTCAAGCCGGTCACGTTGAGGTGCCCGCCCGCCACCAACGGCAGCGCCAGGAAGTAACTGGCGGCAGTGGCATCGACTTCGATGGCGTACTCGGCTGGCTTGGCGGCAAACTGCGCCAGCATCCGCTCCGTCATCGCCACGAACGGACGCGAGACGGTCTGGCCCTTGAGCCGCACCCGAAGAGGGAGGCGCGCGTGCGGCGCCACCATCAGGAGCGCCGAGAGCAGTTGGGAGCTCTCCGACGCATCCAGCTCGACTTCGCCGCCGGGCAGGCCGGCGGTGTGCAGCGTGAACGGAAAGCTCCGCGTCGCGGCCTGCGCGCCCTGGGCCGCCAGAGCGTCGAGGAGCGCCCCGATGGGACGGCGGCGCATGGCTTCATCGCCCGTGAAATGATAAACGCCGCCCGGCCGCAGGCAAACGAACGCGGTGAGGAAGCGCGCCACCGTGCCCGCATTGCCCACATCGATGCGGGCTTCGCCCACGGGAATCTCGCCCCCCCGGCCCGCGATGCGGATGAGGCGGGCGGGTTCGCTGGTCTCGACCGCAAAACCAAGAACGCGCAAGGCGTCGATCATGAGGTGCGTGTCCTGGCTGAACAGCGCGTGGCCGAGCGTGACCGTGCGGTCGGAAAGCGCGGCGAGAACGAGCGCACGGTTGGTGATGCTTTTCGATCCGGGCAGCGTCACCGCGCCGCGCGCCGGCCGGGTGAAAGGAACGATGGGAAGCGGATCGAGCATTCAGGGTCGAGGCTCAGCCAAGCTTACGCTTCCGCCAAGCGAATAACGGTTCACGGCCGGAAGGCGTCCCGATACGCCTTGGCCTGTTCGAGCCGGGCCCGGAGTTCGACAAAATCGCAGTTGGCCAGGGCGGTTTGAAAGGCATGCAGCTCATCCTGATATTGCCGCACGGCCCGGAGCACCTCCTCCCGGTTCTGCCGGAGGATTTCAATCCACATCGTCGGGTCGCCGGCGCCGAGCCGGGTGGTGTCACGCAGGCCACCGCCGGCAAAGTTGCGCCAGCCCGGGGTTTTCTGGGCAAGAAAATGGCAGAGACTCGCCGCGATCACCTGCGGAAGATGGCTGATATGAGCCACGATCTCGTCATGCGCGTCCGGATCAAGGGTGGTGACTTCCGCGCCGAGTTCGTGCCAGAAGCGCACGATCGATTCGAGGGCACGCCCATTCGTTTCGCGCACCGGCGTAACGAAGCAGGCGCGGCCCACAAACAGGGACTCCGTTGCGTTCTCCCAGCCGGTTTTCTCCGAACCCGCCATCGGGTGGGCGCCGACAAAATGCGCCCCGGATCGCATGGCCGCATGGCCCAGCCGGGCGATCTCTCCTTTCACACTGCCAACGTCGGTGACCAGCGTCCCTGCGTCCAGGCACGGTCCCACGGTCTGCGTCAGCGTGATGATTTTCTCCACCGGAGCGGCCAGAACGACTAGATCGGCACCGCGGACCGCCTCCTCCGGGGTGTCGCGGACCTCATCGCACCAGGTTTGCCCCCGGAGTCGCACACGATTCTCCGGCCGGCGCGACCAGAGCACGATGCGGCGCGCCAGACCGCGGTGGCGGGCGGCTTTGGCCACCGAGCCACCCAGCAACCCCGGGGCCAGGAGGGTGAGCTGCTCAAACATCCCATCCACCAAAACGTTCACCGCGGCGATTGTCGAGCCCGCGTGACCGCGCGAAGAATGGTCCCGCCCGTTGTTCGGAAAAATCTCCAGACATGGACAAGATGCCCGTGCCACACCGGGCCACCGACAATTCGGAGATGCTCCCCATCGGAAGCGCGGTCCCACTATTGCGTTGTCATGGCATAAGCGGTGTGGTCACATGAATTTTATGGATGACGCGACGGCGGAAAAGGGCAAAGCCCGGCGGACAATCATCCTCCTCTACGCCTTCATGGCGGTCGGCATCGCGCTGCCATTGGTTTTTTGGTGGCTCCGACGATGAACCGGACCCTGCTGCCAATTCGGATTGCCTTCATCGTCCTCTGCACGGCCAGCGGATGGTTGCTGTGCTACACCATTCAACAGTGGGATGCGTATTGGCTGAGAGCCGCGCTGATCGGCACGTTGATCGGCACGCTGGTGGTCTTGGTGGACATCCTGCTCAAGGGTTTTTCGTTGCGGGGGTTGTCCGCGATCACCTTCGGCCTCGCAGTCGGCATGCTGATCTCGTTCTTGATTTCCGTCTCGCCGCTGTTCGAATACGCGACGATCAACGACCCTCAGACCGTCTATCTTTTCCGGCTGGCGCTTTTCCTGACCTGTTCGTATCTGGGGACGGTCATCGCGTTGCGGGGCAAGGACGAATTCAACCTCGTCATTCCTTACGTGCGGTTTGTTCCTCATGATGTCGATATTCCGCTCGTGGTGGTGGACACCAGCACGTTGATCGACGGTCGCGTGGCAAAGGTTTGCGCGGCGGGGTTTATCAACGCTGCGCTGGTGATTCCCCGCTTTGTGCTCGATGAATTACAGCACGTGGCCGACTCGACTGACCCGCTGCGCCAGGCGCGCGGCCGCCGCGGCCTCGACGTCCTGAACGATCTGCGTCGGATCAAGAACCTTGATCTTCGCGTACATGAAAGCGACGTCAGCCGGCGCCAGGACGTCGACGCCAAGCTCGTGTTTCTGGCGCAGTCGCTGCGCGCCAAGTTGCTGACCACTGACTACAATCTGGCGAAGATGGCTGAATTTCACGGCGTGCAATGGCTCAACCTCAACCACCTTGCCCAAGCCCTGCGCCAGGAATTGATGGTCGGGGACACGATCGAGATCGATCTGGTCAAGCCGGGCAAGGAGGAGGGACAGGCCGTGGGTTTCATGGAGGACGGCTCAATGGTGGTGGTGGGCGCAGGTCGCAGTCATCTGGGGCGACGGGTCTCCGTCGAGATCACGAGCGTTCTCCCCTCTGCCGGCGGAAAGATGGTTTTCGCACGGTTATTGGAAGGCCCGGCCTGAGTTCCCACCTCGGCACGGTGCGCCGAACTGCCTGAAAATCATGAGGGCCGCCCTTATTCGGGGCGGCCCTGCATGACCTAACACCAAGCAAACCGTAAGAACTACAACAAAGATCGTTCTTCAGAACGACGCTTGTTTCATTGGGGATAGACGCTGCCCGCTCAAAAGCGTTGAAAAAAAGTTCAATGAACTTCCTGTGAACAACCAATCACCGATCAACGATTGCCAGTTCTTCGCTTGGTTTTCACCGACTGAGTCCTTAATCGCTATATACGAATATCTTATATAGCTTCCATTAAATCAATCCGATCTTGTGGCCGCGAGCGCCAGCGAGTGGATCATGAGTTGGGCAACCGCTCGCTTGCACTCGCAGCTACTCCCCAGCCAAGATTTCTCCCGTCCGCGCAAAACCTGTCTTGCGAACGGAGCTGCACTGTTACGGCTTCGACAACATCACTTTGCCTTCAATTGGAGCCCCTTCCGATTGGACAGGTGTTTTTCGGGGTGTCGTCGTGAGGGGGTACCGGAACGTCTCTCCCTGGTAATTCTTGAACACGACCTCATCGTCGGTGATGCGTTCGATGTATTCGGGATTGATCGGCACCTTTCCGCCGCCACCAGGCGCGTCAATCACGTACTGGGGCACCGCATAGCCCGTGGTATGCCCGCGGAGGGCGCGGATGATTTCGATCCCTTTGCGCACGTCGACCTTGAAGTGGGAACCGCCGGTAATCAGGTCCATCTGATATAGGTAATANNCCGGCAAACGCCATCCGCTCGCAAGCGTCCTTGAGTTCCTGGGTGCATTCTTTCGGGTGATTGACGTGGATGCTCATCCAGATTGGACCGTGTTTCCTGAACAGCTCGCACAATTCCGGCGTGATCCTCTGGGGCAGAAAAACCGGGATGCGGGATCCGATGCGAATAAACTCCACGTGTTTAATGGCGCGGAGCCGGCCCAACAGGTGGTCGAGCTTGCGGTCGGAAAGCAACAGTGGATCGCCCCCGCTGAGCAGGACATCGCGCACCTCGGGATGCGCTTCGATGTACCGGAGCGCACGTTCATGTTCGGGGTGGAAATTATAGTCCTGCGCATTGCTCACCAACCGGCTCCGCGTGCAATAGCGGCAATAGGCTGCGCAGCGGTCGGTCACCAGGAACAGCACCCGGTCGGGATAGCGGTGCACCAATCCCGGCACCGGCGAGTGCGCGTCTTCGCCCAATGAGTCGAGCATCTCTTCTTCTGACACGACCATTTCGTCGCCGCGGGGAATGACCTGACGACGGATCGGGCAGTCAGGATCCTTGCGATCGATGAGGTTGAAGAAATAAGGCGTGATCGCGAGAGCCAGCTTCTGATCGGCAAACAAACAGCCCGCCTTTTCCTCGGGCGTGAGCGTCATGAACTGCTCAAGCTGGGCGGCGCTCGTGATGCGGTTTTTCAGCTGCCAGTTCCAATCCCGCCAGTCGGCTTCGGGAAGATGCTGCCACAACCCCTGCCCTTCGAACCAATGGGCGCGGTCTTCAGTGTAAGACATGATGCAAGGGTAAAGTAATAAGCTGCCTAACCAATCTGTCAAATGGGGGATGTGGCGCCGCCGGCCCACCAAGCAGTTCCAAAGAAATGCATCCGCCGGCAGACTGCCCAACGACTAGAAGATTCCCCAGTGAAACTGCTGGTCGAGAGCCAGCAGGCAAATCATCGCCACGTATACCCATACCACCGCCAGGACAACATTCGCCATCAGACGGCGGTTTCCTGATTCAGAGCCGGCAGCGGACTTTTCGGCGCTCATGATCAACCCAGTTTGAGCTGCTACCCCGCCCTGTGCAAGTCCGGGGCTTTCAATCCGGCGCGGAGCCGGGCTGGCTAGAGCGGTTTAAATTAAACTGTGGCCGAGAACACGAACGTAGCTGCGAGCGCCAGCGAGCGGATGGCCCGTCCACTCGCTGGCGCTCGCGGCTACACCTTTTCTGAAACCGCTCTAGGCCGGGGTTTGCGCCATGGATTCGATTGGCTCCAAAACCCGGATCGGCACGATGGCGCACGGCAGGCCACGCAGGAACAATCGCCGCTGCAGGGCGAACGCGGTGTAATTATGCAGCCAGCGCGTCAGGAAGGTCTCCCGCTCGAACACGAGCTGGCCCGTGAAGAAGATCACGTTGGCATTGCGCTCGATCAGCTCGGGCACGAGCTTGCTCAGTTCATCGAGCACCTCATGGCCCACGGCGGTCACGGCCTCGGCCTCGCCGCCCCGGCTCTGAACAAAGTTCACGTACCGGTCGGCCTCGTGCTTCACGTGCGCCCGCAGCCGCTCAATCTCGTCTGATCCTTTGAAGTTGCCCGCATCGAGAATGCCGATCTGGACGAACACCATGCGACGGAAACCACCACCAAACAGGCGCACCGCGCCCAATAGCGTGTGAAGTCCGAGGCCGTTGAATCCATTGACGAGAACGACGGCGGTGCGGTTCGACGTCGGCGCAAAATCTTTCGCCCCGGGCTGCGCCGGGAGTTCTGCTGCCTCCACGATGCTGTCAAGATTCGCAATCTGTTTCCGCACGCCGTCATAATGGTGCCGCACCGCGAACGCGGTCGCGATCAGTACGGTGGTCGTGACCAGCGTCACCCAGCCCCCGCTGAAAAACTTCACCCCCGCCAGCGTGATGAGGATGGAAAAGGTCAGGCCAAATCCCACCGCATTGATGGCCAGCCTCCATTTCCAGGAAGGATCCTCCCGACGCACCTGCCACCAATGGCGCACCATTCCGGCTTGGGACAGGCTGAAGGTGATGAAAACGTTGATACTGTAAAGGACGACCAGCAGGCCCACGTCGCCCCGGGTGAGCAGCAGCACGGTCAGCGACGCACAACCCATGACCAGGACGCCATTCAGAGTGACAAAACGGTCGCTCAAGGCAGTGAAGCGCGTCGGCATCCACCGGTCGAGCGCCATGTTGGCCAGCACGCGGGGTCCGTCGATGAAACCCGCCTGCGCGCCGATCATCAGCAAAGCTGCTGCGCTGGTCAGGGAGACGTTCACAAAGGTGCTGGCCAACCACGGCGGCCAGTTCGCAGAAAGCTGTCCGAGAAGCACGGCGTTAAGCGTCTTGCCCTCGACCGGGCGCGCTCCGACCAGCAGGTAAGCGACGAACAGGCCGGCGACCATTCCACCAAGCGAAAGTGCCATGAGCAACATCGTGCGCCGGCCGGTTCGCACCCGCGGTTCGCGCAGGATTGGCAGGCCGTTGCTCACCGCCTCGATACCCGTGTACGTGCCCGCACCCATGCTGTAGGCGCGCAAAAGCAACGCGACCACCCCAACCATCCCCACGTCGGTCGAAGCACTGTGCACGGCGTTCATCGAATCGCCTGGAAGGTTCGCCAGAGCGCCGGCATGAGCCCCGAATACATAGAGCACCGCAAAAGTGTGGGTGATTAGGAACGTCCCGAACACCGGAACCAGCAGCAGCACCGACTCGCGCACGCCCCGCAGATTGAGCATGGTGAGGAGCAAAATGCCGCCCACCGAGGCTGCGAGTTTCCATGAAAACCACGCCGCAGGCAGGAAGCTGAACAGAGCATCCATGCCGCTCGCGACCGAGACTGAAATGGTCAGCACATAGTCAATGAGCAGGGCCGAGCCCGAAACCACACCGGCCGTTGGCGAGAGCAGCCGGCTGGCCACGAGATAGCCCCCGCCGCCGGCCGGAAACAATGCGATGATCTGCGAGTAGCTGGCGCAGATGATCATCACTGTGGCGGCAGTCATCAACGCGACAAACACCGCGAGCGGCGGGTGCGCCAGCAACACCTTGTACGCCTCTTCGGGGCCGTAACAAGACGAGGACAAACCGTCAGCGCCGAGGCCGACCCAGGCGAGTATCGCGACGAGCGATAGCTTGTGAAACAAATGATGATCGGTCAGATCGCGTTCGCGGCCGATGAAGAAATTCTTCATCATCCGGATCAGGGAGAGGTCACTCATATCGGTTGTCTTGATTCGCCGCACGCCGGCGGCCCTGCGCTGCTGGACAACCATGACGACGCGGACTTCGCGTCGCAGAGGATCGCCCTTCCCCTTGCCTGCGAGGTTAGCTGACGGGCTCGGCCTGAGAAGTGGCCTAGGCAGCGGTCTCCCACCGCCATACGCCCCAGCCGCGCTGCCCGTGCACCACGGCATTGGGTTCCCCGCGCCGTGCTGCGGGAACGCAGAACGACTTCGGCTGCTGAAATGTCGGCGGGCAAGAGATAGAAATTTGTCCTTACCGTCAATCGGCTTCAAAGCAGGCTGAATGCCAAAACCCTTGGAGTTCGTTGTTTGCGCCAGTTTGTAATGGCCATCGCCACGGCTTTGGCACTGACGCCACAAAACCCTTGGCACACGTGAAGAAAGGGCATTTCGTCGCGTTTTGATGCCCACGCCACGTTCAGGAGTACTCGCGCTCGAAGACGGCTCGGTCTTTCGCGGCTTCGCTTTCGGTGCTGAAGCCACCATTACCGGCGAAGCGGTGTTCAACACCAGCATGACCGGCTATCAGGAAATCCTGACCGATCCCTCGTATTTCGGCCAGATCGTCACCATGACCGCCGTGCAGATCGGCAACTATGGCGTCAACCCGGACGACGAGGAGTCCGCCGGCGGGCCGAAGGTCTCCGGCTTCGTCGTGCGGGAACTGTCGCCCGTCACCAGCAATTGGCGCAGCCGCATGAGCCTCGACGATTACCTCCGCGAATACCGGATCCCCGGCCTGCAGGGAGTCGATACGCGCGCCATCACCAAAAAGCTCCGGGTGACGGGCGCGATGAAATGCTGCCTGAGCAGCGCTGAGATTTCCAACGAGGAGGCGGTGCGCCGTGCGCAGGCGTGGGCCGGACTGGTGGGTGTCGACTTTGTCAAGGAGGTGACCTGCCAACGCCCCTATCAATGGGACCCGGAAGGCCGCTGGGACAAACCGTTCTCCCTTGCCGGAACAACCCTGGGCTCCCAGGTCACTCCCGCGAAGCGCTTCAAAGTCGTGGCGATCGATTACGGTGCCAAACGCAACATTCTGAAGAAACTGCGCCAGCATGGATTCGACGTCTGGGTGGTGCCGGCGAGTGCCACGCCGGAAATGGTGGATGAGTTCGCGCCCGACGGCGTGTTTCTCTCCAACGGTCCCGGCGATCCCGAGCCGCTCGAGTACGCGTACCGCACAGTCGCTCGGCTGATTGAGCGATATCCCACCTTCGGCATCTGCATGGGTAATCACATGATCACCCACGCGCTCGGCGCCAAGACCTTCAAGCTCAAGTTCGGCCATCGCGGAGCGAACCAGCCGGTCAAGAATCTCGAAACCGGCAAGGTTTCGATCACGGCCCAGAACCATGGCTTTGCCGCCCGCCCCGAAGATCTGGAGCGACGCGGCGCAACGGTCACCGAGGTGAATTTGAACGACAGCACGGTCGAAGGTCTCCGCCACAAGACGCTGCCGGTGTTCTCCGTGCAATACCACCCGGAGGCTTCGCCCGGCCCGCATGATGCCGATCCGCTCTTCGTTGATTTCTATCGATTGATCGAGCAGCGAAAAGCGGGGAAGATTTAACGGTCTGCGAGCGCCTCTTCGAAACGTTTCGCGTCCTCCGGCGTGTCGACGCCGATGGTCGGATCTTCGGTCAGGCCAACCATGATGTCATAGCCGTTCTCCAACACGCGGAGTTGCTCCAATTTCTCGATCTGTTCGTAACGGCCCGGCGGCAGCGATGAGAGTTTCTCCAGCAACGCCGCCTGGTAGGCGTAGAGTCCGAGATGCTTGTAGCAGGGATTGGCGGCCACCCATGCATCGTCGATGGTCAGTCCGAGATCGCGGGAGAACGGCATCCGGGACCGCGAGAAGTAGAGCGCCCGGCCATCGCGACGGATGACGACCTTCACCTGGTTGGGATTGTAGAAATCGACCACGCGGCGGAACGGTGTGGCCAGTGTGGCCATCGGCGCCGCAGCGCCAATCAGGCGCGCCAGTTCGCGGATCTGGCCAGCCGTTACCAGCGGTTCATCCGCCTGCACATTGATGATGTGATCGGCCCCCACGGCGCGATTGGCCTCCGCCAGCCGGTCGGTGCCGCTCGGATGCGCCGGGGAGGTCATGATCACCTTGAATCCACTAGGCGCGACCGCATCCCGCAGCAGCTCATGATCCACGGCAAAATACAACGGGAACTCGGGAGCCTCGGCCGCAATGCGCTGCGCGACCCAAAGCAGCAGCGGCTTTCCCTTGATCAAATGAAGCAATTTTCGCGGAAATCGGGTCGATTCGAGCCGGCAGGGTACGATGATGGCGATGGTGGACATGGTGTTGCGTATGTCACCGGCACCGCCGGCGGGCAACGCCGAAGGCGCAGAACTATCTTGGCGTGATTGGCTTGGTGTGTGCTTGAGACAACGTCTTGCAGCCCTTGAAGGCAATCGAGCCCGTCGGTTTTAAGATTGCAAGCAAGGTATCGGACCGTCGAGATTCCAGCCCTTAGTCTTGAACTTCATGGATAAAGCCGAAGCCACACCGAGCACGCAGCAGCACGTCAGAGAGTTCGTCGTGCAGAACAAGATGGGCATCCATGCCCGGCCAGCCGCCATGGTCGTGCGTATCACCAACAAATATCGCTGCGACGTTTTCGTCGAAAAAGACGAAGAACAGGTGAATGGAAAGAGCATCATGGGCCTGATGATGCTGGCCGCCGGCAAAGGATCGAAGGTGAGGTTCATTGCCATGGGTGATGATGCCCCGCAGATGTTAGCCGAATTGGATCAGCTCTTTGCCCGCAAGTTCGACGAAGCCTAGGTTTTGGCCAGGCCAAAAACTAGGGCAAACCGAAGAAATCCGTCGCGTTCTTCTTCGTCGCCGCCGCCAGTTCGTCGTAGCTCACCCCGAAAAGACCGGCGCAATACTCTGCCGTGTAGCGCACATAGGCCGGCTCGTTTGGCTTGCCGCGATGGGGCACCGGGGCGAGATACGGCGCATCGGTTTCGATCATCAGTCGCGCCAATCCCTGGGCTTTGGCCGCCGCGCGCACGCCTTCGGCATTCTTGTAGGTAATCACGCCCGTGAACGAGCCGCGACCACCCCGCTGAATGAGGGTGTTCATCTCCTCCGCGCCTTCGCTGAAACAGTGGAAGACCACCCGGCTCCAGTCGACTCCGCTCTCATCAATCATCCCCACGCATTCGCGAAACGCGCCGCGCGAATGCACAACGACGGGCACCCCGACGCGGCGGGCGATTTTCAGCCCGGCTGCAAACGCGGCCCGCTGGCGCGCAAAGACCTCCTCCGCCTCTGCGGCCTCCGCCGGCAGATGGAACCGGTCCAGCCCGATTTCGCCCAGTCCCACCGGCCGCGGCGCCTCGCTGGTAAAAAACGCCTCCAACGGTGCCGTCGCCTCCTCCCAGTTCGCCGCCACCGAGCACGGATGCAACCCCACCGTGTAATGCACCGCGCCGGAGTGCGCCCGCGCCAAGTCGCGATAGAGCGTCCAGTCCGCCGGCTCAGTCCCGATGGCAATCATCGTTTCCACCCCGGCTGCGCGCGCCCGCTCGAGCACGGCCGGCAATTCGCCGCGGCGGTGAAACGCATCCAGATGAGTATGGGTGTCGATCAGGGCCATGGCGACGGGTCACCCGCGATAAAGCGGCAAATAACGCTCGCTGAGGTAGCGCAGCAGGTGCTTCGGATTCAGCGGTTCGCCGGTGACAACCTTGACCAGCTCCCGGGTATCATGACGCCGGCCTTGTTCATGGATATTCCGCCGCAGCCAGCCGAGCAACCGCGAGAAATCGCCGCGCGCAAAATCGTCGTCCAGACCCGGCAGATCGTCCTGGGCTTGGTACCAGAATTGCGCCGCCATCATGTTGCCAAGGCAGTAGCTCGGGAAGTAGCCAAACATGCCGCCCGACCAATGCACGTCCTGCAGCACGCCTTCACGGTCGCTGGCCGGCGTCAGGCCGAGAAGTTCCTGCGCCAGCGCGTTCCACGCCGCCGGCAGGTCCGCCACCGCGAGCGTTCCCGCGAAGAGCCGTTTCTCGATCTCGAAACGCAGGATGATATGCAGGTTGTAAGTGACCTCGTCGGCATCCACGCGGATGAGCGTCGGACGCACCGCATTGACCGCCAGGTAAAGCTCGTCAGAGGAAACGGCGCCGAGCTGCGCGGAAAACGTTTCGCGGAAGCGCGGCTCAAAGAACCGCCAGAAGGGGCGGCTGCGGGCCACCTGGTTCTCCCACAGCCGGCTCTGCGATTCGTGCACGGCCATGCCCACGGCCTGGCCCAGCGGCGTACCCTGGTGGTCGCTCCGCGTGCCCTGCTCATACAGGCCGTGGCCGGTCTCGTGGATCGCGCTGAACAGCGAATTGAGCGGATTGTGCTCGTCGAAATGCGTGGTCATGCGGATATCGGCGCCGCTGCCTTCGCAGAACGGATGCAGCGACACGTCGATGCGCCCGCGTCGATAATTGAATCCGATCCGCTCGGTCACGGAGTGCAGAAATGTCCGCTGTTGCTCCACCGGGAAACCGCGGAAAATGCCGGTTCGCGCCTTCACCGGTGAAGAAACGATCTCGCGCATAAGCGGCACCAGGCTCTGCTTCAATTCGCCGAACAGCCGCTCGATCACCGCCGCGGTCATCCCCGGATCGTGCCGGTCGATCATATAGTCGTAAGGCGCGCCGGTGCAGCCCAGATAAGCGGCCTCCTGTTTTGCCAGCTTGATATGTTGCTCGATGAAAGGAGCGTAGCCGGCAAAGTCGGACTTGGCTTTGCACTCCGCCCACGCGTGAAAGGCCTTGCTGCTGTGGCGGGCTTTCTCGCTGACAAACTCCGGCGGCAGTTTGGTGACGCGATCGAAGTCGCGGCGGCTGTATTTGAGCACGACCTGCTGGTCGGTTGAAAGCTCGCCCGGGCGGCCCTCGAGCAGCGTCAGCAGTTCCCCAACGCACGGATTGCTGGCGGCGGCATGCTGGAGCTCGGCCATGAGCGCGAGCTGTTCCGCGCGCAGATCCGCGCTGTCTGGCGGGAGATTAACCTGTTCATCCCAGCCCAGCAGTCCGTTCACCGTGCCAAGAACGTGAGCGCGTTTGAGTTTCGAAATCAGTTCCGCGTAGGCGGCTGCAGTGGTCATGCGGTCATTGAACCCAAGTACCGGTCATGGGCGAGTGCATTTGCAGGCCCGAGCCGCGCCACCTTTGGCTGTCACTTCATTATGCGAAACTCAGGAGGCTGCATCTGGAACGCGGGAGGGAGCCGCGGCCGAACCGTCGGCCACAACGCGGCCGGCGGCCATGGTCACGACGTGATCGGCAACCTCGAGCAGGCGCGGAGCGTGCGCGGCAAATACGATGGTCCTGCCCGAAGCGCGTTGCCGCAGAAGAACGCCCATGAGCATCGCTTCGGAGCCCTCATCGAGCGCCGAGCTGGGTTCGTCAAGCAGCAGGATCGGAGCATCCCGGTAGAGCGCCCGGACCAGGGCGAGCCGTTGCCGCTGCCCGCCGGACAGATTCACGCCGTTTTCGGTCAGGTGGGTAAAAAAACCCTGCGGAAGTCGCTCGATCGTCTCCAGGACACCGACTTCACGGCAGAGCCGGAGCAAGCGCTCCAAATCGGGCTGAAACTCCCCCGGCGCGAGGTTCTCCAGCACCGTGCCCAGCAAAAGCACGGTCTGCTGGGGCACCACCGCCACAGCGCGCCGCAGACTGGCGAGCGAGTAGTAATGAATATCATGTTCGCCGACAAAAATCCGGCCTTGCTGAGGAGAATAGAGCCGCTGAATCAGCGAAAGCACTGTGCTTTTCCCGCAACCCGATTCGCCTCTGAGTGCCGTGATCCGCCCAGCCGGGCAAACAAAACTCAGGGACTCCAGTGTCGCCAAGCGACCGGCATGTTTGAACCCGACGTCGTCAAAGCGAATATCGCCCGTGCGCGCCAGCGTTAATTCAATCGTGCCCTGATCCCTTTCCAGATCGAGATCCATGATTTCGAAGAGCCGGTCGGTGGCAATCAGCGCCTCCTGGATGGAAGTGTTCAGGCCGATGAGCGTTGTCACCGGGCCCGTGAGATAACCCGCCAGCGTGTAACACGACATGAGCTCGCCAGGCGTCAGATTGGACCCGAGCACAAAGATCGCGCCCACCCAGAGCAAACCCACTTGGTACGCCTGTGTCAGCAGCGCGCTGGCGGTGTTGCCGCCCAATCCGGCGATCGCCGCCTGCCAGGATGTTTTCAACAGGCGTGCGAGCCGGTTTTCCGCCTTGAAAGAAGACACCTCCTCCAGTCCAAACCGGCGGACGATTGACTGGGCATTGAGCGATTCGACCAACTGCGAGTCAAAATCGGCCGCCCGCTCCATGAGTTGCCGCTGATAGGAGCGGTTGCGCCGGTTGGTGAACCAGTAGACCACGCCATTGGCAGGCACCAGCACCAGGGAAAGCAACGCGAGCTTCCAGGAGTAGAAAGCCATCGCCACGAGCGCAAAACAGAGGATCAGCGGATTGAGAACCAGGTTAAGCAACGTGTTATTGAGAAAGTTCCGCACTTTCACTGCGTCCGTAACCCGCGAGGTGATCTCCCCAACCCGCATCGAATCGAAAAACGGCTGCGGCAGGCGCAGCAGGTGCTGGTAATATGCGAGAATCAGGCGAGCGTCGATGCACTGCGCCGTCCGGAGCGAAAGCAGCGATTGAAAGACTCCCAGCACGAGTTTCGCGCCGAGAACCACCAGCATGGCGAGGCCCAACAGATTAAGCAGCGGCCGGTTGCCGTCGGGGATGACGTAATCGACGATTTTCTGAACGAAAACCGAAGTGCCCAACGCCAGAACCGTCGAAACCGCGGCGCCAACAAAAGCCTGCGCCAGCATGGCTTGGTGCGGCTGAAGCAGCCGCCACAACCGCCGGGTCGGCGACACCGTATGATCGCCGGTTTGGAATTGTTCGCCCGGTGCAAGGAGGATCAGCACGCCCGACCAGACCGATTGGAACTTTTCGCGGCTCCACCACTCGGGGCGCCCCACGGCGGGATCCATCACCTTGGCGCGTTTTCCGCCCCACGCCACGAGGACCACGAAGTGCAACAGACGCCGGTCGATCACGCAGTGCGCGATCGCCGGCAATGGAACTCCCGGGATTTGTTCGACGGCGCCTTTGACCGCCCTGGCCACCAGACCCAACGCACGAGCTGCTTCTACCAGACCCAAAGCGGTCGTTCCACTGCGGTTGGTACCCGCAAGACGGCGCACTTCGGCGAGCGAGTGCCGGGAGTCAAAATGCTCCAGCACCGCCGCGAGACAGCATGCGCCGCAATCGGTAGCATCACGTTGCTTGTACAACACGACCAGCACCAGACTACTCTAGGAAACGTACGATCATGGCTTTGATTCCATCCCATCGTTCCAGCAGCCAGTAAGTCGCGCACCCGGCCACGATGCCTGTCAAAATGCCAAAGAGCTCTCGATGCCGGCCCAAAAATCCAGGCAAATTGATCTTCATGTCATCATTGGGGAAAAGCCCGGAATTCGCACTCCGGGCTTCTTCCTTGCCGTCTAGAGGTATATGACAGCCGCCAATTTTTCGGCAAACATGCTAGGCGTGCCGCATTGCAGGCCGCCGATGGCGCAGATCCAGGAGGCGGTCGCCCCGATGACATATCCGGCATCTTTGGCGAAATTCCCTCCGTTGATTTCCAGCAGGTCACTTTCCGTAATCGTGTTCATGGTCATGGGTATTTGAGGTTGCTTCCGGCGTCCTATTAGCTCGCCCAGCCCTTGGCCAGACCCTCTTTGAAATCATCCCAATGATCGATGATGTTGGCCCCGGCTGCGATGGCGATTCCGATCGCCACAGGCAGCAAAAACGCCCATCCTCCATTGAGATTCTGGGCTTCCTGATCGCTTAGGTTGTTCATGGTTGTTTTGGGTTTCGCGTCTTTTTTGGTTTTGTCCCGGCACCATGCCGGAAAAGGTTGAAAGGTGGGTTCAGCAGGCCTGGGTGCGGAACCAGCGCAGGTAGGCCGCCTGTTGTTGCTGTGCGAGGCTGTTCATCAGCCAGAGCAGTTGAGTCTGGGCCAAGCCAGTTGACGGATTGATGGGCGGCTGCGGTGTGGAATCGATCGGACCGTCGCCACCGGCAAGATGCTGCATTTCAGTGTCTGTTAGGATCTTCATTTTGTGTTGGTTTTGTCGCTCCAACCCCACGTTGGAGGAAAAGATCAAACGGCCTTCAGGACGCCGCCGCGCCCTTTCCCTCCGGGTCAAGCCATCCGCTGACGTCTTCATGGAGGAGCTGGAGCAGACTCCGCCGGGTCACGACCAGGCGCGCACTGAGCGTCATGCCTTTCCGGAGCTCTCCACGAACGCCGCCCCGCAAACGCAGTGTCACAGCTGCTGGTCGAATGACGATCTTGTACACCGCCACGGTCGAATTGAGATTGGCGCTGCTATCGGCGGCCACGCTTTCCACTTCGCCTTCCAGCAGACCCCATTGCGTGTAGGGATAGGCGTCGATCTGCATCCGGACCCGCTGGCCGGTCCGGACGAGACCGATGTCCCGCGGCAAAACATACGCCTCCGCCACCAACCGGTCGTCCGGCGAAACATAGCCAAGCAACTGTCCGGGCAGCACGTAGGTTCCCTCGGCGAGGCCGACCAAGCCTTGAACCGTGCCCGTGACCGGAGCCCGAACGATCGCCAGCGTTCGTTCCTCCAGGAGGCGCCTCTCCTCCGAGACGAGGGAATCAAGCG
Organism: Opitutia bacterium; assembly: GCA_003142955.1. Taxonomy (GTDB): domain Bacteria; phylum Verrucomicrobiota; class Verrucomicrobiia; order Opitutales; family Opitutaceae; genus Fen-1467. The sequence goes on along the minus strand of PLOH01000061.1, from coordinate 4,039 downwards.
CCGTCACGGCCTCCCGCAGCCGGGCCTGCCAGCCCGCCATGGTCTGCTGGATCAGCAGCCGCTGATCTGACTGCACGCGTTCAACCGCGTAACGGGCTTCATCGCGCTCCTGATCCGTCACCAACCCCCGAACCGCGAGGAGTCCAACGCGATCGCGCGCGGCGCGAGCTTTCGTCAAAGCCAGCAGGCCGGCTTCGAACTGGATCGTATATTGCGCGAACTCGCGGGCCAGCAAGGGAATGGCGAAGTTGTCCATTGACTCCGGCGACAGAACGGCCGCGAAGTCCGCTTCCGTTACTGCCTCTTCCCGGCGCGTCGCCGTCAGCCGTTGGAGATCTGCGACCAGACTGGATTGCTCGTGCTGGAGCGCGCGATTGCGGGCCAATCGTTCGTCGAGATCCCGCGTCGTCAGCTCCACCAACGATTGGCCGGCAGTCACGCGTTCGTTGTCCCGGGCGGCCACGCGGCCGACCCGGCCGCCTACCGCCACCTTGAGTTCGGTGCGCTCCGTCGCCGGCCGCACCAGCCCGGCCGCGCGAACAGTCACGTCTACTTCCAACAGCGGCAGGCTCGCCAAAGCACCGACCGCGCCGGCGAGCACCAGCCAGTAGATCCAAGCCCGTTGCGCCCCGTGGTCCGCATAGAGACTCTGCACGGTGTACGGGGCGAGTTCGGCGGGAACCAGTCCGGAGCTGGGTGTCATGCGCCCCACTCTCCTCCGGTGGCCGCCGGGGGAAAGCGTCCTGTTTCGTTCTAAAACACGAAAGTTAATCCTTGACGAATCGCTGGCAACCGGTCCCGCCCTGCGTTCAAGAAACGGCGCATGCGTTGCAGCCGGCCTCGCCGAGGCCGGCCCGGGGTCGGCGACCCCGGCTACCTGTTTCTTCCGGCCGGACCCGCAGCGGCCAGTGGCCGGGTCGCCTCCTCCGCGGAGGCCCACGCCAGAATCTCGTCGGCCAGGTCGTCGCCCGAATCCTGCTCGTACCAGCGGAAACTCCCGGGCTCGGCCCCGGTCGACACCGTCACGTCGTTGCCGGGCCCGGTGCAGAACAAAAGCACAGTTCCGCACGAATCGTCAGAAGGCTCAATCCGCATTATCGGAGGGAAGAAGGCGCTCATGTGTAGACTCGGATACACCCTCTTCGTCACAATTCTGCGACGGCCCGGCAAAATCGGTGTGAAATGAGCACGGCCGGCGTCAGATCCGATATACCAACAGGCCGAACGGTTTCCCGGCCGGCCTGCCCACAACCGATCGACTGAAAAAACTATCTGGTGACGACCCGGATGCTGCCGCCAGAAGTGCGCAGCTTGAGCACCGGGCCACCGCCGTTGACATTGCCGGAAAGATGACTTCTGCCGGAGCCCCCGTCGCCGAGAGTGATGGTGAGCCCATCGGCCCGGACGTCGCCGCCGCTAGTCGAAGCATCGAGCCGAAACGCGGCCGCCTTGTCGACGGTGACTCTCACGTCGCCGCCCGAGGTCTCCAGCGAACAGTCGCCCTTAAGCGTCCCGCCGATCCCCGCCTCAACATTGCCACCGCTGGTGTGCGCCGACAGCACATTTTCCACGAGTTTGACGACGACGTCGCCGCCCGAGGTGCCCAGATCGGCTTTGCCGACAATCTTGTCCGCCCGGACATTTCCACCAGACGTCTGCAGCCGGGTGTCACCGGTGCAGGACCCGAGCTCGACGTTTCCGCCGGAAGTGCTGCCGTCGACCGTGCCGTCAATGTTGCCGAGCCTGATGTCTCCGCCGCTCGTGCGCGCCTGCATCCGGCCGGCAAGATCCCCGACGGTGACATTGCCGCCCGAGGTGTGAAGGTCGGTGCTGTAATGGCTCGGCACCGTGACGGCAAAGCTGACCTGCACGCGCGAGTTTCCAAACCAGCCGCTGGCACCTCCGTGATACTTGGCGATGGCGGTGACGTCGTTGCCCTGCTGCTCGATCGTCAGCGTCAGATCCTTCAACATTTCATCGGCTTCCGCTTCGTTGCCCGCGCGGATCTTCTCCTTCGCCACGACCTTGACCGTATCACCGGCGCCCGGCTCCACGCTGATGTTGCCGCCCGAAGTCTCGACCTTGAGCGTGCCACCCGGTTGGACCGCAAAGGTTTTTTCGACCGTGCGTTCGACGGTGGCATTGAGGAGGACGGGGGCAGCAAAGAGCCACCCGAAACCAAAGATCAGCGGGAGGTAGATTTTCATGACGGAAAAGAAGGGGTTGTACTTGGGAGAACCCGGCTAGCCGCCCAAAGTTACAGGAATTCTTCGCGGCCGGCCAGAAAATGCCGCCGTCCGCTCCCGACCCTGGCGGAAACCGCGATCATTGACGCCTGGCCGCGGCTTTCCCCACTATCGGGACGATGCCTGACCTCATCGACTCGCTCGGCCTGACCAGCGTGTGGACCTACGTCGGGGTATTCCTGATCGTCTCGCTGCTGATGATGTGGCGGCTCGAAGCGATGCTCGATCATGGCCTCGAAGGCACCGCCCTCGGCACGATCATCATGCCTTACTGTTCGGGGCTCGGGAATCTGATCTTTGTCGGATTGGTGGTCGCCCGCGGTGGCCCCGCCAAAGAGGTGTTGACCAACTGCCTCGTCAATAATGTCACCAATCTCACCCTGATCCTGGGTCTGCCGGCGCTCCTTTGGGGACTCGCCTTGGTGCCCTCCCCAGCAGCGGCGCGCGCCGGCCGACGGAACCGGTCCAGCAAAGCCGGTGCTGATGTTGAACCCCAGATCCGCCGTCTTTCCGTGCTGCTCACGCTGGTCGCAGTGCTCTTCTTCACCGGGGCGACCTGGGTGCTCGGCGAGGATGGCCGGCTCGACCGGCAGGACGGATTCATTCTGATCGGGCTCTTTGCCTTCTGGCAGTGCTTTCAGGTCTACGACGTCCGCAAGCACAACGTCCGGCGGCGCACTTCGTTCAGCGCGCTTTTTTACCTCGACGTCGGCATCGTCCTCGTCTGCGCCTACGGAATTTATGTCAGCATCGACTGGCTGGTCACCTGGCTCTCGCAGCAACACGGCGGCTTTGTGAACGCCAGTCATCTCGGCTGGCTCAGTGGCTGGCTCATGGTCCTGCCCAACGCGCTGCTCGCCTTTTACTGGGGCTGGAAACGCCGCCCCGACATCGTCTACAGCTCGCAGGTCGGCGACGGTCACATCTGCATTCCGCTTTGCCTGGGGCTGTGCGCGGTGTTTGCGCCCGTAGCCGTGCCAGGAATGTTCATGACCGGCCTCCTGATTCTGCTCGGCGCCACGGCCGCCCACGCGATTTTTCTATTCGCGTTTGGCGGGCTTCCCCGCTGGGCCGGCTGGATCTTCACCGCCGCCTACGCCTGGTTCCTCTACGAAGGCCTGGCGTAAGGGGTGTGCTTTTACCGTGGTGGCGCGCGTTATCCCTAACGCGCCCAAACCGCTTGGGGACAAGCGGTGCCACCTCGGCTCGCTTCCATGCGTTAGTCCCTTTTCGAAAGCGACACTCCGCAAGAATTCCGGCCGAACGCACATCCGCCAGAATCCTCGTCCTCACTCCAGCGGATCGGCGCGGAACTTCTCGCTGAGTTCCACAAAGGGCTTCTGGGCCGCGAGCCAGTTCGGGCTCTGGCGGATCTGCGCCATCGACTTCGTCGTGTGATTGCAGATCAGGTAGCTGGCCGCACCCAGGCGAAGACAGGCGTCGAAATGGGTGCCCGCCGCGTCGGGGGCAAATTCAAAGTCGCCGATCGCCAGTTGTTTCCCCGTCATTTCGTTTTGCAGCGGCGCGACATCGGCGGCGAAGCGCCGCTGATAGTTTTCCGCCCGGGGCCCGTTGTAGGCCAGGATGCTGCTGCGCCCGGAATGCAGGGATACCAGCACCCATTCGTCGAACACGGTCGCGTCGTAGCGCGCACCCATGCGCTTAAGAGTTTCGGCAATGAGAGACTTGGCAGCGTCGAGTATCATGATCCAGCCCTCGCATCTATCACAGTCTCCGCCGTTGTCACGGTCCTTTGGCGGAAGGACGGACCTTAGCCGAAACGATGCAGTCGG
>PLOH01000008.1 GCA_003142955.1 Opitutia bacterium | reverse complement strand
ATTCGGGGCGGGAGGCGCTAGCGTGGACGGAATTGCCGGACCTGGAATGAGGCAATGTGGCCGGCAACGCGGAAAGTCATTACGGCCACCCGCGACGGGCCGTTCCGGGAACCGCAGGCCCACCAGCCGGGCAGGACGGGCGGGGCGGCCGAGCGGTATGACATGTTCGTGGCGAGCGCATCCAGCATTTCGGGTGTGCTTACCCGGGCCTGGTACGGAGAACGGCCAGGACTCGGCAGCCGAAAAGCCGGCTTGGCGTTCCTAATCCAGCCACGCTTCCTCGAACGCCGTTTGTGGCCAATCGTGTTCGCGTGTCTGCTCCCTTCAGAGCCTAACTTTAGCTATCCAGGCTGTTCGCGGCGCTGAAGTGCACGCAGCCCGGCTGCGCAGCGCGTCCAAAGGAGCACGGTTGAAGCAGGCGACCCGACATGGGCGTTAAGATACTACAATTGGCTTCTGGGCTGTGAATATGCACCGGGAACGCAAAAAGCCCCGATAGCATTTGGGATTCGTTCATGCCGGAACAAGTTGCGCTTTATCGAGTGTTCATTGCGACCCCTGGAGGTTTGGAGCAAGAACGGTGTGCGTTCAAGAAGACTCTCGAAATGTACAACCAAGCGGAGGCAACGCACCGGCAAGCCATGTTCTTGCCTGTCGGCTGGGAAGACACTTTGGGGGGCGTGGGACGACCGCAGTCGATCATCAACGAGGATCTTAAGCGATGCGACTATTTTGTGATGGCCCTGTGGGACTGGTGGGGAACCCCGCCGGGGGGCGACCATCCGAACTGCACGTCTGGCACCGAAGAGGAGTACCGTCTCGCCATGGAGCATGTCCGCGATCCAGAACATTCGTTGAGTGAGGTTGTTGTTTTTTTCAAGAGAATTGAGGATGGCCAGAGGTTGCGAGATCCGGGCGAGCAACTTAAGAGGGTTCTACGATTCAAAAAGGAATTGGAGGCTGATCGAAAGGTGTTGTTCTCGACCTTTGCAGATGTCCCCGAATTTGAAGAGTTGCTTCGCCGCCATCTTGCTAAATGGCTACGTGAACACGACCGGAAGTCCACGACCCAGGTGGCAAGGGAAGCGAAGATCCCTCAGTCCTACACGGCCCCCGGCCTGGTAGTGAGTACCGAGGCGAGTCCGGCTACCACCCGATCATCTTCATTGACGATCAACATATTCGCTGGAAATCGCGAGCCTATACCGATCGGAACAGAGATCCTGTTCACTGTCAGGGATGGTCAACAACAAACTGTTTACCGAAACCTCAGCAAGGCGCCGAAGCTAACTCTCCATGGGCTTCCATTCTTTAACACCTTCGGTGATAACTACACTGTTCTAGCATCTGCCCAGGGCTATGAACAGGCCGGTTTTACACCTGTAACAATGTCGCCCCACCACATAACCTCCGTTGACCTCATGCTCGTGCGGAAAGGAGCATCATTCAATTTCCGGAATGCTCGTTGGGACTCGTTGAAGCTGAACTACAAGGAATATGCCAGCCTACTTGCCGCGGGCGCGGACGACGATCAGGCAGCGCAAGACCGCTATACCCAGTTGATGGAAACGCAGCCGGCCGTGCTGGCCTGTTTTTTTAACCTTGCGACTGCCCTGTCCCAGATTCATTTTGCTGACCGCGGCCTGCTCGATTTTATCCGCGAATTGATCTGGGAAGACAAGAGCATGACTCAGGATCGCTTCTTTGCATGGGCGGAGGCAGGAATGATCGATCGGGTAACCAAGGCTTCAGCCCAAGGGTCGTTTGCGCCCGAGCCGGGTGCATCTGTTTTTCACCGGGGCGCCACCCGAAGCTGGAAGGGAGGACAGTTCGGTGAGGCCAGTATCCAGCTTACATTTCACGAGAATGACAAACGAACCATCGACGGCACTGCCTGCGTAATGGTAGAGATGGATTTCGATTACTACAAGGACCCGCTGGCACATGCGATCTTTGAGATCATAACGAGTGTTGTCACGCATTCGCTGGTGGACCCGCGTCAGGTGTACATGTTGCGCTGGATCGCTGGGCGTCACGCTGGTGTGCCGGACTTTGATCCACCTTACTTTTTGGACTGAGAGTTTGGTTCGGGCGCAAAGTAGCTCCGGCGTAAGATTTAGGTAGTTTATCCGCAAGGTATTTGACGCGTTGTCCCCTGTCATGGTAGTTGGCCGAAAGTCCCGTTGTGGGAGACGTGGGGCGCAGCCGGAATTCTCGACAGCCCGCCGACTGCTGTCTCCAGGAACGGCCTTTCGGGCCTCTCGGCAGATTGCTGGTGCCATGGGCTGTTATCGCCAGTGTATTTATAGTTAACACGCCGATCCCCACGGTTGCGGGTCGCTAGGTCAAGAATCTCCATCTGTCGCACAGCTCTTTCGATAGATGTTCCAGGTCGGGGAAGAGCATCGAAATCGTGAAGCCTGCATTTTCAAGTTCCTTCTGGATCTCTTGTATCGATGCCGAAGGAATCACTATCTCCGCCAGCCGACGCGTTCTTGCAGGTTCCCGAGCCGCTCTCGTTCTCGCGAGGTCTTTCGTCTTGCCGAAAATGACAAAGCGGCTCTGTTGAACGGCGAGGCGACGGTCGACGTGTGGCGGCTCGATCGCCGCCGGTACAGTCGGACCACGTTTGCTCCCAACGAACGCCTCCTCAATGTCTAGCAGATAGGGTTGTGCTTCTTCCCAGTCGGCTTCCATCGGGCCATCTATCCCTTTTCTCATTTTCTCGTTGAGCCACCACGGGTCAAGTACCCACACTGCGGCATCACAATCGCCAGGATGATCGAGGACAGCAAAAAACAGCGCGATCAAAGGATTGTCGGTCCAGTCGAGAAGCCGTGTAGGAGCGCCGTAGTGCTGCATCAGAAAGTACCATTCCCACTTGTTAGCCGGAAGACGACCTTGAATCATCTGCAGAGCCCGACTTTGAAACTCTTGGCGGATTTCAGCTTCCTCCGCCGCGCGAAATTCCTGACGCCAGAGCTTCGGTTGCAAGCCCCAGTGAGCATTTCGTTGACCGCGGAACCAAAGGACTCGCGCGCCGGCTTTGACCGTGATAAACGTGCCGGAACTCCATCTGGCTCTAATCTTCCGAACGCCACCGAGGTATTGAGTCAGATCTACTGCTGATAGAGCCTTCAGTGCGCCAGCGGCCGATTTTCGCTGCATCTCGAATCCTTCCGATAATAGCGAAATATCTGTGGGTTGGGTATCGCGATAGAGCCCTGAACTCGGATTTAAACTGCTTCTCCAAAACGTCGGCTCGCCTCGTTGAGGCCTACGGCACCGATTTCTGTCGAGGAATTTCCTTCCAACCAGCAAACGCCCAGGAAGTCCTTGTGGGAAGTCCGGCCGGATTAGGAACGCCAAACGCCCTTGCGCCTGGAGATGCGTCTTCCACATGAGCGTCCCCGCCTCATGGACGTGCCCGTTCCCGGCGAACCCGCCCTGTCAAACCGATTGCTTTTTCCCCTCCGTCCAGTCCACTGGGGCC
>PLOH01000108.1 GCA_003142955.1 Opitutia bacterium | reverse complement strand
AGCACGCCCGGCCCCCACAGCCGGCCATCGGCCTGCCGGAACGGCATGGTGCGCAGCGTGCCCACCGGCCACACCGTATCCGAATGGCCGAGCGCCATCACCTGCCCGCTCTTCTTCCGCCCCGGCAACTGGACTTCGCACACCAGGTGCCTGCCAAACGTCTTCACTTTGCCGAACGGCGCCACCGTATCGGAGACCAGCTCCACGAACCGGTTAACCGCCGAGGGATCGTCGCTGGGCGACTCGCACTCCACGAACTGGCGAAGTTGAGCCACCATTTCCGCCTGCCGCTCGCGGGCATAAGAGAGTAAGGAATCCACGGATGTTAGGATAGCGCTTCCACGCCGTGAGTTTAATATGCTAAGCTGCCCGGCAGAGTAAAGTCATGCCCAAACTCGCCCTTAAAATCGGTTTGCCAATTGTGATCGGCGCTTTTGTTGTGATCGTCCTCATTAGCCGGGGCGCCGCCGATTCTGTTCTCAGCTTCGAGTGGCAGACATCCGAACGGCTCCTGCTCAGCGCCGAGGATGCCAAGAAGGCCGATTTTTCGATCTCTGTGAGTCCTCGAGGCGCGCATGTCGCCTACGTCATCAAGGAGCAGCAGAGCGGCAAGGATCAGTATCGTTTGCGGCTGGATGATCGCGATGTGGGGGTCTACAGCCAAGTCTGGGAAACTATCTTCAGCCCAGATGGCAAGCGAACTGCATTTCTCGTCAGCTACGGCGCCGGTGAAGGCGACCGCTTCATAGTCGACGGCAAGGAACAGGAGAAATATGAAGCCTTGATGCCGGGCATGGCTGCTTTCAGCCCGGACGGTTCTTTGTTTGGGTACCAGGCTGTCAAGGACAAGAATGTTTTCATTGTCATCAATGGTGTCCCGGGCAAGGCTTACGAGATGGTTTGGGGCATCGGGCAAAGAAGCATCGCGCCTCTCGTTTTCAGCGCAAACGGAAAACACTACGCTTACCAGGCGCGCCGCGACAACAAGGATTTCGTGGTGCATGACGGCAAAGAGCATCCAGTCGAATTGGCTCTGGACCATCTGCCAGCCCTGTCACCGGACGGCGCACGGTGGGCGGTTGTGACCTCTGAGCCGATTGGCAACAACAAACTTGCGCCGAGAGTCGTTGTTGATGGGCAGCCGTTTGGGAGAACGTATCATTATATTGGCAACAGGCCCGTATTTAGTCCGGATGGCAAGCGTATCGCGTATAGCCCCACGCTTCGCTGGGATCCTGGGCAGGATCAAGAGGGAATCTGTGTCGTCGATGGCAAGGAGCTCGAACCGCGCTACGAGTTCGTCCGCACCATCGTATTCAGCCCTGACAGCAAGCGTCTTGCCTACGAAGCCAAACGAAGAGGGAAGTTCGTCGTTGTTCTCGACGGGCAAGAGTCCAAAGAATACGATCTCGTGCGCTCGGCCTCCCTTATCTTCAGCCCGGACAGTCGCCGCTTCGCCTACCGAGTCAGTTCAAACCTTGGGGAGTTCATCGTGGTCGATGGTGTAGAACAAGGCCCGTATAGCATGACCCTGACTCCGCCCATCTTCAGTTCGGACAGTCGACACGTTATCTATCTGGCTGCGTCCGCGAAAGAGCAATTCGCCGTAATCGATGGGGAAGCGCGAGGCAAATACGAAGCGGTCTCAGTGCCGGATTCTGGAACTGATGCGCTCCGACGTTCGAATCACCCCATCGAATTCGAAGCACCTCAGTTTCTGACCGGCGACTCCTTCGGCTATGTAGCCAAGCGGGGCGGTGCCTACTACTGGATCGAGGAGCGTAGGGTTCGCCATCTGGCGCCGCAGAAGGCCAAGCCGAAATAGGCATCCTCCTTAATACGTGGTTGAAGTGCGGCGGACAACCGCGCTGACTGCCACCGTCCTCGCAGTGGTGTCAGCGGCAAAAAAGACACGATAGCTGCCGAGCCGGCGTCGCCAGCGGTTGTTCCCGCCCTCCAGCTTGATGATGTCGCCCGCGAAAGGCTCTTCGGCCATCGCCTGGATCGCGGCGGCGATCCTATTCCGGTCCCTAGCGGGAAACCTTGCGAGTTGCTTTTGTGCCGCTCCTGCGACGATGACGGTCCATATCATGGAGAAGATCGGTTGCGTTTACGTATTCGCCGCGGGCAATCTCCGCCTCGCCCTTACGGATAGCAGCCAGTTCGGCTTTGGTGGGCTTATAGGTGGGCGGCTCTACGGTCGTAATGGTGATGGTGCGCGGGGACACCTTGAATTCGAGGCGGTCACCGCTCCGGATGCCGGCCTGACGCTGTACACTCGGCGGCACGAAGAGACCGCTTTCTTCCTTGACAGTGATTTGCATGACATGGAGCGCTTCAACGGCTCATCGTAAGAATAGCACGCTTCCGCGTTATAATGACTGCTTCCATGGCAATCTTGGATATCACTGAAATTCGGGCCATTTTGCCCCACCGCTACCCCTTTCTCCTGGTGGATCGCATCGTCGAGATGGACGCGGAGCACATCGTCGGCATCAAGAACGTGACCCACAACGAGCCGTTTTTCACGGGCCATTTTCCCGATTTCCCGGTGATGCCCGGCGTCCTCATCGTGGAAGCCATGGCGCAGACCGCCGGCGTCCTGGTGCTCAAGACCGTCCCCGACCGCGATCGGAAACTGGTGCTGCTGGTGGCCATCGAAAACGCGCGCTTCCGCAGACCCGTGGTGCCCGGCGACACGCTGCGCATGGAGATGAAGGTGCTCAAGCGCAAGGCCAGTGTCGCCAAAATGGCGGGCGTCGCCACCGTCGATGGCCTGGTGGTGGCTGAGGCGGAAGTCATGTGCAAGCTCGCGGACAAGGCAGCAACGCCGCCCGCGGTACCGTCGTCCTGACCATGCCCATTCATCCGACCGCCATCGTGGAGCCACAGGCGCGGATCGCCGGGAGCGCCGAAATCGGCCCCTACTGTGTAATCGGTGCGGAAGTCGAGATCGGCCCGCGCACCCGCCTGATGGCCCACGTCTACCTGGAAGGTCCCACGTGGATCGGCGAGGACAACATCTTCTTCCCCTACTCCACCGTCGGGGTGGCGTCGCAGG
>PLOH01000151.1 GCA_003142955.1 Opitutia bacterium | reverse complement strand
CCCCTATCACCGGCACAGCGACCGGTACCCGAGGGCACGAGAAGAATTGCCAACAATTGCATGATCCCAGCTCAGCGCTGGAGCGCCAGCAGGACGTCGCCGGCCGCGGTGTCGTTCTCGGGAAGCTGGGCCGCCAGCGTCTTCGTCAAGGCGGCAGCCTGTTTCGGTGGGACACCGGCCATGAGGGCCAGGGCTTCCGCGCCCGGCGGACCGTCATCGGCAGGTACCCGCACGAATAATCCGACCGGCAGGTTGACCGGGGAGGCAAAATAGGCGCCTTGGGCAGGATCGAAAAACACGCGACCAACTCGTGCCAGCAAACGATCGGCCAATGCTTCGGCGTCGGCGCGGCGCGCTGCCTTGGCGAACGCACGACAGCCGAGCGCGAGCGCTGCATAGTCGACCGGAGCACCTGGGGCCTCAGAGACCCGTAGGCGGCGCACGTCGCCGTCGCCTGAAACCACGAACTGCTTCGAAATGACCGCAAAGGTGCGTGCCGCGGCGGCGAGGTAGCCCGGGTCATTGAGCTGGGCGCCGGCGCGCGCGAGCGCCGCCAGCATCAGGCCGTGGGCGCCGGCGGAAGCGTGGTCGTCGCGCGTGGGTGTCGGACGCTTGTCGCGCGCGACCCGCAGGCGGCGCAAGGCGGCGGTCAGCTTGGCTTCAGTGGCCGCGTCGCCGACCGGAGTGACGCGGTACAAGAAATTCTTCCCATGAAAGAGGCCGGCCGGATCGTCATCGGCGGACACGTTGCCAGCGGACGCAATGCCGTAGGCGGCCTTGAATGCGGCGGCATCGGGGCCGAGCAGCGCGTCAATCTCGGACTCAGTCCAGACATAATAACCGGAAAACTCGTTGGCCGTGGCGTCCTCCGCTGCCGCGAAACCTCCGTCGGGCGCACCGAAGCGCTGCAGCGCATAGTCGAGCGCACTCCGCGCCCCGCCGGCCAAACCGGCGTCGCCCGTGACTTGAGCGGCGTCCAGATAGGCGCAGGCCAGTCGGGCCTGGTCACTGAGTGTTTTCTGCAGATAGGGAATCCGCCAGGCGGCATCCATGGCATGGCGGAAGAAGCCTCCGTCGATCGGATCATGCACCGCGCCGTTGAAGAGGGCCCGTAAGGTTGTCAATGCCGCATCACGGTCGGCTGGCGATTGGTGCAAGAGAAAGCGCAGCAGCTCTGGCTCGGGTGATTTGGCGGCCGTGCCGAAGCCTCCGTGAGCGGAATCATAGGTGGCGTGCCACGCGGCCGCGGCTTGCGTCAGTTTTTCAGTCAATGCAGCCGGTGCAGTGTCGGGAAGAGCTTCGGGCCTGTGCGGGGCCATCATCGAAACCGCCTCGCTGGCATGCCCGCGGCAGGCCTTGGGATTGCTGGTCCAGGCGTTGCCGGCCTGGCGGGCCAGCATGGCGAAACTTGAGCCTCCCCATTCTTCAGAAGGCGGAAGGTAGCCGGCGCCATCGTAGGGCTGCAGCTCCGGCGTCATCCAAAGATGGATGGGCCAGCCGTCCTTTTGCTTCATGGTTTGGAGATAGAGCCGGGCGCAGGCGGCGACATCGGGCTGCTCCTCGCGATCCACGATCAGGCAAATGAAGTGCTGGTTGAGATAGGCCGCCGTTTCGGCGTTGGTGAAGGACTGCTGGCAGGTAGCCCGGCTAAGCTCGCTAAGAAACGAGCCGATGAAAACGTAGACCGGCTTGTTCTCCACCCGGGCGCGACCCAAGGTCTTGGCGTTCCATAGCTCCCAATTAACCAGACTCTGGGCTTGCGCACGAATGAACGCGGAGGGGGAGGCGGCCAGGTCGGGCCCGGCCGCGCGGACAGCGGAGGCCATCAGAACGGCAAGCAGGGTCAGTCGGAAGGGCAGGCGTTTCATGGGATTGGTGGACCGACGGCACATCGTCTGGCAAAAGCAGGAAAACAAACTGTAACCAAATGTAAGCCTGATGCGATGAAGCAACTCCAATTGTTGCCACCGGGCTGGCGGAGAAAGTGGGGAGATCATCCAGCTGGAACCAGCCGCCGCGGCGGGTCTTCCCGGCTGGGGAAGGCATTCGCCGGTATCGGGAAGTTCGTCGATTTTGCGGATGGGCGACCCGTGTGTCCGGCCCGCAAGCGACGCCTCTGGACGGCGGCGGCTAGCTGGACCAACACCGGCAGCGTTTTGTCCCAGGCCAGGCAGGGATCGGTGACGCTTCGGCCGTAAGCAAGCGGCCGTGCGCGGTAGTCTTGGTTGCCTCCGATGAGATTGCTTTCCAGCATTACTCCGCAGATGGCGCGCTGTCCTGCCGCGATCTGCGCCGCCAGATCGGCGGCCACCGCCGGTTGTCGTTCGGGATCCCGGCCGCTATTGCCATGACTGCAGTCAACCACCAGGCGCGGCGGCAAGCCGGCCGCCTGCAGTAGTTCGACCGCGGCCTGCACGGAGGCGGAGTTGTAGTTCGGCCCGTGCGTGCCGCCGCGCAGCACCAGCTGGCAGCGGTCGTTTCCCGACGTGCCGAGCATCGCCGGAGTCCCGTCCCTGGTCAGTGAGGCAAACCAGTGGGCATGCCGGGCAGAAAGAAGGGCATCGATCGCCACGCGCAGGTCACCATCGGTACGGTTCTTGAACCCGACCGGCATGGACAGACCCGAGGCCAGTGCGCGATGCACCTGGCTTTCTACCGTGCGCGCGCCGATCACGCCCCAGGTCACCAGTTCGGCGTAGTATTGACCGAGCATGGTATCGAGGAACTCAGTGGCCAAGGGCAGTCGCAACCGGGCGAGATCGGCCATCAATTTCCGGGCCAGCCGCAGTCCGTGGTTGATCTGGTAGCTGCCGTCAAGGCCGGGATCATTGATCAAACCCTTCCATCCGACGATGGTGCGGGGTTTTTCGACATGCACGCGCATGACGACGCACAGGTCGGCGGCATAACGCGCCGCCGCTTCGCCCAGATGGTCCGCGTATTCCAAGGCGGCGGCGGGATCGTGGATCGAGCACGGGCCCACCACGGCGAGCAGTCGGTCATCCCGGCCAAGAGAAACATCCTCCATCGCATGTCGGCTCCGCGCGATGAATTCCGTGTTGGCCTCGTCCAACGGCGACTCTGCGGCCAGAGCCGCCGGTGAAAGCAGCGGCAGGGTACCGCTGATGCGGAGATCCTCGTTGGCTAGATGGGTCATCGTGGATTACGGGTGAATAAAAGCAGCGGGCCCTGACTTTGCCCGACGGCGAGACGCGGACTGCCGCCCGGGCTCACCGGCGCCAATCGGACGACGGCGCGGGCTTCGCCGACGGCCAGGAGACCGCTCTCGGCCGGAGATACCGGCGTGAAATGGCCGTGACCGTCACCGCGCAGTAGCAGGCTGACGCCGCCGTCGAACCGGCCGGTCATCGGTTCGGGTCCGAAGAAGTTGCCGACGCAATAGAGGTCGGCCAGGCCGTCGCCGTCGAGGTCCGCGAAGACAAAGCCGTTGATCGGCGCCAGTTGGGCGACCCGGGGCAGCGGGGAGAATTTGAACGTGCCGTCCGCTTGCTGCAGGAAGATGCCGCTCGCGAGTTCGGTGGCAGTGAGCCGAGTGACCGCACGCAGCCGTTCGGGTGAAAAAATCTTCTCCACCGGCGCGCGAGAGAAGTCGGCAAAGGTCGGGAATTTCTGTCGCAGCCACGGGAAGGCGGATGCGAGTGTGCTGCGGCCGCGCAATGGATAAAGACCGCCGTCGGTATCGTAGGCTGCCTCGACGATCGCGCTGCGACCGGACCCGTCGAGATCGCCGGCGAACAGCACGGCGGGCGCCTCGGGGGCGGCGGTGTACTTGGTATTCAGGCCGACGTTGCCGGCGATCAAGTCGAGGCGGCCGTCGCCGTTGACATCGGCCACTGCCAGTGCGCTCCACCAACCGGTCACGCCGGAGAGCCCGAGGCGGGCGGTGTAATCCTCAAAACCCTTGCCGGTGTTATGAAAGACCTTGATCGGCCCCCACTCGATTGCGAGCACGAGATCGGGGCGGCCGTCGCCGTCGATGTCTGCCCACGCCGCGGCGGTGACCATGCCGACATTGCGCAGCCCCGGCGCCAGTCGGTCGGTGACATCCTCGAAGTGATCGCCACAATTGCGGTAAAGGAAGCTGCGTGGCGTTTCGGGCCATTGACCGGGCACGACGCGGCCGCCGACAAAGAGATCGACCTTGCCGTCGCCATCGAAGTCGGCGGCGGCACAGGCCGCGCTGCTTTCCCCGTCGGCGGGAAGCACGCCGGCGGGCGCAGGCTTGAAACCGCCATGGCCGTCGCCCAGGTAGAGGCGGTTGTTGAGGTGGGTATCGCCCCGGTCGTAGGCGACACCGCCGGCGGCGATAAAGAGGTCAACTTTGCCATCGCCGTTGGCGTCAAAGAAAATCGCGCCGACATCGTCCGCCTCTTTCGCGTCGGCCCAGGGCTGGCTNNAGCGCACCGGAGACAAACAAATCGTCAATCCCGTCGCCGTTCACATCGGCAACCGCCAGGGCAGGCGCCCGCTCCCCGAGCCTGCGGGGCAGCAAGCGCTGGCGGTAAAACTCATCAAACGGCTGGGCGGCGGAGGTGTAGTTGAGGCCGTGGGCGCGGGCCGTTTCAGCATAGAGGGCGCCAGTGCCCGGCGTTTGGAAAACCGCCGGGGCCCGGTGCGGGCGCTTTTCGGCGGGGAACGGAGGTTCGGCGATGGTGTAAAGGCAGTCGGCAGTGAGGTTCTCAAACACCTGAACGTCGCCGAGCGGCCAGCGGATGGTGAGTTTTTTTATCGTGATGTCGTTACCGAGGCCGAAGTGAGCGATGGGCGGCTCACTGGTGACGACGCCGTGCTCGGTGTAGAGCTGGCGAATTTGCATTCCTGTCGCGGTCTCCAGGTGAATTTCGGCGCCAATGCCGTCGCGGTTTGGTGCCTGGCCAGTGAGCTTGATTTCAACGCTGTGGCCGGTGGCGGCGTTATTGCGGTAGACAGACGGGGGGCCGTCCTGATTCACAAAAACAATGTCGAGGGCCCCCTTGTTGGTGAGATCAACGAGGGCGCAGCCAAAGGAAACGCCTGGGCGGCTGAAACCCCAGGCAGCGGAGACGTCCTCAAACTTCAGGTCGCCAAGGTTCCGGTAGGCGAGCGGATGTTCGCGGCGCGGCGGGGCGCTCTTCCAGACGGTGGCCCGGGCGGCGAGGGTGGGGGCGAGGTTCTGTTTATCGACGATGTCCGGATCCACGAAATTGCGGATCATTCCGGTGGTGAAAAACACGTCCTGGCGGCCGTCGTTGTCGAGATCGGCAATGCGCGTGGCCCAAGTCCAGCCGCTGGCCGACAGGCCGGTCAGGTGGGCGGCCTCCTGAAAGTGGTCGGTGCCGGTGTTGAGAAAGACGGCGTTCCAAGGGTATTGCGGCACGACTTCGGCGGGGCGTTCCACCTCCCAGAGCCCGCGACCGACCTCTTCCATGCCGGCCATGTAGCCCTGACGCGTGCGATCGCGCATGTCGGAAACGACGATGTCGATCCGACCGTCGTTGTTCAGGTCGCCGGAATCGGCGCTCATCGAGAAGTAGGGGACATGGGGAAGGCGCTGGCCCACGACGTCAACGAACGTGCCGTCACCCTTGTTGAGGTAAAACCGGTCGGGCGTTTCGAAATCGTTGGCGACATAAAGGTCGGGCCAGCCATCATGGTTGGCGTCGACCCAGATCGCGGAGTGACCCTGCGTCAGGCCCCAGATTCCGGCCTTTTCCGTGACGTCGGTGAACGTGCCATTGCCGTTGTTGTGGAACAGATAATCGCGGCGTCCGAGAGGACTCTTCGCGAAATCGAGGACATTGGTCACCAGATAGCAGTCCAGAAAACCGTCGCCGTCGTAATCGGCAAAGGTGGCCATGACCGATGCATCCTTCACGTCGAGGCCGTATTCGTGGGCGCGTTCGGTGAAGGTGCCGTCGCCGTTGTTGACGAAGAGCAGATTCGGGGCGTCGTACCGGCAGAGGTAGATATCCGGCCAGCCGTCCTGGTTGATATCCACCACGGTCGCGCCAATCTTTGGGGCAGCGGAGTTGGCGCAATCGACGCCGGCGACGGCGGCGATATTCGCGAATTTGTACGGCGCCGTTTGCCGGTAGAGCGCACACGGGCCGTTCTTGGAAACGACGAAGATATCGAGCATGCCGTCGCGATCGAAGTCGGCGACCGCGATGCCCGTTTCCACGGCGCCAAGCGTGAATTCGCGGAAACGATTGCCCCACATACGCGGGTCGTTGTAGAGGTTGGAAACCGTGAGACCGGTCTCGGCTGGCGTGAGCTCTTGAAAGGATCCCTGGCCTGCGACGACTGGTTGCCGCGGCGCGAACGGCCGCTGCTCGAGGCCGGGGGAAGAGGCCGCAGCAGAGGCAACGAGCACCACCGCCAGAAGCCCGGAAGTGAAACGTGTCGTCATGCAACTGAAGACTCGCAAGTGCCGGCGACGCTCCAAAAAAGCGTCCCCGGCGCATTGGTGACGATGCCGGAATTNNGTCTGCTGACGACATTTGAACGATCTGATAATCCCGGCTGGTTTGCGATTCCGAGGCTGCCGCCCGGTGGCGAAGACGCGATCGCGTCAGAAAAAGGGTAGACGGCCGGCCCGTGCCGGTCCGGATGGAAGCCGTTGAAGGACAGGCCTGTTTTTGGCGGCAAGCGGTGCCAGCGAAAACACTTCTGGGGCCAGTTGCCGCCAAGGCGGGGCCAATCGCGCCTGGCAGCGACCCGGGCGGCGCTCGCTACTGCTTCGGATTGCGGTGTTAGCCGCAATGATGCAGCTCCATCCACGAAGCCCGTATCGCTCAGGACAGGACAAGTCCTGCACGCTGCTACTGCAAGGCCGCAGCGCTTCCTGCAGCTGCAAACGCCCTCAATCCGGGTTTTCGCCTGTGAACTTGCCAAACTGACCGCGCAGGCTGCGGCTGAGCGGAACCTTGGTGCCGTTGCGCAGGACAACCACAAAATCACCGTGGAACGTCGGCTGCAGTTCCTTGATCTGATCCAGATGGACCAGAGCGGAACGGCTGACCCGCGCAAAGCTGGTCGTGCCCAGCCGCTTTTCGATCGCCGCCAGGGTCTCGCGCAGCATCAACCGGCCGTCGACAAGGTGCAGGATGATATAATTGTCGGCCGCTTCGATCCACACGATTTCACTCGGCTTCAAAAAAACCAGTCGTCCGTCCGCCCTGACCGTCAGTCGTTCCGGTGTCTTGCCAGGGGCGACGGCCGCATCCGCGAGCAGGCTCTCGAGTTTATCCTCGATCTGACCGGCGCGACGGGCACGGAGATGTTCCTCGGCGCGGCGCAGGGCGGTCTGGAATCGCTCCTGGTCAAACGGTTTCAGCAGGTAGTCGATGGCCTGGACTTCGAATGCGTCGAGGGCGAACCGTTCGTGGGCGGTTACAAAAATCACGGCGGGTCGGCCCTCGGCCGGCAGCTCGCTCACGACCTGCAGACCGTTGCAGCCGGGCATTTCCACGTCGAGAAACACGAGGTCCAGCGGCGTGGACCGGATCAGGGCGAGGGCTTCGGTGCCGCTGCCGCATTCGCCGACGATCTCGACCGAGGGCTCCTCCAGCAGCCAGGCGCGCAGCCGATCGCGGGCGAGCGGTTCATCATCGACGATGAGGACGCGGAGTCGGTTCATGGGCTAGGCGGAAGGCAGGCTCAGCCGCACCACGAGACCGCCTTCCGGGTGGTTGGCAAGCTGAAAGCTATGCCGTTCGCCGTAGAGTTCGCGCAGACGCGCGCGGGTGTTGCCGAGCCCGATGCCCTCGCGGGTGAATCCGCCCGGGGGTTCGCCCGCGCCGTTGTCGCGCACCGTCAGCACGATCGCCCCGGGCTCGCGGCGGACGGACAGCTCGATGCGACCGGGGCGCGCATGCGGCTCGATGCCGTGGCGGATGGCGTTTTCCACCAACGGCTGCAGAATCAGGCTGGGTACCTGTGCGTCGAGGGCGGCGGGATCGACGTCGATCTTGACCGACAAACGGTCACGAAAGCGGATGCGCTCGATCTCCAGATATTTCTCGATGAAGGCGATTTCTTCGCGCAGACCGGTGAGCGGCTGGCCCGGGTGGCTCATGGTGAGCCGCAGGAGCTCGGCCAGGCGCACCAGCATGCGATCCGCAGCATGGACGTCGCTGTGCATGAGCGAGGCGATGCCGTTGAGCGTATTGAAGAGGAAATGCGGTTTCAGCTGGCGCAGCAAGGCCTGCAGCCGCGCCTCCGCGAGGTGTTTTTCCAGTTCGAGCGTGTGCACCGTGCGCTCATGATATTTGCGATAATAGTCGATGGCGTGGTTCACCGAGACGATCACGCCGTACATCAGGAGATCGAATGGCAACGATCCCACCAGCAACGGGCGGAAGACCTCGAAGAACGTCACTGGCTCGCCGAGCATCCAGTTTTGCGCCTGGCCAACGAGGGCGCGCAATCCGACCCAGGCAAAGGAAAATCCGATGGCCGCTCCGAGGTGGATCCCCGCGGTGCGCCAGGCTGCGCCGGCCTCGGGCGGGAACCGCCGGGCGAATCGAGCGATCGGCATCGAAAGCAACGCCCACACATACCAATCACCCAGCGAGTTGGTGATCGCCTCCGCCCACGTGATTGAGCGGCCCAGGAGGTTGCTTGAAAGATAAAACTGGCCCGCAAACGCGAGACCCACGAGCGTCCAAAATACGGCGTAGCCCAGGAACTTCAGCACGTGGCGGAGAGGGGGGGACGGGGGCGACATCGCGGGAAAGAGTTTACACCTGACCTAGGGAGTTGATTGAGTGGCGGTACAGCCTTAAAGCCAAATCAAACCTGCCAGACCGGCTTCATCAATGCCGCCTGATGCCCCTGAGTTCAAGACTTTGGCCGGTGCGGTCGCCCCGGACGATTCCTCGCTGGCGCCCGGCCGTCCCCTGGTGTCGCCGTTGGTTCCGCTCCTGCTGCCGCTGATCGTCGCGGCCATCGTGATTGGCGTGCTGTTCGCCTGGTGGCTGCCCCCGGTGATTCCGGCGGGCGCCGCTCCACTGGCGCGCTTCACCGACATCACGGCCCGGGCCGGGGTCAACTTCCAGCGCGTGTCGGGCGCCACGCCCACCAGCCAGCCGCCAACCACGTTGGGAGGCGCGGTCGTGGTCTTCGATTACAACGGGGATGGATATCCCGATTTGTTCTTTGTGAATGGCGCGCCCTGGCCCGGGGAAGCGCCGGCAGCCGGGGGACGGAGTGGCGGACGTTGCGCCCTTTTTCGCAACGACGGGCATGGACATTTTACCGATGTATCGCACGAGGCGGGATTGGACGTGGAGCTGCAGGGCATGGGCGCGGCGGCGGGCGACTACGACAATGACGGCCACCTCGACCTGTTTGTCGCGTGTGTCGGCCGGAACCATCTTTTTCACAACCGTGGTAATGGCACCTTCGAGGATGTCACCCTGGAGGCGGGGGTCGGAGGCGACGACCATACCTGGAGCACCGGGGCAACCTGGATCGATCTCGAGGGGAACGGGAAGCTCGACCTGGTAGTCGCGCATTACGTGCGGTGGCCGACGGGGATGGGGCTCGACCTCGCCCTCCGCGTCGCGGAACTCGGCCCCTCCTACGGCACGCCGACCGGGTTTGTCGGGGCGTTTCCGTCGGTGTATCGGAATCTTGGACACGGCCGTTTTGCGCTCGTCCCGGGCTCGGCCGGCCTGCGCAACCTCGATCCCGAGACCCGCATGCCGGTCGCCAAGACGCTGGCCGTCGTGCCCGTGGACGCCAACGGCGATGGCAAACTCGATCTCCTTTTCGCGTATCAAGCCGCCGAAAGCGCGCTCTTCATCAACCAAGGCGATGGATCGTTCCGTCAGTGGTCGTCCGGACTCGACAATCGCAATGAAGGCGCGGCCGCCAGTCTGGCCACCCCCAGCCTGTTGTCACTCGCCCCGGGCGCGGATGAACGGCTCGCTGCCCTCCTTTCCGCCGGCCCGATCGACCCGGCCAACCGCGAAGAAGCCTGGCTGAGTTTGCGCAGCAAGCTTGGATTCGCGTTGCTGAATTATGATCACGGCGCGCACCTGGATCTGTTTTCCGGCAACGGCCGGGCGGAGCCGGATGTGTGCCGGTTCGAACAAGGGCGGGATTTCCGCGCGGCGCCGCAGTTGCAGTGGAATCGCGGCCGCGTTTGGGTTCCCGTGTCGATCCCCGCTGCGGAAGGGGGCGCATGGGCGGCCCCCCTGCTTGCCCGCGGCGTGGCAGTGGCGGATCTCGACGGCGACGGCAATGGCGACGTCATCATCGCCCAAAACAGCGGACCGGCCGTCGTTCTGCATAATGACCAGCGTAGTGGGCGGCCCTGGCTGCGGATTGCGCTCATCGCGACGCGTACCCAATGGGAGGCGGGCGGCGCTCGCGTGGAGGTTCATACCCCGCGTCGGGTGCAGGTTCGCACTATGACGCCCGCGATGGGTTACATGGCCCAGTCGGAGTCGGTGCTCGATTTCGGCCTGGAGGAGGATGCGCGGGTGCGGAAGATCGTGATTCGCTGGCCCTCCGGGAAGCGGCAGGAATTGCGGCCGAATGCGATCAACCAAACCCTGGTCATCCGCGAACCGTGAGGCCGTGCCGGAGGTTTCCTGTATCAAAACGCCTACGACAAGGCCTTGCCCTACGAGGTGGCCATCGATGGCGCGCCCGGCCGCCCGCTCGACCTTCCGCCCACGGGCAATGAGTGGAAAGCCGTCGATCTCAAGGTGACTCTCGAAGCCGGCGCCAATCGCGTCGAATTCCGCAGCCTTATCAAGGCGTGGGAAGCTGGTCGCCCTCGAACGCCTCGAACTCGTGCAGCCCTGACAGCGGATCAAAACAGTCGATGCCGGGTCGCCGCATGCCGGCGGACCGTTTCTCGACTGAATGGTGGCCCGGCGACAAGCGCCGGCCCTACACGCTATTTGGTGGAGCGCGTTCTCCGCAACGCGCTTCTTGGAGCGACTTGTGGACAAGCCGCCTCACCTTGCTGAGGACCGCTGATCACTGACCGGCGCCGCGCTTGGTGATAAGGCGGGATCAGGCGATCCCGCCCTACATGCCGACGCTATGCCCCCTTACTTGTAGCGATAGGTCGTGCAACGTTCGATCTGGAGCGCCCAGGAGCTGAAACGCCATGCCCGCCCTTGATCGTCTTCATCGCCGTTGAGCCGGCGACCCGGGATCCACTTCCCGTCGCGATACACGCCTTCGTCGACCGTGCCGATGCCGACCTTGGTCGCGCCGGGGTTGGCCGGCTTGAAGATGACGCGAAATCCGGTGCCGGCGCCGACAAACTCGTCAGGGCCGACTGCGACCACAATGCCGTATCCCTTCTCCGCCTTGCGGCCGAAGAGGTCATCGAGACTGATCTCGACGCTCGTTCCGCCCAGATTCGTGACCAAGGAGGGATGATCCTTGTCCAGGGCAAAACCGACGAGGCTGTCCGTCCCCTGATGGGCCAACACGAGCGGGGCGATCTGGGCCATGATCTCATAGTTGCCGCCGAGTCCTGGCGCGGGGGGCGCGGGGAACGGCGAATTACTGGGAGCTGCAGGTCGGGGAAATTCCGGCCGGTCGATTCCAAACGGCGAGAAGCCAATCAAGTTGTAGGCGCCGACCGCGAGAAACAGGTTGCGGCCCGCGTCCGGCCCCCCGTCGGTCTCCGGAATGAAGAGCGGATTGCCTGCGCGCACGTACCGTCGGCAGAGCTCGGCGAACTCCGGCACGTAGAGATCTGGCGCCAGCAGGTCGAGGCTGGGCGCGCCCAGCCGCCAGATGTCGGTCACCTGCGGGACCGGTCCGCCGCTGGGATAGGTGCCGGGGAAAGCGCAACCGGGCTGTTGCAGCCAGGCATTCGCATACATCGGGATGTTGTATTCGCGTTTCCCCGCTTCGGCCACGCGGTTGACGTAACGGGAGTAGTACCATGCCATGAAGATCTCATCCACCGGCCAGTGCAGCTTCCGCCACTCCGTCTTGCGCTGCTCCTCGGGCAGATCCCAGGTCAAAACAAATTCCTTCGGCTTGGTAGGCCCGAAGACTTCCGCCCAGGTGCCTGAGATCTTTGAACCATTGGCTTCCCATACTTCGCGCAATTCGGGCACGATCGTTTCCTTGTGCTTCCAGAAGAGATCCATCAATTCCAGCGGAACCGGCTTGGCAAACTCCTCCTCGGCCCGGGCGCTGCGGTCGCGGGAATCGTTGAGCACTCCGACCTCGTTTTCCACCTGCACCATCAGGACAGTATGATCGCGCGCGTCGATTTCGCGGACGTGTTTCATCAATGCGGCGAACGCCCGCGCGTCGGCGTCGGCGGTTGTCGTCGAAAGCGGGGTGAGAACTTCCGGAACCTCGCCGTTCTGCAGTTGCACGCGCGGGAATCGCTGGGGGTCGCGCTTTACCCACACGGGCGGATAGCTGGACATGCCGTTCTTCCAGCTGGCGAACCAGAGCAGCACCAGCTTCATTTGGTGCGCCCGCGCATCGCGAACCAGGCCGTCGAACAGCTTGAAATCGAACCGCCCTTCCTCCGGCTCAATCAGCTCCCACGACACGCCGGCCAGCACCGTGTTGAGATGTTGGGCCGCGAGACGGCCCCAGACCGGCTGCATGTATTCGAGGCTGGAGGAACTCGAGTTGAACAGTTCGCCGCCGAGGATGAGAAATGGTTTGCCGTCGACGACCAACTGGGTCGCCGTGCCCTGACGGCGCAACTGCGGCGTGCCGTCGGCGGCAGGAACGGTGGGCTCCGCTGCATGAACGGAAAGGAGGAGTGAGCCAATTACACCGGCGGCCAGGGCCGCGGACCAACGAGGGGGAATGGTCATAAGGCCGCAATGGCATACGAATTTGTCAGGGCTGGCAATCCCAGGCGTCGACGGGTTCCTCTTCGGTTGAAACGTCCTGTCCTCTTTTGTAGGAGCGCGATCTTGTCGCGCCTGTGGAAAGGGGCGCAGCAAGCCTGCGCCCCTCCGGCTCGAAATCGGACGTTGTCCTCGAAAATAGATTTCCGGCCCGATTTCCGCTGGCCTGCCGCCGACCGCGGCGTACATTTCAGACTTCGCGACGCTGGTTGCGCCCAAACCCCGGTTGACGCACTGGCCGGGCATTTTCTACCGACCGCAAAAATGAAACGCCTCTGCCCTGTTCTTCTCGCCCTCACTCGTAAACGGGATGTCGTCAGGTGATTGGTGTAGGAAGCCTGCTTGCAGGCGATTCTTGCTTCGGAATCGCGAGCGAGCTCGCTTCCTACAATTTGCATAGAAATGGCCTTCACCCGTCACTCGAAAACCGCCATGCCACGCTCCGCTGACAAACCTACCCGCCGGGCCTTTCTCGGCGACACCCTCAAGATTGGGGCGGGCTCGCTCCTGGTTGGTGCGACGCTGCACGGCCGCGCTGAGGGCGTCACCCGGGGTGCGACCGCGAGTCTTCTCATGATCACGGAACTGCCTGGGCTTCCGTCCCGCGTCTTCGTCGACCACGACGGCACGCGCCTCGGGCCGGCCGACCGGCAAGGCTCTCGCTTTTCCTCCGGCCGGACAGCCGTGGAACTTACCGCTGCGTCCGCCGGTCTCGGCGTTGTCGTGACCTGTCCGACCGGGCCGCTGACCCGCGTGGTGCTGCGGTGGGAAACGACCTTCCCCGCCGATACACTTTTTCTCGGTGATCATTGGGAACGCGGCTACGGCGATCTGCAATGGCGCTATCTCCAGCCTGAGCGCGTCATGCCCTGGTATTCTGCCGCGCATCATGCGGCCAGCGGGCGAACCTTCATGGCCGGAGTCATGACCCAACCGGCCGCGCTTTGCTTCTGGACCGTCGATGCCGCGGGCATTTCGCTCTGGCTCGATTTCCGCAACGGCGGCAGTCCCTCGCTGCCGGGCGACCGCGAGATTGCCGCCGCGACGATCGTCTCTCTCGCCGGCGCGCCGGAGGAAACGCCGATGGCGGCGCTCACGCGTTTCTGTCACCGGCTCAGCCCGGCGCCCCGCCTCGCC
Organism: Opitutia bacterium; assembly: GCA_003142955.1. Lineage (GTDB taxonomy): Bacteria > Verrucomicrobiota > Verrucomicrobiia > Opitutales > Opitutaceae > Fen-1467. The sequence goes on along the minus strand of PLOH01000151.1, from coordinate 32,985 downwards.
GCCGCCCCGATTTGCGGCAACAACAACTGGTATTACGCCTACGGGCACAATTTCGACGCGGACGCGATGCGGTGTGACGCGGCTTTCCTGGCCGACCTCGCGTCCGGTCATCCCAACCGCCCCTATTGTGTCATCGATGCCGGTTGGACCGCTGGCACCTCCTGTCCCGGCGGCCCGTGGACCGGGGGCGATGCGCCGCGTTTTCCGGACATGCCCGGCCTGGCCGCCGACATGAAAACGGTCGGGGTGCGCCCCGGCATCTGGATGCGTCCAACCGCGCTGATGAAGGTTGACGACCCGCGTCGCGTGCGCGCGGGCCCCTGCACGGCCGAGGAGAAACCCCTCGATCTCACTCTGCCCGAGAATCTCACGCTCATTCGCGACGACGTTGCCCGCGTCCGTTCCTGGGGCTACGACCTCATCAAGCACGACTTTTCGACCTACGACGTCTTTGCCAGGTGGGGTTTCGAGATGGGAGCGGAACTGACGGATCCCGGCTGGCATTTCGCCGACCAGTCGCGCACCAACGCCGAGATCATTCTCCGTCTCTACCGCACCCTCCGCCAAGGCGCCGGCGCCGCCGTGCTGCTCGGCTGCAACACCATCGGGCACCTTGGCGCGGGGATCTTTGAAATTCAACGCACCGGCGACGACACGTCCGGTTTGATTTGGGAACGCACGCGGCGCATGGGAGTCAACACGCTCGCTTTTCGGTTGCCGCAGCACGGGACGTTTTTCTCGAGCGATCCCGACTGCGCCGCTCACACCGACAAGACGCCGTGGGAATTCGATCGCCAGTATCTGGATCTCGTGGCTCGCAGCGGCGCTGCGCTCTTCGTTTCCGTCGACCCGCGGACCGTCCAGCCCGACCAGAAGGCGGCGTTTCGCGCGGCGATGCAGACGGCGCTGTCCGGCGGCACCCCAGGTGGGTGCGAACCGCTCGACTGGCTGCACAGCACGGCTCCGCGCGTCTGGCGCATCGGCGCGGAAACGGTCAACTACCGCTGGGAGGAATCCTCCGGCGCCTTCCCGTTCAAGGTGTGAAGCCAGCCCGACTGCCGCCGCGGTCCCCTGCTGGAGACGCGGCGGATTCGTGGATTTGGTGTCTCAGGTGATCGATGTAGGAAGCCTGCTTGCAGGCGATTCTTATCTCGGATTCGCGAGCAAACTCGCCTCCTGCGTTTGGCAGGGATACGGCTGAGCTGAGACGACCCGTTTGAGGGGGGCGGCTTGTCCTCAAGGCGCTCCAAGCGCGTTGGGGACAACGCGCGCTACCACGTCACTTCGTTCCGTTAGCTTCACTACGGGATCACGCAGTAGGAAGGTCGCTTGCGACCGATGATCGATTTCCTCGGGATGCGCGGCTTGGGTTCCGGGTGGACATGCGACGCACGTTTTGCCACCCTCTCTTTTTAGTTTCTTCGAAACATCCGCAGGTCGGCCGGAGTAATAAACTGTGTTTTTCCAACTTTCGCATGACCCACCACGTGAAGAATTGGATCGACCGACACCGTGTCGGCCGATCCATGAAAAGGCCTCTACACCGCCGGATCTCGGACCTCGACCTTCCTAAACCACCAATCTCCAGTCGGATGGCGATTTCGATATGCCGACAGTCAGTGGCATAAACAACGTTCCCGACACAGCTGAATTACGTCGTGAGTATTCGAGACTATAATCCGCGGTCCGCCCGAGCGTCGACAACTCGCCGCGGGCTGAGGTTGCCGGCTCACCAGGTTCGAATGGTTGAGCCGAGCAACCGCCGCGCCCGCGGCGATTGTACTGTGACCACTCGGTCGGTAAAGCGGCGATTTTCCTCCGTATGATCTCGATCTCCAACCGCCCGCCGGGGGCAGCTGGTCTGGAACTTGCGTTCCAACCGGCACCCGCAACCGGGTGCAATTGAACTCATCGTTCGGCAAGATTCGAATGCCTATACACAATGGCTAATGATCCACGCATTCCCGAAGCATCCGATTTCCCTCCTGATGCCGTTTTCGTCATAAAGGAGTTCGATGTGCCTTTGGTTCAAATTCCGAATCGGGGTTGGTTCAATTGGTTCGGAGGGTATCCTCGTCCATATGACGTCACCGCTCTCCATGTAGACAATAATTGGCACGCCGATTCGTTTGAGCAATGGGTCGGATTAGTAAAAGATTCGCTACAGAGCGGCGGCTAAGGCGCGTTTCGAAGTATTCAAAGAGCGAACCAAGAAATGCCTGCAAGCAGCCGCTGCCAATTCGGCCGCCGGTCACGCCTCGGGCAGCAGCCTCCGCGAGGCCTACGGCTGACAGGTGCGCACGAGTCGCGCCCGCCAGCTTCCTGGCAGGCCGGTAGTGTTTGGAAAAGAAATGGATTCCCGATCCAAAGATTATCTGAAGATCCTCGGTGTGATTGCTGGTAGTCTGATGGTTTTCGTTGCCATCGGGGCATTCATGCCGAGAGGAGAAAGGGCGAGCTATTGGATTTTCGGCTATCTCCCTTATGTGGTTTCGGCGGTGTTTGCACTTACTGTTCCGGTTTCTTTGGTCTGGATTGTCATCGCGGCCATGAAGAAGAAATGGAACTCAGTGGGGCATCTAGCCGCAGCGGCGGCGTTACCCGTTATCACCTTCGCCGCGACGGCCGCAGCGAATTGGCCGGTTTTGAAGGAGCTTTTTCCAGAATGATGAATGTGCCGACAAGGCGACGAACTCGACGACCTCTGCTGGCACGCCGGCTGCGAATCGCCTCTCACCGCAACATCCCACTCCACCGCTTATGAGCACCGATCCATGCAATTCCACCGCTCGAATTGTGGTGACAATCGACCACAGTCCATTGGCCTTCGTTTACGGCCTCTTCACGCCGACCGTTACGGTCAACGGCCGAGCGGAGCGGAGAAAATGGGGCACCCACACGTTTGTTGTCCCGCCCGGCAGCTGCGAAGTCGCGATTTCGTATCCGTGGTTTTTGTCGCGGGAGTGTGGCCGCAATTCGGTTCGGTTCGATCTCGCACCCGGCGAAGAAAAGAAGGTGCGATACTGTGCGGGTCTGGTCCGCTATGTTCCTGGTTCGATTGCCATCAGTAGATAATCTGTGACCTCCGAGATTTGGCGGTGCCTCCTCAGTTGCGTCGGCGTTCGGTTGGTCGCGGGCTGGTGAACCAGGGCCAAGGGGCCGTGCAGCGGGCCGGGCATTCAGAAGTGTCCTATCTTTGCCGATACAGGATCATGCAGTTGACCGACGCTTTTCAGACGACGATAACCGGTGCAAAATGGTGTGTAGGGCCGGCGCTTGTCGCCGGGCCAATTGTCCATGAGTGAACGGTCCGCCGACAAGCGGCGACCCTACGTCAACTACATGAGGCCGTATCGGTAGTCTTCAGCCAGAACCAGGCGGGTATTGCGGTGGAGGATAAAGGGGAATTGAGCGTCTGACACCGCAATTGGAGGCGGCAGAACAAGTCGGGGTTGCCCTGACGGGAGATGCGTCCCTAGGTTGTCGGTATGGTGGTTTGCAAAAGGTCATCAGCTGACCGGCTCATGCCATGGGTCCCGGGCGCGTTCGTCTTCACTCTCGTCCTGGCGTGCTATTGGCCCGCACTTTGGGGCGGTCTGGTTTGGGATGACGCGGCCCATGTCACGTTGCCGGATCTGCGCTCCTGGTCTGGATTGGGCCGGATCTGGACCGACCTGCATGCGACCCAGCAGTATTATCCCGTCCTGCACAGCGCCTTCTGGATTGAACACCGGCTGTGGGGCGACGCGACGCTCGGATACCATCTGGCCAACGTACTGTTCCATGCCACTTCCTGTTGTCTTCTGGCCCTCGTTTTGCAGCGACTGCTGGAAGGAAAACGGGCGCAGCAAGTCTGCGCCCCTACGAAGGGAATCGACGGAAACGTCGCTGGTAGGGGCGCAGGCTTGCTGCGCCCGTCCATGGCGAGTCCTGGCACTGTCGCCGCCTGGCTGGCGGCCCTGCTGTTTGCCGTCCACCCGGTTTGCGTCGAATCCATTGCCTGGATCTCTGAACAGAAGAACACGCTTTCGCTGGTGTTCTACCTGCTGGCGGCGCTGGCATATTTCGATTTTTCCGACCGGCGCGGCGGGTGGTCTTACGGGCGGGCGCTGGCGTTTTTCGGGCTGGCCCTGGGGACCAAGAGCGTGACGGCCACGCTGCCGGCCGCGCTGCTCGTCGTATTGTGGTGGAAGAACGGGAAGATCGACTGGCGGCGCGACGTCGTCCCCCTGATCCCGTGGTTTATCGCGGCGGCGGCGGCGGGAGTTCTCACCGTGTGGGTGGAGCGCCGGCTGATCGGCGCGGAGGGTGCGGCGTTCGCGTTGTCGCCCTTTCAGCGCCTGTTGCTGGCGGGCCGGGTGGTGTGGTTCTACCTGGAGAAACTCGTCTGGCCCGTCGATTTGATGTTCGTCTACCCGCGCTGGAACGTGCCGGCGGCGGCCGGAGGATGGATCGGCTGTCTGGCCGGCGTGCTGGTGGTGACCGCGGGGCTCTGGATGATCCGCCGGCGCAACCGCGCTCTGCTGGCCGGGTGGCTCTTCTTCGTCGGGTCGCTCTTTCCCGCCCTGGGATTCTTCAACGTTTATCCCTTCCTCTTCTCCTACGTCGCCGACCATTTCCAGTATCTGGCGATGCTCGGCCCCGTCGTCATGGCTGCCGCCGGCTTTGCCTGGCTGCTGACCCGCGCCGCGCCGCTCGTGCGCGTCGGCGCGGGCGGTGCGGGCGTTCTGCTCCTTGCCGTGCTCGCCGTATTGGCCAACCACCAGAGCCGTTCATACCGTGACGGGGAGACCCTGTATCGCGCCACGCTCGAACGGAATCCGGACTGCTGGATGGCGCACATCAATCTCGCCGCCGAGCTCGCAAAGTCGCCCGGGCGCACGTCCGAGGTCCTGATGCATTATTCCGCGGCGCTGCGCTTGCGGCCGGACTCCTCCGAGGCGCACAACAACCTGGGCAACGAACTCGTGAAACTGCCCGGCCGCGTGCCCGAAGCGCTGGCCCATTTCGAACGGGCGTTGCAACTCAACCCCTCCTTCGTCGAGGCCCACGTCAATCTGGCCAACGCCCTGGCGAAGTTGCCCGGCCGCCTGCCGGAGGCGCTTGACCATTATCAAGTGGCGCTGCGCCTTGATCCCGGCGCCGCCGAGACGCACTACTGTCTGGCCAATACGCTGGCGGCCATGCCCGGACGCGCGGCGGAGGCGCAGGCGGAATTCGAGGAGGCGCTGCGCTTGCGGCCCGCCTTCGCCGAGGCGCACGACAATCTGGCCGGTTTGCTGGCCAAACTGCCGGGCGGCCTCCCCGAGGCGTTGGCGCACTACGAAGCGGCACTTCGCCTCCGGCCGGATCAGGCCCAGACGCACTACAATTTCGCCGTGGTTCTGGAGAGGGTACCCGGGCGCGCCGCCGAGGTTTTCGCCCAGTACCAGGATGCCTTGCGCCTCGATCCGAATTATGCCGAGGCGCACAATAACCTGGCCATCCTCTATGCCAAAGCCGGCCAGTTGGAGCAGGCGAGGGTGCACTGGGAAACGGCATTGCGATTGAAGCCCGATTACGAAGACGCCCGGAGAAATCTGGAGGTGCTGCGCCGGCTGCAACGACCGTGAGGCGAACGGGGAGGCGTCTCGCGCACTCTGCACTGGGCAAATGGAGAACGATGCCCCATTATTCGATCATGCGCCTGAGATCTCTTGGGGGTTTTTTCTGGGTCGCCTTGGCCTCACTGACGGCGTGCTTCTGTCAGGCCCAGCCACTGGCGGTTGCGCCGGACCGGGCCAGTGGAATTTACCAGGTCGGCGACGCGGTGCACTGGCGGGTCGAATGGAAGGACAAAACCACTCCACCGCCGGTCCACTACCAGTTGTTGAAGGGCCAGCTGACGGAGGCGGGGCAAGGTGACGTCAATTTCACCGACCACACGGCCGGACTGGAAACCCGGTTTGATGCGCCGGGCACGATGCTGGTGGTGGTGACCTGGAAGACGGCGGAGGGCAAGAAAGTCCGGGTCACCGCCGGCGCCGTAGCCGCCCCGGACCGCATCGCGTTGTCGGCCCCTTGTCCGGATGATTTTGATGCGTTTTGGAAAGCGAAACTGCAGGAGCTGGAGCAAACGCCTGCCGACCCGCGGCTCGAGCCGGTGGACATTGGCAAGGCGGATCTCGCGTATTGGAAGATCACGATGGGCAACATCCGCGGCACGCACATCTACGGCCAGCTGGCCCGGCCCGCGATGGGTCAGAAATTCCCGGCCCTGCTGGTCGTCCAGTGGGCCGGCGTATATGGCCTGCAGCGAAGCTGGGTGACCGACCGGGCCGCCGAAGGATGGCTCGTGCTGAACATTGAGCCTCACGACCTGCCGATCGACCAACCGGAGGCGTTCTACAAAGAGCAACAGGCCGGCGGGCCGCTTCACGACTATTGGAAGATCGGCAATGACGATCGCGAAACCAGCTATTATCTCCGGATGTACCTGTCCTGTTACCGGGCCGCGGATTATCTCGCCCATCGCGATGACTGGGATGGCAAGACGCTGGTGGTAATGGGCGGCAGCCAGGGCGGGCTGCAGGCGCTGATGACCGCCGGCTTCTATCCGAAGATCACCGCGGCGCTCGCCATGGTTCCAGCCGGCTGCGACATGCTCGGCCCAGCCGTCGGCCGCAGGGGCGGCTGGCCGCAGTGGTATGCGAACACCGAAGGCAAGGATCCTGCGAAAGTGCGCGAGGCGAGCCGCTATTTCGACGTGGCCAACTTTGCACCTCGGATTAAATGCCCGGTGCTGGTCGGGCTTGGTTTGATTGACGAAACCTGTCCGGCGGCAGGCATCCTTGCGGCGGTGAACCAGATCAGGTCGCCCAAGGAAGTGATCATCATTCCCGGCGCCGAACATCAGGAGATCAACGGTTCGCATGCCGCCTACAACCAGCGTTGCAACGGCGACTGGCTGCCCGCATTGCGCCAAGGAAAGCCCGCGCCGGTGAACCAGTAATGAGCCTCGGAATTCTTACTATGAGATCTTCAGTTCAATTCGTCGCGGCGCGCGACGATTTTGTTGGAGGGCGGCGCGCCGTTGCCGCCACTATTCAATTCCCTGGCCCGGACGGCGCCGGGCCCTCCATCTTTGGTTCTGGGAGGCGCGGCGTTATGAAATCACTGCTTTCTTTGATTGCCCTCGGTCTCGCCGTCGCTCCGTTGACCACCGTGGCGGTTGACACCGCTGGTGCTTCGGCGGCCCCGCTCGTTTCCCCCATCAAGGCCGCCGCGTTCGATCTCGCCTCGGTGCGCCTGCTCGACGGTCCGTTCAAGCAGGCGCAGGATCTTGACCGGCAGGTCCTGCTCACGCTCGATCCCGATCGCCTGTTGCTGATGTTTCGCGCGACCGCGGGCCTGCCGGCGGACGCCAAGCCGCTTGGCGGCTGGGAGGCTCCGGGCTGCGAATTGCGCGGTCACACGCTCGGCCATTACCTGAGCGCCTGCGCGCTGATGTACGCCAGCACCGGCGATGGTGCGCTCAAAAAACGATGCGACACCATGGTGGCGGAACTGGCGAAATGCCAGGCGGCGATGGTCAATCGGGGCTACCATGCCGGCTATCTCTCGGCTTTTCCAGAGTCGTGGTTCGACCGCGTCGATGCGCAACAGCCCGTCTGGGCGCCGTGGTACACGATGCACAAGATCATGGCCGGGCTGTTCGACGCGCACCGGCTCACGGGCAATCCGCAGGCGTTGGAGGTCCTCGATCGGCTGGCGGACTGGGTGAAGTTCCGCGTCGACCGCCTGACGCCGGAGCAGATGCAGACCTCGTTGCAGACCGAGCACGGCGGCATGAACGAGGTGCTCGCGAATCTCTATGGCGTTACGCGCAACCCCGACCATTTGCGGCTGGCCGAGGCATTCAACCACCAGGTGGTGTTTGCCCCGCTGAGGCGCGGCGCGGATGTGCTCGACGGGTTGCACGCCAACACGCAGATCCCGAAAATCACCGGAGCGGCGCGCGAATTCGAGCTGACGGGCCGGACGGAATACCGCGATCTCGCGCGCTTTTTCTGGCAGCGGGTCGCGTGGCACCGCTCCTATGCGATCGGTGGCGACAGCGACGATGAGCATTTCTTCCCCGTCGGGGATTTCTCCCAGCATCTCAGCCCGGTGACGGCCGAGACCTGCAACACCTACAACATGCTCAAGCTCACCGCCCATGTGTTCGCGTGGGAGCCGGCGGCGGCGACGATGGATTTCTACGAGCGCGCCCTCTACAACCATATTCTCGCGTCGCAGGATCCGCGCACCGGCATGTTTGCCTACTTCATTTCGATGAAACCGGGGCACTTCAAAACCTATTCGACGCCGGAGGATTCGTTTTGGTGCTGCGTCGGCACGGGCATGGAGAACCACGCGCGCTACGGCGAGGAGATCTACGCGCACGACGACGCGTCGCTTTACATCAACCTGTTTATCGCCTCGGAACTCGCGTGGCCCGGGCGAGGCCTGGTCCTGCGGCAGGAAACGGCGTTTCCCGAGCAGCCGGCGACGCACCTGCGGCTGCAGTTGCGCCAGCCGGTGAAGCTGGCGCTGAAGATCCGCCAGCCGGGATGGTGCGGCGCCGCCATGACGATCGCGGTGAACGGCCGGAACGAGCCCGCCCAGGCCGATGGCACCGGCTACGTGACCCTCGCGCGCGAGTGGCGGGACGGCGACGTCGTCGCGGTCGGCCTGCCCATGGCGCTGCGCACCGAGCCGTTGCCCGGCAATCCAAACACGGTGGCGTTTTTCTGCGGCCCGATCTTGCTCGCCGGTCCGCTCGGCGCCGCCGGCCTGCCGGAAGAAGGCGCTTACGCGGGCGACCAGCAGAAATTCGCAAAGTGGCCGGCGCCGCCGGTGCCGACCCTGGCGGGCAATGCCGCGACGATCGTCGCGGGTCTGCAACCGGTGGCGGGCCAGGCGTTGACTTTCAAGCTGGGCGCTGCCGCCCATCCGGACGACATGATGCTCATGCCGTTTTACCGGCTCCACCATCAACGCTACACAATCTATTGGCCGGTCGCGGCGCCGACCGGCGGTTGACCCGAATGCGTTGATGTTGCGGGCGGTCGATGGGCGTCCCATTTTCTCCGCGGAAAGACTCCAACCCNNACACAGGTGGGCGTGCAAAAATACGTCTACGAATTCAAGACCGGAGCGGACGGCAAGCTGGCGGCCACCGCGCAGTGGAACCGCATGGAACAGACGGGAACGACTGAGCTGAAGGAAGTGAAACTCAACGGCGCTGCGAGCTCCTTCGTCGAGACCTTTACCATTCCGGATGGCGACGCAGAAGTTCTGATTGAATATAAGGGGACGCTGGCCGGCGACGAAATGAAACTCACCCGCACGGTGGGCGATTTTGCCACAGAGGACCTCGTGGCGAAAAGGGTCACGGGTCAGGCCGCGGCCGCCCCGGTGGCGCCCGCGCTGGCTGTGCCAACCGTTGCGGCGGCGCCCGCGGCCTCTCCCGCGCGGGTCATCGCCCCCGGGCCATTTCAACCCACCTGGGAATCGCTCGTGCAGGGCTACCACTGCCCCGAATGGTTCCGCGACGCGAAGTTCGGCATCTGGGCCCACTGGTCGGCGCAATGCGTCCCGGAGGAGGGCGACTGGTATGCGCGCAACATGTATATCCAGGGCACGCCGAATTACGCCTATCATGTGGCGCACTACGGCCATCCCTCGAAGTTTGGTTTCATGGAGCTCGACCACCTCTGGAAGGCCGACCAATGGGAGCCGGAGAAACTGATGGCCCTCTACAAGCGGGCCGGCGCGAAATACTTCGTCGCGCTCGCGAACCATCACGACAATTTCGATGCCTACGACTCGAAGTACCAGCCTTGGAACTCGGTCAACGTCGGCCCCAAGAAGGACATTGTCGGCACCTGGGCAAAGATCGCCCGCGCGAACGGCCTGCGCTTCGGCGTCAGCAACCATTCTTCGCACGCCTGGCACTGGTTCCAACCCGCCTACGGTCACGATGTCGAAGGCCCGCTCGCGGGAGTGCCCTACGATGCCGCGACGCTCACCAAGGCCGACGGCAAAGGCAAATGGTGGGAAGGCCTGGATCCGCAGGACCTTTACTGCGGGCTGCGCATCCCGATGGCGAACGATCTGAAGACCGCCAAAGACGCCGAAGCCTGGCATTGGAAGAACGACGGCCACTGGTTTGAAAGCGTTCCGCCCAACGACAACGGCTATACGGACAAATGGTTTCTCCGCACCCAGGATCTCGTCAACAAATACCAGCCGGACCTCCTCTATTTTGACGACGATGAACTGCCGCTCGGGCAGGCGGGGCTCGATATCGCAGCGCATTACTATAACGCGAACGCGGCGCGCAATGCCGGCAACCCCCAGGTTGTGCTCAACGCCAAGCACCTGCAGCCGGCGCACAAGGCGGCCGTCGTCGAGGATATCGAGCGAGGGGTCGCCAGCGGCATTCTGCCCGCCCCCTGGCAGACGGACACCTGTATCGGCGACTGGCACTACAACCGTCACGTCTATGAGGAACACCGCTACAAGACCGTTGGTCAGGTCGTGTGCATGCTCGCGGACATTGTGAGCAAGAACGGCAACCTTCTGCTCAGCGTCCCGGTGCGCGGGAACGGGGCCATCGACGATGACGAGGTCGCTTTTCTCAAGGGCATGGCGAAATGGATGGACGTGAACGGAGAGGCCATTTTCGCCACCCGCCCGTGGATGGTGTATGGCGAAGGCCCGGCCGTGACCGAGAAGGCCGAAGGCGGCCAGTTCGGCGGTGCAAAGGACGTGCGCAGCAAGCCCTACACGGCCGAGGACATGCGCTTCACCACCAAGGGCGACGCGCTGTACGCCATCCTGCTCGGCTGGCCGGCAGACAAGACTGCAATCGTGAAATCGCTGGCAACGAGTTCGCCCAAAATCGCCGGTCGCAAGGTCAGCGACGTCACGTTGCTCGGCTACAGCGGCAAGCTGACGTGGACACAGGACGAGGCCGGGCTGCATGTCCAACTTCCCGCCACCGCGCCGAGCGAACACGCCGTCGCCCTGAAGATCATCGGCGTGACGGGTATCTAGAGCGGTTTATATTGAAATGTGGCCGAGAACGCGAACGTAGCTGCGAGCGCCAGCGAGTGGATGGTTCGCCCACTTGCTGGCGCTCGCGGCTACACTTTTTCTGAAACCGCTCTAGCCAAACAGCGCCGCTTTTTGACTGGTGAAATCACCGGTCGCAGACCGGCGCCACAGTTGATTGCGGCATGAGCCCGGTGAGAAAGAGCTGGCCTCGTCCTGCCAGCCTGCTCTCGCGTCATGGTCTGTTGTTTTGAGGAGCGGTCGCGCGTGCGTGGCGGCTTCGAGATCGTGGATCTTGCCTGGAGCAATGGCCGTCTGACGGGAGTGGCAATCCGTTCCACGCTTGGCGGCCCCTGTCGGGTCCGCTATGGAGCCGCCACCGTGGTCCGCTCCACGGCGCCGGGCGAAGTGATCGCACTCAACGCCAACCTTCGGTAAAAGCCGCCCGGCAAGGGCGGCTGCAACGCCAGCGCTGTTTCCGCAGACGACTACTGGGTGGTCATGCAGTTGACCGACGTTCTTCCAACGATGATCGCCGGCACCAAACGGTGCGTAGGGCCGGCGCTTGTCGCCGGGCCAGAATCAGATTGAAAAACGGTCCGCCGGCGAGCGGCGACCCTACGTCAACTGCATGAAGCCAGCCAGGGCGCCCCGGTCTGGACTCATGCGTTGGGCGTCAATCCATCGTAAAGCGCATTGGGTCGAGTTGGGCTAGCTCGTCGGTGCTTGCGGCGACGCGTGGGGTGTGAGAACCAAGGCGTCCCGGAAGGCTTAGGTTTTCACGTCGGCAGCCGATAATACTCACTGCTAAGAACATGAGTTTGGCGACGCCAATGCTGGAATTCGGGCGATTCACCCCCGAGCAGATCATTCGAGACGTGAAGCACCTGCCTTCTGCGCCCAAGGTCCTGCCGCGGCTGAAAAGGCTCCTCCAGGATGGCAACTCCTCGATGCAAGAGATCGCCCTGCTCATCCGGTTGGACGCGGCCATCGCCGCGCGGGTGATGAGGGTGAGCAACAGCGCGTTTTACAATCAGGGCCTCCGCTGCGATACGGTCGAAGAGGCGGTCAATCGCGTTGGATTCAATCATATCTACCAACTCGTCTCCTATGCGGTGGCCTCGCAAGTCCTGGTGCGACCGTTGGAGGTCTATGGACTCGAGGTGGATCAGATCTGGCGGCAGTCGGTGGCTTGCGCGCTCGCGGCGGAGTTCATCGCTTTGATCACCGGAGACGATGGAAGCCTGGCTTATACCATCGGTTTGCTGCATCGCATCGGCATGGTGGCGGTCAACGAGTGGGCGTTGCGCAGGCAACCGCAACTCAGACTGGTGGCCGATGACTTTCCTGGCGAATTCGTCCGGAGCGAACGCGCGGTTTTCGGTAGCACCCAGGCTGATGTCGGCGCGGAACTGCTCCGGCACTGGGAGTTTTCGCCGGATACGACGAATCCGGTGCGCTACCAGTATTCTCCCCGCGAAGCCGCGAGCGAGACCCGCATGGCCAGTCTCCTCTATGCGGCGCGGTGGGTGCGGGCCGTCGTCTGTGACGAGCCCGGCCACTCGGTTTCGCCCGACGAGGCTTCGCTGGCACCCTTGCGGCTGTCGCATGCGCAATTGACCGCGGTCGCCAAAGACGTAAGCGCGCACCTTCAGACCATCAATACATTGTTGGTGGAGCCCGAGGCGGAACCAATGCGCGCGCGGTATGGGCATGATTCGCGCGCTGACGCAATTCATCATCCCGGATCCGTTTCCCGGCCGCCAATTTCGAGCCCGAGAAAACCGTCTGGACCGCATTGAGGGCAGATCTTTCGGCAATCAGGCCCCTGAGGTGTCGCCGTCCCGCGCTAATTCGCGGTGAGTTTAGAGCCCAACGAACGCAAAAACGCTAAACTGATTCCCCGGAAGGCCGTTCTTCAATTCAGATGAGCACATCGAGCGCAAACGTTGGTCGCCGCTGTGGGCTTCGCCTGAAGAGTCGCCCGCTCGGTCCAAGCGAGGTGACGGAGCGGCAACTTTGCAGCGAGATCGATGCGGCGTTTCAGCGCTGGCGGGCGAGACAGCCGTCGACGGTTCTGAGGAGACTCCGAAAGCCCGAGCAGGTAATATGACCCTGTGGGCATGGAGCCCACGACATGATTTGGCGCACCGCGCGAAAGGCTCCACTCCTTGAGCTTTTGGGGCTCAGTGGCCGCGATTTTCGCTCAACGGCGAGAGGGTGGGAGGCTCAGCTTCGTGGCTGTTCTGGCCGCAAATCTATGGTGTAGGTCCTTTCCAACACCCTCACGTGCCTGCCGGGCTCCGGCGCGACCGCGGGTCGGAATCGAAACAAAGATTACGGCCCATGATCCCTCGTGAGTAGAGGGGCAACTTGGCAAAACAAGTCTGAAAGCTGAAGAATTTTATGCTCGGCCTCTGCGTTGCCTTTGACCAGAGCGCACGGACCTACCTCATCGGTGCAAAATGGCCTATTTGTCGGGCCATACGTACGGGATGATCCCGTCCGGAATGACCAACGAGTCGGCTAATCCCTTCATCTTTTCCACCCACTCAGGGGGAATCGGCGGTTGAAACTGGCCGTCCGCAGTCGCCTTTGGTTGCGCCCCATTCAGACTATACGAAAGGGCAAAGGCGATTGGTCCAGATTTCAACTCAACAGGCACCTGCGATGCCGGATCATGTTTCAATTCAGTTACAAATCCCAGTTTCCTTTATACGATTAACCGTCGATCTGGCTTCCATTCCGCCCGCTGCATCCGCCCGCCGCCCGGTCCATTCTCCCTCTGGGCGACCCCGGTTTTCGTTCAACATGGACCGCCGCCCGCCGCGCAGAAGATGCCACTGGCCACTCCCGGCGGCGCATTGATTACGTTTGACCCGTCTTCCGTCCGGTCTGATTAATTTCGGTGCGATGAGAAACTGCATTCGGTTAGCGGAGACAGACTCGATAGGACGGGTGGAGGCTTGGGCGAGCGCCCAAGCCGACCCCGGACGAGTCGCAGCAGGCACAGGCGGCTGACACGGTCGGATTGTTCCCTGCTTTTCACCCTTCTCCTCAAAGCCGGATCACCATCCAGTCGGAAAGGAACACGTCATGTCAGCAATCAATGTGAAGGGGTTCTTCGAGAAGGTCGCGAGCGACAAGTCGCTCCAAGCAAAGCTCAAGGCTTTGCACGTTAAGGCCGAGGCGGAAGAATCGGCAGCCGTAGCCAAGGTCGCCGCCGTCGCGGGATTCAAATTTGCGGCAAAGGAACTTGCCCAAGCCCGCAAGTCCAAGGCAAAGAAAGCCAAGCTGAGCGATGTCACCGGGCAAAGTCAGGCGCCTGGTTGCGAATACAGCTACTGCAACGGCTCTGACATCGTCTTCTAAGGCCGGGTGAGATGATTGCTGCGTCGCTGGGGCACCGGGCCCAGGACGTCCGCCAATCCCTGCACGTCAGGGAGCCAGGCCATTGGTGGCCACGGTGGATGACGTCGCGCACGGTGCAACGGTGTTGTTGTGGTTCTTTGGCTGGGGTAGCATGCGGGTCGGTTCGACTCGCATGCTCGCCACCCAAGAATAAATCGGAAGCGCGGGAGGACGCCAGAGTGTCGGGGGAGGTTGTCGGGAAACGGGAAGGATGTCGGCCATGTCCGAGCGATACGCGAAACTCAAACAAGACTGGATGCTGCGCGGTTGGAGCGATCAGGCCAAGACGCTCGTCAACTGGCGGACCAGCGAACAACGCGGGCTGACGAACTTAGCGGATTTCTACGTGGCCGAATCCTGTGACGGCCAGACCGATTTCGGCTCGATGGCGTTTCTCCCCCAGCACCTCGCAATGCTCGAGCTGCTGATCCGGGAAGGGATCGCCGAAGACTGCCCGCCGGGAGAGGTGATTGCGCCCTGGCAAAGGTACCGCGAGGCGAGCAATCCGCGCCTGACCGGGATCCATTGGTGCGTGACCGGGTACTGCAACATGGACTGTCGCCACTGTTACATGGAGGCGCCATCCGGCAGATACGGCCAGTTCCCGTTCGAGGCCATGGCCAGGCTGGTGGAACAATTCGAGCGGGCCAACGTACTCGAGATCTCGCTCACCGGCGGCGAGCCTTTCATGAGGAGGGACCTCCTCGACATCATCCAATTGCTGGCGGACAAGAAAATCCGGCTCACCCAGGTTTACTCCAACGGACTGCTGATCACCGACCGGCATTTGGAGGGCATTCGGAAGATCGGCTTCACGCCGGCCTTCCAGATCAGTTTCGACGGGGTCGGCACGCACGACGTGATGCGTGGCACCACCGGAACCGAGCCGGCGGTCATCAGCGCAATTCGTCGGCTGCGCGCTGGCGGCTTCCCCGTGGCGGTGGCCACCTCCATCGACAAATTGAACATCGGTAGCGTGGGCGAGACCTACGAATTGATGAAGAGTCTGGATATCCAGACTTGGCGGCTCTCGGCTCCACAGGAGATGGGAAATTGGCGGGGGACGACCACGGCGACACTGCTGGACGAGCAGGCGGAAGTCTGCCTGCCGCTGGAACAGCGATGGCTCGACGACGGACGGCCGTTTTCCATTCAACTGTGCGGTTTCTTCCGCGGCGTCCGACCGCGCCCATCGGCGGCCGGTTTGAACGGTCGCGCCGCCCGGAGCAAAATGTCCAACGGGAGTGCCCGGCCGCGGTCCCGCCGGGCCGCGACGAGGCATGGTCGTTCCTCAGAATTCCCGAACGCGACGGAACAGCAGAAGCAGTACACCTTGGATGGCTACGATTGCGGCACTTGCCGGGAACAGCTCAACCTGCTCCCCGACGGCACCCTGGTCCCTTGCCCCGGTTACGTGGATTCCATCTTGCAGGACAGGATGCCGAATCTCATGCGGGAGGAACTTTCGCAGGCTTGGTCGCATTCCCTGCTGCGCCAGCTCGCCGACATGAAGAAGAAGGATCTCCTGCCCCATAACCCGGAATGCGCCACCTGCGAATTGTTCAAGGAGTGCGGCCTGGGATGCCGGGCCACCGCGTTGCGGGAGACGGGAAACCTGATGGCGCGGGATCCGGTCACCTGCGAACTGTGTGAGAAGGGCTACAAAAAACGATTCCAGGCCGCGGCTGCCGTGCAGCCGGATCGGACTGAACGTCCGCTTCGGTCAATCCCGCTGGCGGCCCGTGATCAGAAATCCGGCGACGGATTCATGTTGAGCGCCTTCACCAGGAACGCCCATCGGTCGGCGGACTCTTGAATCACTTTGGCCACCGGCTTCCCCGCGCCGTGCCCCGCCCTGGTCTCGATCCGGATCAAGATCGGCGCATCTCCCGCCTGGGCAGCCTGCAATGCGGCGGCGAATTTGAAGCTGTGCGCCGGCACGACGCGATCATCGTGATCGCCGGTCAGGATGAGCGTGGCGGGATATTTGACGCCCTGGTGGAGGTTGTGTAGCGGCGAATAGGCGAACAGGGTCTTGAACTCCTCCGGATTCTTCGCCGAGCCGTATTCGCTCGCCCATTCCCAACCCACGGTGAATTGGTCGAAGCGCAGCATGTCCATCACCCCGACTTGGGGCACGCAGGCGGCGAAAAGATCCGGCCGTTGCGTTTCACAGGCGCCGACCAGGAGGCCCCCGTTGCTTCCTCCGGCAATCGCCAGCTTCTGCGACGAGGTGTAGCGGTTGGCGATGAGCCATTCGGCCGCCGCGATAAAATCGTCGAAGACGCTTTGCTTGCGGAGCTTCATGCCCGCCCCGTGCCATTCCTCGCCATATTCACCGCCGCCGCGGATGTTGGCCACAACATAGACGCCGCCCATCTCCATCCAGACCAGGTTCACCACGCTGAACCCCGGCTTGAGGCTGATATCAAAACCGCCGTAGCCGTAGAGCAAAGTCGGATTGTTGCCGTCCAGTTTCAACCCCGTCTTGTGCGTGATGAACATCGGGACGCGCGTGCCGTCCTTGCTGTGGAAGAAGACCTGCTTCGTCTCGTAATCCGCCGGACTGAAATTCACGGAGGGAGCCCGGAATACCGTGCTGGCGCCAGTCGCCAAGTCGCAGCGGAGAATGGTCCCCGGCGTGGTGAAGCCGGTGAACGAATAGAAAGTCTCCGCGTCATTCCGTTCGCCCTCGAAGCCATCGACCGAACCGATCCCCGGCAGCGCTACGTCGCATTGATACTCGCCCGTGCTTGAAAAGATCCTGACCTGGCTGTGGGCGTCCTGGAGATAAATACACACCAGGGAATTGTTCAGCCTCCTGACCCGTTTGAGCGCATCGGCGGACTGCGGAATGACCTCGCGCCAATTGGCGCGCTCCGGCCGGGTGACGTCCACCGCGATCACGCGGCTGCGCGGCGCGCCCAGGTCCGTGCTGAACAAGAACAACGGCCCGTCGTTGTCCGCAAATTCATAGCGCGCATCGAAATCATTCAGCAGTTCGACGACTTTCGCCTCCGGCCGCGTCAGGTCCTGGTAAAATACGCGGGTTTTCGGATCCGCGCCTTGTTCGACGGTGATGATAAGATAATGCCCGTCGTCCGTGACCTCGCCGCTGAAGCACCAGTCCCGGTGGTCGTCCCGGCGGTAGATCAGGTGGTCCGCCGACTGCGCGGTGCCAAGGCGATGAAAATAGAGCTGATGGAAATAGTTCACGGCCGTCATCTTCGCCGCCTCGGCCGGCGCATCGTACCGGCTGTAAAAGAAACCACTGCCGTCCTTCATCCATGAGGTCTTGGAGGCTTTCACCCATTTCACCTCATCTGCCAGATCCCGGCCGGTCCGCGCATCCCGCACCTTCCACTCCTCCCAATCCGAACCTGCCGCCGACAAGCCGTAGGCGAGCAGGCAGCCATCCTCGCTGACGGACAAGCCGGCCAGCGCAACCGTGCCATCGGCAGACAACTGGTTCGGGTCGAGCAGCACGGAAGGTTCGGCCCCCAAGGCAGGCATCGTGTAAAGCACCGATTGGTTCTGCAGGCCGCTGTTGCGGGTGAAGAAATAGCGTCCGTTCTTCCGGAACGGCACCCCGAAGCGCGCGTAATTCCAGAGTTTCACCAGGCGATCGCGGATCGCATCGCGCTGCGGAATCTTCGCCAGATAGTCGAAGGTCACCTGGTTTTGCGCCGCCACCCACGCCTTCGTCTCCGGTGAATTGTCGTCCTCCAGCCAGCGATACGGATCCCGCACCGCGGTACCGTGATAGACATCAACCTGTTCGCCAGTGCGGGTATCTGGATAATTCATTGCGGAAAGATGACTCGCGCCGCCCGCTGCCAATCCGGCAGCAACCGCGATGACCGCAAAGGCCTGACGCAAGCGAGCGTGAATGACCATGAGATTGTCTGACAGCATCGCACGTGGCGCTCCGGGGCAAGGCTGTCCCAAGTTGAGTGGGCAGCAAGAACGTACGTGACACGCAATATTTCACGGCACGAAGCTTCAGATTCAGCTCAACGCTGGGTGAACATGGCTATCGACGAGGCACAGGACATTAGCCTCTCCCATCCACGGTTCTTCGCCGCCTGGACGGCAGGTCGAGCCAACGCACTTGTCTTTGCCGGAGATCTGGGCAAGCGGATCTTTCAGCAACCTTTCTCGTGGAAGTCCCTCGGCGTGGACATCCGTGGTCGATCCCGAACCCCAGCGAGCAAAGGCGAAACCAGCGGAAAGTACGATTCTCCAGTCCTCTGTGAATTTAGCCGAACTTTGTTACCGTTTGCTGCGTTTTTGACGGCAATTGAAACGTAACACACTGATTATCAATTTGGAGGCGCGGGTCGGAATCGAACCGGCGCCACTACCTCCCAGGAAAAAAGTGGTTGCAGGCGGTAGCGTTTCAGAGGGAAGGGGAGCAGGCGGAAGCAATGCGTGCTACACTCTGCTACACTCGCTACATCGACAAAAAACAGAGTCCAGACGCCGGGTGCACAGGTTTTGCCGACGGTGTGTCCGCATCCGATTCGTTGCTCGGAGCTGCCTCTCCGACCGGAGTCATCGGAGGAAGCTAGTGGTCATGTAGTCTCAGTCCCGGACGACCCGTCCAGTAGTCTCTGAACGTGCTGGGCCCTATCAGCACTGGGCACAAGCAGGAGTGTCTGGCGAACGTCAAGTCGTTGCGTCTTTGACCTGGGCGCTGGGCTGGCGCGTCACCAACAGCAGTTCCACGCGCTTCAATTCCCGCAGTACGCGGTTCGTGTGCATTTCGAGCCAGAACCACAGCTTGATGAACATCATCATCAACAGGAATACGAAGGCCAGGGCACACCATTGGAGCTGCGCCGGCACGCTGCCGGCACCGAGGAAGCGCACGGTGGCCCAGATGGTGCCGGCGAACAAGACGAGGTTTAGGATGATCGCGAGCGTCGAGAACCAGCGATGCCGCCCCCGGAAAGCGATGATCACCTCCTCGGCCAGGTTGGGTTCGCCTGACGGCACGTCGCCGGTCTGCTCGCGCCGTAGCGCGGCTTGGATTTTTTGGTCGATGTCATTCATGGCAGATTTCTCTCGAGTTGTCGTTTCAGGGTTTCGCGGACGGAAAAGAGCCGGGACTTCACGGTGCCCGGCGGGATCGCGAGCACCTCGGCGATTTCGCAGACACTGCGTCCTAATTCGTAATAAAGGTGAAGCAGCTCGCGCTGGTCCGCGGGCAAGCGGGCGATGGCCGCCCGGAGCCGGAGCACGTCGTCCGGGGGCTCGGCAGGGGCTGTGGGCGTGGGCATGAGTTCATCGGCCGCCTCCGGGCGCTCCACGCGCACCAGCGCCAGTCGGCGCAGATCCTCCCGCCACAGACCGTGCAAATCCGTGAAGGCAGTTTCGCCGCCCCCTTGAGCGGCGAGCACCAGCCATTCCGTCAGGACTTGTCGGGAGTCTCGTTCCATCTGTCTTCAGCCCAAAGGTCGCATGGCGGTTGGGACTGGTTCAATTAAACATCACTCCAGGGCAATACCGAGTGGGAATTGTCCGCCCACGCCTCTCGAGGGTTCACCCGCATTTAACGACCATATCTTTCCGGCGCCAGAAGAGCTGAGGCAGTTGCTGAGGGCCGCCGGGTTGGGTGAGATCGAAAATCGAGGATGCGGCCGATTGTTTCTTGGCCCGCGCCGTTCGCCCTGCGCCGGAAGTCGCTTCCGCTCGTACCGGTGACCCTGTTTGAGTCGTCCCCAGTTGGCGCCAGCCGTTTTGTCCGATTCATCACGGGGACGCGCGCGCGCCGGGCATTTGCTGCCATCAAGATCTCAGCCCACTACCGGACATAGGAGAGCCAAAATGCCATCACTCAGGCAATGATTTCGGTCTATTGCACCGTTTCGGGGAAGACACTTGGTCGATTATGGTGGATGACTATGGCGAATGCCGATCGGAAGGTTGAACTGCAGGCGTCGTGGCGGCTTCCCCGAGTTCACGGGAACGGATGTAAGCGCCGAGTGAAAGCACATCGCCCTTCCTGCCGGGGTGGGGCAAAGAGCAGTCTAGGTAACCGCCGTGGTACCCGCGCCAAAGACGCGTGAAATGCCTGCGGTCTGCCGCAGGGGCGGCGTTCGGTGGCGCGGGGTGAGCGAGATAGTTCGGGTATTCGCGACACCGTTCACGCCAATTGGTCCAATGATAGAGGACGAAGATTGCGACAGCTATACCGCCGAAGATTCGGATGAGGTCCATGCTTTGTGTCCCGGCTCCTGTTGTGAATTCGCTCAGGCTACAGGCGGTGGTCGCTGCGATCGGGCCACCCTGCGGGATGCATGGACTGGGCCGGTCGGACAAACCACCGCCTTCGTCTGAAAACGTGTTAGTGAAACGGCGGCCCGACCGTTTCTATTGCCTCCGGGGGCGAATGCCCCCGAACCCACCGGTATTTAGGACCCGTTCGCATCAAGAGTGCAAGCTCGCCGAATTGACGAAGCCATAGTTCCGCCTTGCTTCGAGCACCTCACCGCCTGGGAGATGATCGGGGGCGAAACCGGCATTTCCCCCTCGCGCGCCAGCGGGCTCGGAGGCGTGCGACTGCTCGCTCGCCACCAGAAATTCGGAACAACAAACCGTTTCGGGCTGCCGTTCGGCCTCAAGCTGCCGCACCGGTCGCTTCGGCCAGAACTTTGCGACGGCCGCCTGGCTGGCCAACTGCTCGACCGTGAATTGCAACTTGGCACCGGTACCCCAACCTGATCCTCGGAGCTTCTTGGTTCACGCGCCCAACCGTGAGTCTAGGCGCATTCGTACAGGCAACGCTTGAGCAGCCCCTGTCGGTCCGCTTCAGCCGCTTGCCGCTGCCTCCGCGCGCCGTTTCGTGCGTTCCCGCAACGCCTCGTAAATCGGAACGTTGTTCATGGCCTCGGCGATGCCATACGCCACGAAACAGCTAACGAGAAGCGGCAGCATGTAATCGTATTTTCCGGTCAATTCGATCATGAGCACGATTCCCGTAAGGGGTGCTCGGACCGTGGAGGTGAGCAGCGCACCCATGCCAAGAACAGCGAACACTTCCGGATGTCCGGCCCAGGTTGGAGCGATCCAATGTGCGGCGCTTCCCACAGCCAAGCCAGCGAGCGCGCCGATCACAAGAAGAGGCGCGAAGATGCCGCCGGCTGAGCCGGAACCATAGCTGAGCATCGTGAGGAGGAACCGTGCGGCCACCAGCACGACGACCCCACGAATTGCAATCTCACCAGCCATCGCGTGTTCGGCCAACAGCACTCCCGATCCGCTCACTTCGGGATATATCCAGGCGGCGAAACCGACAGTCAACCCCACCAACGCACCGAGCGCGAACGGCGGCCAGCGTCGCAACCGTTCGAAGCCATCGAGGCTTGCGAGGAGGCATCGATTGAAAAGGACCCCGCCAAAGCCGGCGATGGCGCCCACGACTAGCGCAACCGGCAGGGCATTGAGCGATGGCACCGGCATCCCCTGAAGGGCGAAGACCGGTGTTTCGCCGGTCAATACCCGGCAGACGACATCGGCGGTAACTGACGCGAGAAAGGCGGCGACAAAGATCACCGGCGTGAAGGCCCCATGCAATTCCTCCAGGACGAAAATGACCCCCGCCAGCGGGGCGTTGAACGCCGCGGCCAAACCGGCTCCCGCGCCGGCGCTAATCAGAGCCTTGCGTTCACCTTCGCCTGGTTTTACGCGAAACCAAGTGGAAACCAAGAGTCCGGTCGCCCCGCCAATCTGAATCGTCGGACCCTCTCGCCCGAGCGCTAGACCGCCGCCGATGCTGGCGAGACCGCCGAAAAACTTCACCGGCAACACTCGCCACCAGCGCAGCTGCTCTTCTCCGAGAACAACGGATTTGATGTGGGGGATACCGCTGCCCGATGCTTCGGGGGCGAACCGGCGCACGAGCCATAGTCCCAGACCCCCTCCTGCTGCGCCGACGCATACCGCCGCGAGCAAACGCTCCATCGATGACAATTGATGGAGCCAGGCGATCCGATGGATCTCCGACCACTGGAGAACTTCGCGAAAGGCTGACGAGATCAAACCTGCTACCAAACCGATTACCAACGCCTTTGGCAGGATATGGCGCCGCATGACCTCTTCCGACTTCAAGCCCGAGCCCGGTTTGGGATCCAAATCCATGTCGAAACCTACTGCCTGCCCTGATCGCAAGACAAGAGTGCAATGCGCCGGGAATCCCGTTGCAGTCGTTCCGATGCCGCGAATTCCCTCTGTTTTCGTTGGAAATACCCCGATCGGATGGGCGATTCGGCTGGTCCATACCATTCGCGGTGTCGGCTAGCTAGTCCTTGGCACCGGTTGTGCCGCCTGTCCGCAGACAGACTGCACGCCTTTAGTGACCAGCTGGCGGACTTCTATGCGGAATCACGTTCGGGTGGAAAGGTGTCCGGATAGAATTGGCTGGCGCAATCCGGGCAGAGCCCGTGAGAAAGCTTGATTCCCGCATGACGCGACAGATAGGTCTCTAGCGAGCACGAACGATCATTCTCATCCCGAATCTTCCGGCAGTGCATGCAAACTGGAAGAATTCTCTTCAGCAGTTTCACTTCGTCTAGCGCTGCGCGGCAACGCCACGTCATGAGCCCGAGCACCAAGAGCACCGTGGCGCGAATCGCCATGTTCACGGCAGCGGTGGGTGATGGTAGAAACGATCCTTCCCAATGCCACGTCATCGCCAGACACGCCAAGGGTAAGCCGACTGCCATGACTGTGGCCCAACGCTTCCGCATGATCCACGCCGCCTAAAACACGGGCAGTTCAAAAGCGATCGGGAAGGCGACTCCTTCGCTCGAGAGATAGTCCGCGACGAGGGAGAGGATAGCCAGCACCAGCCGCGCCGCCGGCCGGGCGAATAGGCGCTCCGCGGATTTGAAGCGGCCCGCGAATCTCGTAGTCATTACTCGAGGATCATGGGCGAGCAACCGATTGCTGGTCAAGCGCAGCTGCCTGCAATCCGACGAACTGGTCAGGGTTATGGGGCGAGAACGGGCGCCGGATTTTGCCGAGTGCGGCCCGGCCGAAATGCCAGATTGTCCGTCACCACGTAAACAGTCATCGCGAGTAGAATGAAGGCTGCAGCTATCCAAAAAAACGAGCTGTGATGAAGCCGCTTCCAGCGTGGGCGGGATGCCACATCCGGTCCGCCGTGTTGCTGGAACTGAGGATCATTCATGGGGCGGGTGAGGTGATGAGAAAGGTGCTCCGGCGCGCCTTCTCCTTGGACAGAGCTTCAAAGCCGGAGATCACATCAAAGAGCTCTTCGTCGATGCCGCTCTGGCGCAGCTGGTGGAAGGTGCCGTGGAGCGTCTCCAGCAGGTCGTCGATGTTTTTGTCGGCCCGTTGCATCGCCGCCAGGCGGCTCGCGTTTTCGCTCGCAAGGGACTCGGCGCAAGCCCGGAAGAGCGAGATGAAAAGGTATTCGCGGATTAGTGCGCGCAGCGTCGTGGTGCCGCCACCCATGATCTCGGGCAGGCTCTTGGTCGGCCAGGGGACATTGGCCAGACCCTCCGCCCAAGGTGCGTCGAGCGGCAGCAACCGTTGGCCCACCGGCTCGTAGAGTGCACCGGATTGCGGGCGGTTATGGAATACATAGAACTGCGCATACTCGCCTTTGGCCCGATGCGCTTCGCTTTCGATCTGAATCTGCCCGACGAGTGGCGTGATGGCCTGGACGGAATTCGGCACGGTAAAGAGGCCCATCAGCGACAAGCCCGCGTCCGCCAGGCGTGCATGAACCCGCTCGCCGACGGCCCAGACGTGGGGTTTTCCCGGCAGCGCAGCGAGCGTCTTGATCGCATAGTCTGCGACAATATCGTTGAACTGTCCCACCAGCCCCTGGTCCGACCCAAAGATCACTGCGCCGATTGGGCCGACTTTGGTTTCTCCGTTTCGTCTCGCTTTTGCGGTCGCCGGTGGGTTTTCCCGAAAGCACGCGCCAAGCCCCAATTCCACGGTCCGGCAGTAGTCGCCCAAGGCACTTACCGATTTCTCGTATTGCCCGATACTTGAGGCGGCCAGCGCCTTCATCGTGCGGACGACGGATTGGAGATCGCCGGCACTGCTGATCTTCCGGCGCAGGCTTGCCGTTGTTTCGCTCATCACGACTCCTTGACCTTCACCTCTGGCTTCAGTGTGGGATCAGCATTGGCTGTCGCTGAAGCCTTTGGTGGTGTTCCGCCATCGGGTTTAGCTCCTGCTTCCGATTCCAATTTGGGCTTCGTTGCAGCGTCCGCCTTGGTTCCCTCCGCGGGTTCGGGTCCAGCTTTTTGCTCAGGCTTGGATGCGGACACCGGTGTGGACTTATCCGGCTTGGGCTCCGCCCTGCCCCCGGTCTTTGCTGCGGGGCCGGGCTTATCGCCGACCTCTTTGTCGGGCTCGGATTTCGCTGCCGGCTTGGGCTGGAAAGGAGCGAGCGCCTGGCGTGCAATTTCGATGATCGCCGTGCGATCTGCGTCACTCAATTTGTCCGCGGTTTGAAATCGCGCGCACACTTCCTCCGGAATCTTCGCTGCCGCATCATGCACGGCGTGCCCGGCATCCGTCATCTTGTCCAATGGCACCGGGTCGAAGAGGTCCGTCGTCAACGCCAGTAAGACGGCGATTTGGGCGGGCACCGACACGGGCGTGGATTCCGGCTGCTTGAGGCAGGCCCGGATGCGTCGTCCGTGTTCGATGATCTTGCGGGTGCCTTCATCCAGACGGGCGCCGAAACGGGCGAAGGTTTCAAGTTCCTCGAACTGGGCGTAGGCGAGCTTGAGGTCGCCGGCCACTGCGCGGTAGGCTGCGCGTTGCGCCTTGCCGCCGACGCGCGAAACGGATTTGCCGACATCGACTGCGGGAAGTACTCCCAGTTCGAACAGCGACGGCGAGAGATAGATCTGTCCGTCCGTGATCGAAATGAGGTTGGTCGGGATGTAGGCGGATATGTTCTGGGCCTCCGTCTCGATGATGGGGAGCGCGGTCAGCGAGCCGCCTCCGCGTTCCTTACCCAGATGGGTGGCGCGCTCGAGCATCCGCGAATGAATGTAGAAGATGTCTCCGGGGAAGGCCTCGCGTCCGGGTGGCCGGCGGAGCAAGAGGGAAAGCTCGCGATAGGCGCGGGCGTGCTGCGTGAGGTCGTCGTAAACGATCAACACGTCGCGACCCGCTTCCATGAAGTGCTCCGCAATGCTGGTCGCGGCATAGGGAGCGATATAGGCAAGACCGGGTGCGTCGTTGCCCTCGGCGACGACGACGACGGTGTAATCCATCGCGCCCTTCTTCCGCAGAATGGCCACGATCTTCGCCACGGCGGAAGCGCGCTGCCCTATGGCACAATAGACGCAGAGCACGTTTTTCCCGCGTTGGTTCAAGATGGTGTCGAGCGCAATGGCCGTCTTGCCGGTCCGCCGATCTCCCAGAATCAACTCCCGCTGGCCGCGACCGATGGGGATCAACGCATCGACGACCGTGAGGCCGGTCTGAAGCGGCACAATGACGGGAGCGCGGTCCATGATGGCCGCGGCGGGGCGTTCGACGGGCAGACGCCCAGCAGCGGCGACCGGCCCAGCGTCATCGAGCGGCCGTCCGAGCGGGTCGATCACGCGACCGAGCAATCCGTCCCCCACCGCCACGTCCATGACGCGGCCTGTGCGCTGGACTTCATCGCCTGCGTGCAGATGCGAATACTCACCGAGCAGCACGACACCGATTTCGTCCTCGTCCACATTGAACGCGATGCCGAAGGCGCCGCCAGGAAACTCTAGCAACTCCTCAAAGCCCACGCTGGGAAGACCGGAGACCCGGGCGATGCCCGTGGACACGCTGATGATCGTGCCGACTTCGCGCGGCGCCAGGTGTGGCGTGAAGCGCTCGCGCGTTTGGCGCAGGTCATCGAACGTGCGGTCGAAAACGCTCTGCAGAGTCTCGGGGGCCGCGCTCATGAGCTTGATGACTCGGCCTTGGGCTCTTCAGATTTCGGCCCGGCTTTGGTTTCGGCCTCAGGTTTGGGTGCGGACTCGGCTGCAGGCTCGGTCTCGGCTTTCGGCTCAGCCTCAGCCGCCGCCTGAGGCGTGGCTTCCGGCGCAGGTTTGGCGGCCTTCGCTTCGGTTTCGGGCTTAGGCTTGGCCTTGGATTCTGCTTTCGTCTCGGGCTTGGCTTCCGCCTTGGGTTCGGCCCTGGCCTCAGGCGTTGGCTGGGGCTTGGCGTCAAATTTGGGTTCGGCTTTGGCCTCGGGCTTGAACGCGGCTTTGTCGCTAGATTCTGGTCTCGGCTTCGCTTTCACTTCGGCTTCAGCCTTGGGCTCGGGCTTGGCTTCTGGATTGGGCGTGGCTTTGGCCCCTGACTTCGACCCGGCCGGCGGCGCGGCTTCCGGCCTGGGCTCGGCCTTGGATTCAGCTTCGGGTTTCGGCGTAGCTTTATCCTCAACCTTGGGCCCGGGCTTGGCGTCAGGATTGGGTGCAGCTTTGGCTTCCGTTGACGGTTCGGCCTTGGCCGCCGGTTTGGGTTCGGTTTTCGTCTCGGGTTTTGGCTCGGCTTTCGCCGCAGGTTTGGGCGCAGCTTTGGGTTCTGGTTTGTTCTGCTCTTTCAGCAGTTCACCGACGCCCTTTTCGAGCGATGCCAAGTAATCTGCGATGCTCCACGCGACTTTTTGCCCATTCGCGGCGAGCTCGATTCCGCTGACCAAGTCCGGTTCGGTCTCGAAGCGGAGATGAATGTCGGCCGAGAAGGTTTCATTGACCGCATTTTGGATCGCCGCGCGCTGGTCCTTCGGAAGTTCGAAGGCGCTGCGCACGACCGCAGGCTCAGGCGCCGTCTTGAGCGCCGCCCCTAGTGTCTCCTTCGCCTTGCCGTCCATCTCCCGCAGTCGGCGGGTAAACACTTCGCCCACTCGTTCCTCCAAACTGGCCGTGGCGAGATCGGTCAGGGCTTTTCGCGTGATCGCAAACACTTCCTGCTGAGTCCGGCGACTGATGGCCTGACTGAGGTTATGCGCGTCGTTTTTCAACGCTTCCTGCCGCTTGGCGCTCAGAGCGTCGGCCGCCTTGCGGGCCTCGTCGAGGAGCCGTTGGCGTTCGGTCTTCGCCTCGTCCGTCGCCTTGCTCAAGAGGGCGGCGCGCTGTTGGTCGA
The DNA here is from genome assembly GCA_003142955.1 of Opitutia bacterium. Lineage (GTDB taxonomy): Bacteria > Verrucomicrobiota > Verrucomicrobiia > Opitutales > Opitutaceae > Fen-1467. Next base: position 5,367 of record PLOH01000151.1, on the reverse strand, counting down.
ACTCCTCGTTTTTGCGCTGGAACTCTTCGTGCTCCTTCTGGGCTTCGGCCTTTTTAGCGGCGGCGTCGGCGAGTTCGGTGGCAATCAACTTCTCCCGCGCGTCGATGGCATTGAGGATCGGCTTGTAGAGAAAATGCTTCATCAACCACACCAAAATGAGGAAGTTGAGCGCCTGAGCGCCGACCGTGAACCAGTCGATGAGCATGGCTTACTTTCCCGCAGCCTGGGTCGCCCCGGCGATGACGTGATTCCAGAACGGATTGGCGAAAATGAGAATCATCGAGACCACAAAGCAATAGATCGCCGTTGACTCGATCATAGCCAGGCCGACAAACAGAGTCCGGGTGATGGTGGCGGAGGCGTCAGGTTGCTGCGCCAGCGCGGTGAGTGCCGTCGAGACCGAGCGCCCTTCGCCGAGCGCCGGACACATACAGCCGATGCCTGTGGTAAGGCCAGCGGTGGCGATCGAGGCTACGGCGATGAGTGTCATGTTATCCATGGTGGGTCCTTTGTTTGATTCGTTGTTGTTTCAAGTCGCGGGCGCTGGCGCGGTTTCCACCTTGGTCTTGGGCTTGCGCGTGCGCGTAGCAGCCGCGATGTAAACCGCTGCCAAAATGCTGAAGATGTAGGCCTGCACCATGCCGGTGAGCAGACCGAGCGCTGTCATGACGATCGGAAAGACGTACGGCGTGATGGTGAGCAGAATGGCGATAATCATCGCCCCGCTCATCATATTGCCGAACAGACGGACGGCCAGGGCCAGGGTGCGCGAAAGTTCGCTGATGAGATTAAAGGGCAGCATGATAACCGTCGGCTGCACGTAGGTCTTAAGGTAGCCGCCCAGGCCCTGCTCCTCGATGCCGAATAGCGGCACGGCCACAAACACGCAAAGTGCGAGTGCGGCCGTGGTCGAGAGCGAGCCCGTCGGCGGCTCATAGCCGGGAACAACCGTGCAGAGGGCGGCCAAGGCAACGAACAGGAAGAGCGTGCCCAGAAATCCGATATACTTCTCCGGATGAGGAAGCCCGACTTCCTCGATTTGTTTTTCGATGCCGGTGACGACAATCTCCAGAAGGTTCTGCCAGCGGGAACGCTTTAGCTCCGTGGAAAGTTTGCGCGTGATTAGTTTTGAGCCGAGAGCCAGCACGAGCATCAGTCCCCAGGTGAACACGATCGTGCCGTTGAGTTTCAAAAACCCATATTGCCAAAAAATCATCTGATCGGGACTAAGGCGCATGATGCACCTCCAGAGCTGGGCAATGCTGCGGTTTGCTCCGCGGACCGGTGAGATATTGCACGACAAAACGTGCGAGCACGAAACCGAGCAGGCAGATGACTAACCGCGGCCAATGCCCGAGCCCAACGAAATAGAGGCCGGCAAGTACAATGCTCATCCGCAGCAGCAGGCTGCAGAAGAACCAGAGGGCCGGCTGCTTGGACGCAAGGCCCTTGCGCACCGTCCACCAAAGGCCGCCGAAAAAGATCGCGCCGAGACCCACCCCCGCCACTAACGCCAGCGCCAATGTCAGCGTTTCATTCATCGTTGTCCTCCGGTTCGTCCCGCATGGCCTTCTCTTGCTGGGCGACCCAATACCATGCGTTTACGCAGCCAATCGAGAGGCCGACAACCAGCAGAGCCAGTGTCCAGGCATGCTTGCCCGGATGATGTTGGTCCAGCCAGAGGCCGAGCGCGGCACCGAGCAGCGTCGGTACGACCACCGACCAGCCGACCAATCCCATCATGCCCAGGCCGAACCAGACGCCCTGCGTGGATTTACGGGCCTTGAGCTTGCGCGCCGCCTTCGCGCCGATCTGCCCGGCCAAATCCGGCTCGTTCTTCGAGGTCCTTGTTGGCTCCTCATTCATGTTGGAAAGTCGCGAGGCGACGCAGGAATCCCGTTTCCAGTTTCGCCGTTACCAAGCGCACGCTTTGCTCGTGTTCGTCCAGAGACAGAAATTCCTGCTTCACTACATCGTGCAATTGGCCGAGGTCCGTTCCGCTGATCGCACGGCGCACCGACACGAGAACGTCCGGCCCGGTCTTGACCAGCACCCCTTCATCCACGGCCACGAAAACCTCACCGTCCGCTTCGGTTTCATAGGTCAAGATCCCGGGCGCAAGTGCAGCGACACAATCGAGCCGGTGCGGGAGGAGCCCAAACGAGCCTTCCCGCGTCTCCGCGACAATGCGCGAAACACTGGTCTTCTCGGCGAAGATCTGGAAGGGCAGAAGAACCTTAAGCGTCATGCATGGCGGCGGCGGGCTCGGCCTCCGGTTGAGGTTTCACCGCGGGCTTCGACGGCGACTCGGGCGTCGCCTTGGCGGGGGGCTTGGCAGCCGGGTTCACTTCGGCTTTGGCGATGGGCGTAGCGTCGGGTTTAGCGGCCGAAATCGGCTTCGGGTCCGCCGGCGCATCCGGTTTGGGTTCGGGCGCCGCCTCGGGCTTAGTCTTGTCAGTCGTTTTCGGCCCGGCCTTGGCGGCGGTCTTAGTCTCCGGTTTGGCTGGAGCTGCGGGAGCCGCTGGCCTTTTCGCCTCACCGATCGCCCCGATCATGTAGAGCGCGCTTTCCGGGTAGTCCTTGAATTCGTCACGCAGGATGCGCTCGCAGCCATCCAGTGAATCCTTGAGGCTGACGAGCTTCCCTTTGAGGCCGGTGAACTGTTCAGTCGTAAAAAAGGGCTGAGTGAGGAAACGCTCGAGCCGGCGGGCGCGGCCAACCACCTTGCGGTCCTCCGGCGAAAGCTGCTCTAGGCCGAGCATGGCGATGATGTCCTTGAGCTCCGCGTATTGCGCGAGTGTGCGCCGGATTTCCTGAGCCAGAGTGTAATGCCGTTCGCCGACGATGCCCGGTGTGGCCATCTTGGAACTGGATTGGAGCGGGTCGATCGCCGGGAAAAGCCCTTCGCTCGCCCGCTTGCGTGAGAGCACGATCGAAGCGGAGAGATGGGAAAACGTGTGTACTGCCGCCGGATCGGTAAAATCATCCGCCGGCACATACACCGCCTGAATTGAAGTGATGGCGCCGCAATCGGTGTTGGCGATCCGCTCCTCCAATCCCGACAACTCGGTGCCCATCGTGGGCTGATACCCCAAGCGCGACGGCATCTGGCCCATCAAGCCGGACACCTCCATGCCGGCCTGGATGAAACGGAAAATGTTATCGATGAGCAGCAGCACATCGCGGTGTTCATCGTCCCGGAAATACTCGGCCATCGTCAGAGCAGCGAAGCCCACGCGGAATCGGCTGCCTGGCGGCTCGTTCATCTGGCCGAAGACCATCACCATGTTCGGCAGCACGCCGGCATCCTTCATGTCGCGGTAAAGCTCCTCGCCTTCGCGACAGCGTTCGCCGATGCCGCAAAAAATGCTGATGCCCTGCTGGTGCCCGATCATGTTGTGGATCATCTCGGTGAGGAGGACGGTCTTGCCCACGCCCGCCCCGCCGAACAGTCCCGCCTTGCCGCCGCGCTCCAGTGGCACGAGCACATCAATGACCTTTATGCCCGTTTCAAAGATCTCCGATTTGGTGGAACGTTGGGCCAGTGGCGGCGGGGCGCGGTGTACGGAGCGCCATTGGACCTCGGACAACGCTTCTCCCTGATCGATGGTGTGGCCAAACACATCAAACATCCGCGAGAGGACTGCTTTGCCCACCGGCACCTTCAACGGTCCGCCCATGTCCTCCACCGCCATGCCACGGGCGAGACCCTGGGTAGGCGTCAACGCGATCCCTCGCACGTGGCGTGCGTCACGCTGCGCCAGCACTTCGATGACGATGCGCTGTTCATCTCCGGCGTGCAATACCGTGTAGATTGGCGGCAAATGTCCCTCGAAACGGATATCAACGACGCTGCCACGGACCGAGACAACCGTACCGAAGTTCGAGGGGCTGGTTTTTTTGTCCATACGGCAGTTACTAGGCTGAAGGCTTGCTCGTCTCGGTCGTTGCCACAGTCAGGCGCATGACCATGAGCTTCTGCGCATTCATTTGTGCCATTCGCCGCCAAAGCCGCTACACTTCGCACAACCACTTCCGCGCTTCAGCGGCGTCAGCGTGATCGAAGTACCGGGTCGTCGCCTTCGTGAACGGCTTGCAGAATGTCGCCATGCCGTGCTGCCACTTCGTCTCCCCCACCATGGCGAGTCTTTCGATGTCGGCGAAGTGTTTGATGGCGAACTTGGCGTCCTCCCACGCGGCGCCGGCGTCCCAGCCTTGGAAGCCGGTCATGTCGAAAAGCAGGCGCAACTTTCCGTGCTGAACGACGAGTCGCTCGAACTCGGGCACGAATTGCGCGTAGTCCGCTTTTGCCAGCTTCCCGCTGACGTGAACGACGAGAATATTCCCGTCGTTTTCTTCATTGAGTTGAATGGGCATTTCCGAACTCCTTTGGTTCGTTTCCGATCAATCTATTTTCTTGTTTGCTACCACTGATCGACTGTCGTTTTGGTTCAGGCCCACGCGTCTTTCTCGCCACTGGTTTCACTTTCTGCGTTTCGCCCCGACCCCACTTCCAGTTGCGAATCTCCGGCAAATCTTGGCCGTGCTGGTCTATGTACTGCTTGTGCTCGATAAGCTTGTTCTGAACCATCTGCTTCAGGTAGGCCCCCTTCGTGCCCAACCGCGGCAGGCGATCGACCACGTCCTGCACCAGATGGAATCGGTCCAATTCGTTCTGCACCCGGATGTCGAAGGCCGTCGTGATCGTGCCCTCTTCTTTGTAACCCCGGACGTGAAGATTCCGGTTGGTCCGGCGGTAAGTCAGACGGTGGACGAGCCAGGGATAGCCATGGAAACCGAAGATGATGGGTTTGTCCTTCGTGAAGAGCGCATCGTAATCGGTCTCGCTCAACCCGTGCGGATGCTCGGTCTTGGGCTGCAACTTCATCAGATCGACGACGTTGACCACCCGGATCTTAAGATCGGGCAGATGCTGGCGCAGGATGGAAACGGCGGCCAGAATCTCCAATGTGGGCGTATCGCCGCAGCAGGCCATGACTACGTCCGGCTCGGCGTCTTCGTCGTTGCTGGCCCATTTCCAAATGCCAATGCCTTCCGTGCAATGCACGACCGCCTCGTCCATGGTGAGCCATTGTGGAAGGGCATGTTTGCCAGCCACCACCACGTTGACATAGTGCCGGCTGCGGAGGCAGTGATCAAAGACCGAGAGCAGACAATTGGCGTCGGGCGGCAGGTAAACGCGCACGATGTCGGCCTTCTTATTGATTACGTGGTCGAGGAAACCAGGATCCTGATGCGTGAATCCGTTGTGATCCTGTTGCCACACGTGTGAGGCGAGCAGGTAGTTCAGCGAAGCAATTTTCCGGCGCCAGGGCAGTTCCAACGTCACCTTCAGCCACTTGGCGT
>PLOH01000105.1 GCA_003142955.1 Opitutia bacterium | reverse complement strand
TCGATCTCAGTCTCCATTTGCCCGCAGCTCAAACCCACACGATTTCCTGAAGAACCCTTTAATGTGACCATGATAGCTGCCACCAATACCCAGATAACCGACGCTCGCGCCGCGTTCCAGAAACTCAGCTTCCGAGGAAGCCATTCTGAATTCGTCGCCGCGACGACGCTCATCACTGGATTGTTGGACGGGTTGCGCGCGCCGGGCGGTCCTGCCGTGGATCTACAAGCCGAGTGCGTCCGGATTCGCGAAGGCATGCAAATATTGAATGAATATCATGAACGGTTTGGCATGACAGCCGTTTACGCGGCCAACCTGCAAGAGAAGCTGGACAACATTGCCGCGAACTTGGAACGCGACCGCCAAAATGCCGTTCTTAAGGCTGAAACCCTGAACCGGACTCTGAAAGCGGCCCGCGCTAGATGCGCCCTGCTTGGCGCCGGCGCGCTGGTTGCGGCCACCCTGGGTTGGGAATTGAAGAACTCCCTTGTCTGCGCTCTCTCCACTGTCGTCCTGTTCCCGGTTGCTTATGTCGGATGGCTGGCCCTCCGCAGTCGTTGGCTCATCCACCTGAGCCACGCGGCTTGCCGGTCCGGACGCGCCCAGGCCGACGAAATTCTCAACGACATTGCCATAATGACGCGGCTGACGAAGGATGCTGAAACGGTTTTCGCCAATGAAATGGACAGCTTGCGAAACCAGTTGGGGAATGTCTTGGACAAGCTGGAAGCGTCGTTCGCGAAATAGGTGCGACGGGAGGTGGCTGTTCGTCGTCTCGGGTCAACGAATGCGACCGGCGATCCGGTTGCCGCTGCCCCACGGTCTTTTGTTTTTGAACGGGTCTCGTCTGACATGGGCCGGACGCCCATGCCACGTGGCACGGGCGTCTCGCCCGTGGGATCGCGCGACGGCTCTTCAAAACAAAACACCATGGCCGCTGCCCACCGGCACGCAAAACCTTGCTTGTCGTATTCGGTTTCCTCTGGAATGTTTTGATCCGCATGAGAATTTCCTGGCTGCTATCGGTGTTGGCGGTTTCGGGGCTCGCCGGCGGCGAGGTGCGCGCCGCGGAAAGATTCACGGTCACGGTCACCAACGATCTCGATCTGGCCCGCCCGGCTGAGACCATTGTCGTTCCATTTAGCGAAGTGAAGCGCTGGCTCCCCGCCATGGTTTTCGACCAGATCGTGGTGAAGGACGCCAGTGGCCGGGTCGTTCCGGCACAAATCACCGCTTTCAGCCACGTCCACAAGGGTCCGCCCCGCTTTGAAGACTTGATTTTCCAGCACGATTTTGCCGCGGGTGAGAAGTCGGCCACGTTTACCGTCGAGATCTCCTCACTGCCGGTCCCGCCGTTCCCTTCGCAGGTCTACGTCCGCTACATTCCCGAGCGATATGACGATGTCGCTTGGGAGAACGACAAAATCGGACATCGCGTTTACGGGCCCGGCCTCGAACTGCCTTCCGCCACCAAGGATCAGCAGACGAGCAGCGGGATTGATGTTTGGAGCAAGCGCGTTCCCTATCTCATCGTGGACCATTGGTACCACAAGGGCCACGACGGGCTGCATACCGACACCGGCGAAGGCCTGGACATGTACGAGGTCGGCGTCTTCCGCGGTTGTGGCGGCACGGGCGTTTGGGACGGCAAAGAACTGCACGTTTCGCGGAATTGGCGGCAGGAGACAGTTTATGCGAACGGGCCGGTCCGCGCGGTTTTTGAACTGGGATACGAACCCTGGGATGCCGGCTTGGTCGGGAGCAGCGAGAATGGCATCATGGTATCCGAGACCAAGCGTCTGATCGTCGACGCCGGCCACAACCTGGACGAAATCGACAGCACGTTCAATTTCCGGGGCATGCGCCAGTCCGACGGCGACGAGCTGACGATTGCCATCGGTCTGACCAAGCACGCAGCCAAGGCCAGGCTATCTCCGGTGCGGGATCCGATCGGCCAGTGGTTGGGCCTTTGGGAGGACTACGAGGATCCGGCTGACGGCAGTCTCGGCACTGGCGTTATCCTCGCTCCCGGCACCCGGTTGGCCGGCTTCGCGGAGACGGCTCATGACCTGCTCATCCTCGTGAAGGTCAGGTCAGGCGAAACCGTCCGTTACTTTGCGGGAGCCGGCTGGAATAAGAGCGGGGCCTTTTCGTCGTCGGCCGATTGGAACGCCTATCTCAACGCCTGGTCCCAGCGGTTGGCGTCACCGATCAAGGTTACCCTCTCGCCCTTGTGACGGCCAAGACGGTCTCGCCCCGCAGTCTCGTTGCCTGGCTGCCCACAATCTGCTTGATGGCTATGCGTCCCTCGAAGCGATGCGCAACGACATTTCCCGCTGACCATGCAAAATTTCATTCACGACGACTTTCTGCTCCATAGCGCCATCGCGCGCGATCTCTACCACAGTTACGCGGAAGGGCAGCCGATCTTCGACTACCACTGCCACCTGTCGCCCCGACTCATCGCCGAGAATCACCGCTTCGCTGATCTTGCGGAAATCTGGCTGGGGGGAGATCACTACAAATGGCGCGCCATGCGTGCGAATGGCGTGGCGGAGCGCGTTTGCACCGGCGATGCCTCGCCGCGCGAGAAGTTCGACGCCTGGTGCGCCACGGTTCCGCATCTCTTGCGCAACCCGCTTTATCATTGGTCGCACCTTGAGCTGAAACGCTACTTCGGAATCGACGACTCGATCAACCCGCAGACCGCCGACTCAATCTGGAATACCGCCAATGCGATTCTGGCGAACCGGCGGGTCCACGATATTCTGGCGGCCAACCGGGTGGCCGTCGTGTGCACGACCGACGATCCGGCCGATTCGCTCGCGGACCATGAGCGAATCAAGCAGCTGGGGCTCAAGACCCGGGTCTATCCGGCCTTTCGACCGGACAAGGCGCTCTGGGTCAATCAACCGGCGGCGTTCAACGCCTGGCTGGAAAGGCTTTCTGGCGTCGCGAATCTGCCGGTCAGGACCTTCGACGACCTGCTCGCGGCCCTAAAGAAGCGGCACGATGATTTCCATGCAGCCGGCTGCCGGCTGTCCGATCACGGCCTGGAGACCGCATTGGCGGATCCGTGCACCCACGCGGAGGCCCACGCGGTGTTCGATGCGGCGCGGGCGGGTCAAGCCGCCCCGCCGGCGGCCTGGGCGAAATACGCCTCCTTCCTTATGCTGGAGTTTGGCCGTTGGGATGCGCGGCAGGGTTGGACGAAGCAGCTGCATCTCGGTGCCCTACGGAATGTCAATTCGCGCCTGTTGCAGCAGCTGGGCCCCGATACCGGGTTCGACAGCATCGGCGATTTTCCGCAAGCGCAGGCCCTTGGTCGGTACCTCAATGCGCTCGACCGCACGGGAGAACTGCCGCGCACCGTTGTCTATAATCTCAACCCGGCGGACAACTACGCCTTCGCGACGATGGTGGGCAACTTTCAGGACGGATCCGTGGCCGGCAAGCTCCAGTTTGGCAGCGGATGGTGGTTCCTCGACCAGAAGGAGGCGATCGAGTGGCAGATCAATGCCCTGTCGAATAACGGGCTGCTCAGCCGTTTCATCGGCATGCTCACCGACTCGCGCAGTTTCCTCAGCTACACCCGCCACGAATATTTCCGGCGGGTGCTGTGCAACCTGCTCGGTGCCGAGATGGAACGCGGGGAAATGCCCAACGACCGGGTGCTTGTCGGCCACATGGTCAAGAACATCTGTTTTGCCAACGCCCGCGATTATTTCCGGTTGGACCTCGATCCCGCTTATCGGGGATGAATTGCAGCGAACCGGACACCCTCCACTTCAATCTGGCGGTCAGGGGGGCTCCGGTAGCGTGGGCGGATCGAGGGAACGTACAGGGTATCCCAAACGTCAACGGGCTAAAGTTTTACCCGCGAATACCGATCCTTTGACTATTCTCTGATATACCGAACCGCGAACATCATGGCGTTTACTGTGAAAAAGCTCCCCCTCTTATTTGTTGCACTTCTCACTGTCTCGACGACCTATGCCGTCGAGACCCAAGTTCGCATCGGCGAGCGGGAGGTAACGGTCATTGCCGAGGAAAGCTCCGATTCGCCGACAGCCTGCCACGCCGCGCTTCTCGAAAAGATCAACAAGCAGGGATGGCACGATGAGTTTTACAACGCTACCGACAACGGCCAAGCCTTCTTTGCTTTCAGCCAGCGCGTAATCGAACACGGCGCATGTAACAAGATGAAGATCACCTTCTGGAAAGCCAGCAAGACGGCCGACGGGAAAACCATCACGAAATCCCAGGTATTCATGGTGACCAAGGCAGAGCTGAATTCCTTCCTCGACAACGAAATCAGACCTCTGTTTGTGAAGTTCAGTCACGCCCAATAATGGTCGCGAGCCCGTCGGGCTCCGAAATTGCTTCGTGCCGCGGCGGACGGTTTTCCCGCAGCGCGGTTTGCCAATTCTGGCCCCAACTTGGGAAGGCCTTTGGTTCTGGCGTGCCCGCTCGATATTGGTGAAGCTGGTTAGCCAACTTGACTTGGCGCGAATACTGTTTGCAGGCGATCGTCTGAAAGGAGAATTCATGAATCGACGGGAGTTTATGAAACTGTCGGTAGCGGCGGCGGCTTTGCCGACGGCTGGTGTGATGGTCGGGGCGGCAGACGTCCGCAGCGAAACCGCCGGCCGGACAGCTGGCCTGTCGAGCCCCCACCGGAGCTACAATGGTGCCTACGAAGGACCCACCTTGAGCCGGGTGGCGTTTCCTTTGGGGGGCATCGGCGCTGGAACGATCTGTCTCGATGGGACCGGCGCTCTCTCGCATTTCTCGTTGAGGAACCGCCCGGATGTGTTTAACGAGCCGGGTGTATTTGCCGCCCTATCGGTCAAGGGGCAAAAAAAAGTGGCCCGCGTTCTCGAGGGACCAGTGCCGGGCTGGAGGCTTTTCGGCCGGCCGGGAAACGCTGCCGGGGGCGCCGAACCCGGACTGGGTTTGCCGCGGTTTCGCGACGCATCTTTCAAAGCACAGTTCCCTTTTGGGGAAGTGACGCTGGTCGATGATGAAGTGCCGCTGGCCGTGAGAATCACCGGGTGGAGCCCGTTCGAACCGGGTGACGCCGATAATTCGAGTCTGCCGGTGGCGGCACTGGAATATGAATTCGCCAACCACAGTTCCGAATCCGTCGAAGCAGTATTCTCGTTTAATTCGAAGCACTTCCTGGCGATCGACAAGGCGCCCAATGAAATCCGTCCGGCACCGGGCGGTTTTATTCTCCTGGGCGAGGGGATGCCGGACCGTCCGTGGGACGCAGCAGCTTTCCATGTTTCCGTTGATGATCCCAATATGAAGGTCAACCACGCCTGGTTCCGCGGCGGCTGGTGGGACTGGCTGGCGATGGTGTGGCGCGATATTGCCGATGGCGCCTGTTACGAATGTCCCCCGGTCAGTGAGGGGCGGCCCGCGCCGGGGGCCTCGTTGTTTGTCCCGTTCCAACTCGGTCCGGGCGAAACCAAGGTGATTACGGTCCGCCTTGCCTGGTATTCCGGGCGGGCCAATCTGCGGGTGGGCAAGGATCTTCCAGAGAGCGTTGCCGGGCCAAAAGAGACCTACCGGCCGTGGTATGCCGGACGGTTCAAGGATATCGTGGAACTGGCGGCGTTCTGGCACGAGCACTATGGCGCATTGAGAGCCAACGCCGAGCGCTTCACCCGGTGTTTCTACAGTTCGACCCTGCCGCCAGAAGTGATCGAGGCGGTGGCCGCCAATTTCGCGATCCTCAAATCTCCGACCATTCTCCGGCAGACCGATGGACGGCTTTGGGGTTGGGAAGGCTGCGCCGACCAGGAAGGCCAGGGGGCTCTTTGCAGCCACGTCTGGAATTACGCCCAGTCCATTCCGCATCTATTCCCGGCGCTGGAGCGCACCCTGCGCGAGACCGAATTTGGGCCCTCTCAAAACGACCGGGGGGAACAGACCTTTCGCAGCGGGCTGCCCATCCGGCCGATTGTCCACGAGGAGTTCGACGCTGCCGACGGCCAGTTAGGCGGCATCATGAAAGTCCACCGCGACTGGCGCATCAGCGGGGATACCGAGTGGTTGCGACGGATTTGGCCCAAGGTTCGCGTCAGCCTCGACTACTGCATTGAGACTTGGGATCCAAAGCACACGGGCTGCCTGGAAGAGCCCCAGCACAATACCTACGATATCGAGTTCTGGGGAGCCAACGGAATGTGCACCAGCATTTATCTCGGAGCCTTGCAGGCCGCCACCCTCATGGGGCGGGCTTTGGGCGAAAAGGTGGACGACTACGCCGTTCTTTTCGAAAAAGGAACTCGACGTGCGAACGAGCAACTCTTCGATGGCGAATATTTTTGCCAAAGGATCGAGTGGCAGAACCTGCGCGCCAAACTGCCGAAGGATCCCAAAAATTGGATCGGCGAGAGCTTTTCTACCGAAGCAGTGGCCCTCATCGAGAAGGAGGGGCCGAATTATCAATACGGCCCCGGCTGCCTCTCCGACGGAGTGATCGGATCCTGGTTTGCGTTGGTTTGCGGGGTTGGTCAGGTCCTGGACTCCGGCAAGGTGAAGAGTCACCTCCGGGCCGTCCACCGGAACAACCTGACGCGCGATCTCTCGTCGCACGCGAATCCAGACCGGTCCACCTACGCGTGTGGTTCCGAAGGCGGCCTTTTATTGTGTACCTGGCCCAAGGGAGGCCGCGCCTCCCTGCCGTTCGTGTATTCCGACGAGGTGTGGACTGGCATTGAGTATCAAGTCGCCTCCCACCTAATGTTGATGGGATATGTGTCCGAGGGACTCGAAATCGTCCGGACCTGTCGCAATCGTTACGATGGGCGGGTGCGCAATCCGTTCGACGAGTATGAATGGGGACACTGGTATGCCCGGGCGATGGCTTCGTATGCCCTGTTGCAAGGGCTGAGCGGTGCACGCTACGATGCCGTCGACAAAGTGCTGTATCTGCAGCCTTCCCTCCCGGGTGATTTCCGCTGTTTTCTCTCCACCGCCACCGGCTACGGCACGGTTGGGGTTAAGGAGGGGAAACCGTTTCTTGAAACCGCCGGTGGGACGATTGAAGTCAGGGAGATCCGCCATTCTCCGCCAACGCAAGGCGCGGCCTGAAGGCACAGGGGTGCGTTGGTGGAGCGGCGGTAAGCGTGGATTTGGCGGACGTCAGTGAGCCGCCGAAGAGCACGACGCAGGCAAGCCAAGTCACGACGGACATATTTCACGACATAGGGGTAGGTGGAGTTGAAAGAAGAGCGGAAAAGGCAAACGGGCGGCGCTCAGCGGCGGGCCGCGAGACGTTTCACCAGCGCGGCGGCCTCGGCTTCGCGTCCGGTCGGAATCGGCACGCACACCGTCTCGGTTGGCCGGCGGTTGCGGCCGGGAGTCGAGTAGGTGATCGCGCTCTTTGGCGGCGCCTGCTCGAGTTTGTTCTGGCGGTGGACTTGCATCCGTACAATCGCCCAGCACAAGATCCAAATTCCCCCCAGGATGCCGCCCACGAAGAGAGTAGCGCGGCGGCTGATCAAGACCGTCGCCACCTTGGCGACAAGCATGAAGCCCGCCATGATCTTGAGCAGCATGCCCTTGTCGTTGGCCAGGCGGCGCGTCTCGCCAGGCGCGAAGACGTTCCATTCGTCCGCCGTATAGGTCCAGCGGGCGAGCAGGTCGCGCCCGGCGACGAGGACGGCACCGAGCAGGGAGAGGAACCAGGAAACGCGTTCTCCGATGCTCATAGTTAATCAGGCAAAATCTCGTGGAGAAGCAAAGAGGGGCATGAATGGACCTTAGTAAAAGGAGCCATGGACGCACGCTTTTCTGGTGCGCCGCGCCACCCGTTCTGCCCGAGAAGGTTCGTGCATCATGGCGGCTTCGACGCTAAACAGGAAAAGAGACAACGGTCTATTCCGGTTATGGCCCGGAATCCCGGCAGACAAGTTCCGATACGCACGGTGCGCAGCCACGCCAAGGAATGGAATGTCAATCCGGCGTCGGTCGGGATCATGGGGTTCTCAGCGGGCGGGGAGCTCGCGGCCCTCGCCGCCGCCGATTTCGCCAATCCGGTTAAGGGGTCGAACGACGCGATTGATATGCTCGACTGCCGGCCTGACTTCCAGGCCCTTTTCTATCCGGGCCTGGCGCGCGAGCAGCCCATCCTGACGCCGCAAACTCCCCCGGCTTTCCTTTGCGGCGCCTACGACGACTCGTTTAACCTGACGACGCCGATGGTGAAGTATTACCTAAAACTTGCGGAGTCGCGCGTGCCCACAGAGCTGCATGTCTATGCCCGCGACGGACACGGATTTGGAATCCGCGACGAAGGGAAGTCCGTGTACACTTGGATGTCGCTCTTTCGGACATGGCTGGGCGGCCTGGAATTTTCAGCGAAGCAGGCTCCGTAGTGCGATTAATCCGACCATCCAAAGAAAACGCGAATTGCAGGCGGGCTAATCGCCGGCATCTGCCTAGCCCGGATGTTTCGCACTCTGCTCGATAGCCGGCGTGCAGACTGTAGACGATCCGCGGGCCGAGCCTGCTGGCCGGCACATCCGGGCTACCGGCAAAACCGCCCCCCGGAACGTTCCGCAGGGAAACCGGCAAGCTTCTGAGGCTTTCCTGGGCTGGCTGTCTTTTCTCAGTCGGCGTGGGCGCATGGTCTCACTTCGGAGGGGCGGTTTTGCATTAACCCGCATATCCTTTGACTAGCGCCATCATAGGAACCGCTAGCCGGAGGATCATTGTAGCGATGGCAAAGCCTAGGAAATATGCGGGCTAGGCGCAGTTGTGGGCTCCATTCGTCTTGTCTCAGGCGTGCCTGCCCGGCATGGTGGTCCCAACCATAGCGGCTGTTGGTTCAGTCCGGTCAGATGCCCGTGGCGTTACCCCCAAACGCCGATCTTGTCAGATTCACAGAAACAATCCCCTGTTCATCTTGATCGTTCCCTAAGATGGCTGCCATCGAATCCCGTGCCTGGCCGGTCCGCCAAACCTGGGCGGCGTTTACCGCGCTCCACCGCGTTGGTGATGCGATCATCACAGCTGATGGCCAGGGACGAGTGGAATTGCTTAACCCCGCAGCCGAAGCGCTCACCGGCTGGAAGGACAAAGAAGCGGAGGGCCGGCCGCTCGATGAAGTTTTCCGACTGGTCGACAAGGAGACGAGGGAAAACCTCGAAAGCCCCGTCACGCGCATTGTGCGCGACGGGCCGATCGTTAAACAACCCGATCATGCCATCCTGCTTGACCGCGAAGGCACCGCGCGACCCATCGCCTACAGCGGCGCCCCCGTCCGCGACGACCATGGAGCAATCGCCGGCGTGGTCGTGGCCTTTCGCGACCAAACCGGCGAGCCGGCTGCGCAGCGAATGCCGCGCGATTCACAGAGTATGTTGGGCAGCGTTCTCGACACCATTCCTGTGCGCGTGTTCTGGAAGGACCTGGAAGGGAAATTCCTCGGATGCAACGCCTCGTTCGCCCGCGACTCAGGTTTTTCCACGCCGAGCGAACTGATCGGAAAGGACGACTTCCAGATGGGCTGGAAGCGGGAGGCTGAGCTTTACCGGGCCGATGACCGCCAAGTCACCGAAACCGGGATCCCGAAAATCGGCTTCGAAGAGCCTCAGACGACTCCAACCGGGGGTTGTCGGTGGTTGCGCACCAGCAAGATTCCGCTGCGGGACGATGAGGGCCACACGATTGGCGTTCTCGGCACCTACGAGGACATCACCCCGCGCAAGGAGGCAGAAATCGCGCTGCAGGAGAGTGAAGCGCGCTTCCGCAGCCTCTTTGAGAACAACCATACGGTCATGTTCGTGATCGACCCGGAATCGGGCGCGATCGTCGATGCGAATTCCGCCGCCGCCGCCTACTACGGCTGGTCGCGCGATGAGCTCATCACCAAGAAGATCGCCGCTATTAACACGCTTTCAGCGGAGCAAATCCAGGCGGAAATGCAGGTCGCGCGCGACGCGCACGGCGGCAATTTTAACTTCAAGCATCGCCGGGCCGATAGCTCGATCCGCGAGGTGGAGGTCTTCAGCTCGCCCGTCAGAGTGGCCGGCCGCACCCTGCTTTACTCACTCGTATTCGACGTCACGGACCGTCGGCGAGCGGACGAACGCATCCGGCGGCTCAACCGCACGCTGGCCGTGCTGAGCGATATCAATCAAGCCATCGTGCGCGAACGCGACCTGCTGGCGCTGCACCGGGAAACCTGCCGCATCGCGGTTGAAAAGGGCGGTTTTCGCATGGCATGGATCGGCCTGTTGGATTCGGTCGCGGCGCGGGTGAATCCCGTGGCCCACGCCGGGGAGGCCGGTGACTACATTGAGAAGCTCGACATCGATCTGAGCGACAGCCGGCGCGTCGCCGAGCCGACGGGCACGGCCTTGCGCCGCGGAGAGCACGCGATCTGCAACGACATCGAAAACGACTCGTTCATGAAGCCGTGGAAAGGCGCAGCCCTGCACCTCGGTTATCGCTCGTGCGGGGCATTTCCACTCAAGATTGCCGGTCGTACGATCGGTGCTGTCAGCCTCTATTCGGGCGAGCCCGGCTTCTTCGACGAGGAGGAACTCCTGCTGCTTGATGAACTGGCGATGGACCTCTCTTTCGCGATCGAGCATGCCGAAGCCGAGTCGGGACGCCGAGCGGCTGAGGAACGGGCGCGCCATCTCGCGGCGTTTCCAGAACTCAATCCCAATCCGGTGTTCGAATTCGCCGCCGATGGCATGCTCGCGTACGCCAATCCCGCGGCGCACGCCCTGGCTGCCGCCGCCGGCGTCGCTGAATTGCCGGCCCTGTTTCCCCCCGATACACGGCAGATCGTCATGGAATGCCTTGCTCAGGACCAGCCCTGCCTGCGACTGGAAACGCGAAGCGGCCTACGGACTCTTTCCTGGTCGTTCTACCCGATTGCGAGTCAGAAAACCGTCCACTGCTACGCTGGTGACATCACCGAGCGTCTCCAGCTCGAGGAAAGTTTCCGGCAGGCACAGAAGATGGAAGCCATCGGCCAGCTGGCCGGCGGTGTGGCGCACGATTTTAATAACCTGCTGACGGTCATCCTGGGCTATTGCGGGCTATTGCTGGCCAGCGCGGACGCCGAAATTACGGAATCGGCGAAAGAAATTCAGGCGGCCGCGGTCCGCGCCGCCAATCTGACGCGCCAGTTACTGACGTTCAGTCGCCGCCAGCCGATGCGCATGATGCCGCTCGATCTCGACGACGCGGTCTTGAGCGTCGGTCGCATGCTCCAGCGCTTGATCGGCGAAGACATCATGTTGCGCACCCGTTTGCTTCCCGGCGGCGCCTGGATCGAGGGCGATTCCGGCATGATCGAGCAGGTGTTGCTCAACCTCGCCGTCAACGCCCGCGACGCCATGCCCGGCGGCGGCGAACTTTGGATCGAACTCGACGATGTGACGCTCGACGAGGCCGCGGCGCGCCAGCACCCGGAAGGCCGTCCCGGCTCCTTCATCTGCTTGAGCCTGCGTGACACCGGCCGCGGCATTGCTCCCGACCATTTGCCACACATCTTCGAGCCGTTTTTTACGACCAAAGAAGTTGGCAAAGGCACCGGCCTGGGATTGGCGACGGTGCACGGCATCGTCGAGCAGCATCACGGTTGGATTGAGGTGGAAAGCCATTCCGGCGAGGGGACGACGTTCCGGGTTCACCTGCCACGCCTGCCCCAAGGCGTCGACCGTCCAGGCGGCGCGCCCAAAGCGGCGCGGGTGCTTGGGGGAAACGAATCCATCCTCGTGGTTGAGGACGAACCCGCCGTGCGCGCGCTGGCGAGCAAGATCCTCGGTGCGCAGGGTTATCGCGTGCAGGCGGCGTCCAGCGGCGTCGCCGCTCTGGAATTATGGCGGCACCAGGCAGGCGCGTTCGACCTGCTTTTGACCGACCTCATCATGCCCGGTGGCGTTTCCGGCGCGCAGCTCGCCGCGCAACTCCGAAGCGAACAACCGGGCTTGCGGGTCATCTACATGAGCGGCTATCGCGGCGACACGGCCCCTGGCGAGGTGGGCGCCAATTTCCTGCAGAAGCCCTTCGAACCCGCGCACCTTGCAAGAGCCGTTCGCACCTGCTTGGATGACGGACCATGACGCACTGCCTGTTCGTTCAGCTTTAACCGCACCATGAAACAAGCCTGTCGAGTCTCGCTGTCAGCCCTGATCTTGTGCCCCGCGCTGAATCTGCTTCGCGCGCAAACCCCGAAGGTGCCGGACTGGGCGCAGCCGGGCTCTGCCACGCACGTCCAGGTGGCGCCACCGGTGGACTTTCACCGGCCCAGCCAGAGTTTTGATACGCCGATCGGCCTTTTTGACGGCCAGTCTGACCTTGGCAGCGCGGTCGTGCCGGGCAGCGCCGGTTACGACGCCAAGACCAAGCAGTACACGATCAACTCCGCCGGCTACAACATCTGGTACACCCGCGACGAGTTTCGCTTTCTTTGGAAGAAGCTGTCGGGCGACGTTTCACTCGCGGCCGATATCACTTACCCGAACCCGAACGGCTACGGCGATCGCAAGGCCGTTCTCGTCATTCGCCAGGACCTCGACGACGATTCCAAAGAAGCCATGACCGCCCTGCACGGTGCCGGGTTAATCCACCTCGCGCAGCGTCCCGCGAAGGGCGCCAGCATCAAGGAGGCGTATCGCATTGAAGGTCGCGGGCATCCTGGTGGCGACAGGTCTGACCGTGGCATCGGCGTCGCGGCGAAGCGCATTGGCATCGAGAAGCGCGGCGACTCTTTTGTGCTTTTTGTCAGCCTGGAAGGTGAACCCATGCACCAGGTCGGCCTCCCCATCAACCTGCACGTCGACGGGCCCTTCTACGTCGGCATCGGCTTCTGCTCGCACCTGCCGGACAAATCCGATACGGCCGTGCTCTCCAACGTTGTTCTCGAAAACTCCGCTGGCAAGGTTCGCTAGGCCGGATGTTCCACCCTCCACTTTTGGTTGCGGCCTCAGCTGCGTTGGGAACTATGCGGGCTTGAGGGGCACGCCGGCGGAACCGGCGGTCCGGTCCCGCTTTTTTCCATAATGAAGCTCATGCGCAGATATCTCCCGATCGCCCTGGTCTGGCTCTCGACGAGCCTCGCCATCGCTGCCGACGCCAACGTGGCGGTGCGGCCGTTGCTGACGAATGCCGTTGCCAGTGCCGATTCGCTCTCGTTTTCCGTCGGGGAAAACCAGGTCGTAGTCCAGATCTGCCAGCCGAATCTGGTGAAGGTGAGCGTCGTGAAAGACGGGCAGAAAGCCACCGACACGCCGAGCATTTGGAAGAAGAGCTGGTCTGAGGTGCGGGTGGCCTTCGATCTTCAATCCGATCCGCTGGTTCTCCGCACCGACAAAATGGTGATCAAGGTCAGCCAGGCTTCCGGTCGGGTCTCGGTCTACGATCCCAGCGGCAATCTTCTGATCAAAGAACACGATGAAGAGGGCGTCTACCAGAGTTGGCAGAAAGGGGTGCGCTTTACGACCCGCGCCGGGTCGCATTTCTACGGAATCAAAGGATGGGAGTATTTGGACGATTCCCGCGGGCAAATGGAGATGAGACCGAGTGCTCAGGCTTATCCCATCCGGGCGGGAGCCGAAGGGCAAACCGGGGGGCCTCTCCTGTGGAGCAATCGGGGGTATGGAGTGTTCGTGAACACCGATACTGGCTTCTGCCACGTCCGCAGCGACACGGATGTGCGCTTCTATGACCTCTCCGGTGGAAACGTCTCGTATTACGTCGTGGTCGGATCGGCTTATGCTGTGCAACAGGCCGTCGCCGAGCTAACCGGGAAACCGCCGATGTTTCCGAAGTGGGCGCTGGGCTTTTCCAATAGCGAGTTCGCCGACATGAACGAGGAGCGCTGCGCCCAGAACGTGGAGGGCTATCGGTCGAGGGGCATTCCGATCGATTTGTACACCTTCGATTTCCAATGGAAGGCGTGGGGGGAGGACCATTATGGCGAAGAGCGCTGGAATCCTGTGAACTTTCCGAACGGCCCGTCCGGGGTATTCAAAAAGCGGATGGAGGCGTTCGGCATCAAGCTCGGTGGAATCATGAAACCCCGGATCCATCTCGCCACCGAGCAGGGACGGTATGCCACCGCGCATGATTTCTGGGTGAAGGGACGGGCCCCGTACAACGACTATTTTTCGGGCAAGCTGACCAACGACCTGGATTTCTCCATTCCGGAGTGCCGGCAATTGTTCTGGGAACATGCCATCCCGGCCTTCGATTCCGGGATAGTGGGGTGGTGGAACGATGAAGCGGATGCCTGGGGATCGACCTGGGAGGGCATGCACATGGCGCAGGCGATGTATGAAGGCCAGCGATCCCACGCCAAAGACAAGGTGCGGGTTTGGACCAACAACCGGAATTTTTTCAGCGGTGCTCAACGCTACGCCTACGCAACCTGGTCCGGAGACATCGAATCCGGCTTCGGGGTCATGCAGCAACAACGGGAGCGGCTGCTCTGTTCGGTCAATGTCGGACAAGCCCGATGGGGGATGGATACGGGCGGCTTTAACAACAGTTTCCATATCCAAGGGGAGGAATTGAACGAGGCCTTCGCGCGGTGGATGGAATTCGCCGCCTTCGTTCCCATCTTCCGCACGCACGGCACGTCCTATCGCCAGCCCTGGCTCTATGGGCCGCGGGCCGAAGCGGCCGCCAAGCGCGCAGCCCGGTTGAGGTATTCCCTGATTCCGTACATGTATTCCTTCGAGCGGAAGTTGGACGAGACCGGCGTTGGACTCGTGCGGCCGCTGGTGTGGGATTATCCCGACGATCCGCATTTCACCAACTGCGTCGATGCATGGATGTTCGGCGACTACCTGCTGGTGGCCCCGGTCGTGGAGCAGGGCCAGACGGTCAAAGACATTTATCTCCCGGCTGGTGAGTGGATCGACTATTTCCGCGGCGACCGCTTGCAGGGCGGCCGGGTGATCCGGTATCCCCTTGATGCGACGAGCTGGCTGGATATCCCGCTGTTCGTGAAAAAGGGAGCGATCATTCCATCGATGGAAGTCCAGAACTACGTCGGGGAGCGTCCGGTCAATAATGTCTCGCTGGATGTTTTCCCTGATTTCTCGCCTTCCACTTTCGTGTACTACGACGACGACGGCGCCACCTATGACTACGAAAAAGGGAGCTTCTTCAAGCAGGAGATCCGGACCTGGGCCGACGCGAATGGCACCTCGTTGGTTCTCGGTTCCCGGACGGGTGAATATGCACCGGCCTTGCAGTGGTACACCTTCAAGATTCACGGCCACGCTTGCAATTCGCTGACCATTGACGCCAAACCGGCCCGGCAGCTTGGCACGCTCCAGGAGTTGGAAAACTCCGCCGACGAAGGCTGGGCGGCGTCGACTGATGCCTATGGCGTGGTTACTTGCGTAAAGGTGCGGGCGGGCGTTGTGCGCAAGATCAGGGCCTGCCAGGGCGGTTCGTAACCGACGACTGGCGACCTCTGACCATCGGTGGCAAGCGACCTTCCTCCAGGGTTCCGGCTTGGTTGGGGTCGCACGCGAGCCGAGACTCGGTATGCCCAATTCTCTCGCCAAGAATACGCTCCAACGCAACGGTGTCTCCGCGAACGAATTCAGAGACTGGTTTGCGCCAGTCATTCGGAAACTTCATGTCCCAGACGGTCCTCAATTCACGCCTCGCGCTAGCGTTGCTCTTCGCGGCAGGGCCCGTTGGCAGGGCTACGGTCCAAGGGCAGCACGGACCGCCACCGATCCGGGTGGTGATGGACAACAACTATCCGCCGTTTGCTTTCATGGACAGCGACGGCGTCCTTCGCGGCATCTCAGTCGACCAATGGCGTCTCTGGGAGCGGAAGACCGGCCGAAAAGTTGAGTTCCACGCCTTGAATTGGGATGAAGCGCAGCAGCGAATGCGGGCCGGCGAATTCGATGTTATCGATGCGATCTTTAAAACGGACGAACGCAGCAACTATCTCGTCTTTTCGAAGTCCTATCGGATGGTCAACGTGTCGATTTTTTTCGACCGGGAGATTACGGGGATTACGGATGCGAAATCGCTCCGCGGCTTTCCGGTCGGTGTGGAGGACGGCGACGCCGACATCGATTTTCTTCAGAAGAACGGTGTCGAGACTCTGCTGCGCTTCCCGAACTGTGAAGGAATCCTGCAGGCGGCCTGGGCGCGGAAACTAACGGTCTTCGTCGCGGAAGATCCGCTGGCGCTTTACTATCTGCACAAGTTCGGCCTCCAGGACCGTTTCCGGCATTCCGCGCCCCTGTTTGTTGGCGAATTTCATCGGGCCGTGGCCAAAAGAAACCCGGCGTTGCTGCAGGAAGTGGAAAACGGTTTTGCGCAGATTACTCCGCGTGAACTCCAGGCGATCGAGAATGTGTGGTATGGAACCGAGAACTTTGGCCAGATGTCCCTTCGGTGGATTCCGCCCGCTGCCATTGCGACGGGGCTGTTCATGCTGTTTCTCTTCGCCTGGAACCGATCGCTCCGCAGCCGAGTCCGCCTTCGCACGGCGGAACTGAAAGCGAGCCAGGAGCTCTTCCAATCCATCTACAACGCGGTCAATGACGCCATCTTTATTCACAACGTCGAAACCGGGGAAGTGGTCGACGTGAACGACCAGATGTGCGCCATGTACCGCTGCACGCGGGAGCAAGCGCTTGCCCCGACTGCTGAGCATTTCTCGTTGGGCGTTCCACCGTACGATGGGAAGACAGCGGTCGTTTGGTTGCGGAAGGCCGCGGCGGGCGAACCGCAGATCTTTCCCTGGCACTGCCGGCGCGCGGATCGGAGCCTGTTTTGGGGTGAGGTGAACATGCGGCGGGCGCGAATCGGATCGGTCGACCGGATTGTCGTCACCGTCCGCGACATCACGGAGCGCCTAAAAACGCAGGAGGCACTCCAGACTGGCGAGAAGCAGATCCGGCATATCCTGGCATCGGCCAACTGCCTCCTTTGGCAGGCGCGGGTTACCCAGCGGGCCGCGGGTGGGTTCGACTGGGATCTCTATATCCCCCCTTCGAGCCTCTACCGGCAACTCTTCGGAGTCGATCCTGACGATACGCCTCGTTTCGATTGGGAGGAGCTGGGCGTGCCCGAAGTGGCTGCCATGCAGGCAAAATGCTGCCGGGCGATCTTGTCAGGCGAACCCCGATACGCCCAGGAGTTTCACGCCGTAGTCGGCGGGCGCGTGACTTGGCTGCATGAACAGGTTTCAATCAGCAAGGAGACCGAGTGCGCCTGGATTCTCGTCGGCGTGCTGACCGATATCACTGAACGCAAGGCGCTGGAAGATCAGATGCTGCGCGCGCAACGGCTGGAAAGCGTCGGGCGGCTGGTCGGGGGGATCGCGCATGACCTGAACAACATCCTCGCGCCGGTGATCTTCGGCACCCAAATGTTGCGCGACGCGGTCAACTCAGCCGAAGCCACCCGAACGCTTGCCACGATGGAGTCCAGCGCCAAACGAGGCGCTGCCATCGTCAGCCAGCTCCTGAGCTTCAGCCGCGGCGGGGTGAAAGGACATGAGCCGGTGCAATTGAACCTCATTGTGCGCGACATGTGCGCAATCATGCGGGAGACGTTTCCCAAGAACATATCGGCCCGAGCAGTGCATCCCCCGGAAGTGTGGACGGTCCTCGGCAACCCGACGCAATTCCATCAGATCCTGATGAACCTGTGCGTGAATGCGTGCGACGCCATGCCGGCCGGCGGCACGCTCAGCATCGAATTGGAGAACGTCCAACTCGACGGGGCGTTTGCGGCCAAGGTGCCCGGCGTCACGCCCGGACCGCATGTCCTCCTGAGTGTGACGGACACCGGCGTCGGCATTGCGCCGGAAGTTGTCGGGAAGATCTTCGATCCTTTCTTTACCACCAAGGACGTCGGGGAAGGCACCGGCCTGGGTTTATCCACGGTGCTCGGGATTGCCACGAGCCACGGCGGGGTTGTGCAGGTCACATCGCAAATCGGCGTGGGGACGCAGTTCCGGGTGTACCTGCCCGCCGTTCCCAAGAGCGTTGCCCCGGCCGACCCCGACGCCGTGGCCGTGCCGTCCGGAGCAGGCGAAACGATCCTGTTCGTCGAGGACGAGGTGGCCGTCCGTGGGATGGCGCGAAGGATCCTCGAAAAACGCAACTACCAGGTCGTGGAAGCAGCCGACGGGCGCGAAGCACTCGCTTGTTACGCCGAGCACGACCAGACGATCGCAGTGGTGATTACCGATCTGCTGATGCCGGTCCTCGACGGACCGTCATTCATTCGCGAACTGCGCCGCATCAATCCGTCCGTGCCAGTCATTGTTACCAGCGGCAATATGGAAGGCGTTTCGTTCCCGCCGGAAGAAAAGGCCCGGGTGCAGGCGTTCTTGACCAAGCCGTACACGGCGGACGAATTGTTGATACTCCTGAACCACACTTTGCATCTAGTTTCTGCATGAAATTCGCCAACCTGCCCAGCGCACCTTTTGCGAGGTGTCTGCAGTCCAAATGAAACTCAAAGTCTGGTTGCTGGCCCCGCTCATGTTCGGCTGCGCCGTGCTCGCGGCGGCGGTCGGTCCATCGCGCGTCGAATCTGCGGCCGGCGTCACCATGGAACTGGATGCGGCGACTGGTCACTACACCTTCTGGGTGACCAAGCCTCGATGGAATTTTGTCGGCGACCTGGGAGGACCGGCCGAGGGAGTGGCGGTCAGCCGCGGATCGGACCGGCTGGGAACGTTCCAGGAGGTGGAGTTCCAGTGGATGCCGGCGCGGCTGCTCTCCGGGAGCATCCGCCTCTATGATGCGCGACCGGCGGTGCTGTTTACGGTCGTCCGCCAAAGGGCCGGGGAGCGGCTCCCGGCCCTGTTGCCACGGTTCACTTCGTTCCCACGCGGTTTGCACCGCTTCAGTTACCGGGATCAGGTGTTTTCGCCGCCGAGCTTCACCCTCGAAACGAACGGCACACCCTGGCTGTTGTTCGACGACCACGCGGACGCCGTCGTGATCTCCCCCGCGGCAAATTTCATGAGCGCCCGCATGATCGGGGACGGCGAACATGAAATCGCCTGCGGCTTGAACGATGGCGTGACGGCGCTGCCCGCGGGGTTCACGCATCGCACGCTGATGGTTTTCGGGAACGGCATCAATGCAACCTGGGAAGCCTGGGGCCGGGCCCTGACGGAACTGGCGGGGCGCGCCCGGCCGGCCAATGATGCTGACCTCGGCCTGCGCTGCCTCGGTTACTGGACCGACAACGGAGCCTGCTACTATTACAACTATGATCGTGCGCTTGGATACGCCGGCACGCTGGAAGCGGTTGTGACGCACTTTCGGAAGCAGAGCATTCCCTTGCGCTACCTGCAACTCGACAGCTGGTGGTATTACAAGACGCTGATGGATCCTGATGGCCATAAAGGCGAGGGGAAGAATCGCTTGCTGCCGGAAGGCGAGTGGAACCGCTATGGTGGCGTCCTCAACTATGTGGCGCATCCGGCGGTGCTGCCCGAAGGGATGGCGGCCTTTGAAAAGAAAGTGGGACTTCCACTCATCACGCACAACCGTTGGCTGGATCCGGCGAGCCCATATTTCCAAGGTTACCAAATATCGGGCGTCGCCGCGGTCGATCCACGTTGGTGGAATGAGACGATTGACTACCTCGCCGGTGCCGGAGTGGTTTGCTACGAACAGGACTGGCTCAACATTATTTACGAGCACTCTCCGGCCTTCGCGACGGTGCCGGGAATGGGCGAAGCCTTTACCGACAATATGGCCCGCGCCGCCCGGGAGCGCGGCCTGAGCCTGCAATACTGCATGCCTACGCCGCGCTATTTCCTCCAAGGGTCACGCTACGACAATCTGACAACGGCGCGGGTGAGCGATGATCGTTTTATGCGGGACCGGTGGGATGCCTTCCTCTACACCTCTCGACTCGCCGCCGCCATCGGGATTTGGCCTTGGGCCGATGTCTTCATGAGCACCGAACGGGACAATCTGCTCATCGCCACGCTTTCCGGGGGCATGGTTGGCACGGGCGACCCCATCGGCAAAGAGAGCAAGGAGAACCTGTTGGGCGCCGCCCGAGCCGACGGCGTGCTCGTCAAGCCCGATGCCGCGTTGCTTCCGATCGACACCATGTACTTGAGCGACGCGACCGCCAGGGTGAAGACCCCCATGATTGCGGCGACGTACACCGACCATGGGCCGTTGCGCACGGCCTACGTTTTTGCCTATAGCCGGGACCGATCGTGCAGGGGGGGGACGTTCACGCCGGCGGCACTGGGCCTGGCTGGCGACGTGGTCGTGCTGAATGTCCGCGAGAGAACGGTCAGCCACCAGACCGCGTCGGCACCCGTCACATTCGAACTCGCTCCCGACGTCACCGTTTATTACGAGATCGCTCCCCTCGGGCGGTCGGGAATCGCCTTTTTCGGCGACGCGAACAAATATGTCTCCAACGGTGTCAAGCGGATCGCGGCGCTTGATGACAAGCCGGAAGGGATGGTCGCCACCGTGTCCTTCGCCGCCGGCGAGAAGTCCGTGCGTCTTTTCGGGTACGCCTCACGCGCTCCGCGGGTTTGTGCGATCCGTGGAGTGTCCAGCGCGGCCAACTACGACGCCACGACTGGAAGGTTCGAGGCCGACGTGTCGCCCGCGCTCGAAATCACCAAGGAAATGCCTGGCGGCGACCCGATCCAGCAGGCAGTAGTGCAATTCACCGAGTAGGCGATTAGGATCACACCCGGCGAACGAGGGAGATGTCGCGGGTGGCGTCCGCAAGGTTGGCCAAGCCCCGGGGGAAAGGGGCGCCGTCCACGTGCGCAGCGAAGGCATCATAAGGCGTCGGCGTAATCGGCGGACACGGGATAACCTCCTGTTTGCCCTCGCGCGAGGCGATCATGACCGGGCGGCCATCGCGCCATTCCTTGGTGATGCGCCAGCCTTTGTCGGTGATCAGGTAGAAGAGGTCGATGTGCTCACGGTCGTTGCCCTCGCGGCTGTGCGTCGCGAGGTCGGCGGCCCAGGTGATGAAGAGATTGGCCACGCCTCCGCCGGCGAAGTTCACAAACATCGCCTCGGTATCGGCACATTTCAGATCAGGGTGCGCGAGGCGATCGGAGAAGAAAGTGGTTTTTTCGACCGGCCGATCCATGAGGTAGCAGGCCGCATTGAGGTTATGGATCATGGCGTCCATGAACGGGCCGCCATTCTTCTCCGGGTCGGTGGCCCAGTTGTTCCATTGCGGATAGGCGTGGATCCAGTCCTGCTTGTAGAGGGCAAGGCGGCCAAGGCGGCCGGAGGAGAAAAGGTCCCTGGCGGCTTCCATGAAGGGGTCGTCCGTGCGGCTGTAGATAACGCCTGCCTTGATGCCGGTGCGGGCGGCGGCAGCGCTCATCTCCTGGCAGTCGGCGGTGGTGGAGCCGAAGGGCTTGGTGGCGATGATGTGCTTGCCGGCGGCGGCGGCCTTCAGGAAGAGCCCCTTGCGGACCCAGGGCGGGACGAAGAGGGCGACGAGGTCGATGGACTTGTCAGCGAAGATGGCATCGGGATCGGCGACCACGCGGCAACCGAACTGATTGGCGTATTTTTGCGCGCGGGTCTGATCGGGGTCGGAGAGGGCGGCGACCCTGACGGTCTTGGAATTCTTGAGGGAGTCGGCCTGCCAGCGAAGGAAGTCGCCGCAGCCGAATAGGGCGATGGAATGGGTTTTCATCAGGGACGATTGACTCGCGAACGAGAGGAAGAGCGGGATGGCCCTATTTCTTGGGGAGCGTGGCGAG
Source organism: Opitutia bacterium (assembly GCA_003142955.1). Lineage (GTDB taxonomy): Bacteria > Verrucomicrobiota > Verrucomicrobiia > Opitutales > Opitutaceae > Fen-1467. The sequence continues at coordinate 103,262 of PLOH01000105.1, read as the reverse complement.
CGCGGCCCGCCAGGCGGCGATGTAGCCGTCCATGGTCTGGTTAATGCCGGGGATGATTCTCTGGCGGGAGGGGTCAGCCTCGAACCAGGCGAGGGTGCGACGGGCGCCGACGTGGAAGGGAATGACGGCCTGGAAACCCGGGACGAACCGCTTGATCTTGGAGTTGTCGAAGATCGACGAGTGGGCCTTGTCACCGAGAAGGTTGCCGCGTTCCCAGTCATTGATTGCCGCCAGGAAATGGGAAGGGATGTGGACAAGTCTCGGCGCGACACCGGCGGCTTCGGCGAGAGTGGTGTAGAGCTGGGTCCAGGTAAGGACCTCGTCGGAGGTAATGTGGAAGGCGTGGCCAATCGCGGCCGTGTTGCCAAAAAGACCGTTGAAACCGCGGGCGAAGTCCTCGGAGTGGGTGACGGTCCAGAGGGACGTGCCGTCGCCGTGGACGACCATCTCGCCACCGCGGCGGATGCGGTCGATGAGCGTGAAGTCGTCCCAGCCGCCGATGGCGACGGGCCAGACGGTGTCGTAGGTGAGGGAAGGACGGACGATGATCGCGGGGAAGTCGCGGTCGCGGTAGCTGCGGGTGCAAACCTCCTCGCATGCGATCTTGTCGCGGGAGTATTGCCAGAAGGGGTTCTTTAGCGGGTGCGCCTCGGTGACGAAAGGGTGGCGCAGCGGCTTCTCGTAGGCCGAGGCGGAGCTGATAAAGAAATATTGGGCGCAGCGGCCGGAAAAGAGGCGCAGGTCACGCTCCACATCAGCGGGCTGGTAGGCGACGAAGTCGGCGACGACATCGAAGGTGCGGGCGCCGAGGGCGGCCTGGACGGAGGAATCTTCTTGAATGTTGGCGGTCAGCGTAGTTGCGCCATGGATGCCATGGGCGCCAAGGTCGCGGTTGCCGCGATTGAGCATGAAGACCTCGTGTCCCTGGGTGAGGGCGAGTCGCACGCATGCGGCGCTGATGTTGCCGGTTCCGCCGACGAAGAGGAGTTTCATGGTGTCCGATGCTACTCGCATAATCGAAACCTTTCCACGTCTAGATTGACATATTTATCGCATAATTTGACTATCGGGCCGGCCTTTCATCTATGTCCCAACTCAACCGGCTGCGTTTTTCCGAGCGCACGATGCAAGGTCCCCATTACCACCTCACGACAGTGGAGTGGGCGCGCAATCGCCTGCCGGGCTACCACACGCATGACTATCCAGAGATATTTTGGATCACTCGGGGCGAATGCGAACACGGCCTCAACAGCGCCCGGGAGTGTCTTCAGACGGGAACGCTTTACTTGCTGCGCGCCCGCGATGCCCACCAACTGTTGCCTTGGCGCAGACGTGGTGTCTTCGCCTTTACTAATCTCTCGCTGGCGCCGTCGGCCTACGCCCGCCTGTGCCGGTCCTACCCTGAGGAAGCTCGCCTGTTGTATCCGAAGGATGGGTGCCCGGTGCACTGGGTGCTGACCCGCGCCGAATTGGAGGAATTGAACGAGGAGGCGCGGGAGCTAGCGGCGAGCGCGCACAGCCTCCTGCACCTCGACCGGATGGTGCTCGGAATCTGGAACCGTGCGCTCCGGCGCGCCGCCTACGCGCCCACCACGGCGGATTTGCCCGAGTGGCTGCACAGCGCCCTGCTTCAAGTGCAGGAGCCGGAGATCTTTTCGCGGGGAGTGTCCGGCTTCGTGGCGGTGTCCGGGCGCTGCCACGAGCACGTTAGCCGTGTCTGCCGGCGTCACCTGGGCAAGACTCCCTCGCAAATCGTCAACGAGGCGCGCCTGCGCCGGGTGACCCATGCGTTGCGCATGACCTCGATGTCGGTCACGGAGATCGCCCTCGACTGCGGTTACGAGAATCCTGCCCAGCTCTACCGCCTCTTTCGCGCCGCCTATCAGACCACGCCCGGCCGCTACCGCCGCGAATAGGACGACACTCGCAACCAAAGGTGGAGGGCGAGCCTCCCCGACTTAGCCGAGCCCTTGTTGCGGCCCGGCCTGGATGCAAGGCCTCACCGCAGTGTGCAGAGCGCAGGCGGTCCGGCATCGGCAACCCAGGAAACTGACTGGGTTTCTTGTCTTCCGGGCGAAACCTTCAGCCTGCTCCCCACGGCGGGAGCTTGATGGGGGCGATGAAGGAGGGCGCGCCGACGGCCTTCATGTGGCGTCGGTAGAGCCTGCCCCCGCTCGTGGCGAAAAGCGTGTCGAACTTTGTGCCGCCGAAGCAGACGCTTGTTGCTTCGCCCGCCGGCAGCGGCAGGAGGCCGCGGGAGCGGCCGTTGCGATCGAAGACTTGCACGCCCAGGCGCGTGGCCACGTAGGGGTGTCCATCTCGGTCCACGCACATGCCGCCGGCGCCGCTGTCATCGGCCCAATCGGGCACGTGCGCCCAATAGTACGGCTGCCTCAAGTCGACAGTGCCGTCCGGCTTCACGCGATAGCTATAGCCCTGGTGGGTGCGGCTCTCCATGACAGCCAGCCACAATCCATCCGGCGACAGCGCAATCCCAGTCGGATGCTTCAACCCTTCATCGAGCAGTGTTTTCGTCCCGTCGGCTTTGATGAGCCATGCTTTCCCGGCGCCCGCCTCGGTTGCGTAAATATTGCCGCAGTTCGTCACCGTCACACAGGTCGCATCGATCCCTTCGACCGTCACCGCGCGCCCATCCACTGCAAACGCGAAAGCTTTCCCGGCCGCGATCGCCGGCTCGTCGCTGATTTGGCCATCCGTGCCAAGCTTGCGCGTGCGTTGAGTCGCTAGGTCGTGGAAAAAGATTTCACCCTGGTGGATCAGGTTGTCGAACACGTCCGGTACCCCGAAATCGAGACCGTCAAGCCCCACATAAACGCACGCCGGTTTGTCCCCGGTGTATTGCGCCGGCACATAGACGGTGATGCTGCGGCTGGTGCCGGGAAACACGTTGGAGTCTCCAAACTCGAAGGAAAACATCTTCCCTTTCGGGACGCCTGGTTGCGGCTTCGAGTCGGGACCGGCTTCGTAATGGTCGTTTGACGGAGGCTGGTTGTTGGCGGCCATGGCGCCGACGCAGGCGAAGGTGGCGGCGACGAGAAGGGCGATGGATTTCATCGGGATCGTGTCTCTGGGTAGTGACTGGGGAGAATGGCTAGACTTACATTCCTGGACCAGGAGCAGATTTGGTTTGGAAACAATAAGAGTGTGCTGCGGGTTGCAATCTGTCCATCCATGGCGAAGGGAGGACGGGGCGCGAATTGAGTTGGGGCTGGCCGGGAATTTTCTGGCTCGCCGGAATCTGACCGCCTGGTCAATGATGGCGCATGCCCGCCATTGGATCGGTTCGCAAACCTGGATTCTGGGTGCTGTTGGCCGCGGCCGCGCTCGGGTGCGCACTGCTTTCGTACCGGTTGTTTCCGCTCGCCTTTCCGATTGTGTCGCTCGACATCCGCCTTGACCGCACGGGCGCGTTGCGGGCAGCGCGGCAAGTGGCGGCCACCCAGCACTGGGGCCCGTCGGGTACCGTCCGCGACGTCGCCTCCTTCGGGGTCGACAGCGATGTGCAGTCGTTCGTCGAGTTGGAGGGCGGCGGCCGCGACGCCTTTACCGGCATGATGCGCGACGGCCTTTTCTCGCCGTACACGTGGAGGGTTCGGCGATTCCAGGAGGGTGAGGTCAATCAGACGACCGTGTGGTTGAAGCCCGGTGGCGAGCCCTGCGGGTTCGTCGAGAAACTGCGCGAGGACGCGCCGGGACCCAGCATTGCCAGCGACGCGGCGCGGGGGATCGCCGAACGCGCCGCGACTGCCGCGCCGTGGAAAATCCAACTTGGACAATTCGTGCTGGTCGAAACGGCACAGGAGATGAGGCCGGGCGGGCGCACGGATCACACCTTCGTCTATGAACGTTCGGATCGAAAAGTCGGTGAAGGGCGCTACCGCCTCCGCCTGGTGGTGAGCGGCGACCGGCTGACCGAGCTGACCGCGTTCGTCAAGATTCCGCAGGCGTTCACGCGCCGGTTCGAGCAGATGCGATCGACCAACAACGCCATCGCCACGGGCTCGGCGTTTGTCATGTTTTTGCTCTATCTCGGCGCGGGCTGCGGGATGGGCCTGTTCTTCCTGTTGCGCGGCCGACTGGGCTTGTGGCGCCAGCCGCTGATCGCGGCCGCGGTGATTGCGGGCCTGCAGCTGCTCGACGGGCTCAACGCCTGGCCGCTGGGCTGGATGCGCTATGACACCGCGTTGTCCAGCCAGGGATTCATCGCCCGGCAACTGGCTACGTTGCTGGCGAGCGCTCTCGGGCTTGGAGCCCTGCTTTTTGTTTCGTTCGCCGCGGCTGAGGGGCTCTCGCGGCGGGCTTTTCCCCATCACCCGCAACTGTGGCGGTTGTGGACGCCGGAGGCGGGCAGTTCGACCGCAGTGCTAGGTCGCACGCTGGGCGGCTACCTCGTCGCGGCGTTCAGTCTGCTCTACGTGCTCCTGTTCTATTATGTTGTGACGAGGCATTTCGGTTGGTGGACGCCGGCTGAGTCCATCGTGAACCCGGACTCCCTCGCGCACGTCCTGCCTTGGCTGACACCGTTTGCCAACTCGATGCAGGCGGGGTGTTGGGAGGAGGCGCTGTTCCGCGCGGTGCCGCTGGCCGGTGCCGCCCTGCTGGGCAGCCGCTGGGGCGGGCGCCGCTGGTGGATCGCCGGAGCCTTCATTCTCCAGGCGATCGTTTTCGGCAGTGCGCACGCCAACTACCCGAACGAGCCGGCTTATGCCCGGCTGGTTGAACTAATTGTGCCCTCGTTCATCTTTGGCGGGATCTATCTGCGGTATGGCCTGCTTCCCTCAATGCTGCTGCATTTCATCTACGACCTCGTGCTGATGTCACTGCCGCTGTTTGCGGCGGTGTCCCCGGGAGTGTGGGTCGACCAGACCATGGTCGTGCTGCTGGGGCTGATCCCGGTCTGGGTTGTGCTGTGGAGGCGCTGGCAGACCGGACGATGGGGCCTGCTTCCGGCGGGCTTTTGGAACGGAGACTGGCAGATCCCGCCGCGGCCAGAAGCTCCGGCCGCGCAGGCGACCGTTGCCGCACCGGCAAAGACGGCGCCATGGCTGCCGCGGGTCGTGGGCGGCGCGGCGGTTGCGGGCGTGATCGCATGGATCCTGGCGACGACCTTCCCGGTGGTGGTCCCGCCATTGAATTTGAAACGCGCGGATGCGTTGCGCCTGGCGGGCGAGGCGGTGACGCAGCACGGGGCGAACATTCCGCCCCGCTGGCGGACCTTCGCCACCATCGGTAGCGGAACGGACATGGCCGGTCGCTTCGTCTGGCGGACGTCGGGCCGGGCTGCCTATCAATCGCTGCTCGGGGAGGAGCTGATGCCACCTTGCTGGTACGTGCGTTTCGCCTCCTTCGAGGGTGATGTGGCGGAGCGGGCCGAGGAGTGGCAGGTCTGGGTGGGCGGCGACGGCCGCGTGTTGCGCGTGCGCCACCAATTACCCGAGGCGAGACCTGGCGCCACCTTGAGCGAGACCGACGCCCGCACCCGCGCCCTGGCGATGCTGCGCGAGCGCTTCCAGATCGATCCGGCCGGTCTGAAAGAGATTTCTGCCAAGCCGACCAAGCGCCCTGCCCGAATGGACTGGATCTTTGTCTTCAAGGATCCGGCTGGGGTGCAGCTGACGCAGGGCGAGCGCCGCCTGTCGATCGACCTGGCTGGAGATCAGCTGGCGGACGCACAGCGATTTGTGTTTGTGCCGGAAGCATGGGAACGCGCGCAGCGGCGCTGGGAGTCGGTGCTCCAGATCGGAAGTATCGTCCGGGGAGTGTTAATCGCCATTGCGGTTCTTTTCGGTGCCGGAGCGGCGATCGTCTTCTGGAGCCGCGGCCGGTTTGCGGTCGCAATGGCGTTGGGCCCGGCATTGGTCCTGGTGGTGGCGACCTTGGCGTCGGCGGTGAACCGCTGGCCGACGATCATTGCCGGTTTCTCAACGGCGCAGCCCTATGCGCTGCAACGGACCATTCTCGCCATTTTTCTCGCAATCGGAGCGCTTGTCGTGGCCGCCATCATGGGACTGCTGACGGGCTTGACCGCGCCCTGGCTTCGGTGCGGCGGCGGGGACCGCCGTCAGGCGCTTGTCTTGGGCTGCGGATTAGGGTCGGCGATCGCCGGCGCCGAGGCGCTAATCGCCCGCCTAAACATTGGCGCGAATCCGCCCTGGCCGTCTTTGCACGGCGCGGTGGAGGGCTGGCCGCTGATCAATCCGGTGCTGCAGGCGATTTCGCAGTTGATCGTAGGTACCGCGACTCTCGCATTAATGTGCGGGGGATTGGACCAGCTGACTTCCGGTTGGACGCGGCGCCGTGCGCTCTGGGGCGGCCTGGCGTTTTTCGTCTGGGTGTTTTCCAACCAAGCGGGCGATGCCCCGACCTTGGTCCCTTGGGTGGCGTCCGCGCTGTTGTCGGGTGCCGGGCTGTTCCTGGCGTATGTCCTGGTCTTGCGGTTTGACCTGTCCGTATTGCCGTTGGTGGTGGGCGTGATGCAGATCCTCGAATTGGTGCGCGAAGCGGTGCAGCAGGCCTATCCTGGTGCGCTGGCCGGCGCCTTCCTCGGCATGCCGGTTGTGGCGGCGCTCTCCTGGGTTTGGTTTGTGGCGCTTCGCCGCTTGGGCGACCGTACGGCGTCAGTGCAATTCACGCCTGAACCAGCTGCGTCCAAGTGACGCCCGATTCACTGAGTTTTACGCAGCGGTATCCAAGGATCGTATACATAGGCGACCCGCAGAGAAGCTGTCCGGAAAATCCGTTGCCCTGAGGGGTGGAGGGCGCTGCGCCGTCAGCGCCGCTCGAAAATTCGGCGGCGACAGCGCGCCGCCCTCCAGGGCCTGGCAGTTTCGGGACAGCTCCGATGGATTCGAACCCCGCTTCCATCCCGACCGAAAAACCGGCACCCCCTCCGGGCGGCTGCAAGCGCTGGAATTCCGTCGAGGAACCAGGCTGCGTTCAGGACCGGAAATACTTTTCAAGCGATCTTCGCAGGTGCTTACGGGCGCGGTAGAGGCGTGTCTCCACTCCTTTCGCCGTGGTTCCTGCAATCAGGGCGATCTCGGCGTGCGATTTTTCCGCGTATTCGGCCAAGAGCACCGCTTCGCGCAGATCCGAAGGGAGGGCGGCAATGGCTGCTCTGACGGCGGTGACCTTTTCCCTATCCAGGCTAGAGTCGGACGGACTGGGTTCGGTGGCGAAATCCGTTTGCGACCTGCCTGCGGATTCGTCGTCCAGCGATGCGGTCGGGTGACGTTTGCTCCAGCGGGCGCGTGATCGCGCCAAGTTGAGGGCAATCTGGAACATCCAGGTCGAGAATCGGGCACCGGGTCGGAAACGGACTCGTTGCTGGTAAATGCGGACGAAGGTCTCTTGCGCGATATCGCAGGCGTCCTGCTCGTTTTGGGTGTAGCGGTACAGAAAACCGCGGAGCGGCGCTTGCCACCGATTCATCAGATCGTTGAGTGCCAGATCATCACCTCTGGCGAGCGCGCCCATGAGGTTTTCGTCGGAGTCGGACGTCATGCGCGTCGGGAGAATGTCCGGGCCAGTCCAGGGTGCTCCCGCGTCATTGCATCTCGGATGGCCCGCGGTGGTCACGCCGGGTAATGCGGGGGACCATCAGATCCAAATAGCGACGCCCTTCCGCGGGATCCATTTCCCTGGCGACGTTCTCCAGATGCAGCAGGGTTGCCCGATTGCACGCGCGAGTAATGCCCTGCCATTCCTCCTGCGCGGAAGCATAGGCGGGCGAGGCCTTGGCGCCGGATTGTTCGAGTTCGGCCATGCGTTTTTGCATGGCCATGATGCGGGTGCAGTGATCCGCGCAGATGGGCTCGTAGGCCTCATGCAACGCCACGATGCGGACGTATTGGGCGTCGTTTAATCGGAATTCCCGGCGGAGCCATGTCCATTGGTCCTCCGTTTTTTGCGAACTCAAATAGCGGGTCAAACCGTACGCGGTGGCCGCCACGGCGAGGACGAGCAGGAGGAAGACGGCGACGTTCTTCTTCATGGCTGATGATTCGCGGCCATCTGCAGCGGATCGATCGTGCGCACATAGGCCGCGGCCATGCGATCATTCAGGAAGTGAGACGTTTGCAGGGCGCCAACCCGGGCGCCTGCAGCCGCGGCAATCGCCAATGTCAGGCTAACGGTCAAAGGCAGAGCCCAGCGGAAATATCGGGCGGGAATTCCCAGACGCTGGCCGAAGAACGCCGTCACAGTTTGTGGCGATTCGCGGGCGGCCTCGATCCGCGTCCAGACTTCGGCGTTGAAGCGCGGAGTATCCGGAACCTCGTGCTGCCAGCTTCGGAGCACGCCGGAAAGGTGTGGATCCTGATCGTTCATGTCCGTATTACGCCGCACGCGGTGAAAACCCTCGCCGAATCACCAAAATCTGGCATGGGCCCCGAAACGAGGCAAGCATTGTGGGGAGGCAAGCGGTGCCAACACCAGAATCCCGCAGGGAGAGCAGTCGGCATTGCGAATCCTGCCGGACCGCGCCGGCACCGATATCGGCGCGCAGCAGCCCATAGTACCCGAGCACTAACCTCCATTGGCAAACCCGGGATCGGCGAGCAGATCGGCGCGCACCTGGCCGCCGAGCGTGGCGAGGTAGTTTTTCCAATAGTCGAGATCCGACTGGGCGGGCGTGGCGTTGAGGAAGGTGAAATAACTCAGGAACGTGCGCACCGTCGGGGCGAACAGATGAACCGCCTCCGGCGATTCCAAGAAACCGATCAGTACCTGCCCGCGGCTCGCTCCGGTATTCAGATGCATCACCCAATCGGCCAGACCGGCGCCCACGCGGCGTTGGCGAACGTGCTGCTCGTCCAGATGTTCGAGAGCGAAAGAGCGTCGCTGCTGTTGTCGGGATTGTAGTAAGCGGAACCGCCACCGCCATAGATATAATAACCGGGCGGATGAGGAGTCGCCACGCGACTGGCGCAATTATAATAGTCCTCAAGCATATGCGTCTGCTGGAGCAGCCAGAACGCGACGTAACCTTCCTGAGATTCCAAGACCGGCCGCACGCGTGCCATCATGGCGCCACTGCCGAAAACCCGTCGGAAAATAGTGCTGATCTCGACGGTCCGCTTGGCGGTGCGACGGGCCGCCCAATTCCAGTCATTGGTGTCGCCGTCGAAGTTCAGCGGGGATCCCCCCGCGTTCACCTCGCTGATCGCGGCAGTATACTCCCAAGGACATCCTTTGCCCTCCCAGCCGTAGCCGGGGGCGGCGACCACATCGGAAGCATACGTCGGTGGAACGCGGTCGCTCCAATTGAGCTGGGCATTGCCGTTCGTGGCCAGAAAATCCATGAATCGGATGGTCCCAAACTTTTTGATCAAGTCCTTGATCGGGGTCGTAAAGTTGGTGGACGTGGGGTAGCTCGTGCCCGCTCCATACGAGGTTGGCCGCATCAGCCTGGCATTGGTGATGCCCGTGTTCGTGGCGCTCGACGATGTCCGACGGGTGTTCGTGAACGTCAGGTTCAGATCGGCATTGGTCATCGTCACCGTGGCAGTGATGAGGTTGGCTGATGGATCGTAGGCTTGGTTTGAAAACGCCCCGCCGCTGCCGCTGACGGTGGCCTGCCCGCTGAACGACAAGGCGTAGGTCCCGCTCATATTGAGCGCCTGTCCAGCCCACACGTAGATGTTCGCGTCTTGCGTCGGCCAGCCATTGGAGTCGATCGGGGCAGCCGCCCCCGAAGCGGTGGTCCAGTTTCGCGATTGCTTGAACGCGTCCGCGAACAGCAGGCCGGGGGCCCAATCACCCGCGTAGTTGAGGTTGATCCCAACGGGCGGGCCGGCCGATGCCGGAACCGAAACAAAGGCCGCCACCATTCCGATCAGCATTGCAGCGACGGTGATAACATGCCGGAGGAAAGGGAAAGCACGCGTTAAGCAGTCTATTCGCATCGGTGTCCCAAAAAGACTGACTCGGTGATTACGGGAAGTCAGGTCGAGCATACGAACGGAATAGACCTACGCCGGCCGGTGATGTTGCGGGCGAACCCCCGCCTAGGCCTGGACCTCCACGCGCCGGCTGCTCTTCGCGGCAGCGTAGATTGCCTCGGCGATCGCGATGTCCCGGCGGCCCATCTCACCCGGCGCGAGCGACGGCCGACCGTCCAGCAGTTCCATCGCCATGCCGTCGAGCTGCGCCACCTGATGGTTGACTTTGGGAAGATTCACCGGCCCGCGGGACGTCGTCAGCATCGGCTCAGCATAGTAGAATGCGGGGTCTTCGAACTGCGCCCAGCCATGATCGGCCTCCGCGCGGAAGTTGCTCACTTGTTCTCCATACGTTGCCCGGCAGTTCGCCACAGCCCCGCCGGCGAATTCCATCGTCCAGGTGATCGATTCCTCGACTTCCGAAAAGACCTTGGGCCTCGTCACCGGGCCGAACTGTGCCGTCACTGCCACCGGCGCCTCCTCCACTTTGGCCATGCAGGCGGCCTGGATGACGTACACCCCCATGTCCATCAAGGGGCCCCCGCCCGCCAGCCTCTTGTCCAGGCGCCACGCTGTCTTCGCGGTGGCCGACGAATTCATCTCGAATCCATTGGCCCCGCTCATCCGCAGGAACGGGCCGATGACTTTTTCACGCGCCAGCCGGGCAAACTCGGCGTGATGCGGTTCGTAGTGCAGCCGGTAACCAACGGTCAGCCGAACGCCCGCTGCGCGGCAGGCGGCAATCATGGCGTCGCAATCGGCCACCGAGGTGGCCATCGGCTTTTCACAGATGACATGCTTGCCGGCTTTTGCCGCGGCGATGCAATGCCCGGCATGCAGGAGGTTGGGCGTCACCACATAGACGATGTCGATGTCGGGATTACCGGCCATCCGCTCCATCGTGTCGTAGCTAAAGACGTTTCTTTCCGGGAATCCGTAGTTATGCGCCCACTTGACGCCCTTTTCCCGGCTGCCGGTGACGACTCCGGTGAGCCGACAATGCCGGGTTGCGCGCAATGCCGGCCCGAGCTGGTGCGTGGAATAGCCGCCAAGCCCGACGAGCGCCACCCCGAGCTTTTTTGTCTGCGGGAGCGGTTCGAGAGCGCGACCGCGGCGCGGCGCCAATACCAGAGCCGCGGCCACGACCAGCTGGCCAAGGAACACTCGACGGGAAACGGGGCTGGATGGCTGGGGCGTTCTCATGAATCACACACTGTTGTCCTCGTTTTGCCGGTCCACAAGCCGCCGTCGGCGAGTGCGTGATGTCTAGGAACTCGAACGGAGCAGGGGGGATCTCCGCGGCGCGCTTCGCTCACCTCGCGCTGACCGGCCGGTTTGCGGGTGCGCCCTAATCTGAAACCACGCCCAGCGTTTTGTCGGAAGCGTCCGCACAGTACGTTTGGAAAAGCCGGCGGGAAATCGCGATCGTTTCCCCGTCCGGGCTGGTCGGATAGGTTTCATGCCGGCGCGTCCAGGCCAGATCATTCTCGCGAATCTGCGCGCGCGCCGCCGCGACGTCGACCGCCTGGCCGGAGGCGATCGCGGATTGCAGCGCGCCGAGCCAGAGTTGCCAGCGCTGATAATAGAAGGTGCCGACCAAACCGGACCACTGCCGGTTGGCATAGTCGGTGATGGCATCCTGCCGGTTCCAGGTCGTCAGCAATTCCCGCGCGTTGCGTTCGCAAAGATCCTGCTCGTCCTTCGTCGTGCCGTTGTTGCGGGCGTCGGCCAGCCAGACCCCGAGAAGGAATTCCCTTCGCGTGGCGAGCAGGGCGTCGAGATCGCGGATCAGGCCGAGCATCCGGTCGCTCAACTGGCTCACTGCGGCGGCGTCCTTGCGCGCATAGGCCTGGATGATGGCCCGGTGGTAGCGTCCCGCCAGGTCGGCTAGCACTTGTCGACCGACGTCGGCCAGGTCGTAACGATAGCCGTCGCTCGCGCCACAGGCGTCCGCGGCCTCCAGCAACAACCTCCAGGCATCGACCACGCGGGTGGTGTCGTAGTACGGCTGGGTCGAGCCCCAGAGGCGCGCCTTCGGATAGGGCTCGAGCGAAGGTCGCGCGCAGACGACCGAATTCAACGGATAATCGACGACCGCAGAACCATAAACAGTTTCCCTCAGAATCTGCAGGGCGCGTACCGCCGCCGGCGCCTGCGCCCCATACCGTCGGCGACCGTAATCGCTCAGCCAGCGCGCGGCGTCGGGCGCCTCGCTCCGCCAGGCGTTGCCGAAGAACATCTCCCAAAGCAGCGGCTGCGTCTCACTTCCTTCCATCAACGCGCCGATCCCGCGCATCTGACCTTTGCCCGGGCCGGCCTCGGCTAACGCCCGGACCGGTGCTTCGCGCAGAGCGTCCAGCCGGCCGGACAAGCCGACGTTGCCCCCGAAATTGTGGATCGTGCACCACAGCCACGGCGTGTGACCGAATTGTCCGCGCTCCCGCCAGTTCTCCTTGTTTTCGCAGAAGAGGTCGAGCACCAGGAGCCTGGTTTTGTCCAGTCCGTCGAGCATCGACTGGCGCGGGTTGTCCTGCCACGACTGCAGCACCCAGGTCACATCCGGCCGGGCTTTCGCCATCGCCCCGAAAATTGCCTGGCCGCAGGCCGCGAGATCGATGCCGGTTGGATCGCCGCCTTCGTGAAATGGATCGGCCGCAAGGAATCTCGCTCCCCCCAGGAGGCCGGACTGCGCTTCATAGATCGCCGCCGCCACCTTTGGAAATAGGGGGTCGAGCGGATCGAGCATGTCCGGCCGCTTGCTGCCGGCCCACTGGCCCTGCTGATGGATCTTCGCCTCCGGAAACCGCGTTTTGAAGTCGGAAGGCACGATGCCGTAGTAGCCCTGCAACACCGGTTCCATGCCGAGTTCGCGCAGGCGGGCGACGATCTTCCGGCCGAGGGCGAGGCGCTTTTCGACGACGGCCGGCGGCACCGGCCCGCCGTAATCCTCGATGTTGGACATATATTGCCACGGCTGGTGCGAAGGCAGGCACAGCCAGCTTCTCACCGCGGAATCGGTGTAACCGAACTTCTGGAGCGCATTGATCCAGACCTGCTCGTGTCCCTCGATGATGAGGGCAAGGTTCACGCCTTTGAGGGCGAGGAAATCAAGCTCGCGCTCCCAGCGTGGCCAGTCCCACCACGCCATGGTATAGCCGTGCGTGCAGTAATTGTAGGCGTACCGGAACGCATAGGGGCTGACGACGCGGATCGTCCGATCCACGGGCGGCGGCGTTTTCGGCAACGCCAGTTGATTTCCGCAGTTCCAGGAGATCTCGCAGCGGCCGAACTCTTCCAGGTAGCGATTCAGGGCCGAAGCGAGGGCGACGCCATTGTTGCCCCGCAAAACGATCTTTCCGCCGAGACTTTCAATCTCAAAAACATCGCGGCCGTCGTCAGGAGAGATTACCTCCACGGCGAAATCGGCAGCGTGCGATGGAATGACGCGACTAATCAGGTCGACGGCCGCCTGTTTCGTGGCGATTGAATCAGGCGAGCGAGGGGCGCTGGCCGCCTGGGCCGGCAGCATCGATTGGCCGGCGACGAAGATCGCCCAAAGAAGCAGCTGCCAGATGGAGCGAGTTCTGATCATGATTTTAGGCCTTGGACGGGATTTTCTCAAAATGTTCCTCGATCTCCTCGAGGGTCTTGCCCATGGTCTCCGGCAGGAAGAACGCAGCGGTGATGAAGTAAATCACCGTGAAGCCGGCAAAGGCGAAGAACATGGTCGAATAGCCGTACCGGCCGACGGTGGGCAGAAACGTGGCGGCGATGGTCGTGGAGACTGCCTGGTTGACCAGCAAGGCGATGCTCATGCCATTGGAGCGGATCCGGGTGGGCATCAACTCGGAGAGCGCGAGCCACACACAAACGCCGGGACCGACGGCGAAAAACGCCATGAAGCAAAAGATCGAAATGGCGGTCAGCCACCCCTGGCGGGTGCCCGGCACGGGCGTGATCAACGCGTTCTCGATCGTTAACGGCGCGGCGCGAGCCTGGTCCAGATCGGCCAACGGATTCGAGAAGAACGCCGCAACCTTGGTGGAGGGCAGGCAGTTCTTCCGGCTGAGCTCGATCGGGGCTGCCAGCGGGTCATCGGACCGCGCAACGTTCGTGGCGACGCGAAACCCGCCGTAGGAATAGATGACGGTCAGAGTCACCGGCCGGCCCACAAGCGCCGGATCGAGGTCGCGCACGGTTGCGACGAAATGATCTGCGGTCGTCTGGTCAAACGCGAGCGTGAGCTTCTGCTCCGGGAGAACCATGGCCTGAAGCGCGGCATGAGCATCGACGCGCAATCGCTCCGTCTGGCGGAAAAGCATGCCCGCCACCACCAGTGAAACAATGATGCCGGCACTGCCCAGCGACAGCAGGAACTTCCGCCCCTTGCGGTCGACGAGCAGAACGCCGCCGATCGTCAGGAGGAAATTCACCAATGTGAGGATGACATAGCCCCAGTGGGCCTGGACGTCGGAAAGGCCGCTTTGGAGGAGGATCGTGGTGTTGTATCCAATGATCGAATTCACTCCGGTGGCCTGGTTGCAGGCCAGGATGACGCACGCGAGAACGAACGGGATCACGTACTTGCGCCGCAGCAGCGATTCCCTGATCTTTCCGCCGCCCGCTGCTGTCCCGGCTTTCTCGGCGGCCATGGTGACCTCCATTTCCTGTAATTCGACGTCGGCCTGGGCGGCGGTGCGGGAGCGCAGCAGGGCGGCATGGGCCGCCTCCTTCCGACCGCGACGGAAGAGCCAGCGCGGCGACTCCGCCACCATCAGGCTGCCGAGCACAAACAGAAGGCCGGGTGGCAGCGATGCCCAGAAGATGCTGCGCCATGCCGCGTCCTGGAACGCGAGGAGTTGGGCCGCGTCACCGAGCTTCATCACGGCTCTGACCCGGATGCTGAAGACCATGCCGATCAGCGCCGCCGCCACGATGCCGAGGGTCAGCAGCCACTGGAACATGCCGGTACCCTTCCCCCGGTTGGCCGCGCCGAGACATTCGGCGAGATACAGCGGAACGACCACGCCGATCAAACCGGCGCTGATGCCCTGCAACAGTCGGCCAAGAACCAGCGGCCCGTAGCCGTGGGCCAGTGCGATGATCGGAATGCTGGCGACAAAGAAAATGCCGCTGAGAACCATGAGGGGCTTGCGCCCCAGCCAGTCGGCGAGCAGGCCGGCAAACAGGGTCGAGATCACGCTGCCGAGCAGCACGGCGGCCACGATAAACGAAAGCTGCCCGGCGTTCAGACCGGAGGTGGCTTCCAAATAGGGCAGGGCGCCGGCGATGATCCCGACATCGACGCCGTAGAGCAGACCGCCCAAACCCGCGACGAGCAGGAGAAAGCGATTGTAGGCGTTCTTGGGGGCTTCGGGCTTTGGCGCGTCTTTTGCGGTGGGGTTGTCCATGGGCCTTAGCCGTTTCTATGCAAATTGTAGGAGGAGAGCTCGCTCGCGATTCAGAGGTGGAGATCGCCTGCCAGCAGGCTTCCTACACCGATCACTTGAGGGCAGCGCTTTTCACGAGCGAGGTCGGCGTTTATTGCGTTGGGACGGCTTAGTCAGAGATGGTGTTTTCAGCCAGATTCGCCGCGACTAGGCAGCGGATCAGGAAGTGGGCGGTGCGGGGGGAAACGCGATGGCACGGAGATGTTGGCGCCATGCCTCAGGCGCGAGGCTGCTGCGTTGATCTTGTTCGGCGGCGGCCGCCACCAGCAGTTCGAGCGACGGGACGATGGGGAATTCAACTGCGGCCGGGCCGGGCTCGGTCGCCCGATGCAGCTGGGCGCGGCACTGAATCACCCAACGGCCGTCGGGAGCATGGCCCGAGAGGAGCGCTTGCATGGCGTCCTGCCCCACAACGCTGATCTCGGCCAACGCCTGCGCGACGCTGGCCGTTTCGTTCAAGGCCGGAGCTGTCCCTGCCGGGCGACCGGCGACCTTCCGGCCGGCGGCATTCCAAATCTCGAGCTGCTGTACGATCTTGGCGGCCTGAACGCGATCGAGCTGACCTGGCTGAAACAGAAACCGGTTCACCGATTCGGCGAAGCTCCGCGCCGCGGCGCTATCCGGTCGCGCGCAGTCCGCCAAGTTCGTGAGTGGATCCGATTGAACGACCCCGGGTTGGAGGCCCCCCCGCCGGTAGTCTTTCACCGGCTCAATGATGTCGGCAAGTGTCAGGAGAGCCTTCACGTCCTCGGCCGCAGCCTGCTCGCCAGCCAGGTGCCGCACCATGAACCCGTGTTGCCTCTCCCCGTCGAGGCCGACCTCTTCCAGCCGGACACTGACGACCGCCAGTCGGCGATACATGTCATTCACGTCACAGACTTCGCGGGGCGACCAGAGGCGCTCGGCGATTGCGGCGGTGCGCGGCCAGATGCGCGAATCGATGGTCGCGGGCGTCACCCATTCCGACCACATCGTCGCCTCGCCGCCGAGGACGCGCCGCTGTTCCTCGATCGTGAGCGTGGTCGTCGCGGGCAGCGGGTCGTTGAGGTAGTGTTCGGAAGCCGGATGGATCAGATCGATGTAATAGCCGTTCGAGAGAATGCCGCGGTATCCTTGGCGTGCGGCGGCGGCGAGTGACTCCGGCCCCCGCCACGAATGAATGATCGCAGGTTGCGGCAGATCAGGATGCAAAACTTCATCCCAGCCGATCAGTGTTTTGCCGTGACGGGCCAGGATTGCGGACAGCCGGCGGTTGAACCAGGCGTGCAGTCCTGCGTTGTCTTTCAGACCGTGTTCGCGGATGAAAGCCTGGATGCGCGGACTGGCATTCCACTGCACCCCGTTGTTCTCGTCACCGCCGATGTGGATGCAGGCATCCGGAAACAGTTGTGCCATTTCGCCGAGAAAATCGTCGAGCAACCGGTAGAGCGCCTCATTCGTCGGATCCAGCACCGGGTTAAAGACTCCCCAGTGACGTTCGATCGCATAGGGGCCGGGCAGGCTGGCCAATTCCGGATGAGAGACGACCCAACTTGTGGCGTGGCCGGGAAGGTCAAACTCCGGCACCACGCGTATGCCGCGGGCCTGCGCATAGGCGATGATGTCCCGGATCTGGTCCTGGGTGAAATAGTGGCCATCCGAGCCGCTGGATTGCAGCTCGGGGTGAGTTCGGCTCTCGATCCGGAATCCCTGGTCATCCGTGAGATGGAGGTGCAACACATTGAGTTTCACCAGCGCCATGCCGTCGAGGTTGCGTTTGATCACGTCGATCGGCTGCCAGTGCCGCGCCACGTCGATCATGAGACCGCGCCAGGCGAAACGGGGTCGGTCGTGGATGCTCACGACCGGCAGGAAAAAGCCGTCGGCGTCCCGGTTGAGCAACTGCAGCAAGGTCTCTAGTCCGCGCAGGACACCGACCACATTTGGGGCGCGCAACGTCGCCTTACTAGCGGTGATATCGAGGGTGTACGATTCATCCTCATCGATGGACGGGATGGAGTGGCCCGCTTCCCGGCTGTCGATCACCAGCGTCGCGGAGGCCGCGCTTGCGACCGCCACGCGGTCCAGTTTCAGAGCTGTGCGCGCCTCCCAACGGCGCAACGCGCGGGATATGGCAGCCTGGAGGCGCGCATCATCGTGGCCGCCCACGGCGACAGCAAACGTCTCGGTCACGCGTAACCGTCCGGGGGAAAAGCGAAGCTGCGCCGGGACGGGCATCAGGTCGTTTTCCATGAGTGGGGCGGAATCGGTTGACCGGGCAATCGGGATCGAAGCACAAAAACCGATTGCCAGCATCGCCGCCAGTCGCAACCGGAGAAGAGACGGGCTAGAGTTGTCCATGGCGGAGGAATTCTTCGGGACTATAGCGTTTGAATGACTCGATCGCTTCATATTCGGCGAGCCCCAGCGCGTTGTAGGCGTCGGCGAGGCGCCGGCTCCGGTCCTCGGTTCGCTGCCAGAACTCACGGCGATCGTCGCCGAGGAAGAGGGCCTGGTCCTTCTGCGTCTCGTGGCGGAAGATGGCGCGCCGCCGCCGCAACACTTCCTGGGGGCTGAGCGGCACGGCGAGGTCGATCTCATCCAGTTCCCACTCGGCCCAGGCCCCGCGGTAGAACCACAGTTCCGTCTCGCGGAACCACGGCTCGCCCGTGCTGCGGGCCAGCGCGTCGCGCAACGCGTGCAGGCAGAGCCGGTGGGTGCCATGGGGATCGTCGAGGTCACCGGCGGCGAAAACCAGCTGCGGCCGCAGATCGTCCAACAGTCGGCGAACAATCTCCACATCATCTTCCCCCAGCTGCCGACGCCGCACCGGGGTGCCGTAGTAGAATGGCAGATCAAGGAAGTGAAGATGGCTGGTGGGCACGCCGCAGACCCGGGCGGCCGCAATCGCTTCGTGCCGCCGGACCAGGGCTTTCCAGCGCGTCAACTCGGCGGAGGCTGGCAGGGCGCCCCCCGACTCGTAGACCGAACAGAGGTCCTGAAGGCGTCTGGCTGAATCGGCATCGACCAGACCCAGGTCGCGGACGAAGAGCAGCGCGCGCCACAGCGATTCATCCGCGACGGCGTTGGCCCCGGAAACCTGGTAGGCGATATGTACCTCGTGGCCGTGCTCGACCAGGCGGCAGAGCGTGCCGCCCATCGAGATCACGTCGTCGTCCGGGTGGGGCGAGAGCACCAGCACGCGTTTGGGAAACACCGTTGCCGACGGCGAGCGCAGGGGGCGCACGGGCGCGTCGCCGGGCTTGGTGCGCGCGGGATCGCGTCCTCCCGGCCAGCCGGTGATCGTGTGCTGCATCTGGTAAAAGCCGGCCAGGTTCGCTTCATAGGCCGAACCGTGAACCTGCAACAGATCCTGGAGACCGGATTCGTTGTAGTCGTCGTCGGTCAGCTTGAGGATCGGCTTCCCGCACTTTTGCGACAGCCATAGAATGGCGCGGCGGGTCATGGGTTCGTCCCAACTGAGCCCTTGGTCCTCGAGCGGGCCCAGCCTCCAGGGGGTACGGTAGCGGGTGAGCGCACCGGCGGCCGCCTGATCGAGAACAAACTGCACCTGGTCGTGTTCCTGCAGGAAAGAGGCGGTCACCTGCGGGGTGATTTCACCTTCAATGGCAGCGCGCACGATTCCAGCTTTGTGCTGACCCCAGGCCATGAGCACGATGCGACGCGCTTCGAGAATAGTGCGGACGCCCATCGTGATCGCCGCGCGGGGGGTGTGTTCCGGACCGCCGAAGTCTCCGGCGGCGTCGCGCCGGGTAAGCGGATCGAGGATCACCAGCCGGGTGCGCGATCGGCGGGCGCTGCCGGGTTCGTTGAAACCGATGTGTCCAGTGCGGCCGATGCCGAGGATCTGAAAATCAATGCCCCCCGCAGCGCGGATCTGTTCCTCGTAGGCGCGACTGTGGGCATCGGCAGTTGCGCCGGACACGGATCCATCCGGCAGGTGAATCTGGGCGGCCGGGATGTCGACGTGATCGAACAAATGGACCCGCATGTAGCGCTGATAACTCTGGGGGTGATCGGGCGCGAGACCCCGGTATTCGTCGAGGTTGAAGGTGATGACATTGGCGAGACTCAGGTTCTCCTCCCGGTGCAAGCGAACGAGTTCGGCATAGAAACTGACCGGCGTGGACCCCGTGGCCAGTCCCAGCACCGCCGCGCGACCTTCGCGCTGGCGGACGCGAATCAATTCGGCCAGTTCGCGGGCGATGGCGCGCGAAGCCTCCAGGCTGCTAGGGAAAACCGCGAGCGACGCATGTTCAAATCGATTGGGCGCCAGAGTGTTTTGCAGTGACATGGCAGGAAAAGTTAAGCGGCCATCGGCGCCGCCCTGATGATTGACTTGCCGGTAGCCGTAGAAGATGGCAGAAATCCCGGTTGTTTGCGCCATTTCTTTTGTCGCGCGGAACCCCTGAGTTGACCCGCGCCGTCTGGTTCCCTTGTCGCTGCCATGACCACCGCGCCTGCTGCTTCCCCCGCTGCCAACCCCGTGGCGCCCGCGCCACGCCTGCGTTCTCTCGACGCCTTGCGCGGGTTTGACCTGATGTGGATCGTGGGAGCCGACGCCTTGGGCGGTGCCTTCGCCCATTTGAACGGGGGGAGGGGAAGCCGGCTTATTGCGACCCAGTTGGACCACGTGGAGTGGGCGGGATTCCATTTCTACGACCTCATCTTCCCGTTGTTTGTCTTCCTGGTTGGCGTGGCGATCACTTTTTCGCTCAACCGGCTGATCGCGACCGAAGGCCGCGCTGCGGCGCTCCGGCGGGTGTTGCGTCGCGCCCTGCTGATGTTCGCGCTCGGCCTGTTTTATTATGGAGGATTGGCGAGGCCCATCGCCGAAGTCCGGCTCCTCGGCGTGCTGCAGCGTCTGGCGCTCTGCTATTTCTTCGCGGGCCTTCTCTTCATCTACGTGCGGCCGCGAAACCTCGTGGCGATTTGCGTGGGTTTGTTGGTCGGCTATTGGGCGCTTCTGACCTTTGTGCCTGTGCCGGGCTTCGGCGCGGGTGACTTCGCGGAAGGGCACAATCTGACCAACTGGCTCGACCAGCATTTCTTGCCCGGACGCAAGTGGGACGGCGATCATGATCCCGAGGGGTTGTTAAGCACGCTGCCGGCCATCGCCTCGTGTTTGCTCGGGATTTTCGCGGGTTTGCTGCTGCGCGATTCGGCCCGCACGGAACGGCGGAAGGCGGTGCTGCTGGCTGGCGCCGGAGTGGTGCTGATCATTCTGGGCCAGGTTTGGGGCCTGCAATTTCCGGTGATCAAGAAGATCTGGACGTCGTCGTTTGTCCTGGTGGCTGGAGGCTGGAGCATGGTCCTGCTCGCGATGTTCCACTTCGTGATCGAGGGATGGAAAGTGCGCGCCTGGGCCACGCCCTTGGTCTGGCTCGGCACCAATGCGATCACGATTTACCTCATCAGCAATGTCACGGATTTCGGCGGACTCTCCGCTCGGTTCGCCGGCGGCGACGTGGCGGCCTGGCTCGACGCCCGCTGGACCGGCCTGGGCGGACTGGTGCTGGCAATGATGAGTGTGCTGCTTTGCATGGCCGTCGGTCGTTTCCTCTATCAGCGGAAGGTTTTCCTGCGCTTGTAGGCGGGGGCCAGGCCTGGCGATCGCCCACCGGGCTGCTACGCCCCGGACGGGACGATGCAGTAGGAAGGTCGCTTGCGACCGATGATCGCCCGCCCCTCGACCTGCTCGGGGCCCTGAGGCGATGGAGGTGCTATAAGCTTGTCGAACGGGCAAGCGGGCTTCCTACGCCTACGCTATTCAAACGACGATCGCCGGGCACCAAATGGTGCGTAAGGCCGGCGCTTGTCGCCGGGCCAATTGTCCGTGAGGGAACGGTCCGCCGGCGAGCGGCGACCCTGCGTCAACTGGCTAAGGCCACAAAAACTGCCATTCCAAGGGGCTTTCCTCTTTCCAGGGAAAGCCCCGTAGCGAGGCATCGCGGACTAGCTGGAGCTCGGGGTATTCGAGGGCTTGTTGGGGTCTGCCTTTGTGCCCAGGAGGCCGGGAAGCTCGATTCCGAGGCTGCCCATGATTTCGCGAAGAGGTATGGTGCTCTTGAAGAGGTCTCCGACGACCTTCCCGACCCCGGGACCGGATCCCGATCCGGCATCGGTGACGACGATCTTGTCGATCTTGATTCTCGCGACGGCATCTGCGGTGATGCGCGTGATCTCCGTGAGTTGTTGCGCCACGATGAGGCTGATGGCGTTCTCGCCGCTTGAGGCCTTGACCAACTCCTTGAAGCCTTCGGCCTTCCCGAGGAGCAGCGCCTTTTGGCCGGCGGCTTCGCCCTCCAGACGAACCTGCGAAGCCTGACCCTCGGCTTTGGCTGTGGTGGTAAGGGCGGTTGCCCGGCCTTCGGCCTCTTTGATGGCAACGGACGCGATCGCCTCGGCCGCGACGATGGCCTTGGCCTTGTCGACGTTGGCCCTGGAGACCTCCGTGGCCTTGAGGGCCGCCTCCTCCTTGAGCGCGCGGGCATCCTCAGCCGTCTTCTGCGCGTCGAAGCCAATCTTGGCGGCCTCGGCCGTGGCCACCAGCTCGGCACTCGTGGCGATCTTCGCTGCCTCGGCTTTGCGCTTGGCGAGTTCCGCGTTTGAATCGGCAATGTTCATCGCGGCCTTGTTTTGGCCGATTGTTTGCGCCGCCTCGGCCTCGGCAACCTTGATCTTCTGGTCCCGCACAGCCTCGGCCTGGCCGATCGTTCCACGCTGGTTTTCTTGGGCGACGCGGATTTGGGCGTCATTGATCGCCTTGGCGGCCGCCTCCTTGCCCAGAGCATCGATGTAGCCGGACTTGTCCTGGATGTCCGTGATATTGCAGTTGATGAGCTCGAGCCCGAGCTTCTCCAGCTCCCGTTCGACGCCCATCGAGATTCCGCCGATCAGCTTTTCCCGGTCGGAATTGATCTCCTCGATGGTCATCGTGGCGATGACGATGCGCATCTGCCCGGTGATGATCTCCTGCGCGAGCTGGCTGATGTCGACATCCGACTTGCCCAGCAGCCGGTTCGCTGCGGCCATCATCAGCTCCGGCTTCTTGGATATTGCGATGGTGAAGTTCGACGGGACGCTGACGCGGATTTTCTGGGACGAGAGGGCGTCCTCCAGCTCAATCTTGATGTTGAGCGGCCGGAGCGACATGAACCCGTAACTCTGGAAAATGGGGGTGATGAATTTCGCACCGCCGTTGATGCACTGGGAACTCTGTCCTTTCCCGGTCTTGCCGAACACGACAAGGACCTTATCGGGTGGGCACATTTTGAAGCGGCCCAGGGCGGTCGCGAAGACAATGACGAGGAAGAGTATCCCAACGCCAACGAAGATGGTATCGATGCTCATGGGTTTTTCGATTCGACGAGAAGATTCGGTCCATCAAGCTTGATGACGGTTACCGTTCTTCCTGTAGAAATTGGCCGCGTTTCCCTGGTGACAGCCGCGAGCGTCTCCAGCCCGGTGTTCAGGGTGACCTGGACCAGCCCTCCTTTTGCGGGGTCGATCGTGGTATAGACGACACCGTCTTTGCCGATCGCGCTGTCTAGCTTCATGCTGCCATCGTTCTGAAAATGCACAAACGTGCGAACAATGCCCCAAATGGTGAGCATGAAGAGCGCTCCCGCCATGACCGCGAGGGCCGCGGCCGGCAAAAAGCTCATTCGACCGAGGCAGTAGCCTCCGGCCCATCCGAATCCGAAGAAGAAGCCGATGATCGGTTTCACCGAGAACAGGCTGGCGCCGTCATGGTCTGGATGGTCAATGTCCGTGTGGACTTCCATTCCGATGAGCTGGAGCAGTCCGAGGACCACGATCACCAATGCCGCCAGGCAGCCGATTCCATAGAATACCCTCTGGGCGGGCAGGTATCCTTCCCAGTCAATGGCGAGTGCGACGAGTAGGTTCATCTTGCTGCGGATTAATTTCCAAAACTTATACCGGGGCATTGTCGTGGCAAGGATTTCCCAAGACCGGACTCGCCCGTGGTTTGAGGGAGCGTGCGGAACCTGGGCAAGATGCCCGGGCCACATCGGAGAACTGGCAATTCGGAAATGCCCCCCGAGCCGCGCGTTATAGGGCGAAGCGCTTGCTGCCATCTCGATTTGTCTCCAGCCTCATGATCGCAGCGAGAACCCTTGCTTATTTTGGGGACGGTGCCTCGCCAATTCCATGAAATGTCTCCGTGGAATCGCCTTCCTGGCCTTGCTCGGTTGCGGTATCACCGTCGCGCAAACTCCACCTCAATCGACATCGGTTCCGATGTCTCCAGCCCCGAGGACCCCGTGGCAATTGCCGCCGTTCTCCACGACAAGTATTATCTCTTCCTCACCTTCGATTCCGCGACGAAGTTCCCGGAGCAATGGCGCAACTGGCTGCCGCGCATGCGCCGTGGTTCCCAGATTCTGGTCGGCGCCTCGCCGCTTGGGCCCTTTGCGCCGTTCGCCTCGCGACCCACGCTGCCCGAGGACATGATGACGTTGGACGGCACCCTCTGGGTTGAGGACGGCGTGCCGTACATGGTCTACTGCCACGAGTGGGTGTAGATCGTCAACGGCACGGTGGAAATGATCCGGCTCGCCGACAATCTCTCCAGCACGGTTGGCGAGCCGACGCGCTTGTTCTTCGGCAACGACGGTCCATGGGTCAAACGTTCCGACCAGTATGGCGGCTGGGTGACCGACGGTCCGTATCTCTATAAATCCAAGTCGGGAAAGCTCTTTATGATCTGGTCCAGCGGCGGCGCCACCGGTTACGCGACCGGCATCGCGATCTCTGACTCGGGCAAACTCCAGGGCCCGTGGCGCCACGTGCGCAGATCCGAGCTGGTGGGGTGCGCCCAATCATTCGCAAGTGCTCCCAGTCTTCAAAGATCCCCGGAACGACCGCGAGGTACAGGTGGTGCATGCCATCTGGCCCCGTGACGACTTCGGGGGCCCATTCGGTCGGCTCCGTGCCGCCCAGGTCTGGCGGCAGTTCGATATCCGCCGTGCCGACATAGGCCACGAAGACCGTCCCAGGATAGGATTATCCCGCGGAGCTGCAGGAGACCACCCGGCCTGTCTCGCAACTCTGGTAGGCGAGGAGGATGAGTTCCAGGGTGTCGCGTGCGTCGTCGAGCGTGGAGGCGGGCGCTTTTCCGTGGAGGACCAGGTCCAGGAAGGCCCGGGCCTGATGCACAAAAGAGTTCGGGTAATCGGTATCCGGGTTCCGTTTCTCGCCGTTGATGTAAAGCGCGTCGCTGATTTGCAGGGAGCCGTGCGTGCCGACTATCCGGATGCCGTCGACCGGACCGCCGCTGTTGTTGTTCCAGGATTGGAAGATGGTCCCAAGCGCCCCACTGGCGTACTCCAATTGAACGTGGGCGACGTCTTCGCCCTCCATGCCGGTGAGCACGAGGCGCGACTTGAAGGCATGGAGATTGATGGGCCGGCCCATGAAGCCGAGCGATTGGTACACCTGGTGGTGGCCGCTGTCCATGAGGGCGCCTCCACTCCCCAGGGCGAGCTTCGAACGCCAGCCGGTCTCATGCTCCTTCGAGATGGTGTGATTGCTGCAGAACGACGCGTACACGACCTGCCTGAGGAACCCGGTGCGCATGGCGATGCGCCCTTCGGACACGGCGCCGCGATAGATGAAGTTGTGCGCCGGCATGACGGACACGCCGGTGCGCGCGACGCTGGCGCGAATGACGTCCAGTTCCTTCAGGGAGGTGACGACCGGCTTCTCGGCCAGCACGGGCTTGCCGAGTTCCTGAGCTCGCATGATCTGGGGAAAGTGCTCCGTATTGACGCTGCCCATGATGAGCGCATCCACGCCGGGATCCTGCGCCAGCTGCTCGAAGTCATCGTAAGGGCGGATGCCCCAATCGGCGCACATCTTGCGCAAGCGGTCATGGTTCGAGTGGGTGCACATCCCGACGATCTCGGCGTCGGGCCATTTCTTGAAGCCGTTGAAATGGAAAGGCGCGATGAATCCGGTGCCGATGATCCCGATGCGTAGTTTTTTCATGGAGCTGTGCCCTGGGAAGAAAAGGTTGCGCCGGAGACCATGCACCTCGCAGCAAAACGGAGCAAGCCCGAGACAGCATGTCCGCGCGACCACGGAACCGGTTGGCCAGGATCCTCTGTGGCGGTGGATCGCTACTGCTGGTTGGCGCGGCTGCCGGCTGCATTGGCGCGAAGCTCTTTCGCTGGGACAACGGCGGCCAAGGCGGCCGGCCAGCGCACCTTTGGGTGGTTCTGGCCCTCTTTTCCTGGATGGCGGTCGGTGGTGCCGCGATCGCCACGGGACACCTGACCCCGGTCCTACCGGAACCTGCGGCCTTCGCGACGATCACCGACGCGCAGATTGCGGCTATCGCCTACGGGGATTTGCCGGGGGACAGTGAGTTTGTCACGCCGATGACGCCGCCATCCGCCCGAGGTCACCATCCGAAGCAAAAGCGTGCTGTACGCGGAGAAGTTCCTCGGACGGCTGGAGGGGAAGATTCGCGATTAGCCGCGACCGCTCAATTCTTGAACCGGACGACCATCGTGTGGCGATAGGTCTGGCCTGGCCGGAGGACGGCGTTTGGAAAATCGGGATGATTGGGGGCGTCCGGGAAACCCTCGGTCTCAAGGCAGAGCCCCGTGCGGAACCCAATCTTCACCCCTTTTTTTCCACTCGCCGTACCGTCGAGAAAATTGCCGCAATAGAATTGGACGCCTGGCTGATCAGTCAGGATCTCCATTATCCGTCCGCTTGCCGGATCCGTCACCCGAGCCGCCAGACGGATGCCCGGGCTTCCGTCCAACACCCAGCAATGATCGTAGCCACCGCCGAGCTTGAGCGCATCGAAATGGGTGTTGATTCGCGTCCCGATCGCCGTCGGCGTACGAAAGTCCATCGGTGTGCTGGCGACCGGCGCGAGTTGCCCGGTGGGAATGAGCCCATAGTCAGTCGGAAGATAAGCGTCCGCCGCCAGCATCAGCCGATGATCGGTGACCGGCCTCGACTGATCCCCGCTGAGATTCCAATAGGTGTGTTGGACGAGATTGACGATCGTGGGCTTGTCGGTGGTCGCGTCGGCCTCCCAGGTCAGCTCGTTGGCGTCGGTCAGCCAGTAGGTCACTTTCACCTGAAGGGTGCCGGGATAGCCTTCTTCGCCGTCTTTGCTGGTGTACGTCAAAGCGACGCCGCACGCGCCCGCCTTGGAAACGGGCTCACCGTGCCACAAGACCTTGTCGAACCCCCTAGAGCCGCCGTGCAGGTGGCACGGGATTCCGCCGGGGGAGTTGTTCGTGGCGAGCGCATATTCCTTGCCGTCGAGCATGAACTTTCCATGAGCAATCCGGTTGCCGAAACGGCCGACGCTCGCGCCGAGGTAGCAGTTGGGGCCGGTCACCCAGCCGGCGAGCGTATCGTAGCCGAGGGTGACATCGGCGGTCTTGCCCGCGCGGTCGGGCACGTCGACTCCGACGAGGATGGCTCCGTATTCGGTGACCCTCGCGGTCATGCCTTGGGAGTTGGCGAGCGTGAAGATCTTCACGTCACGGCCATCGTCCAGTTTTCCGTAGACGGCAGTTTGAACTTCAGAGGCGGAGGTCAGGTTGCTCATGGTGACGATTGCGATAAAGGGGGAAATGATCCGCCCTCGTTTTAAGAGGAGTGGGCCGAAGTGGAACAGTTCGACAAGCCAACCGCCCGAATTCATCGAGGTCGAGAGAGTTCTAATCCTATTCTATCAGTTGCAGCCTATGGATTTGAATACGATCGGACTTGGGCTGTATTTCTTAGTGATGGAAACCCTTTCCGTGGATGGTGCCGGTTCAATCCGCATTCACCTGAAATGGAGATTGACGACCACGAATACCCAATGGAGCGCGTCACCCGGGAGTATATCCGGTACAAGTTCTATCGGCCCGAACAGATCGACACAGTCACACGGGTGGCGGTTTTCTACGACAGCGCGGACAGCAAAGTGAAGCTCCGGGGCCGTATCACGCTTCATAATGGAACGACAAAGTCCTTTGGTGAAGAATCCATCAAGGAGCTAACGCCAGCCAGATCCGCCGCCGAAAGAAATCTGCTCGGCGATTCCTTGGGCACGCTAAAGGAGCGGTCTCTCACAATCAGCGGCGTTGAGCCGGGCGCGATCCTGGAGTATCGTTCCGAGTGGACCCATGGCAACGGCCGGCCCCGGCGCCTGACTGTCCGCCAGGAGCTGCCGGTGGACGGCGTCGAGGAGGGTCGTTAGCTCGTATGGCTTGAGGAGGATTTCCGAAAACCCGAGCTCGGCCAGTTGGGCGGACCGGTAGTGCTGGTCCAGCCCCGACACTCCGATGATCTTCACGCTTGGGGCCAGGTTGCGCAGCAGGGGAACCAGCGTCGCGCCGTCCAACCCCGGCATCATCATATCGGTGATCACCAGCCGCACCTCATTCGCCTTCATTCTCAATGCCGTCAGCGCCGCCTCGCCCTCGGAAGCCACCACGACCCGGTACCCTTTTCTTTCCAGGATTCTCCGGGTGACGGCGAGGACCGACTGTTCGTCGTCCACGATCAGGATCAACTCACCCTGGCCCGGCTGGGCGCGGACCTCCGGTTTCACTTCCGCGACCGGAACTTGAATCGTCACGACCGGGAGGGAAACCCTGAAGGTGGCGCCCTGGCCCACCTGGCTCTTCACGGTGACGAATCCATCGTAGCTCCGGACGATGCCATGGACAGTGGAGAGACCCAACCCGCTGCCCTGGCCGACGTCCTTGGTGGTGAAGAACGGATCAAAAATGCGGCCGATGATATCCGGCGGAATGCCGTGGCCGGTGTCGGAGACAATCAACACCACGTGGGGGCCGCCTTTTGCCCACGGGTTTTGCGAGGAACGAGGCCCGTCGATCTCCCTGTTCTCCGCGCGCAAAGTAAGCGTGCCGCCATTCGGCATGGCATCGCGCGCATTCAGGCAGAGGTTCAGGAGCACCTGGTGCAGCTGCGTGGAGTCGGCTTCGATCACCCAGAGGTCGGTGGCTGCCTCTTCGACAATGCTGATGTTGCGCGGAAACGTCTCCCGCATCATGTGTACCAATTCCTGGATCAACTTCCGGGGTTGGACAGGAGTGCGTTGCCCGGCCGCCCCGCGGCCAAAGGTAAGCAACTGGTTCACGATCACGGCTCCGCGCCGGGCCTCGGTCTCGACCAGGGAAATCAACTCCAGGTCCGCAGGATCGGTCAGCTTTTCCTGCAGCATGTTGCTCGCCATGAGCAGCGGCGTGAGGATGTTGTTCAGATCATGGGCCACCCCGCTGGCTAGCGTCCCGATCGACTCGAGGCGCTGGCTGTGCAGCAACCGTTCCTCCAGGTCCCTCCGCTCCGTGATGTCCTCCGCAATCCCGACGCAGCGCGCGGCCCGTCCGTCCGGGCCCTTCACCGGAAAAGCGCGGTCGCGGATCCAGCGCACGGCTCCATCCGGCCGGACGATGCGGTAGATCTCGTCGAAGCCATCGGTGCCTTGCTTGCGTCGCGCCACCTCCACCATGCGCGCCCGATCGTCCGGGTGCAGCGAGTCCGCCCACTGGTTGCTCGAGCGATACAGGTCGGCGCCCGCCCGGCCCCAGATGCGCTCGTAACTGGGGCTGACGTAGATCACCCGTCCCATTTTCAGGTCGCTCACCCAGAAAACCTCGGCGATCGTCTCGACGACGAGCCGGAAGCGCTCCTCGCTTTCCCGCAACGCCGCCACCGCGCGCCGGCCTTCCGTGACATCCTCCACGGTGCCGTCATAAAACGTGACGCGACCGGCTTCATCCCGAATCGTGCGGGCGTTTTCGCGGACCATGATCGCGGTGCCGTCGCAGCGCCGCCACTCCGATTCCATTCCTCGGATTTCGCCGTCGCGCTCCATCAGGTTTTTGAAGTTCCGGCGGGCATTCTGCGGGGCAAAGCCCTCCGCCTCCAAATTGCGCGCCGCCAGTTCCTCAAACGTGGCGAAGCCGAGCATGGCGAGAAGCGCGGGATTCACTGTGACGATCCGGCCCTCTGGCGTTGTCCGATAGATCCCAAGCCTGGAATTCTCGAAAAGTTCCCGGTAACGCGCTTCGCTGACCCGCTGCGCGGCGGCGGCCGACTCCACGGCGGCGGCATGGCGGGTGAGCCATTCGATCGCGGTGTTCACCAGCAATGCGGTGAGAACGGAGATAAAAACGACCGCGATGCCCTGTCGGACCCAAATGTTGGCGAAGTGCGGATCGAGCGAGAGGCGGCCATCCGACGGTGGCAGCAGGCCCCGCGCCCAAGCCACGGTGACGCCCGACCACGTCACCGCGAGCAACCCGACGGCCGCCAGGCCGACGGGCCGTCCCCATTGCAACGTGGCCAGCATGATGACGAGCATGCAAAGCAACGCGCTGGAGGGAGCGGGCCCCGCGTAGCATAAGCCCCCCAGCGCCGTACCGTAGCAAAAAGCCAGGAGGACAATCAGTCGCCACGTCAGGGGCAGGCGCGGCAGCAACGTCGCGCCCCACACCGCGAATAACAAAGTGAGGTAGACCACCCCGAAAACGCTCGCGCGAAGCTCCGGTGCGACGGTGAGGGCCGCCCCGAACCACAAAATGCCGGCGACACTCACGAAGCGCAGCGTCCACGTCACGATCGTCTCACGCCACACGTCCAGTGGATTGGAGAACGACGAGAGCGATCTATTCGTCAGGATGCCTGGGGGCGTCGGCATAACTGTAATCGCAGGATGTCAAAGCCGGCGCCGGGACGCAAGATTCCAGTCTGGATCGTACGGCCCCCACTGCAAAAGGAGCGGGGGGCAGGACGCGACCGCCAGATGCGCCGAGAGGATCACCGTCCGGGCAGTACCGCCGGCGTTGCCTCCGGCAGGTGCTCGGCTTTCCAACGCATCGCCATGAGGATGCGCTTGAACCCGCTCGGGTGGTCGTAGAAGACAAACATTGTCAAGAGCCCCGATTAGCTTCGAACTGAATGGCTGAGTCCTTTCGTGCAGTCGGCGTGTTTCGAGGTGGGAATCCGATTGCATCGATCCGTCTGAACCGGAACCATGCGAAAGAAGGTCAGGCAAAGCACGCCAACCACCGCTCCCGATGCATCGACGCTCCTTCCTAAAATCTGCCGCCGCCCTTGGGGCCGCGGCGTTCGCCTCCCAGTCTGTTCTCTCCCGGGCACTCGCTGCGCCAGGCCCCACCTCCCTGCCGGTCGTTTCCTCGGTGGAGGGCCCGGACTATTTCAACAGCACCCTGAAAGCGGTCGACCTGCTCGGCGGCATGGGTCGCTTCGTGAAGCCCGGCTCAACGGTGGGCCTGCTGGCCAATGTCCCCGGCTGGCTGAAGGTTCCCGGCACCTATGCGCGCACGGAGGTCGTGCTCGCCACGGCCAAGATGGCCGCCGATGCCGGTGCGAAGAAGATTTTCTTCCTGCTGAGGGTTGCCCCAAACCTCTGGTCGCGCAGTCCGCTCGGCGCCGAACATCAGGCCCTGGTCTCGTCGATTACCGAGGCCTCAGGACCTTACATCACCAAGGAGATCCCGCAGGGTCTGGCCATCAAGAAAGCCGACATGATCAAGGACCTCTTCGAGTGTGATGTCCTGATCAATATTCCCATCTTCAAGCACCATGGAGGCACGATCCTCACCGGTTGCCTCAAGAACGTTATGGGAGCCTGCAGCGGCACCACGAACCGGTTCTTCCACTCGGGCTCCACGCAGAGTGGCGCCAAGGAGGACCTCGGTTTCCTGGCGCAAGCGATCGCGGACGCCAACCTGGTGCGGAAACCAGACCTGTGCGTGGTGGACGCCACTGAATTCCTCATCAACAACGGCCCGGCGGGCCCCGGTGAGATTCGGAAGGAGCACCGGGTTTTCGCGGGGACCGACCCCGTTCTCTTGGATTGTTTTGGGGCCCAGCTCCACAATCGCCAGCCCTCCGACATCCGGGTGATCAAGGCCGCCGCCGCCCATGGAATCGGAACGATGGACATGGCGGCCTGTGAACTGCGAACGGCCTCGCTCGGCTAACCGGGAGATTCCCCAATGCGGCGAATCCCGCAATTAAAGTAGAGAGCATCGAGCAGCGAGTAGTGAGCAGGAATCCGACCGAGTTTCGTCATGAGTTCCTCTGCAGCCAGATTTCGCACCTTGACCGTTCTTGCCTGCCTGGCGTCAGGTTTCACGGCGAAGGCGGTGCCGGCCGACTATCTTCCCGGAGCGGCGGATTTGCCCGGTTGGAGCCAGGAGGAGAAACCCCGCACCTTCACCCAGGATACGCTCTGGGACCTGATGGACGGCGGGGCTGAGGTTTATTTGGAATATGGGGTCGAGGGCGCGGCGAGCGTCCGCTACAAACATCCCAGCAAGGGTAATGTGCAGGTGGATATCTACGCCATGAAGGATGCCGGTGCGGCCTTCGGCATCTACTCGTTTAACTCGCGAACCAAGGGCAGCCCGGTTCAAATCGGTGACGAAGCCTTGCTCACCGATTATTATGTGCTGGTGCGCAAGGGGGCTCATTTCTTCACGGTCACTGCCGGCTCCGATCCGGTCGCAGCCATGCCGTCGTGCCTGGAATTTGCCCGCGCGATCGCCGCCCGGATTCCCGCGGTTGTCGGGAAACCTGAATTGTTGTCACGCCTGCCGACCCTCGCCGGAGCGTCCCTCCATCACGTCTATTTCCGCGGCAGCCTCGGGTTGCTGAATCTTTACCCGTTCGGCGATGCCGACCCCTTCAAGGCGGCCGAGGGCGTGGCTGCGGAGACCGAAGGCACCCAGTTCTTCATTCTGCGCCACGCCGATGAAAAGGAGGCTGCGGCGCGCTACGAATCCGCCTGGGCCGTTCTGGCGGCGAACTCCAAATACAAGGCGGGCAAGGGCCAGCCGGGCGAACAATGCCTGATCGATGGGAATGGCAAATTCCTCCTGCTAACCCGCAACGGGGCCTGCAATCTCATCGCCATTGGAGCCGACCAGGCTGCGTTGCACGGACTCCTGCAGCAGGTGCTCGGTGCACAGAAGCCGTAAACAGGGGACCAGAGTAGGGCGCTGACTGCCAGGCGCGCTGGCATTGGCGTCATCGGGTGATCGGTGTAGGAAGCCTGCTCGCAGGCGATTTTTCCTTCTGCATCCTCCTCCGCAAGGCCTACGAGGACAGGTCGCGAGCTAGCTCGCGACCTACGGAATAGACGGTTGGAATGAGCGGATTACCAGTCAGGAGAGGCGTGGCGGCGGTGCAAGCGAGCATGGAAATAGGGATAGGGCGAGAGCTCATGGCGAAGCGGAGATGTCAGGCTGGCGATCAGTGGTTCCAGGGGAAAGCCGGCAGCCGTGAGCCGAGAGGGTCTCGCGCCATCTAGCTAGAACCGCGCTGTCGGGCACCATCGCCGCGAAGGGTGGCCGCGCGCGGCCGAGGCGTTCGTATTTGCCGGTACCGCTTTCGTGGTACGGAAGGATCTCCACGCCGTGGAGGCCGGTCAGCTCCGTACTAAGCGCGGCGACCGCCCGAAGATGATCCGCGTCGTCGTTGACTCCCGGGACGAGCGGGCAACGGAGCCGGACGGCCGCACCTTGGGCGTGGAGCCAGCGGAGGTTGGCGAGAACAAGCGCGTTGGACGAGCCCGTGAGTTGAGCGTGTAGCTCCGGATTGGTCGCCTTGTAGTCGAACAGGAACAAATCGGTGAGGGGCAGGAGCGCCCCGTAACTTTCGCGCGGGGCAAAACCACAGGTTTCGACGCAAGTGGAAATGCCGGCGGCTTTCGCCGCCTGGAGCAGCGCGAGACAGAACTCGATCTGGAGGGTCGGTTCGCCGCCGGAGATGGTCAGCCCGCCGCCCGACGCGGTGTAGAACGCGCGATCCTTTACCACCTCGGCCATCACCGCCTCCACCGATTGTTCGCCACCGTAGAGCCGCAGCGCGCCCGAAGGGCAGGCGGTTAGGCAAGCGCCTGCGGCAATGCACCGGTCGAACCCGACCGTGTGCCGGCCGGTGGCGTCGAAGGTGTGCACCCCCGAGGCGCAGGCTGTCACGCAAGCCTGGCAGGACGTGCAGACGGCGGCGTCGAATGCGAGCTCGGGCCCGGGTTTTTGCGATTCCGGATTGTGGCACCACGTACAATGGAGCGGACAGCCCTTGAGGAAAACGGTCGTGCGGATTCCCGGACCGTCGTCCAGCGACGCCCGCTGCAGATCGAAGACAATGCCGGTGGGAGAAGGCATGAGGAAGGTCTAAACTCCAAATCCCAAACTCCAAATCTCAAGGTCCAAAATCCAAACTCCAAATTCCAGACTCCAAATTGGAATTTGGTGTTTGTTAGGGGGAACTTGGTTTTCCTTTGGGATTTGGACCTTTGGCGTTTGGAGTTTCATTCAGCCATAACACGTGCGGCGGAGGATTTCCTCCTGCGCGCCTCGGGGCAGGTCGACGAACCGCGCGCTGAAGCCTCCCACGCGGACCATGAGGTGCCCCCACTTTTCCGGCTCGGCCATCGCCGCGGCGAGGTCGGCGGGCGACACGACCGTGATCATGGCCTGCGTGCCGCCACTGGCCCAGTAGCCCGTGAGCAGCGCCTCCAGCTTCGGACGGTGCCGCGTAAAGAGCTCGCGCGAGAACTTCATGTTCTGTACCGCGCCGGCGTGGAGGCATGGGTCGAGCTTGACGAGCGAGTTGAGAAAAGCCGTCACCCCGTGGTGGTCGGCGCCCGACGCGGGATTGTTGCCGTTGGCGAAGGCCTCGCGCGCCCTGCGGCCATCCGGCGTCGCGCCGGTGTGCGAACCCAGGACGACATTCGCCCAGTTGTTGATGATGACCACCAGGTGGGCTTTCAGTCCGACGCGGTCCGCCTGCTCGGCGGCGAGCCGACAGATTTGCTCGTGGACCCGGCGCGCCATGGCGTCGGCACTGTCGTCATCGTTGCCGTACTTCGGGACCACCAGAAGGGCGCGTCGCACCGCCGAGTGCGCCGGCCCCTCGAAGTCGGCGTCGCAGGCGGCGACGATTTGCGGAAGCGTCAGCGTGCGCTCGCGGAAGACGAGTCGGTCGATGGCGTGCAGCGCGTCCGCGGCGTTCGTGTTGCCGTAGGTTTCCAGGGTCGCCGCGAGGTAGCGCACGCCACCGGAGAGCAGGGGCTGTCCGCGGCCGAGGCAGTCATCGGTCAGCGCGCTGAGGAAGAGAAACGGAGCCTCGCCGCCGGCGACGGCGTACTCGATGCGCTGGTGCTCGGCGAGCGGAGCAACCACGTGGGCGGCCTGTGCAGCGTAGGCTTGCCACAGATCCTCGAATGACGAAAAGCCGGCTGAATCGCCCGTGCGCGGACCGGCGAAGCGGCGGGCGACGGGGTCGTAGCCGTTGCGCAACGCCATTTCAAGGGCCTTGGGGAGGTTGACGACACCGTTGGGTGACGCCACGGCGCGTCCGGCCAGCGTGGATTCGCCGCAACCGAACGGCAGGTAGTGCACCGCCTCGTCCTCGGAAACGCCGAAAGCCCGCGCCACGGCCGGCATGTTCACATCGTCGTTGTAGAGCATCGGGAAAGTGCAGCCCTCGCCGATGGCGGTGAGGGCGAGGTCCATCAGCGCGGGGTTTTGTCCGGAGTGGAAACGCAACGAGAGCTGCGGCTGGTTGAGGTGGACGCGCCGCGTGGCTTCGATGGCGAGCAGGGCAAACCGGTCGGCGGCGGCGATCTCGGCGGGCGTTCCCCGGCCGAGCCCGCCGATGAAGACGCGGTTGTTGTATTGGTTATCGTAAGCCTTCATCAACCGCCACCAACTGCAGAAGAGGCGCAGCGCCTCATCCTCAGTTGTGCGTCCTGCGCTGAGATCGTTGGCGAGAAAACGACCGAGCCACAGGTCGACCCGGCCATAGTTCCAAGTGCCGGAATGGAGGGCGTAGAGCCAGGCGAGCTGGCAGGCCTCGAATAATGTCTCCGGGGCCCGGTCGCAAACCGCGGCGCAGGCAGCGGCAATGCGGTGCAGATCTGCCGCGCGTCCGGCCTCGCCGCAATCGGCCGCGAGCGCGCGGGCTTGCGCGGCGTAGGTGTGCAGCGATACGGCGAGCACGTCGCAGGCTCCGAGGACTCCGCGGAGGAAAGGTCCCGACTCATGCTCCGGCGGCACCGAGTCCAGACGCGCCAGGACCTCGGAGCGCAGCCCGGGCAGGCCCAGACGCAGCAACTTCGCGTAGTCGAGGACGGTGCCGGCGATACGATAAAGCGGGAAGCCCGCGCCGGGCTCGCCGAACCAGTTGTCCGATGGCAGCGCCGCCGCCACCTGGGCGGGAAAGGCAGCGCGGGTTCGCGCAGCCGTCGTCCGCGGACGCCAGTATTCGAGCATCACCTCGACCTCCGCCACGTCGTCTGCCGCCAGGGCGCACTCCGCCAGCACCTGGCGGATCGCTTCCTCCCTGCAGGCATAGCCGAGGCCGCCCGGCTCAGGGCTGAAACTGACCAATGGATAGAAGATCCGCCCGGCGAGGAGATCGTCGCCGGCGATGGGCTGCAGCACCGCGGGGAACTGTGCCTGCAGCATCGCCAGTTCGCGCTCGGCGGGATACGCCGCGGCGTGGGCCCGGTGAACCTCGGTCAAATGACGCTCGAACGAAAGCGGCGACGCGTAGGATTCGCCAAAGGGCGCGCCGGCGAGGATCGCGTCGAGCGAAAGGTCGGGCAGGCACTTCATATTCATGGTGTGGGCCGCGAGCCGGGAATGGCTTCAATAGTGGATTCGCAGGGCTTGTGGCCAAGCGCTAACAAGAGTGAAATCGACGTAGTAGGAGGAGCCGATCGTGCTCAATTGATGGTCGATGGCCTGGCTGCCAGCCTGGACGGTCAGGGTTGAGGCCGGAGCGGCGGGCAGCAACAGGTGGCAGTCAATCGCGTTTCCGCTGCCGGTGACCGAAAGCCGGATCTCGCGGGTTGTCAGATCGCACGCATAGGTGTAGGCGACATAGCCTTTCGACGCGGCGTAACGGACGATGGCCTTGACGACCGGAGCGTCCTTGGCGAGGTCCCAGCGCGGCGAAAGCTGCGGGTGAGTATAAGCCTGGGTCTTCGGACTGTCTTTCACCCCCGCCAGGCCCTCGATCAACGCGGCCATCGCCGTCGCGGCCGCCCAGTCGTCAGGACCGCCAAACGAGACGGGGTTGGGCGCCACATAGTGAGCGCGGTCGGCCAGGGTCAGTCCGACCAGGGCGTAAATTCCGTCGTCGTCAGGGGGCTGGAAGCAGAGCGAGCGGATCGTTTTCTCCGGATGGGGATTGTCGATGGCGCACCAGGACAGTCCGACATCGTCGGCGACCGGGCTGGGACCGTGCCAGGCGACGCCCGCGGCATCCGTTTTTAGGTTGGAGAACCACCAGTAGGTCAGGTGCTTCTCCATGATCAGGTATTGGAGGTGACGGGAGCCGTCGTCGTAGAGGAAGGAGACGCTGCCGCAGACCTGCTCCGAGGTGGGTTTGGACGAAGTATGCAGAAGGTAAATACATCCGGCCGCGCGATGGACCGGGATTTCCGCCGAGGCGGCCAGACCCTTTTGCCGGGAAATCGCGAGCACGGTTTTTCGCTGATTCTTGGCGGGGTCGGTGACATCAAACGGGATGCCCGCGAAGACCTGTGGCCCCGTGGGCAGCCCGCGGAGGTCGTCACCGGGCTTGTTTTGCCGCATCCACGGCGCGGAAGCGGGGCCGCCTTGGTCCTCCAGGTCCATATTGGCGAAAGCCGCCAGGCTCACCGACGTGAACCGCGGCGGGGGCGGGGGCGGCGGAATTGAGCCGGTGTAACAGAACCAGATCTTGTTGCCGTGCTTGTATCCGAGGTCAGCGAGGCGTTCCAGGATGTCGAGCGCGTAGGACTCGTAGCCGTTCTCAAAGGCCCCGCGAGCGAGTTCGCCCGCCACGTGACCGCCGACGCCGCCGTTCATGTATTGCCACTCCGCGTCGTGGCGGCCGAAGCCCTGGCCGAAGGGCGGGTAGATCGAATACCATTCACCGGGTGAACCGGGCGGCAGATGTTGTTTCAGATCGAGGTAGGTCTTGATGATGGCCTCGGAGTGTTCGCGACCGATGCCCCGGTTGAGGGAGTAGGCGTTGCCTTGCGCGATCTGCGTCTTCTCGTCGACTCCCAGGTTCCGCTTCACCGTCGGGTCCTCATCGATGAAATGCGTGAAGAACCGTCCGTTCCACGACAACGCATCGAGGCGCGCCCGGATTTCCTGGGCCCGCGCGCGGTAGTTGGCGGCGCTCGCGGCCTGGCCGGCATGATCGAACATCTCCGCGAGTTCCTCGCAGGCGGCGGCGTAGTGGGTGTTGTCACCAAAGAAGACGCCAAACTTGGATTTCTCCGGATCGATCAGCATGGTGTCGGTGAGGCCGATCTTGGGGGTGTAGGCGTCGTCGACCTGGAAGTCCCAGGAATCAATCGTATAGACGCGCTTCAGCAGCTGGAAACGACGGCTCCAGCGGGCGGGGTCATTGATGCTATAGTCCAGGGCGCGCGCCGCCGAGCGGAGGTGCTGCTTCATCCAGGCATCGTC
Source organism: Opitutia bacterium (assembly GCA_003142955.1). Classification (GTDB taxonomy): domain Bacteria; phylum Verrucomicrobiota; class Verrucomicrobiia; order Opitutales; family Opitutaceae; genus Fen-1467. The sequence goes on along the minus strand of PLOH01000105.1, from coordinate 65,333 downwards.
ACCCGCCGCCTTCCAGCACTGGTAGATGGAGCTCACGTAAATGTACTCCGGGTGATTCTCGGTCGGCTGCCGGACGAAATAGCGGTCGCCATAGAGACGCACGTAGCCGAAGGGGCCGTAGCAGGTCTTGTAGTACGCGGCATCCTGGTCGTCCTCCAGCACGCGGCTCCAGATCATGCCATCCTCGCGTTGGGCTTCGCGCATCAGGTCGACAAATTCAGCGCCCACCGGGCTGAAATACTTCATGCCTTTCATCGTGTGGAAATGATCCAGGCCCCAGGACTCGAAAAAATGATAGGTGTGGTTTTTCCAATCGATGCGGCCGACGCCCGCCGGGAAATCAATGTGCATGCCCCGGTGAAAGAGATTGAACATGTCCCGGAACCGCCCGCCGTCGTCGACGGAAGTTTCGGCCTCGAGGACGAACTTCAGGCGGGCAGTCTCGGCTCCACTGGCGTCGCGCAGCAGCACGTGTTGTTCACCCAGGGCGCCGCCGGCCTGGAAGCTCACGTGGCCGGCGGAGGGCGCCTGGCAGTAGATTTGTCCAGCGCCATCCTGCACCTCCACGGTGGTTCCGGCCGGGGTCAGGACGGTGAGGTTTTCCAGTGGAGTCACCCGCGTGATGGATACCGGGCTGCCGTTGGCATCACCTCGCAGCAGGAGCGGTGGGGTGGTTGGCGATTGTGCGGTCAGGTGCGGAATCTGACCGAAGGAGATCAGGGCCACGCCGGCCAGCAGAATCGACGGTGGAAAGGGGGTCTTCATGGAACGGACGGAGGCGGGGGTTTTGGGCGTTGGCTCATTGATCTTCGGGAATCGGGGCAGAGAGAGGGATCTCGATTTGGGCGGCCGGTAATCCCGGCGATTTCACGGTGAGTCGCACCGTGCCTGGTTCTCCCGTCGGACGAAGGATCGCCAGGGCGCGGCCGCGGAAAGTCTCGGTCCTCGCATCCTGCAGCGAACCCAGCGCCTCGGGGTTGGCGGAACCAAAGGCCTGCAATTCGGCGGGACCGGTCAGCTCAAGTTCGAGCGCCCGGCTGGCGTCGGGCACCAGGGCGCCCGAGGCATCCCTGATTTCGACCGGCACATAGATCAGCTGGCTGCGCTCGGCCGCCGGCCCGGGCAGTTCGGGCAGCACTGCGAGGGCGACGGCTGGGCCGCTGGTGCGCAGGAGGCAGGTGGCGACGACCGTGCCGCCGGCGAGCGCGCTGGCGCGCAGGACGCCCGGTTGGTAGGGCACGTTGAAGCTGGCCGTGATGCCTTTCTCGGGATCGATCTCCTGCTCGCCGAGCACGCGGTCGTTGAGCTCGAGGCGCACCCGGGGAGCCTTGGAATACACGTGGACCAGCAGCGTCTGGCCCTCGCGGCCCGCCCAGTTCCAGGATTGCAGTTCATCCGGCCAGCCCCAGAGGCTGGTGAGCTCGTGTTTGCCCTCCGGAACCGGCGCATGGACGGCGAGCTCGATCTTGCTCTGGTCCCAGACCACGTCGCGGTAGTAGGATTGCGGTTTCTTGTTTCCCGTGATGTCGATGTCACCGCTCCAGTTGATCGAGGTCGGCCAGGGCATGAGCCCCCACGGCTGCGGCCCGGGCCCAGCGGATGCGTCATCAACGTAGGTGGTGTGCCCAATCCCGGACTCGCCGAGGTGATCCATGCCCGTCCACACGAAGTCGCCGATCACGTAGGGATGCTTTTCCACGGGCGTCCAGTATTCGTAGGCCTCCTTTGGAAACGACTCCGTGCCGGCCATGACCCGGGAAGGAAATTTGGCGTGGTCGCTTTCATAATGGTCCTTGCCGTAATTGTAGCCGCCGACATCGAGGAGCGCGAAGGCCGGGGCCGAGGGGTCCCACTGCCCGTCCCACTCCGGATTGTCCCAAAAGCTGCAGATGGCGTTGGTCACCGGCCGCCGGCTGTCCACGCTTCGAACGCAGGCGACCAGATTCCGCCCGATTTCCAGGCCCGCTGGTTTGGCCCGTTCCGGAATTTCGTTGCCAATGCTCCAGATCACGACGGAGGGGTGATTGAAGTCGCGCGCGAGCATCGCGCGCAGGTCCTTTTCCCAGTGCCGGGCGAAATAGCGGGTATAACCATTGGGTTTCTTTGGCACTTCCCAGCTATCCGCAAACTCGTCGATCACGAGCAGGCCGAGGCGATCGCAGGCGTCGAGGAAGGCGCTGGAGGGCGGATTATGGCTGGTGCGAATGGCGTTGAAGCCGTTGCGTTTCATGAGCGCGACGCGGCGGTATTCTGCCGGCGTAAAGGCGGCCGCCCCGAGCAGACCGTTGTCATGGTGCAGGCAGCCGCCCTTCAGTTTCACGGCCTGCCCGTTGAGCAGGAAACCCCGCTCGGCCGAAACGGAAATCGTGCGAATGCCAAAACTCTGGCGAAGGCGATCCACCAATTGGCCGCCTTGCCGCACCTGAATTTCGGCTTGATAAAGAGCCGGCGTGTCCGGGGACCACGCCCGGGGAGTCGGCACGATGATGGTCTGGCTGACCTGCTCGCTGCTCCCTGCATTCAGGTTGAGCTGGCCCAGGTCGAAGTCCTGCGTCTCGCCGGCGGGACCGGTCAGTTTGAGCATCAGGCTGACCTGCTCCGGAGCTGGGCGCGCGTTGCACACCTCGATCCTCACCTGCAGGTTGGCCTGGGCCGGACCCAGCCAGAGGGTGTCGATGCGCAGGCCCCAGATGGGGACGTGCAGCGGATCGTGGAGGCGCAACGAGACCGACCGATAGATGCCGGAGCCAGGGTACCAGCGGCTGTTGCGCTCCGGATTGATCGCGCGAACGGCGACCAGGTTTTTCTGTCCGGGCGCGTTGAGATAGGGGGTGAGATCGTAGTGGAAGGGAATATACCCATGGGGTTGGAAGCCCAGGTGCCGGCCGTTGATCCAGACATCGGATTCCTGCTGGACGCCGTCGAAGACGAGATCGACGGATTTGCCGGCATCGTGCGGGGAGAGTTCGAAGTTGTTCCGGTACCAGCCGGTCCCGCCGCGAAAGTAGCCCACGCTGTCTCCGGCCGGCGTGTTCCTGTCGTGGGGATCCGTGCCCGCGGCTGAGCCCGCCGGGTCCCCGATACTCCAGTCATGCGGCAAGTCCACCCGGCGCCAGGCGCCGTCGTCGAAGCCGGGTTGCTCGGCTCCAGGGGAATCTCCCAAGTGGAAACGCCACCCCAGATTAAAGCCGGTGAAATTGGCCGGACCGGGTCCGTTGATCCGCGACGTCGCCGGACCTGAAGGGGGGAGAATCTCGTTTTGCGGGGAAGCGTTCATCGCAATGGGCGCGTCCGCCGCGCGGCCACCGAGGATGGCGAGAGCAAGGCAGGCGAGCAGGGCGGGCAGTTTGGCGTTGGGTTGCATCGGAAGGTGAAGGCAAGAACCGGCGGGCGGGACGGAGGATCAAAGCCACAGCACGGCCTCGGTCAGGTGGGCGTGCGGGATGTCCCAGATCTCCTGGGTGCTCCACTCGATCAACGGCGACGTCTCCTGATACGGCGTGTCGTCCGGCCGCCCGATGTGGCCGACGCAGATCGCGTCCGGCATCTGCGTCACGTAGGCGGAATACGGAGTCGGATGCCGGTAGCCGACACCCGTATGCAGACACAGCCCCTCGGGGTTGTGCCCGAGCGTCCACTGGAGCATGCACTCGGCGGCCGCGAGCCAGTCGGGGCGCTGCAGCAAGCGGCCGGCCTTCGCGCAGAGCGAGGCCTGGTGCATGACGACACCGCCCGTTCCGTGCACGATCTGCTGCGGGTTGAATGGATGGATAAACGTGCGCACGCCGCGACCGCGGCCGGCATCGCGGAAGAGCTGCAGTTCCGGCGACGGTCGGTGGAGGTAGACGCCATAGGGACCAATGCCGAAGGGATTGCTGGCGGCGTCCGCGAGCAGGTAACCGTCGATGTAGCGGATGATCGCGGTTCGCGCGCGGGCGACGACCTCGGCGAGGCCGGCCGGCGCGAGCTCGATCAGGCGGGCGAGTGCAAGCGCCGGTTCACAGGAGAGCGCAATGCAGCGGAAGGCGTCCGCTCCGTCGCGCTCCATGAAGTAGCCCTGCAACCCGTCGCCGCCCGGATCCTGTCGGTCGAGCAATTCCGCCGCGAGGGCGCGGAGGTCGTCCGTCGCAACCCCGTCGAGTCCGATGGCATGGGCCTCGAGCGCGGCCCAAAGTTCTTCCGCGACGAACAAGGTGCGACGATCGTGCCCGCGGGCCCTCCCGTGGCGCCAGGCTTTCGCCGCCAGCTCGCGACATCGGGCTGCTTCGGCGGGGTCGAGCAGGCCGGCCACCACGCATTGCGTACGCACAAACAGAAACTGTACCGCCGGATTGTAGGTGGTTCGAATGATGCGCTCGTCGCCGGAGGCCGGGATGTTGTCGGTATAGCGGCCGCCGGCGTTGTCGGCGTTGCAGCCGGGGTGATTCTCGAACCACCAGTCCTTCTTCATCTCAAGGCCCGCCTTGAACGTGCCGCCGGCGAGGTCCTCCCACAGCTGGCCGTCGGACGCCATCATCGCGTGGAAGTAGCGGTTGCCCCACCGGATCTCCTGGCTCGCGGCGGTCCGCAATCCGGGATGCCCCTGCCGGGCGAGCGCGGCCAGCGCGGCGAGATTGGGCAGCGTCAGGAAAAGCCATTTCCGCAGGTCGCCGGCATCATACCAGCCGCCGGTGGCGGCGATTTGCTGTCCCGTGGTGTCGAGGACGCCGTCGTCGAGATGCTCCGCGCGGCGGAGACCCGGCACGTCGCAACCGGAGCGCTGGCAGGACAAGTAATGCACATACCCGCGTTGGATGCGGTCGTAGAGGTCCGCCTTGATCGTGATCGGATAGGTGCTGCCGTGGTCGGTCTCGATCTGCCAGTTGCCCTCGCGGGCGAACGTTGTGAATTCGCCCTGCCAGAATAAGCCCCAGCGCGTCTCCGTCCGCCGGAGTTCGCCCGTGAATGCGATGCGCCCCCGCTCCGGCTGGAGCGCGCCGCGGGCGAGGTCAAACGGCCAGTTGAAGAAGCGGGTATTCCACGCTGGCGGCGGCGCCTGATCGCGCGGGATGCGGTCCAGCAACGCCCGCAGGTAGAACGGAATTCTCTCCGGCAGCCCGGTTGCGGCCACGGGATCCGGCACGAGCGTGAGGCTTTTCGGCGAGGCGGGGCGATAGCCAAGCTGGCAATGGGCGAGGTGGCTCGGAGGCATCAGGCGAAGAGTATCCGCGCCGTCGGTCCTTTCAATCCGAGGTTTCTGTTGGCATCTTTTCAACCCTACCGCGTCTTTCCAATGTACCGCTCCACAATCGTCCTCTTCGCCCTCCTGTTATCTGTCCCAATCGGCCGCGGAGCCCAAGGTGACTTCGTTGGCGTAAGGGGGCGCGACTTCATCGCCCCCGATGGCCAAGTTCTTAAGCTGCGCGGCGTGAATCTTGGCTTTTGGCTCGAGCCGGAGGCTTACCCGATGGGGATCAAGCCGGACTATCGCCCGTCCCAGTTTTTCGATCTCTTCGCCAATCTGGTCGGACCCGATGAGGCGCGGAGATTTTGGAAAGACTACCAGGACAGTTTCATCACCCGAGACGACATCCAGTACACTAAAAAACTCGGACTCAACTCGGTGCGATTGCCATTTAACTACCGCCTGTTCGCCGACGAATACTATCTGGGTAGTCGCCAGCAGCGGGGCTTCGAACTCCTGGACCGGGCGATTGCCTGGTGCCGGGAGGCGGGGCTCTATGTCGTGCTCGACATGCACTGTGCGCCCGGCACGCAGGCCGGCTGGTCGACAGACGACGGATACCTGCAGCCTTGGCTCTTTGCGGACAATTCCGAGGAGAGCCGTCGGCAGATGATCGATATTTGGGTGTCGATCGCGAAGCACTACGCGAACGAGCCCACCGTGCTCGGCTACGACCTCATGGGGGAGCCGATCCACCAATACTGCGACACCGCCCGCTTCAACGCCCGGCTCGAGCCTTTCTACAAGCGTCTGGTCGCCGCCATTCGCGAAGTGGACCCGCAGCATATCATCTTCCTTGAGGGCGCATTTTGGGCCCGCAATTTCGATGTCTTCGGACCGCCCTTCGATCCGAAACTTGCTTACACGACCCACCTGTACAATTCCACCGATCAATACACGTCGTTTGAGTATTACCTCGCCTTCGGGAAGAAGTACAACGTACCGGTATGGTTGGGGGAGTTCGGGGAGACGGAGGCAGTTTGGGTTGGCCAGATGCGGCGCGCTTGCGAGGACAACCACATCGGATGGTGCCTCTGGTCGATCAAGAAGATGGACGATAATCACACGCTTCTCCAGATCACCCCGCCGGAGGACTTTGCCAAGATCCAGAAATTCCTCGATGTAAGTTTCTCCAGCCTCGAGGATAAAGTGAAAGCCGCGCCCGCCTACGCGGTCGTTTCAGCCGCGCTCAAGCAGTATCTCGCCAATTGCCACTTTCAGCAGTGCACGCCCTCGAAGTACTATCTCGAGGCCCTCGGTCTCAACGACGCAGCCGCTGGCCGTTGATGCAGCGTCCGGGCTGTGGAAGGGCGAAACGACACGAAGCGGCCCGAGGTTGGAGCCGGTTTCGCGACCTGGCTTTCCTCACGCACCGGGCGCAGAGGTCGCGAAGGGTAATCATCAGGACTTCATTGGTGGTTTCCGACTATGTGGATCCGCCTCAGGGAAGCTCGACCTTGGGGGCGGTCGCGAGATCAAGCGGCCCTTCGAGTTCCACCTTGATGACGGTGGCATCGGGATCGACCGCGGTCTCCGGCAGATCGATCCAGATCACTCCCGGCATTTTGACCCAGGCAGCGCCGCCATTGACTTTCCAGGTGAGAGAGGGGCCGCCCAGCACGCTCATCTGGCGAACCTGGTTGCGAATGCCCTTCAGGGCGATCGGCCCCATGGGCTTGTCGAAATAAAATAGATACAACGTTTGGCGGTCCTTGGAGAGAGTCGAAGTTCCAAAGAAATACCCGGGGGGAAGCCCCGCGGTGGTGCCATAAAGCGCCCGGGCCTGTTGGTGCGTCCATCGTCCCAATCCCTTCAGGACCGCCACCTGCTCGGGCTGAAGGCTGCCGTCGTTCTTGGGCCCGATATCGAGAAGCATGTTGCCCCCCATGTTCGCGCACTCGGCCAGCAGGCGCACGACCTGGCGCACGGACTTGTAATCATGATCCTTCTGCTGATAGCCCCACGAATCATTGATGGTGACGCAGAACTCCCAAGGTCCCTTGGGCGCTACCAGCGGAATGTACTGCTCGGGCGTCTCATAATCGCCATAGCCGCCCATGCGGCTGTTCAGCACCACCTTGGGATTCATCGCCTTGAGAAGTTCCCTGAGTTCCTTGAAGCGCCATTGCTCGGCTGAGCGCTCCCAGTCTCCGTCAAACCAGAAGAGATCCGGATGGTAGCGGGTGCCCAACTCGCGGAGTTGCCCGCGATGGAACGCCAGGAAACGTTCCCACGCCTCTGGATTCTCGGGCCCCTGGGGATAGCCCCATGGGTTGGAATACTCCGGCCGGCGTTGCGCCTTTGCTCCCGGGGGCAAGATGCTCGCATAATCGGGATGGGACCAATCGAGGTGCGAAAAATAGAGGCCCACCTTGAGTCCTGCCTGACGCAGCGCTTCGCAAAAAGGCCCCACGAGATCCCGGCCAGCGGGCGATCCGTCCACGGCGTTCAACTTGGAGAGCTTCGTGTCCCAGAGGGCAAAGCCGTCGTGATGTTTGCTTGTCAGCACGGCGTAACGGGCGCCGGCCTCCTTGAAGAGCGCCGCCCATTGTTCGGGATGATAATTGGCGGCGGTAAAAGTCTTCGCCTGGGCGAAATACTCGTCATGGGACATCGCGCCATCATGGAAGGCCCACGATTCGCTGTTTTTGTCCTCCGAATAAATGCCCCAATGGATGAAGATGCCCAGGCGGGCGTCACGGAACCATTGCAGCGTATCCGGCTCGGCCGGCGCATTTGCGGGAACAGACGGCGCTCCGGCGGCTGCCTCGGCTCCTGGCAGCCGACCTGCGCCGATTGCGACCAAACCGGCCAGGGCCAGCCCGGTGAATAAACGATAAGGAAGGGTGCGTGCGGACATGGGAGAGGTAGTTGTTGGCGGCCGGATCTTGGGCTCTTTCCTAGAATAATTGAATTGGCCCTGGAATCAAACACCGGCCGTTTCGTCAGATTGGTTTGATCGGACCGGGCCGGCAATCCATGTCGCACCGGATCCTCCGCGGCGGATGAGCATCAGCAGCGCGCTTGAGGAGATTATTGCGGCATAAACAGACCTCGCCGTTCCGCTCACTCGCGTTTGACGTGGAGGCCGATGGCTTCGGCAGCGCGTTCCAGAATCTCCACGTCCTTCACTCCGCGGAACCCCGAGAACGCCGCTGCGATGAGCCGGCCATCGGTCGCAAGAATCGGAACTCCCCCTTCCCATCCGATGAGATCCGGCCGCTGAACGCCGAAGCTACCCTCGTTGAGTTTCCCCGTGTAGACCAGCTCTTCAAACCGTCCCGTCGGGTAGCCGGTTCGCCAGACCTGCAGGACTTTTCTCGTCGCGATTTGGTAGCATTTCTGCCCGAGATCCTTGTCGGTGCCAAAGAGATGGCCGTGAAAATCGCCGTCGGGTTCGATGATCACGGCCGCGGCGTTCCCGTGGTTCCATTGAACATCCAGGGGATCCAGGACATAGGACGGATAGAGGCGGATGACCTCCGCGATCAGTTGCTCGGAAATGGATGAAGACATGGATGGGTAGGTGAGGGACGGTCTAGCTGTTGGGTGTGGAGGGCGCGAAACCCGAGAGGCTGTCCGAGCCATTGGATCGCGATAGATGGTGGGCTGAGGTCAAGTCTTCGACTGCACGTTTCCGTCGCGCTCGAGAGTCAGGGCCTGGCGTCGGCGGATGCTCCCGCTGGGACGAATTCCATATAGTCAAAGTTCATCACCGGCTGGTCGATGAAATGAAGGGTCAGGACCTGAAGCCCCTTTTTCAGGTAGAGTTTCCCGATGTGAAAGATCTTGTTCCAATGGTGGGCCTGGCGCCATTCAACCGGGTCGGCCGCATTGAAAGTCGACGGAATTGCGAGCGGTCCGCTGACATCCACCCCATCGCTATCGAATGAAATGTGTCCGCCGAATTTCGAGGTGTACATGATGTTGAGGGAATAGAATCCCTCGGCCCCGACCTTCACGGTGTAGTTCACCCATTCTCCGGGGGCGATCCAGCCAAGGTACAACGAGTCCGGTTCGGGCTTCACGAGGTTATAGGGACTATCGTCAATGGGGGTCTCCGGGTTGTTGAATTTCGTGTACGAGATATCGGGGCTCTCAGCCATGCGGAATTCCTTCAGGTAGGTCCCCTTGCCGTTGAAGGTGCCGCTGCCGCTGTTGCGATTATCGCTATCGTGGTAGGTGATCCCTTCTTCGGCTCCGGCGGCCTTTTGGTCGTCGGGAATATCCATCGTATCGTAGTATTCGTTCTGCAGTTTCCCCGGGATCAACTGCGGTCCGCCTTGGTAGGCCGAATCATGAAAGGGAACCCCTAAATAGGGCTTGACGGCCGGGGTTGTGCTCGCGGCCGTTCGCTCGGCAACGCGGATCGCGACCAGCTCGATGCCATCCGCGTTTGGATCGAGGTTTTTCGCGTATTGTTTTGCCGTGGGATTGTTCCAATGGCCGGCTATACCGGCGCCGGCTGCGGCGGCGCGGTCGGCGTAGTCGATCCCGCCGGACTGGCCGGAAATGGCGCTCCAGAAGTCGTAGGAGACACATTCCTCCGCGCAGCCGTCGAGCGACAGGATGAAGCTGGACATTGGTTTGCCGTCAAAGTGCGTCAGGGCCGCGCCGTTGAACGGGGCGCCATCCAACGCCGGACTCGGATACATCGCATCCATGGCCCACAAGATGACTTTGCCGCCGAAATTCGGGTTGGTCAGAAAGGCGGTGAGGGTGCTGTCGCCAGGATGCCTTTTGTTCATTCTCCAGTCGGGAAGAATGCCGCAGATGCCGTAAAAATTCTTCGCCCCGAACGTGATGACCTGGCCTTCGTGCCCTTTGAGCAGGGGTTGGTTAATGAGGTACCGGGCATGGTAGAAACACGCCGATTCCGCGTTCTTGACGTCATGATTCGGGAATGCGCCGTCCACCGTGGTGGTGGTGACGCGTCCGTCATTGCCGAAATGGTCGACCACTTTGACTTCGGGGAATGCCCGGTGGATCGCCTGGAAAATGTTGTCGGTGACGGCGCGGCTCGGGTCGCCGATCCAGATGTCTGCCTGGGGAACGCCTGCCTTCACCAGGCTCGCGACGATGGCAACGCAGGTTTGCGGGTTGGCGTTCATCGCATTGCCATGGTCGGCGCCCGGTTCGGCCGAGTTATTCTGGTTGATCTTGATGGCGATCATGTCACCCGCGCGATACCCGGTGCCCGCGCGGCCATGGGCCTCATTGAACCAGCGGAACAGCTTGTCCCATGAATCGGCATCGCCCTTGCCTCCGGAAAGCGCCGCGATCCCGGCCGTGAACGACTTGTCGTATTCCGCCTGCGGATTGACGGCGGCGTCCCAGTAGTTTCCCGTTCCCGTCCATTTGGCCGCATTGGGGTTGTAGACCCAAACCACCCGCCCGGGGAAGATCCCCTTGGCCGCGCCGTCGTCGAACCCGATGTCGTCGATCAAGAAGCTGCAATCCACCGGTTGCGTGGCCAGCAGGCCCATCTGCAATTCGGCCACTTTGGTCGGATCGTACCCGGCGACCGTGCGCAAATCGGCCAGCGGGATGGCGACCCGATGCCAGGCGCCGTCTAGCAGGGTGGGGCAGTAGCTGAGCAGGTGCACCTTTTCTGTGTGGTGTTCCGGAGTGTCGAACTCCTGGCCGCCGCAGAGCAGGTTGATCTGCAGGTCGCCACCCCGGCCCGAGCACTTGACCCAGAGGATCAGGCGCTTCATCGACCGGACGTCGGTGCCCGTGCCTTTGACGAAGGCCACCCAGTTCCATCCGGCCCCGAGCCAATCGGTGCCCTTGCAGCGCAATTCCAGTGCCGTATTGCCACTGTGCGCGACGGCGCTCTGCGGCCGCAGGCTGACCTCGCCCTGTGCGTCGACATGAGTCCAGCCTGAGCCGATGGCCGCCTGCTCGCCATCCCAGGCGACGAGACTGTGGGTGGCCGCCTTTCCGGCGGCGTGGCAGATCGCTGCCGCCGCCAGGAGCGTGAAGAACGGGATATAAGATTTGAACGCGCTCATGCGAAACCTGTTGAACGAAGAGGCCGACCTATTTGAGCAAGGCCTTCTCGAGGGCCTGCGGCAGCGTCAAGCCGGCATAATCCTGAGCCCGGAAGAAGCGGCCGCTTTCACCGTTGTCGAGCAGCGCCGGGACGAGGGCCCCGGGCAGCACCGACGTCGGGTCGTTGGGCGCCTTGGGCCCACCCAGATCGGTGCGCAGCCACCCGGGATCAAGCAGGTTCATCTGTACACCGGAGCCGGCGAGGAGCGGGACAAAGTCGCGGACAAACTTGTCCACGGCCGCCTTGGAAATCGCATAGGCGGTCAGATTGGGTTGGTTCATGATCCCGGAGGTCAGGTTGATCACGCGACCCCATTTGCGGGCAAGCATGAGCGGCACCAGCCGGTGGCAAATGCGGGCGAGGCTGATGACATTCACCTCAAAACTTTTCCGGAAGTCCTCCGCCGGGGTGTCCCAGGGATTTTCCCGCCAAGGGGTCATGATGGCGGCGTTGTTATACAGAATATCGACCCGTCCCGCCTGCCGCAGCGCCGCGTCGAGCATGGCGTCGACCTGGGCCTCGTCGGAGAGTTCTCCGGAAACCGTGACCACCCTGACGCCCAGCGCAGCGAGTTTGGCGGCGAGCGCTTGGGTATGGGCCAGTTCGCGGCTGTGCAGCACGAGGTTGGATCCCAATTGCGCGAGGCCCTCGCTGACCTGGGAGCCGACGCCCCGGCTCGCGCCGGTGACCAGTGACCATCTGTCTTTGAGCGATTTCATTTTTGAATTTCTGATTTCTGTTCTTTGCGGTCGCCAGAAACGGTCCGTCCTGGCCTGCGGGTTTTCATAACGGTATACTCAATGTTACCACTGGCCCCCGCGAGACCTTTTCCAAACGCTCTTTCGGGGGCACTCCTTCGAGGGGGCGGCGGGGAAGAGACCATGATGGTCTATTGGGCAAAAGCCTGGAATTCCGCGCACGAGACGTAGGCCTGGCTCGGATTGTTGCCGCACGCCGGCTTGCCGATGATGCGAAGGGCCACGAACTGAACGGCTTCCGGCAACTTCAGGGTGAATTGACGGCCGGGTCGCAGGGCCCAGGACTCCTTCGGCCCGGCGGTCGAGGTGGTGGCAGGGTAGTCGGACAACTCGCCGATGGTTTCCCAGCCTCCGTCAACGCTGCGCCGAATCTGGATGCGCGGCTTTCCCTCGCTCGTGTCGAACCATCCGCCATCCGGGAAGGTTTGTCCGTGGGCAAACGTAAAGCGCCGCGCTTGCGCCGCGGCCGGCAGGGTGACCGCAAACCAATCCTCGATGGCGGGCTTGCCGTCCGACGTCGTGACGATGCTGTCAAAGTCGTCGTCGATGATGGAGCCCGGCTGGTTTCCGCCGCGCGACCGGCTCTCCCGGCCGGCGAGCAGCACTGAATCGTCTGGCGGGACGGACACGCCGGGTGCGCGCAGCCAGATCCGATAGACCCCGCCGTCGGCTCCGGCGTCGGCAAAGGTGACCAGCGTCGCCGAAAGCGGCACGCTGCCGGGACCGAGGAGGCGCGCCTTGAAGGCCACGCCCGGCCCGTCTTGAAGCACCGCTGCCGGCTGGACGTCAGTCAGGCCGATGGTCTGCGGCGCGGGCGAGCCCGGGTTGTCACTGCCTGGGTAGGCAAGGACAAAGGGACCCCAGGCAAGAGCGGCGCGCCCGAGATTGCCATGGTCCCCGGCGACCATGCGGGCCTGGAGCGAGAAGGTCAGCGGGATGCGGTCGCCCTCTCGCCAGAGCCGGGCGGGCACCGCGGCCCATCCGGCGGCGCGGATTTCCCGGCCCGCGAGGGTGGCCGGCACTGCCCAGAGCGGAATCCGGACCTTCACCGCAAAACGCGCCGGCCGTTTCAACTTCAGAGTGAGAGTTGTTGTCCCCAAGCGCGGAAACTCGCTGCGCTGCTCAATCGTAACCGGCTCGCCACCCAGAACCAATCGCGCGGAGGAATCCTCCAAAGTGTTCACGAAAACCGTATCTCCGCCGGCGTCACTCCCGCGCAGATAGGCGGCCTCGGGCGCGAGGGCCAGCGCCCGCGGTCCGCTCGAGTGGCAGCAGGTGATTCCGTGGTCGTAATGCTTGCGGCCCTCGAGCGGCGTATAGTAGCACCAGTCCTCGCCCCGCGGATGCTGGGCGGCGGTCAGCTGGTTGTAATAGGAGCGCTCGATTTCGTCGCCGAATTTCGCCTCGCCGGTGAGCTGGAGCAGGGACAGGTTGAATTGTATCCATGTTACGGTGACGCAGGTCTCGCCGAGGTCCGCCGCCGCGTCGTTCGGCAGCACATGGTCGTCCTGGAAGTGTTCCCCTGCGCTGGAGGTCCCGGTGAGGTACAGGCGATTTTCCACAATGTCCTGCCAGGCCTTGAGGGAGGCTTCGATGTACGAGCGCTCGCCGGTGACCCGGGCAAGGTCGCACAGGCCGACCAGGTTCGACAGCAGCTCATAGGCTTTCCCGTTGGCCGTCTGGTCGACGCGCCCGACCGTGAGCAGGGAATGGAGGATGGCGGGGCCGCCGGGCTCGTCCCACGCCTTCACCAGATAGCGGGCGAACGCGAGGTAACGGTCATCGGCCGTCAGGCGGTAAAGCAGCACAACCGGTTCCAAAACACTCGTGGCGGCCATCCCGACATGGGTTCCGGCGGCGAGAATGCTCTTCTGCGCGGGAAACGTCCGCAGCAGCAGGTCGGCGGCGCGACGGGCGGCGGCCAGCGCCGGTTCATCGCCGGTGTATTGGTAGTAGGTCAGAAGGCCGATGAGGCAGTACTTGTGGGACCACACGTCCCAGTCGGCGCCGGGATAAAGTCCGAATCGCTGCGCGGGCGCATAGGTCCCAAGGTAGCCGTCGGGCTCCTGGGCGGCAATCAGTTCCTTGACGACCAGATCGAGTTTTGCCCGGAGCGCCGGGTCGCCCGTATTGGCCCAGGCCAGGGTGGCGGCATGGATCCATTTGCCCACATGTTCGCCGATCCAGGGATGGTTTCCCGGCTTCTGGCGGAAGCCGGCGAGCATCGGCTCGATTTCAATCGTAAGGAGCCGGTTCTTTTCACTGAGCGCGATCCGGTTTCCCAGCCAGCCGTCCAGGTGGACCGCTGCGGGCGACGAGGCCTGGACCACATCTGAGAGGCGGTTGGAAACCTTGGGGCCGATCGGCGAAATCCCGGAGGTTGCACCGGCGGGGATGATGGCGGCGCTCAGCAGTGCGATGCAGGCCATGACGAAAACGGGTTTTGGGCGGAGGCTCATTTTGCCGGGGCAGGTTGATCTGCTCGTGCGCCATTCTCGAGGTGGTCGATCAGGCCGAGCAGGGCTCCCCAATGGTAGAATCGGTCGCTCGAACTCACATCGTCGCCCATCCCGGTAATCGCGTTGTAGTTTTCGTGCACGTGCCCGTTGAGCGTCCACTCTTGGTTGAACAGAGCGAGGGATTTTTGGGCGAGCTGTTTGCGCGCCGAGGGCTGGTCGTAGTTCCGCAGCCCCAGGTACACCAAATAGTTCATCGGGCCCCAAATGCGACCGCGCCAGTAGTTCTGGTCACGGAATGCCGGGTCGGACCGGGCAATGGAAGGGATCACCCATTCACCCCAGAACTCCTTGGGGTTGAGCAGATGTTCATTGACCATGCGGGCGGCTTGCGCAGGCGTGGCGGTCCGGGCCAGCAGGGGATAGAAATTCGTGGGCGAGAGGCGCGCGCTGAGGGCGCCCGTATCCAGATTCTTGTTCAGAAACATCCCCGTCTTCTCATCCCACAGGGTTTGGAGCATGGCGCCGTATCGGGCACCGCGCGTACGCAGTTCCTGCTCCTCGCCCGGTTTTCCCAACCGGGCCGCGATCTCGGCCAGGGCGTTGCAGTCGGCGACGTACAGGCTAATCAAGCCGACATCGGCCAAATGAATCCGGTTGGTTTCGGGATGGAACGGGGCCCCGTCATACATGGGACTGTTATCGAGGCCCGATTCGTACATCGCACCCTGCTGAGTGCCGATTGAGTTGTCGTCGGGGTTCAACGGCCGGTTTCCCGCGTCGGTACCCAGAACGAGATATCCGCCATGTTCGCGGTGCTCGTTCCACCAGCGGTTCCAACGGAGCAGCGGTGCAAACGTGTCGCGCAGAAACCAGACGTCGTGGAATTTCTGGTAGAGAGCGAGAACGGTCATCGCGCCGACCGGCGGTTCAGAACGGTCAAAACTCTTCCAGCCGCCGGCGCGGGCGTAATTTGGGACAAAGGCCGCCGGCGTGGATTCCTGCAAGGTCTCGATGGCGTCGGCATAGGCCAGATTGCGGTCGCCGACCGCCGCCAGGGAGGCCGCGAAGAACGTGTCCCAGTCAAACAGAACGTAGCCGCCCCAACCCGTCGACCACAGGCGGCTGACGGGGGAGATGACCCGCGACTTTGACGGATCGAAAAACGTGTCCCACCCCATGACGCTTTCAATGGCCTGCGCGACGTTGCTGCTCGCCGGACGCTGGCGCTGGAGGATCGCGCGGATTTGCTCAACCGATCTTGGGTGACCAGTGCTGAGTCCGATCGGGGTTTGAAAAAGGGCCGCGAAATAGGGCGTGGCGATGGGGAGCGCGGCGCGCGGCTGTTCCTGTCCCGTCCAGTAAACGGAGATTTTGCGGGAGCCATTGTTGAATTCAATATGATCCCCGGATTTCATCGCGGCTCCGGGGGAGTTCCACAGGACGCCAGTCGAGAAGACCACGGTGGGCGGAAGGCTGGTTTTCGACGCCACCGGCGTCGCCAACATGACCAGATCCACGCCGTCGTGGGCAGTCTGCAGCAGCAGTTCGTGCTTCTGCCACGACAGGCGGAGCTCCGTGTAGCTCCCGTTCCAGGTGTGCGGCCCCGGGACGATGTCCTCTTCACCCTGGCCCCGGCGTCCGATCAGGAGGTCGGTCAGAAATGCGTCGCCGTTCAAGGCGGTGTTGTTCTTGAGTCCGACGCGAATGGTGAATCCTTCGGGGAGCAGGACCTGCGCTCCGACGCTATACACGTCCCAGGTATTCCAGCCTTGGGCCAGGCTCTGCTGCACGGCGTCATACTCGAGAGAGCGCGGCGCCTGGGCCGCAACCGCCAGCGGGAAAACAAGGGCGGCGACCCAACGCGTGGTTGGTTTGAAACGAGTCGGGAATAACGGCGTTCCGATTTTCCGCTGGAGCCTGGCGGTAGGGCAGAGGGGCATCGTGGTGATCGGCGCATGTTGAACCGCGCACTGCAAGCTTTTGAACAGTCCAGCGCGCTCCTGGCAATCCCATCATGGACACCGCTGGCACCGGCTCGCCACCGACCTCTGGTGCGATCATTCTGACCCGGGCCATCATGCGCCGTTGGACAGGTTTTTGCCCGTTCAGATATGGCCTCAGACCGATTGCGCCGCTATACTTGATCTTGACCGTCATCGCCTGCCGGTCCTCACCTCATCCCACCCCATGAAAAAGCGCGGTCTATTCTCCACCTGGCCAAATCTGGTTCTGCTGTGGCTGATCGGCAACCTGGCCGGGGTCCGTTCCGCAGCTGAATCTGCCGGTCGACCCATCTGCCTCCTGTCCGAGAATCCCTGCTATTTCGAGTGGCAAGGGCAGCCGACAATTCTGGTGGCCTCGGCCGGCGATCCCAGGCTGTCTGCCGCGACGGACCACTTGGGCGAGTGGGAGGAATCCGAGCAGAATGTCCGCTCCCACGCGACGGCTCCCAAACAGCGTCAATTCCTCATCACTCGTCTCCCTTGACCGCTTGTTTGCCCATGAAACTACGATCTCACGGGATGCTGGCGCTGCCCAAACCGAGGAAATTGAGCTTGGACGTGCAGACCGGTGAGGCGACGCTTGCCCTTAAATGAGTCAACCAGTCATTTCGCCAGGACGCTTTACGACCCACCCACAACACCCATGAAACTCCAAGTCTGCCCCATTCTTCTCTCAGGAATGCTCGCTGCCAGCGTTCCGATCGCGGCTGCTCGCACCTCGGATTCGCCGCGGCGGTTCTTCTCCGATGACAGCTTCTGGAACCAGCCGATTGCGTCCGATGCCGCGACCGAGCCGCGCACGGAGCGCTGGGTCAAGCTTCTCGAGACAGAACCCAGCAAGGAGAACTTTCTGATCAACTGCGTGCAGTGGACCATTCCCGTGTATGAGGTTGACGAGTCCACGCCGCTCGCGAAGGTGGGGCTCCACACTCTCACCCCGGACGAGCGTCGCATCTGGCACACCCAGCACGAGCAATTCGGCCACGGGAAGGGGTTTGACCTGGTGCCGATCCCGAAGGAGGCCACGCCCGACCCGAGGGGGGACAGCCACTTCGCCGCGGTCGACTGGAATCGCAGGCTCGTCTGGGACATGTGGTCCCTTGCAAAAAATCCCGACGGCAGCTGGCAATCCAACACCGGAATGGTCTACGCATCCGATGGCCCGGGGGTCTTCAAGACCGAGGACCTCGGAGTGGTGGATGGCGAAAGCGTCCATTTCCACGGCCCCAGCCGGGCCGCGGGCGTTCCGGCGGTGGCGGGCCTGATCCTCTACGACGAAGTTATGGCCGGTGAAATCCGGCACAAGATCGCCGCCGCCTCGCGCTTTTGCGCTTACAAGGAGTTTGTGTTCCCCGCGGCCTGGACCGACGGCTTCGTCGAGGGCGGGATACCCGAGGGAACGGTCATTCAGCTCGACCCCAAGCTCGACCTTTCGCAATTCCCACTCACGCGGGAGGAGTGCATCATCTGCGTTGCCCTCCAGCGCTACGGCATGGTTCTGGTCGACATCGCGCAGGGCCAGCCCGTCTACGCCGAGGGGCTCTGGGGACACCCGGGCAGATCATGGACCGGCAAGCTGCGCCCGACCGGCGGCCTTTCGACGATTCCCTATGGCCATTACCGAATGCTGAAAATGGGCCCCGTGACGCACAAGGGAGATGGGCGCTCAAAGTTCGTGCCGGTCTGGGACGACCCGCAAACCAACAAGTAGATCGGGGACAATTGAACGGTCCGCCCATCCTCCGTCGCCCAGCCTATGGAGGACAGGCTGAGCGGCGACCCTCCCCGCCGGAAGAAGAAACCTAATTCCGGGGCGAAAGTCTTGGTGCGCCAGGGTTCCGGAGACTTACTCCTCGAGCTTTTCTGGCAGCTGGATGCTCCGAAGGGTCCGGGCTGACTGTCGCGCCGCGTCCAGAATCTCGGTTACGATTAGGTTGGTCTCGAGAGAGGAAAGGGGATGCTCGGAGATCTCGCCTCTCACCACCGCGATAAAATAGGCGATGGGCTCACGGTAGCTGGCATCGAGCGGAGCGGGTGTAAGATCATGAACATTGCCGTCGGTGTTTTGCAGCTGGAGCGTGTTGCGGTCGGCGACTTTGATCGCGCCGGTGACGCCGTAGAGATCCATGTCCTTCCGTCCGATGGGCCAGTTCCAGGAAGCTTGAATGATTCCCTGGGCGCGGGGGTAGGTCAGGATGATCGTGGCGTCGTCATCCACCTTCGGATAAACCTCGGGTTTGAGTTGCTGCGTGACCGCGGTGACGCGGAGGGGGCGCTGTCCCTGCATCAGCCAGGTGATCAGATCGGCCCCGTAACAGCCAAAATCCATGATGGCGCCTCCGCCGTTGAGCACGGGATCGGTGAGCCAGGAGAGGAAGGACTCTGGGCAGCCGATTTCCTTGGGACCCTGGTGTCCATCGCGAACGACGATCTTGCGGAGTTCGCCGACGGCACCCTGCCGGCGGACGAGAGCGTAGGCGAGTTCATGGGAGGGATACCAGGTGGTCTCGTAGTTCACGAGAACGTGAATGGAGGAGCGCCGGGCCGCCTGCTGAATGGCGCGAGCGTGCTCCATGGAGACAGCGAGCGGCTTTTCCATCATCACATGCACCCCGTGCCTGGCGCAGGTTTCAACCACCCGGACGTGCTCGAAGGTCGAGGTGAACACCATTACCCCCTCGGGCTTTGCCGTCTTGAGCATCTCCTCAAGATCTGAAAACAGCAAGGAGGCGGGGAGGTGAAAGCGCTGGGCATACTGGGCAGCTAAGGCCGGCTTGGGCTCGACGACGCCCACCAGTCGCACATCGCTTCGCTTGAGCGTTTCGGCGAGGGTGCCGTCTACATGGCCGTGATCAAGGCCCACGATGGCCAGTCGGAAAGGTCGGGCAGGATCGGTGGCGAGCCCACTTATGGCGGTGAGTAGAATCAGGCCTAAGACGAGGGTGGGGTGTTTCATGATCCACCAGGCTTGACGAATGCCGCAGGCAGATCAATGAATTCGAGGCTGACGAGGTTCTCTGCCCCCAATGCCTTTGCCTCGTCTGATTCCCCAACTAGGCGGACCCCTATGGATAATTTGCCTTCAGTCAGGCCCATGACCCGACGGGATTTCCTGCGCGCGTCTTCGGTGACCCTGCTGGCCGCTCCTCTGATCCAGTTGCCGTCTTCTTTTTGGGGATCGTCGCACCGTTATTTCACCGAATCCGAGGCGGCGACGGTCAATGCCATGTGCGAGCGAATCATCCCGGCGGACAAGGATCCCGGGGCCGCCTGGGCGGGCGTGGTGGACTTCATCGACCGCAAGCTGGTCGGCTATCATCGCCGCTATCAGTCGCTTTACCGGATTGGCCTCAAGGGGGTGAGCGAGTCCTGTCTCACCCTGTTCAGCAAGGAGTTCATTGACCTGGACAGTGCGCAGCAGGACGAACTGCTCCGCAAACTCGAATCGAATCAGGCCCCGGGCGCGGTCTGGAGCCAGATTTCGGCCAGCGATTTCTTCAACCGGTTGGTCGAACACACGCTGGAGGGCTTTTACGGCGGACCGCGTCATGGCGGCAATCGCGATGCGGTCAGCTGGCGCATGTTGGGCCTTCCCACGCCGCCGGTGCGCAGCCGCCGGCCGCTCAGCGCCGACTGGAACGTTGCAACCGCCAGCCGCGCGCCGCAAAGCCCATGAGTTTCAAACACGTCAATGCCGTGGTCATCGGGTCGGGCGCCGGCGGCGGCGTGGTGGCCAAGGAACTGGCGGAAGCGGGCCTGGATGTGGTCGTGCTGGAACGCGGCCGCTGGGTGACGCCCGATGAGGAGCGCAAGGACGACCTGAGAAACCAGCGGACCACCGCGTTGGGCGCTCCGTATGGACCGGACGAGGAAAAGGAACCGCGGGTGTTTGTCGATGCCCAGGGGCACGCCGAAGTCGTCTGGCCGGCGGACGGGTCCTATAACAACAACGCAGCCTGCGTCGGAGGCGGGACGCTGAGCTACGGGGCGATGGCCTGGCGCTACATGGCCCAGGATTTCCGGATGAAATCCCTCTACGGCGCGCCGGACGGAAGTACGCTGGAGGACTGGCCCATCGCCTACGACGACCTGGAACCGTTCTACGAGAAAGCGGAATGGGAAATCGGCGTTTCCGGCGACCAGAGTGCTGATCCGTTCAAGGCTCCGCGCCGCCGGCCTCTGCCCATGCCGCCCCTGCCTGATTGCGTGGAGACGCAGCTGTTGATGCCCGCCGCGCAGCGCCTCGGCTGGCATCCGTTCTACATTCCGATGCTCCGCAATACAGTCCCGTACAACGGACGGGCGGGATGTATGCGGTGCCGCTGGTGCTGCGGCTTCGCCTGCGAATGCAATGCCAAGTGCGGCACCCAAAACACGGTGATCCCCACGGCGCTCGCGTCCGGACATTGTGAACTGCGCACGCGCAGCATCGTCGCCGGCATTCTGCTGGACGCGAAGGGCCGGGCCCGCGCGGTCGAATACTTCGACGAAGACAACCGTCGGCAGGTCCAGACGGCGGACCTGGTGGTGGTTTCCGGCGGGGCCATCGAGTCCGCCCGCCTGTTGCTGAATTCGAAAAACGAGCTCTTTCCCCAGGGCCTGGGCAACCGGTTCGATTGGGTGGGGCGCAATCTCCAGGGCCACGCCTACAGCGGTGCGCTCGGCTTGTTCGACCACGATATCTACGACGATCTGGGCCCGGGCGCGCAAATTGCCATTTGCGATTTCAATCATGGAAACAAGGGCCTGGTGGGCGGGGCGATGCTGGCGAACGAATTCCAACGCCTGCCGTACCAATTTGCCGGCATGGGTCCGCCCGGCCTGCCGCGCTGGGGCAAGGCGCACAAGGATTTCATGCGGACGTGGTTCCGGCGGAGCATCGTTATCATGGGCCCGTCGCAGGAAATGCCGGTGTTCGATTCGCGCGTGCAGGTGGATTCCCGGGTCCGCGATTACTGGGGTATTCCCGTCGCGCGGCTCTCCGGCCTGGATCATCCGCACAACATCGAACTCTGCAAGCACGCCTCCGACATGGCCGAGCTTTGGCTGAAGGAAGCGGGCGCGATCCAGACGCTGCGGCGCCAGAAGGAGCAGCGGTGGCTGAGCGCCGGACAGCACCAAGCCGGGACCTGCCGCATGGGCCGCGATCCCAAGACCTCGGTGGTCGATCCGCATTGCAAGCTCCACGACGTGGACAACGTGTTCGTGATCGACGCGAGCGTCCACGTGAACAACGGCGGTTTTAATCCGGTGCTGACCATCATGGCGATCGCGTACTACGCCTCGGATTTCATCAAGCGCACCTGGCGGGGCGGGGGACTCCGCTGATCAATCGTCATGGCAACCGGACGAAAATATCGAATCATCTGGCTGGTGCTTGCGGTGCCGATCGCCCTGCTGCTTCTGGCCGTGCCGGCGGGAAGCGTCTACTACGCCGCCGCGGGCGGCAAAGCCTGTATCCGCTGTCACGAACTTGAGCCTGCCTATCATCTTTGGACGGCCTCATCGCACCGTTCCGTGCAGTGCAAGGAATGCCACGGCAGCATTTTCTCGACGGACGTCGGGTTCCATTTGAACAACGTCCGCCAACTCTGGCGGCATCTTCGCGGGCAGGTGCCCGAGCGACTGTTGGTCCAGCAGCGCGACATCAGCCGGGGCATGAACGAACGTTGCGGCAAATGCCACCAGCAGGAATTTGCGTCCTGGGCCGCTGGACCGCACCACGCGACCTACGAGCGGATCTTCCTGAATTCCGACCACAACACCAAACGGCTCCTGAACGACCAATGCCTGCTGTGCCACGGAATGTACTTTGAGCGGAGCATCCGGGAGTTGGTCCAGCCGCTCACCCGCCAGGGGCCCTGGCATCTCGCCACCGCCTCCGTCCAGCCGAGTGAGGCGTCGATTCCCTGCCTGGCCTGCCATGAAGTGCACCGTCCTGGAACGCCGCTGGGCCTGCTTCCAATAGCCTCAGAGGCGAATCCTCCCGCGGCGCCACCGTCGCCGGCGGCGTTTTATGATCGGCGCGAACAGGTGCATTTCCGCACGGAACTGCTGCCGTTGCCGGCCATGTTCGACGGCACCCGGCCGGTGAGCGTGTCGCCCGACACACGCCAAGGGATCTGCTACCAATGCCATGCACCGGATTTCACTTTCCAGGCGGGTTCCGGGGACGATCGGACGTGCGTGGGGGTGCACGAGGGCCTGAGCTGCCAAGCCTGTCACGGCGGGCATGAGCTGAATGCCCGCGCCTCCTGTGCGAGTTGCCATCCCCGGCTGTCGAATTGCGGCCTCGAGGTGGAGCGGATGGACACGACCTTCAAATCTTCCGCGAGCCGCCACAATATCCATTTCGTCAAATGCGCCGACTGCCATGCTTCCGGTGTTCCGGTGCGAACCAAGCGGCCGGCCAGCCTCCAGCGAAAATAGGGCGCAGTGTTACTCTGGGTGCATTAGAGATCCATGGTTGGAAGAGTCGGTTGAAGCAGAACGGATCGGGTTTTTTGGACAAGCCGCGTCGATCAGCTAACGTCGGTTCGGCCGCTTCCGTTTGCCTCCGCCCAACAACCTGTCGGCAGCCGCATCCATGCCGAGGCGATGCAGCGTGTCGCGAAGCGCAGCCCGCAGCCCGGGTTTGTACCAGAAGAAGAAGCTACGCTGTTCCTCCTTTTCCTCCGGCGTGCGCGCCACGAAAACCGGCTTTCCCGAGCAGGGATGCAGGCCGGTCGCGTAAATCTCCGTGGCGACCGTCATTGGCGTGGGGGTGAAATCCTGCACTTGCTCCAGTCGGAATCCGAGCTCCTTGGTCTGTAGCGCGAGTTCGGCCATGTCCTGCGGTCGCGATCCGGGGTGCGAGCTGATGAAATACGGCACCAGCTGGAGCTGCGTTTTCCCGAGTCGGGCCTTGACCGCATCGAACCGCTCCTTGAAGCGGCGAAAGAGCGCGAATGACGGCTTGCGCATGACCCGCAACACTTCATCGGAGGTATGTTCGGGCGCGACCTTGAGCCGGCCGGAGACGTGATGGGCGAGAAGTTCGTTGATATAGCGGTCATGTCCCTGGCGCACCTCGGGTGGAGCGCGCCCGTCCAGCAGCAGATCGTACCGGAGTCCGCTCGTCACGAAGGCGTGATTGACGCCGGACACGGAGCGCGCCGCCCGGTAGATTTCGAGCAGCGGACGATGGTCGGTGTCGAGGTTGGGACAAATGCGCGGCCAGATGCAGCTCGGTTTCTCGCAGTCGTCGCACAGGCGCTGCTCGCGCCCCTGCATTCGGTACATGTTGGCCGACGGACCGCCGAGATCGGTGATGGTCCCGCGAAAATCGGGCATCGCCGTCACTGCCTGCACCTCGCGCAGGATGCTTTCCCGGCTGCGGCTGACTACAAATTTCCCCTGGTGCGCGGAGATCGTGCAGAAGCTGCAGCCGCCGAAGCAGCCCCGGTGCAGATTGACCGAGTGCTTGATCATCTCGTACGCCGGGATGGGCCCGCGCTTGTGGTAGCGCGGGTGCGGCAGACGCGTATACGGCAGGTCGAAACTCGCGTCGATTTGCTCCGTCGTCATCATGGGGAACGGCGGGTTCACCACCAGCAGACGCCCTCCGACCTCCTGCCGGAGCCGCCGGGCGTGCACCCGGTTGGATTCCGTTTCGATCCGTCCGAAATTGGCCGCATAGCTGGCGCGATTCCGCACGCACTCCTCGTGCGAATTCAGAGTGATGTCCTCCCAATGTCGGTTGGAGGGAACTTCGGCTCCCGGCGGCAGCAACACGGCCGTTTGTGCAACGGTGTTCAGCGACGAGAATGGCACTCCGCGGCGCAGCAGTCGCAGAATCTCAAGCAACGGCAGTTCGCCCATCCCGTAAACGAGCAGGTCGGCGCCGCTTTCGGCGAGAACGCCGGGTTTGATCGTGTCGGACCAGTAGTCAAAGTGCGTGACGCGCCGGAGGCTGGCTTCGATCCCTCCAATCATCACTGGCACCTCGGGGTAAAGTTGCTTGAGGATGCGTGAGTAGACCGTGACGGCGTAGTCGGGTCGAAAACCCGCCTGATCGCCCGGAGTGTAGGCGTCGTCCGAGCGGAGCCGCCGTCCGGCGGTGTAGTGGTTCACCATCGAATCCATGCAGCCCGCCGTGACGCCGAAGAACAGCCGCGGCCGCCCCAGCTTGCGGAAATCGCGCAGATCGTCCCTCCAGTTGGGTTGCGGCAGAATCGCCACGCGCAAGCCATCGCGTTCGATGGCCCGCCCCACGACCGCGGTGCCGAAGGAAGGATGGTCGACGTAGGCGTCGCCGGACACGAGAATGACGTCAACTTCGTCCCAACCCCGGGCGTCCAACTCGTCGCGCGAGGTGGGCAGCCAGCGGGAAGATTCGTCATTCGAGTCGGGCGCTGCGGTCATATGGTCGGGCCGCAAACTACCTAATGCAGAGGATACCGCAACCAAACCATTTTATAGGAGGTGGCGACGGGAACGGGAAAATACTTGCAAAGATCCCCGACGCTCCAATCACCACGGATTACGCAGATACCACGGATGACTGACAGTCGTGGTTGGTATTTCGATTGTTCCTGACTATGAATAGGCCATTGTGGGTTTCTGGCCATAGGTCACGACCATCAAAACACCAGGTGGAACTGACATGAAAAAATGAAAAGAATCGCACTGTCGGGTGTGGTAGCCGCGGGATGCTGCCTGCTGTGGTTCGCGATCGTCGGCCGAAAGGCTGGGCCATCAACGCCTGTTCCCTCGACCTCGGTCCGCGTCGTCGTGTCTCCCGCGAAGGCTTCCGCGCGGAAGCCGGCTTCCCGTCACGAGGCCGGGCTGCGGCCTGATGCCCGCCGCAATCTATCCAGCGAGGAGTTCGATCGTCGCTTTCATCTGAACGGCGTCGAGTCGATGGATCTTCAGTCGGAGATGCTGAGTGCGGCAGACGATTTAAAGGAGCAGAAAGGCCTCCAAGCCCAGGTGGTGTCGTTCGACGGCAAAGTACTCAAGATGCTGATCCCTGGGCTGCGCATTCCTCAGAGCCAAGTGGAGGCTACGGTCCAGACCCACCTCCAAAAGGCGGTGGGAGAACAGAAGGCAGCCGAGATCTGGTCGGACCCGGCCGGCAAGGGAAGCATGCTGGCTTGGGGTTGGCATGACGCGTTGGAATGTAATGTCACCTATACGTTCACCAAGACCCGGGAGGAGAACGACCCGGCCAACAACGGCACTCTGGGCAATGCGGCGTTTGACGTCGAAGTGGAGTATGCCCCGGGGAATTCTGGCGCCGTCGATTTTCCCAAGGACGACCTTATCACCGTCCATGAGTTTACCTATGCTACGGCAGAGAATACACACGATTTCAGTTGGAACGCCATGGCGAAGGCTCCGGCCGGCTATTTCCGGTCAGAGCCAATCCTCGGAGTGGCCTCGCGCCCGCCACCGGCCGTGGTGGTCATTGAAGACCTCGACGAGAATTCCATCGAAGTCAGAAACCGACTTTCTCCTGGTTCAAAGGAGACGCATCAATTCGGCAGTGAGCCCAGCGCCGGGTCGGGGAAAGCCGTCGGTAGGTAGGTGTGGGAACGGATCGTTCTATCTTCTGATCAATCCTACCACCGCATGTTTTCGCGAGGAGGATTAGATTCTTGGCACAGAGCCAACCCCTGCTTCCTGGAATTCACCCGAGAGCGGTTCTGGTTTGAGGTGGACGTTGGCAAGCGGTCGGCCGGGAGAATTTCCGTAGGCATGTAAAATCAGGAGGTTGAAATTGTCGCGAGCAGATCGTTGCGCAGCTGGTCGTCGAGCGTGGCGAGATAGTTCTTCCAGGTGTCGAGATCCGACTGGGCGGGAGTCAAATTGAGGAAGGTGAAGTAACTCAAGAATGTGCGCACGGTTGGGGCGAAGCGATTGACAGCCTCCGGCGATTCGGAGAAGCCGATCAACACCTGCCCGCGGCTGGCGCCGCCATTCAGCTGCGCCACCCAATCGGCCAGACCGGTCGGATCCGCCTGCCGGCCAAGGACGTTGACGTAAAGTGTAGACACGTAGTCACTGTTGTTCATCGCACCGTAGCGGTTCATAAACTCCTGGCTCGCGGCGAACGCGTCGGCCGCGGATTGCAGCGAATTGCCCGCGCGCACGTACGCTACCCAATTGTCCAAGCCCGGCTGATCGGGCACGCGAAGCAAGGCGGCCAGATATAGCCGCGAGGCCGGTGCCACGTAGAGATTAGACTCGGTCGAACTGAGCAGCGTGTTCACCAAGCTGCCGTGCGTAACCGTGCCGGCGGTCAAAGCACTACTAAAGGCGCTGAGCGCCCCCGGATCGGCCGCCCGCCGCAGGAAACCCTGAAAAACCAGCCGCACATAGTCGGAATCAGCAAGACCCGAGGAATAGCCTTGCGCAAACAACGTGTCCGTCTGGCCGTAGCCCTGCAAAAACCCCAGGCGGCTCTGCAGTTCCGCCGCCGCCGGCATCCACTTCAGCAGCAGGTAATACAGTCGTACGATCTCCACCTGACTGGCAATGTCCGCCTGAAACTCCGGGGACTCCGAGAACCCAATCAACACGGTCCCGCGCGAAGCGCCCGCATCGAGCAACGCCACCCAGTTGGCCAGGCCCGCAGGATCAGCTTTGCGGCCCAACACGTTGAGGTAGAGCCGCTGCACAAACCCCGTGTTGTCCAAGCTGCCGTAGTCCAGGAGAAACTCCGCGCTCGAGGCAAATTGGTCGCCTGCGCCAGCCAACGTAAGAGCACCGGTCTGCAGCGCGTTGGCCAAGTTCTGGAGACCCGCATAATCCGGACACCGCGCGAAGGCCGCATAGTACAGACGGATTGCCGGCTCGATCTGCCGCAGGCGATATTCGGTCGAGCCAAACAGATCGCCTAATACCGCTACCTGCGATTCGCCTCCGATTAGCGCCGCGCCAAAGCTGCTGAGCGCACCGGGATCGATCGGCCGGCCCAGGACATCCGCGAAGAGCTGCTGCAAAAACGCCTGGTCGGGCGAGGGCGCCGGTAGGAAAAAATGGGCCGCGGTGAGTGGCGAAAGCGTGTAGCTGAACCGGTTGTTGGTGAGTGCGGCCGGCGCGCGAAGCGTCAGGGCGGAGCTATTGGCGTCGAAAGCGTAGACTTGGGCGCTGGGGTAGATCGTGGATCCCGCAATCTGAAAACTGAGGTTGGCCGTCGCGGTATAACTCTTGTTCAGCACGACCAGATGGAGGGCATTCGCGGTGTCAACCGAAGTGTAGACCGAGGAGTTGACCGTATCGGAGTCCGTTTCCGCAACGGAAGTCGCGCCGAACTTCCCACCGTTCCCATCGTAGTTGAGGTAGAGGTTGAACGTCGCGGAGACATACAAGGGTGGGGGCGTGCCGTGGAGGAGCCAGAGGCATCCGAGGCGCACCCCATATTTTCCGTAGAGGCCAAGGACGTCGGCCTGGGCGATCCCCCCTGAGATATCGCTTTCGCCGCCGTAGCAGTATTCGGTGAACGACAGCTTGGTCCCGGGATAGTATTTTGCGATGGAGGCCTGGATATTCGGAATCCACGGCAGGAATTGGGGGTACCACTCCTGTACCCAGCTGTTCTCCACATAGGTCGGGTCCCAGAGAACGCGGGGAGCTTGAATCCTTTGCAGATTGGTCGTCGTGTCCGTGAAGTCTGTCTGGCTCGTGATCGGCGTGCCTGCGGATGGACCGCCGATGTTCTCGTCGCTGTAACGGTGGAGGTCGAGGACATCGAGAAGGCGCTTACCCGCCGTCGTTGATGCGTTGCTCATCTGGTCGAGGTAGTAGTCAAGAAACCAGCGGTAGGCGGGAGTCGCGGACTGGAGTCAGTAGAAGATTGAGCAGCTCATCCGTGTAGACAACGCCATCGGTCAGGTTGGGCGAGCTAAGGTAGACGCCACCGGGTTTGTTGTTTACAACAGCATTCCACCGGGAGGACGGTGCCACCTGGGCGGCTGTGACCGTGCCGCTTTCATCGGCCGCCACGTAGCCGGCCATTGGCAGAGTCAGCACGGTGTACGGAGTCCCCATCGTCAGCGATTGATCGTGGAACAAGGTCAGCGCGATCGCCGGCAGACTTTGCTGCTGGGCCGGTAGTCCCGAGACCATGAAGTTGTCGCTGCTATTGTACCAATCGGTGCCAGCGTTCGAGGCATTGGTCTCCCAATTGTACCCCGTCAGCCGGTTGCCGCCACTCCGGCGGGATCCAGGAGCGGCAACCCCCGGCAGATCCTGATTGGTGCCATAAACATAGGGGCTGATCGGAATTTGTCCCGCTCCGGGATTGACGCTGATCTGAATAGAATTGTCAGCGCGAAGGCTGGCGACGAAAACCAAGCCCAGCCCAGCAAAATGTGACGGGAAAGAACGGAATCAAAAGCGATCATCGCGGGATGGTTTGCGGAGATCGAACAGGCTAGGGGGGTCGGGAAGCGCAATTCAATTCTGCTTTGATTGTTCTTTGTGAACAGGTCGTAAACTCGGACGCATGAAGACGTCGGCAGCGCCAACCTCATCGCGAGTCGAATTAGTTTATTTGCAAGCGGCCAGAGGTGATGAAATACTCATTTTAGGGCGCCTAACCCTCGGGTTCCACGCTCGACTTTTAGTATGATCCGCCGAAGCAACGTCCATCGTTTTGTCATGCCGCAATCGAGATCCTTCCCCTGGCGCAATCGCTGCCTTTGGTGTGGATGGATAGGGTACGTTCTTTTCCTCGCCTTCGCCATGGCCGTGGGCGTCGTGGCGGCACGCGCCGAGAGTGACGCTATCCCGGCACCGCCGGCCGGAGTGGTCGAGACCGGCGCTCCGTCGTTCGTCGTGCTCGGTCCGGAATCGCTCGGACTCAGCACCGCGCCGTCTGATCTCCATATCCTGCCGGACGGCAGGATCCTGGTCGTCTCGCAGCATGAAATCGCGATCGGCGACGGGGTGCGCTGGGAGACTTACCAGGAAGCCGCTGACCAGACCGGATTCATCTACGAACAGGTGGCGGTAGACGATGATGGCCGGATTTATGCGGCCATCCCCGGAGCGATTGCCCGGATCGATCTGGGTGAGGACGCGCACTGGCGTTTTGTGCCGGTGGCCGAGGTTCCTCCTGGCGATCCGTTTTTTCGTGTCAGCCAGTTCTCCGATACCTGGCTGTGGGGGCCGGCCGGTGGCACGGTCATTGCCTGGAGGCCCGGGCAGACCACCCGAACCTCCCGGTTCCCGTCTGTCGCGATCGAACACATTTTCGCCGTTGGCAACGAGCGGTTTGCCAGCAATGAATCCCTCGGTCTCCTTTACCAGATACATTTGGGAGGGGACGCGACAGCCGTTCCCTTGAAGAATCCGCTCGCTACCGGAGGGGTGACGGACAGCGTGGATTATGGGGCGGAACAGGTGATCGTCGGTACGGCTCGGGGCGGTCTTCTGGCTTTCGATGGAAGATCCTTCAGTGACGTCCCCGTTCCAAGAATTCTGGGACCGGGACGCCGCATCAATGACCTGTGCCACATTGGAACCGAGTTTTACGCGGCGGCCGTCGACACGGTGGGCATCGTCTTTTTCGAACGCGGCGGACGGTTGGTGCAAGTCCTCACCCGCTCGCTCGACCATCGGTTGTCGCAGGTCCGCCGTCTGGCGTATGCGCCCAATGGCGTGCTGTGGGCGCTGCTCGACAACGCCTTGGTGCGGGTGCAGTTCCCGTCGCCGATCTCCGATTTCGAACCTCTGCTCGCGAGTTCGATGAGCTATGTTAAGCCCTTGCGGCACCAAGGCGAGTTGTGGGTATTGGCCGACCGCCAACTGCTGCGCGGTGTGCTGAACCCGGATGGGTACTTGGAGCGCTTTGAACTGGACATGCCCCCCTTGCAGTTACTCTGGGCAATTGCTGAAACCGGGGGCAGGTTATTCGCAACCAGCCGTGACGGGATTTTCGTCCGTGAGGGCACGGGCTGGCAAGAGATCGCGGCGGGTATCACCAACGCGCGGGTCGGAATTGGCCGCCCACAATCCGACGGGCGGATCTTTTATGCCGCACGCAACGAAATTGGCTGGCTCCAAGAATCGGCCGGCCGGTTTGCCGTCGACCGAATACCGGTTGAAAAACTCGGGACCGTGTACAACGCCGTGACGGATTCCACCGGTACGGTCTGGCTAGAGCTGGGCGACCATGTGGGAAGGGTGGAATTTGGCGCCGGGGCACCCACTGTCCGGATCTTCGGGAAAGAGGAAGGGGTGGCCGGAAGTTGGGCCGGACTTTTTGTCATCGACGGAATCGCTCGGTGCGTTGCGTCTGGTCATATCCTGCGCTTCGAAGCAATCACCCAACGGTTTGTCGAGGACCAGGAGTTGATCCGCCGCATTCCGGCCCTGGCCGACTGCACTGGCCGACCGGAGCGGGACGCGTCCGGCCGGCTCTGGTTTGCTCGTCGGGGCAGTGTCTTGGTCGTCGATGACACCAAAGCTGGCGAGCATCCGCCCATGGAATCCCTATCGCTTGGTTTCGAACCGA
The DNA here is from genome assembly GCA_003142955.1 of Opitutia bacterium. Taxonomy (GTDB): domain Bacteria; phylum Verrucomicrobiota; class Verrucomicrobiia; order Opitutales; family Opitutaceae; genus Fen-1467. The sequence goes on along the minus strand of PLOH01000105.1, from coordinate 34,331 downwards.
CCGAATTCAACATGGAGTCAGACGGCGTTATCTTGATGCAAGGTCGCGGGCATCTGATCCGTTTTGATCCCCACCTGCCGCGTGCTCCGCAGCTTCCGTTGCGCGCCCAGATCACCTCCGTGCAACTGACGGGGAGCAACCAGCGCTTGTTTACCCCCGGCTTGACCCTCCCTCCGCTGCCTTACTCGGACAACTCGCTCGTGGTGCACTTCGCCGCTGTCTCCAGTCCGTTTGATCCACCGGTTTCCTTTGAAGTTCTGCTCGATGGCGCCGCCAAGCAATGGGTGTCGACGGGCAACGTGGGCTCCGCATCGTTCAACCGGCTGAAGGAGGGTAGTTATGTCTTCCATGTGCGGCCGATCGTCGCCGGGAAGCCGGGAGAGGAGGCCTGGCTGGCCTTCACCGTGCGGGCGCCGTGGTACAGGACGAGACTGGCGTGGGTGATCTACATCTCCGCCGCGGTCGGCCTGGTGTTGTTGGTCGCCTGGTTATTCGCTTTCCTGGAGCGGCGCGAAACCGTTCGCCTCGAGCGCCTGGTCGCCGAACGCACCGCAGCGCTCAATGTTACCAACACGCAGCTCGGCCGTCAGGTCGAGGAGACCATGGAGAAGACCACGGCCCTGGCCGCGAGTGAGGAACGTTATCGCCGGCTCAATGCCGAACTCGAGAGCCGGGTCAACGAACGCACGGCGGAATTGTCGAACACGAACGCCGATCTAAAAAGGGAAATCGCCGAGCGCCAGCGGACGCAGGAGGAGAAGGAGAAGCTGCAGGGACAGCTCGCTCAGGCCCAGAAGATGGAATCGGTGGGCCGGTTGGCGGGCGGTGTGGCGCACGACTTCAACAACATGCTCCAGGCCATCCTGGGCAATGTGGCTTTGGCGCTCGACGATCTTCCGCCGGGAACATCGGTGCGCGAGAATCTGGAAGAGATTCAAAAATCAGCCCAGCGCTCCGCGGAACTGACCCGGCAGTTGCTCGCGTTTGCCCGGAAGCAGACCATTCAGCCCAAGATACTCGATCTCAACGACACCGTCGCCGGCATGCTCAAGATGCTCCGCCGACTGATCGGTGAGGATGTTAATCTGGCCTGGCTGCCGGGCGCCGACCTCTGGGCGGTGCGAATGGACCCCAGTCAGATTGACCAGATTCTGGCCAATTTGTGTGTCAATGCCCGTGACGCCATCGCCGGCGTCGGCAAGGTCACCATTGAGACGGGCAACTTGACGCTGGCCGCCCACGGTGCCCAGAGCCCTCCAGATTGTGTGCCGGGTGACTACGTGTTGCTGGCCGTGAGCGACAACGGTCGGGGTATGGATGCGGCGACGCGCGCCCACCTATTCGAACCGTTCTTTACCACCAAAGAACTGGGAAAAGGAACGGGGCTTGGTCTGGCCACCGTGTTTGGGACCGTCATCCAGAATCAAGGGTTGATTAACGTCGATAGCGAGCCGGGCAAAGGGACGACCTTCAAGATTTACCTGCCGCGCGCCAAAGCCGAAGCGGTGGCGGCGGCGCAGGAATCCGCCCGCCGCTCGCTGCGCGGCACCGAGACGGTGTTGTTAGTGGAAGACGAGGAACAGATTCTAAATCTCGGCCGGCGGATTCTGCAGCAATACGGCTACACCGTGCTGGCCTTGTCCACGCCGCAGACCGCGCTAACCCTGGCGGCGCAACATGCCGGGCCGATCCACCTGCTGATTACCGACGTGGTGATGCCGGGGATGAACGGGAAAGAGCTGCGCGACCGGCTTCGCTCCAGCCATCCGCAACTGAAATGCCTGTTCATGTCGGGCTATACCGCCGATGTGATCGCAGACAACGGCGTGCTGATTGATGGGGTGCATTTCATCCAGAAACCGTTCACCATCGAAAGCCTGGTGGAGAACGTCCGCAGCGTGTGCGATGCGGGTTGAACGTTTATTCATGCGATGAAGACTCCGATCACATCCCGGCAAACCAAAGGCGCGACGCGCACGCCGGTGTTCGGCCTGGATCGGCTGCCAATGTACTGACGCTTTTTCCCGGACGGTGCCGGGGGAAAGTTGCGCGTGGCGCGCTGTCGCCGCTTGAGGCCCGAGCGGCGCTGACGACGCAGCGCCCTCCAGATCACGGAGACGCTTGCGTGGAGGGCGGACCTTCGTGTCCGTTGCGGATCACAGAGCAGGGTGGGGCCGCTTGTCCTCAAGACGCTCCGCATTGGGGACCACTCACCGCTGGGAAACAGCGTTGGTTTTGTAGGCGGCCTTGTTGAGACCGGTCCCGTCTTTGCCGAGGCTTCGGCGGGCGGGCCGAAGGCTCGGCGAAGGAGTGCGACCGCGGCGACAAGTCACTTCCCGATGCTCCTTTAGGATCGATTAGTTTGGGCAAGTGGTTTCGATGCCTCCTGCACGAGTCCCCTGCAACCGCCAGAATAGAAACCGTCGGATGGGTTGGGGCAACGCGCTCCACCCGTGCGCGTCTTTTCTGCGCGATTCAATAACCCCAATTCTTTCCCCTTATGCGCGACCATTCACGATCTGTATCGTTCCTGCGCGTTCTCAATCTCGTCGCCTTGTTCTGCCTCGCCTCCGCCGCGTTGACTGCCGCTGGACCGGCGCCCAGCCCGCGGGAGTACATTCCTTTCGACGCCGGATGGCGCTTCCAGCTCGGCGATCTGCCGGCGGCCTCGCAACCGGCCTTCGACGACACGAACTGGCGCCTCCTCGATGTGCCGCACGACTGGAGCATCGAAGGGGCGCTCAACCCGCCCCCGGAAGGCGACAGCAACGGCGGCTTTTTCTCCCACGGCATCGGCTGGTACCGGAAAACATTCACGCTGCCCGCCGCCACTGCCGCCAAGAAAATCGTTGTCGAGTTCGACGGTGTGTACATGAACAGCGACGTCTGGATCAATGGCCAGTTCCTTGGCCGCCGGCCCTACGGCTTCATCGGTTTCCGCTACGATCTCACCGAATATCTCAAGACCGACGGCACACCCAACGTCCTCTCCGTCCGCGTCGACGATTCCGCCGAGCCTTCGACGCGCTGGTACACCGGAGCCGGCATTTACCGGCACGTCCGGCTGATCGCCACCGGCTACACGCACTTCCGACTCGACGGCGGCCTTCGCGTCTCCACGCCGCAGATCACGCGCGACCAGGCGATCATCGAAACCGACGCGATCATCGACGCGCATTTTTTCACAGAGGAGGAGCGCCAGGCCTGGCTCAAGGACCCTTGGAAAGTGAAGCCGGTGAAACGCGAACTCGTCCTGCGCAGCAGCGTCCTCGACCCGGATGGCTCGGAGGTCGGCAGCACCGAGTCAACACTCACCCTCGCCAGCCAGCAATCCGGCCAGCGCGCCCAGCATTGGCTCTCCGTGCCGAAGCCCCGCCTTTGGTCCGATCGCTCGCCGGAACTCTACCAACTCCGCTGCACGCTGTCGCTCGACGGCCGCATGCTCGACGAATCCACCACGACGTTCGGCATCCGCCAGCTCACGTTTGATTCCGACCGCGGACTGCTCGTCAACGGCCAGCCCACCAAACTCAAGGGTGTCTGTCTTCACCAGGACGCCGGCTCCTTCGGCAACGCCGTTCCGATCGGCGTCTGGGCCGGGCGCCTCGCGCTCCTGAAGGAGATGGGCTGCAACGCCATTCGCCCGAGCCACCACCCGTTCGCGCCGGAGTTCTACGATCTCTGCGACCAGCTGGGCTTTTACGTCTTTGACGAAGCCTTCGACGAGTGGAACCGCGACTGGACTCACAACACCGCCGAGAATCCCCGCGGCAAGGCGAAGTTCGGTTACCACCTCTACTTCAACCAGTGGCATGAGACCGATCTGCGCGCCATGCTCCGCCGCGACCGCAACCACCCGAGCATCGTCTTCTACAGCATCGGCAACGAGATCCCCAACCAGTTCGACGACGACGGTTGGAAGCTGGCGAGAAAGCTCGTCGACATCTGTCACGAGGAGGATCCCACGCGCCTCGCCACTTCCGCCTGCGACCAGTCCTTCGTCTCGTCCCGCAACGGCTTCATGGATCAGCTTGACCTCGGCGGGTACAACTACATCGACCGCATCTACAAGGAGCTGACCTACGCCCCCGAGCACGAACGTTTCCCGCACCGGCTGTTTCTCGGCACCGAAACCAGCAACCAGGTCCACAACTGGCTCGGCGTACGCGACCACGATTACGTGATCGGCGAGTTTATCTGGACCGGCATCGACTACCTCGGCGAATCGCATGCCTTCCCCCGCCGCGGCTCCGGTTCCGGCTTCCTCGATCTCGCTGGCGGCAAGAAGCCTGAATTCTACCGCCGCGCTGCCTACTGGCGCGACGACCCCGTGTTGCAGCTCTCGGTGCTCACAGGCGAAAAAGCCGAGTCCGACTGGCGTCCGGCGCCCGCATACCTGCACTGGAACTGGCCTGCCGGCGCCAAGCTAACCGTTTGCGCCGTGACCAATTGCGACGAGGTCGAACTCTTCGTCAACGACCGCTCGCTCGGCCGCCACCCCGTCTCGCACGATGGCTACGCCAGCGAGTGGACCGTCCCCTATGCTCCCGGCGTGCTCTCCGCCGTCGCCTACCGCGCCGGCCAAAAAGTCGCCACGAACGAACTCCGCACCGCCGGCGCAGCCGTTCGGGTGCAGATCACTCCGCTCCCGGTCCCGATCGCCAGCGATCTTGCGGTCTACGAAATCACCATCGTCGACGCTGCCGGCCTGACGGTGCCCGACGCGAAAATCGCCGTGACTGTGCAGGTCGAAGGTGCCGGCCACCTCATTGGTCTCGACACCGGCGATCTCGACTACGGCGGACTCTTCAAGGTCGACCAACGCGCCGCCTATCAGGGGCGGCTCCTCGCGACGGTGCAACGGACCGGGGGAGCAGGGGAGGTCCGCCTCACGGCCAGTGCACCAGGGCTGCCGACCGCTAAATGGACAAAGTAGGAAGCCTGCTTGCAGGCGACTCTTAACTCGGAATCCTCCCACGCAAGGCCTCCGGCGGACAGGTGCTCACGACCTTCGCTCCATAGGCCTTGCGGAGGAGGATTGCAGACGAGGGATCGCCTGCAAGCAGGCTCCTACAGCTGGCGCCAAACAATTTCGGAGGTTGCGAGCGAGGCGATGGTTCGTAGGGGACAGTCCGCGGGGTTGCGTGCGAGAATCGCTCCGACTGGATGACCCCACCGGAGTTTTTCGCCTACGGCGCTGAAAATCCGCCATCTTTCAGTTCCTGGAGGCGCGGGCAAACTTCGGCCCAGGCGATGTCGGAAAAGTAGAGCATGAGAGCATCGTCGTTGGTATTGCCGGGGGCCGTGAAATTCCTGCCGTGGGGATTCCGCCCCGTGAGCATCGCGAAGGTGGCGTACGCATTCACTGCGGTGCCTTTCTCGTTCTCGTGCAGGTTCCCATCCGGATGTTCGGTGTCGGCGGTGAGCCAGAAGGGCGTTTCACCATGGGGAGGAGAGCGGCCGCAGTTCCGATAGATGAGTCCGACGGGAATCACGGGAATACCCAGTTCCCGTCCAATCTCGTCGTAGGAAGCGGCCAGCTCCGCGATGAATGGGCGCCAGCGAAAATCCCAGGTCATAAAAAGGACGGTTCGTCCTCCGGCGGCGCTGATGGCGCGATAAAAATCCCGCACTGCCTGGTGAAAGGCGGCCTTGTGATCGACGGGCTCGAATTCCTCACCCTGCAGAACGAAGACCTTGTATTTGCGCGAGGCGAGTGCGGCCCGCGTCGCGGGATGGTCGAGGAAACCGGCTAGCGGTGTGTTACCGAAGACGATGTCTGATCCGACTTCGATGTGGATGGGCGGTGTCACGGCCCTGCCCAACGCGGCGACCCACTCGGCCAGCTTGCGATCCTGCCAGCCAAAAAAACTGTTGCCGACGAAGAAGACTGCATCGCCGTCCTGGATGAGCGCCGGGAAGGTGGCCGCTTGGCCGACGGTGGCACGGTCCGATTCGGCGAGGGTTGGATCATTCATCGTGCTGGCGCGGTCGTGCGGCGGAGGATCATTCGGGGTTGTTCCGGCGCGGACCGGTTGAGGCATTGCCACGCAAGCCACCAACCACAGCAGGCGTGGCCACGGGCAGTTCAGCGCAACGGAAGATGATCTGATGAATTCTCTGCGATTCAAGGGACGAGGTATTGATTCAAAAGCGATTGCTCTTCGGGCATTGGATGCGAGAGCAGGAAAAGTCTGGTGGGGAAGGGAAAAAACAGCCCTCTCTACATCGGGTGGATGCCCCGGCCTACTTGCCAGCCCAGGATCCCGCGGGATAAGAGAAATGATATTCGCCCGAGCCGATTTCAACGATCACCGCATCGCCGTCCTGGGCCACCTGGGTAATACCAGCGGCGCCTTCCAGCGGCCGGCCGCTCTCGGTGACAGCCGCCACCGCGGTCGCATGCGGCAGTCGCACGGTCGCGTGCGTATTTGGCGGCAATCGCACGGCCAGTTCGAACCGGCCGCCGGCAACTTTCCACGCCGACGCCACCTCACCGTATTGCGTGTCGAGGCTGGCCCTTACCGACGTGAGTTTTCCGCCGGGTTGCGGACGGATCAAGACGTGCTTATAACCGGGCTGCGCCGGATCGAGGTCAATGCCCGCCACGACGCTGTAGAGCCAATCGCCGACGGCACCGTAAGCGTAGTGATTGTAAGAGTTCATGCCAGGATCCTGAAACGTCCCGTCCGGCTTGATGCCGTCCCAGCGTTCCCAGATCGTCGTTGCGCCCTGCTTCACCGGATAGAGCCAGGAGGGATAGGTGTCCTGATTCAGCAGTGCGTAAGCGGTGTCGAGTTGGCCGTTATCGCTGAGAACGCGGCACAGATAAGGCGTGCCGATAAATCCCGTTGTCAGATGATTCCGGAAGGCTTTGACATCCGCGGCAAGCCGGCGGGCCGCCTCCGTGCGTTTGCCCTCGGCCAGAAGGTTGAACTGCAGCGCCAGCACGTAGGCGGTTTGCGTGGCCTCGCCGACGCGGCCGGCGGGCGTGACGAACTCGCGATTGAAGGCGGTTCTAATCCTTTTAAATAGCGCCGCATAGACTCGGGCGTCGTGCTCCCGGCCGAGCACCGCCGCGGTCCGGGCGAGGAGGTCGGTCGAGTGCGCATAGAATGCCGTGGCGATCAGATCCTTGCCGGTCGTCGCACCCGGATAGCCTGGGTCCGTCGTAGCGTAGCTCAACCAGTCGCCGAAATGGAAACCCGTGTTCCATAGGTCATTTTGAGCGCGCGAGCGGATGAATTCCACCCACGCCTTCATGCTGGGATACTGGATTTCGAGGATGCGCGTATCGCCATAGACGAGATGGATCGTCCACGGCGCGATCGTGGCGACATCGCCCCACCCGGAGGAACTGTCGGTCGGCTCGCCCCGCACGATGACATCGGGAATGACGACGGGCACGGCGCCGTTGTCTTTCTGATCGGCCGCCAGATCGCGCAACCACTTCGTGAAAAACCCCGCGACCTCCGCGTTGAAGGTCGCCGTTCGCACAAACGCCTGCGCGTCGCCCGTCCAGCCCAGGCGCTCGTCGCGTTGCGGGCAGTCGGTCGGCACGTCGAGGAAGTTCCCCTTCTGGCCCCACACGATATTGTGCTGAAGCTGGTTGAGCAGCGGATTCGAGCATTCCCAATGACCGGTGCGAGCCAGGTCGGAGTGAATGACGACGCCGGTCAGCCGATCGAGCGTGAGTCCGCCAGGATAGCCCTGCACGGCGACGTAACGGAACCCCTGGAACGTGAAATGCGGCTCGTAGGTTTCCTCGGCATCGCCCTTGAGCGTGTACTCAATCTTTTGTGACGCGCCACGGAGATTGGCGGTGTAGAAATTGCCGGCCTTGTCGAGCACCTCGGCGTGGCGCAGCGTCACGGTCGCGCCGGCGTCTCCGCGTACGTTCAGACGCACCCAGCCGACCATGTTCTGCCCGAAGTCGACGACGGTCTCGCCGGCGGGCGTGTGCAGGATGGCAACCGGCCTGATCTCCTCCAGTCTGCGCACCGGCGGACCGGGCGGCGCGACGAGGATCTGCTTGCTGTGCTCAAGCACTCTTACCCCCGCCCAGGCGCGGTCGTCATAGTTCGCGAGGCTCCAGCCGGTTTTCTCGAGCCGGGCATCGTACCGTTCGCCGAGGTAGATTTCCGAAAGCAAGATCGGTCCGGTCGATGCTTTCCACGAGGCGTCGGAGCTGACTGTCTGCAGGTGACCGTCGGCATAGACGATCTGCAATTGCGCGAGCAGGGCGAGGCGGTCGCCATATTGATTGCGCTTCAGGTCCCATTTCAGCGGGCCGCGATACCAGCCGTTGCCGAGGGTAATACCCAAAGCGTTGCCGCCGTCCTGTAACAGCGCCGTGACGTCGTAGGTCTGATATTGGAGCCGGTGGTCGTAACTGGTCCACCCGGGCGTGAAGAGCTGGTCGCCGACTCGCCGGCCGTTGAGCTCCGCTTCGTAAAGTCCGAGGCTGGTCACATAAAGCCGGGCGGACCGCACCGCACCGTCGACGCCGAAGGCTTTTCGGAACATCGGCGCTGGATTCGATTTTGTCGTATCCTCATCCCACGCCGGGGTGATCCACGCGGCTGGCGACCAGTCGGATGGCTGCAACAAACCCATTTCCCAATAGGCTGGTTGGCTCCAAGCCGAGACGTGACCGGCACCGTCCCACGTGCGCACGCGCCAGTGATAGCGTTGTCCTGATTTCAACATCGGGCCGGCGTAGGCAACCTGCACCGATCGATCCGAGTCGACGCGGCCCGAGTCCCAAATCAGATCGCGACCTGCCAGCAACGCGTCGGACGTTGCGGTGACTTGGACCTGATAGGCCATCTGCACGGTTCCGCGTTGCTCCGATCGAAGCTGCCACGTCAACCGGGGCTGGGCGACGTCAATGCCGACGGGATCGACTTTGTACTCGGTGCCCACGATGTCAGTCGTGTGCACGGCAATGGCGCCGGGAGCCGCGGACAGACGCACGACCAGCGCCGCGACCAACAGGATCAATAACGGGGTCAGGCGGCCCCGCCCTACAAATCCAACCGCATAGTTCCGGCGATAGCGGATCCAGGCGGTTGCAGGAGCGAGCTTGCTCGCGATTAGCGAGGAGAAATCGCCTGCGAGCAGGCTCCTGCAGCTCGCACCAATCAGTTTTGGAGGTCGCGAGCGACGAGAGGGTTCGTCGGCATGAAGCCGGCTCAGGCTGAGGTCATTTGGGCTCATGGGGATCGATGGGTCCACTTCACTTCATTCTTAGTAAGTGCCCAGCACGACGCGGAGGATTTGCGGGGCCGAAAAGAACGAAAGCCCGCAGTCGGTCTCGTCCCCGTTCCAGATCCGAATAGGCTGGAAGGTGCCATTCTCATAGCTGCCTTCCTCGACGCGCCGGAAACGTAGGGAAGTGCGCAGAAAAAAGCGGAGACCCCGATTGAGGTGCAAAGGTGCATGATGGTGGTTTCCCGCGTAAACCTGGATCGTTGTCTCGCTACGCTGCCGGTGAGCGATTCAGGACTGGCCAAGGCAAACCCTGGCGGGTGGGGCACCGGGCGATTTCCAAGCGGCCCCGATCATTCCGAAGACGGTGCCGGCGAGAAGATCCAGGGCGACGTGTTGTTTGGTGGCCAGCGTGGAATACATGATGCCGGCGCACCAGCCCACGTTCAAAACCCGGAGGATGGGGTGATAGCCGATCCGCCGGATGAGCCGATCCAGCCAGATGGCCGAGAAGACGGCAAAAGCCACGTGAAGTGACGGGCAGGCGTTGCCGGGAGCGTCAATGCCCTTCATGAACGCAAAAGCCGGATGGAGGGACCAATTGATGTCCGGTCGGGCGATCGTGGTGGGGAAGAAAAGGAAGATGGCGAGACCGGCGACGGCAAGCGCGGTCGCGGCGAGACCGTAGAAGAAAAGTTCCCGGCGGTCGTTCAGGAGCGACGGCGGAAGCGAGACGTAAACCCACAGCGAAAGATACAGCGGCAGCGCTTCGGGGCGAAACGTGATGAAATGGTCCAGAAGAGTCACCGGGACCGTCGTAACTGGGAACGGGGTCGAACGGAGCGTCCAGAAATAGGCAACGAAGAAGAGGGCGATAAATCCCGGAATGCCGATCAGCTTCAGATACCAGTTTGCGCTGACCGTTGCGGCCAGCCGGCGCAACCGGCCGGGAACTCTGACCGATGGGGCGGCGCGGCCGGGCTCCGTCTTTCGGTCAGCAGTGGCGTCGTTCATCACGGGCGTAGTTCTCTTCTCCACAATAGTCGCCGGTGGTCGCGAGTCGATCCCGGAGCCCGGTTTTTTCTCACGGGCAGGACTAAAGCCGGGGCTGATGTGGGCTGGTGTCTGATGCAGGCCAATGTCACGCGGCTTTGCAACGAAGAGGTGGGGCTGTTCTCGGCGACGCGAAAAATGACTGCGGTCCGCAGGGCGCGATCTAAACTCGCTTTGGCCCCGAATCGTGACAGATAAGCAAGCGGCTGAACCCGCCCGATTCGGCGGGAAGCGGCAGGTAGTGCCCAGCGATTTCTTCTGTAATGAACAACGCCGCCCAGGGAGGGATTATCCGCGCCGAGCGTGATCTGACCATTTTATTGGTCAAACCGATGGCGCGGCTGGGCACCATTCGTGCGTTGTATCGCTACCTGATGCTCGAGCCCATTGAGCTGGGCTACATTGCGGCCGCTGTCCCCAGGCGGCACCGCGTCGTTGTTCTCGATCTGCGGTTCTACCGCAATCCGGTCGGGGCGTTTCTCCGGAAGATCGAGAATCTGTCGCCCGATATCATCGGCTTCACCGGCTACTCGCACGAAAGTTCCACCGTCAAAGCGCTCGCCGTAGAAGCCCGGCGCGCTATGCCGCACGCTTTGATCGTCGTCGGCGGTCATCATGCGGTGGTTGCGGCCGACGACTACAACATTGAGGCCATCGACGCAATTGTCCGCGGCGAGGGCTGTCTGCCGTTCCGGGCCGTCGTCGAGGCTTTTTCCCGGGCGGATTCCATCGAGGGAATCCAAGGCGTGCTGCTCACGGGGGATCGGTTCGACACCGCGGCCGTCCTTACCTGGCCACCCTTTCCCAACGTGGCCGACCTGCCGCCGCCGCGGCGCGATTTGTGGGACCCCAGCCGCTACACGTGCGTCTGGGCGTGCGAGCGATCCCGGCCCGGAGACAGCCTTTTCCCGGCGATTTCGCTGGTGCGGAGTTCCTTCGGTTGCCGCATGAAATGTTCCTTTTGCATCGTGCCTCAGCTTTGCGGCGGCCAGCACCAGCCCCGGGTGGCCGACGAGGTGGCGGAGGAGATCGGCGGGTTGCGCACCGATCATGTCTATTTTTGCGACGACGAGAATTTCATCGATCCGGACTTTGCCATGGAGCTGGCCGGAGCCATTCGGCGGCGCGGCATCCAGAAGCGCTATTTCGCCTGGACGCGCGCCACGACCGTCAACCGCTGCCCGGAACTGTTCGCGACCTGGCGCGAACTCGGGCTCGATGCGGCATTTCTCGGCTTCGAGTTCCCGACCGATGAGCAGTTGCGCAAAGTGAAGAAAGGCTCGACCGTGGCCGAGAATGCCCGGGCGCATAGCGCTCTGCGGTCGGCCGGCGTGGCCGTTCATGCGGCGTTCATGTTGATGCCGGAATCCACTCGCGAGGAGTTCGCCCGGCTGCGCGACTATGTGCAGGAGATGCCGCCGGCGCAGTGCAGCTTCACCGTGTGTACGCCTTCGCCCGGCACCGACGACTATAAAGCCATCGAACCCCGGATCTGGGTGGAGAATCCGCACGATCTTCACGACTGCATGCACCCGCTCACGCCCACCAAGCTGCCGTTGAGGGAGTTTTGCAACTTGTACGCCCGCCAGGTCGCCGCGGCTGAGTCCAAGAATCCCATGCGCATCGAGCACCGCCGCATTCCGTTCAAGGAACTGGTCCGCGTCAGCCTCGGAACCTTCCACTACTCCCGCGCCTTCAAGAATCTCTATCGCGACTACCCGCGACACCTCTGGGAATGAGATCGAGACGGGCGCGGTAGTGACGGCGGGCGGAGGAGTCGCTCGCCAGCGCGCAATTAGTAGAACAGACGATCTTAACGGGGTCGGGTCAAAAAGGGGGCAGGTCGCGGAAAATGATCTCTGCGTTTGACAACCGGTCGTTTATTGAACGCAACCGGTCCCGGAGCGATCAGACGACGTCTTTTTCGGGGAGGATGGGAGGCGGCGAAGCAAAACCTCTTTTTGAACCCAGAACCGAGCCTGGAAGATTTGAAGTTCTTTGCGTTCATCGGAAGCATCGCTGCAAAGGCGAAATGGCCCGAGATACAAGAGGCCATCAGGCAGGCGGCTGCGGACCGGGCGATTGCGGAGCAGAACGCCGTTACCTGCAATTGCCGCGACTACCAATACCGGGGACCGCTGTGCAAGCACCAGAAGTCAGTTAATGAAATGACATCGCTGCCGGCGGACAGGCTGGGGAATTTTCTGCGGTAGGGCATTGAGACGCCGTCCCCCTTGCCGGGACACGGCCGCCGGGGAAAGCCATCGGCATCACCGGTCAATGTCCCTCTCGGGGTGCTTCTCAAAAACCATTTTTGACGCGTCTGTTGACAAATACATGGTCAGAGTCACCTGCCATTTCAGCTCCCGTGCACTTGGTATTCGTAGCATGTCTTCGCCGTTCGGACCATATGCATTGGCTATTCCCGCCGGGTCCCCTCGCCATCTTCGCGCTGGGACATCGCTGGCGACAAACCCAAAGCGTCCGATCTCTTTCTTCGAAAAAATGTCTTCAAGGGACCATGACTTCACCAATTCCCCGGTTTCCAGATAGACAACGACCGCGTTCGGGGTGCTGCCCTCCTCGGGTTCCCAATCGTCCAAGGTAACAATGAACTGTGCACCATTCGAAATGAATGCCTTGGACGGCATCAGATGGTTTCTTAGCACAAACTTTGACACCATCTGAAAGGATTCTGTCTTCGCATCAAATCTGAAGACGGTGGCTGTCGGCGGAAGCCTTTGCGTATTTGGTTGAGTCAGCCACCGATTATCGGGCTCGATTCGCAAGAGGACGCTGCCGTCGGCCGATGCAACGAATTGCGGCCCACTCGGCCACGCGTACCCGTAGGCACGACACACGCACGCTGCGGCCAAAACGACGAATATGAACCCTAGTATTCGATATGGCATTGCAGTTCTCAGGTTGCCGAAGGTCAGGCGATGTGGCATTTGCAATGTGCGTATTCTTTCTGTTGATCAAACGTCAAGTGCGATGTGAAAACGACCGGTCCAGGGAGACCTGTCCCCGTCCGACTTCCCCCGTGTCCCTGATTTCCATCTGACGAACCGGCCGCGTTGGATGGTCGCATCGCTCATTCGACGGAGAAAGTGACAGCATCCGAATCGAAGCTGTGAACGGTGCTACTGATTTGGAGTCTGTCACGATCTGCCATCCCGACCTCAAACATCGGCTCAGGCACGGCGACTTTCACATGAGCAAACAGACGGTAGTTGCCTTTCTTGGTGATTGAGTAGCTGGTCGCCACTCCGGGGTTCCAAGCGATGGACTCTCCGGGTTTTAGCAGACGCACGAAGATTCGGGCTCCGACGAGAGTGGAGCGTAAATAAACCGTTCGGTTTGGCAGGATCTTGTTCCCTGCTGAATCCAGAATCTCGTAATCGACGCTGGCATTGGCCAGCCAATCACCAAGATAGACGATCCCCAAGGTGTCGTCACTTGTGTTCCGGATCTCCAGCGTTGGAGCCAGAGTTACGGAATGGTCAACCTGATCCAAGACCACTGGAACCGGGAACAGCACTTTGACTGCTTGTCGGTACGCTTGCGGCGTGGCGACTGGCGGTTGCCCCTTGTCAGGAGTGGCAGCGGGAGTCGTCGAGTTGACCGACACCGGCGGTTTGGATTTCACGAACTCGTTGTGATCCCATATGATCACCCAATTACCAGCTCTGCGGACAACAGTTGCCTCACCGAGACCTTCCGCTGAGAACGCCGAGGAACCGAAGGAAAACACGGGCAAATCGCTCTTTAGAATGAGGCGATTCTCGACCACTCGCCAAGTCCCCCTGCTGCCGCCCTCTTCTGTCAACCCATTTGGCATTTCGACGAAATCGTGGGTCGGGGCACCGTTGACGTAGTGCTGGTGGCCCGATACGTAACGTCCGTCACCACCTAGATCGATCCAGTTTCTAACGGTGAACCACTGGATTGTCGAATCAGGCACGATTCTGGTGGAGTAGTAGCCCGCAAGGGCGTTCCGCAGCGGATTTGAATCCGAGCCCGCACCGGAGCCTCTGGGCTGGGTTGTCACACACCCGCACAAGAAGCCGAGAAGAAGAGCGGGCAGGAATTCTTTCACGATGGGAATTGGGGGATATCCACTTCTACGCAGGTTCGCGTTCAACGGATGCATAGGGCGGAGAAAATCGACAAGGTGTGCGATGGCCAAGGGGGAAATCCGAAAAGGGTCAGGCTGCGGATTCTGATGTGGTTAACGCGAACATCGATTTCCGCTGCCTGCCCCTTCGGCGCTCTGCCGTGCTTGGTGTCATGGTGCCTTCGTGGTTCATCGGTTCAGGTTCCTGAAACAGGCGATGACCGGATCTTTCACCACCAAAACACCAAGGCACAAAGGGGGAGGGTAACCCGGCAAGGGCCGTTGTCAGTCGACGTCGGATCTGATGATCCCACTAATAGAACAAATTCCGATCGAGGCTGCGGTACTGGATGGCTTCGAGCAGGTGATTGGCGGCGAGCGACTCCGCGCCGGCGAGGTCGGCGATCGTGCGCGTGACCTTGAGGATGCGGTCGTACCCCACACGATCATCGGCGCCATCGCGACGATTTCCGGATCGGCAGGTGGCGGCTCTTCTGCAGGTTTCGCTTGTCGCCAGCAATTGCGCGGGAGTAGCTGGGCAGGGAACTTCCCTGGTTGACAACGGCGTCCGTATATACACGGTAATCACATGCCCACCATCACAACCAGAGTGTTCAAGTCCGGCAATTCGCAGGCGATCCGGTTGCCGAAGGCCTGGCGGCTGGCTACGACCACGGTCCAGATTGAGAAGACCGGCCGTGGGATGCTCATTCTTGATCCGAAAGCGGAGGCGAAGCGGCTCAAAGCGCTCACTAAGCTTTATGGCTCGTGCCCGGATTTTCCTGCAGTTGAAACCTTGCCGTTGAAGGAGCCGTGATCTACCTGCCCGATACGAACCTTTTTTCGCGTTTTCTCCGCGGGGAGGACGGGCGGATCAAGGCGAAACTTGAGGCGAACCTGCGCTTTTGCCGCCTTTCGTCGATCGTGCTCTCCGAGTTGGAATACGGCGCGGCCAAGCGGCCCGACCTTCCGGTGCTGCGCCTGCGTGTGGCGCGGCTCCGCGAGATCATCGAGGCCGAGGCCGACTACACGTTTGCTGATGCCGCGGTTTACGGGGGCGTCCGCGCCCACCTCGCGCGTCTGAAACCGAACGCCCAACCAATTGGCCCCTACGATTTGATGCTGGCCGCGCAAGCGCTGCGCCTAGGTGCGGTGCTTGTCACCCACAACATCGCTGAATTCGTCCGGGTTCCCGGTCTCACGGTGGAGGATTGGCAAAGCTAAGGACGGCCGAACAGGGTCGGGGACGATCTTAACGGGGTCGGGCGTTGGGGGGTTGGGGTTGGCCGTGCGGATCGAGGTCGTGCGGAGTCCGATGCAGGGTTGCGCGGCAGCAATTGCGCCGTCCGGCAAAAAGCGAACCGCGCTCACATTGTCTGGGTCCGTTCGCTGGGCGGCGCGACGAACGGCGGAGCGGCGGAGGTCAGTGGATTGACCGCAAACGCCGTCTGCTCGAGCGCTTGCCGCCAGGACGCAATCAATGCTTCCATTGCGGTCAGATCGGCGGATTCGTGATGTCGCGGATAGTTGCGCAGCTTGGATTCCGCCAGCTGGAACACAGCATCTGCTGCGCGCAGCCGGCCTTTCTGGAGGAGCACAAAAGCGCCGGCCAATTGGATCAGACCCTTGAAGAAATTCCCGTTGGATCCACGGCGGTCCAACAGCCAGAGATCTTCGAGGACGTCATGGGCCTCATGGAATCGCTGACGGTTGAAGCTGTCGAAATAGGCGAGATATCGCGAATCCAATCGCCCTCCCGCAAACCGTGCCACCCGTGCGGCGATGATGGCGCTCTTGTGTGTCATTCACCAACCCTACCACAAATCCGGCCGAGCGGAGGCTGAATCTCGGTCCACCGGGAATCAGGGGCCAACAGTTGAAATGCGACACTGTCGTTAGGTTGCGCCAACCCTGTTACCGCGCTGCGAAGGGAAAGGGTACGACATTACCCCGACAGAAGAAACCACCATCTCGACCGATTTCTTCGAAAATGGCGCAGCCATTTTCCTTTAGCAGCGTGAAGGACGGAGGCCGACGCGCTGCTAATAGAACAGGTTCCGGTCGAGGCTGCGGTACTGGATGGCTTCGAGCAGGTGATTGGCGGCGAGCGACTCCGCGCCGGCGAGGTCGGCGATCGTGCGCGTCACCTTGAGGATGCGGTCATAGGCGCGGGCCGACAGATGCAGCTCTTCCATGGCCTGCTGCAGCACGCGGCCGAGCGTGGAATCGATGGCGCAGTGCTGGCGGATTTGCGCATGGGTCATGCGGGCGTTCGTGATCGTCCGGGTGCCGGCGAAACGCGTGCGCTGCCGCAGGCGGGCGGCCTCGACGCGGGCGCGGATTGCCTGGGACGATTCTCCGGGCTCGGACCGGCGCAGTTCGTCGACGGTCAGGGCGGGCGCTTCGACGTGGAGGTCGATGCGGTCGAGCAACGGACCGCTGATGCGGGCGCGGTAACGCTGGATCTGTGCCGGAGTGCAACGGCATTCGTGGCGCGGGTCGCCCAGGTAGCCGCAGCTACAGGGGTTCATCGCGGCCACCAGCATGAAATTGCACGGCAGGGTCACCTTGCCGGCGCTGCGGGATATCGAAACCTGGCCGTCCTCCAACGGTTGCCGCATCACTTCGAGGGCAGAGCGCTTGAATTCCGGAAGTTCGTCCAAAAAAAGGACGCCGTGGTGCGCGAGGGAGATCTCCCCCGGACCGGGGATGGAGCCCCCGCCGAGCAACCCGACGTCGGAAATCGTATGGTGCGGCGACCGAAACGGACGGCAGAGAAAGGGCAGGCCATCGGCGAGTGTCCGCCCGGCGGCGGAATGGATGTTGAGCACCTCCAAGAATTCGTCGAGCGAGGGTTCGGGCATGATGGTTGGGATGCGTTTTGCCACCATCGATTTTCCGGCCCCCGGAGGACCGAGCATGAGGAGGTTATGAGCCCCGGCGACCGCGACTTCGACGGCGCGGCGCAATCCGTGCTGACCCTTGACCTCGGAGAAATCGCCAATGGTTTCGGCGTTCGAACCGAACCCGGCGCGATAAGCGGCAATACCGCCGACCTGAGGCGTCAACGGGAGCTCCCCTGTGAAAAAACGATAGGCCTCATCGAGCGAGCGCACGGAATAGACCGCTAGACCATCGACGAGAGCTGCTTCCGCGGCGGAGGAGGGCGGGAGCAGCACCCCGCGTTTCCCAAGATCCCGGGCCAGCAGGGCGATCGCCAGGGCTCCACGCATCGGCCGGGTGGCGCCCGAGAGGCTGAGCTCACCGGCGATAAGGTAGTCGGCAAGATGGTCAACCGTCAGCTGACCGGTGGCCTGCAGCACCCCGAGGGCGATGGGCAGATCATAGATCGGGCCTTCCTTGCGGAGATCGCCGGGTGCGAGATTGATGGTGGTCCGGGAGCGCGGCATATGGAAGCCGCTGTTGCTCAGAGCCGAGGAAACGCGATCCTCCGATTCCTTTACGGCGGCGTCGGGAAGGCCGACGAGAATGAGGTCGGGCGCGCCGGCCTCGCCGGTGTTGACCTCGACGAGCACGGGTTCGGCGTCGATGCCCTGCAGGGCCGCGGAATGGATGGTCGCAAGCATGACGGGAAAATTACTCAAGAATGAAAACTACATCCAATCGGCCACGCAAGCCCGAGAAATACCCCGGGCGGGTTGCCGGACGCTGCGTCCTCCCGAAAAGCGCAGAGAATTGGGGCGCTCGGTATCGCCGGAACGGCCTGGCTAGAGCTGCGCCGGCAAACCGATCTCGATGATCTGCATCGGCTGGACCTTGTAATAATCCTTCACCGGGCGGGCATTCCGGCTCAGGAACGCATACAGGGATTTCTCCCAGTCCCACATGCGGGCATTGCCGCCATGAATACCGCGCTGCCGGGAACTCGCGTGATCGACTTGCTGCGTGCAATCACCGCCAGTTGGAGCTCGTTGATCGCACCACTGTAGACCTTTTCCTGGATCTCGGTGCGCCCGCTCTTCCAGGTGTGCATGATGATCAGAACGCCCACGGCCACCGCCAGCGGCAGGTAGATTTGGCCGCGCTGGTCCGGATTCGTATGCAGGACCTTGAGACGGGGAAAATAGCCGAGCTGAATGGCCTGTCGCGTCAACGAAAACGTGCCGGAGATCAGGGCCTGGCTCGCGATAATCGCGGCGGCGATCGAAAGCCCGATGAGCAACAACCGGAGCAGCCCCGGCGGGGCCAGGGCGAAGAAAGGATCAGCGACAGGACGCCAAGAACCCCTTCGGCGCGCTCGACCGGGGGCAAGATTGCGATGCACTCCCGAAGCGCATACAGCGGACTGGTGCCAATATCACCGAAGACAACGCCCAAAGCGCCGATCGTCAGGGCCAGCTGCGCGGTCCGGCGAGGAGGGGTTGATTCCGGCGAACGCATGAACGGGGAATGCTCAATGATATCTGATCGCTGGCCAAGCTGTTTCTGCGGGCCGACGAGCAGCCGAAGCGTCCGGTCGAGTGGGCCGAACTGGCTGATTTATTTTAATGGTATCCGGTCTGGCCAGACTCCGGTGGGATCTCGGACCGGAGACTCCCGAGCTGACGCCGCGCTGTCGACAATCGCCCTAAAAAACGCACCATGCTCGGGCATGAGCTTCAAATGGCGCACGGCCAAGACGTACCAGGACGTTCTTTACCACAAGGCGGATGGCGTTGCGAAGGTCACCATCAACCGTCCGGCAAAACGCAATGCCTTCCGACCCCGAACGGTGTCCGAAATGCACGACGCGTTTGCGGATGCCCGCGAAGACCAGGGCATCGGAGTTGTCCTGCTGACGGGCGCCGGCCCGCACACCGACGGCAAGTACGCCTTTTGCTCCGGCGGCGACCAAAGCGTGCGGGGCACGGCAGGCTATGTCGACGAGGCCGGCGTGCCGCGCCTCAATGTGCTCGATCTGCAAAAGCTCATCCGTTCGATGCCCAAGGTCGTGATTGCGCTCGTGGCCGGCTACGCCATTGGCGGCGGCCACGTGCTCCACGTCGTGTGCGACCTGACGATCGCCGCGGACAACGCCGTTTTCGGACAAGTCGGGCCCCGGATGGGCAGCTTTGACGGAGGATTCGGCTCGAGTTACCTCGCCCGGATCGTGGGCCAGAAAAAGGCGCGGGAGATCTGGTATCTCTGCCGCCAGTACAGTGCGACGCAGGCGCTGGAGATGGGCCTGGTCAATGCGGTCGTGCCGGTCGGAGAACTGGAAAAGGAGGGCGTGAAGTGGGCGCGCGAGATTCTGCGGAACAGCCCGCTGGCCATCCGTTGTCTGAAGAGCGCCTTCAATGCGGACGTGGACGGCCAGGCCGGCCTGCAGGAACTCGCCGGGAACGCCACGCTGCTTTATTACATGAGCGAGGAGGCCAAGGAATTTCACCGGGCCCAGCGCGAGAAACGCAAACCGGACGCCAAGAAGTTCCCCTGGCTGCCGTAGGCGTCGGGCGGACTTGCGTCCGTGAAAATCGCTTGAAAAGCGTAGGGGCGCAGTCTCGCTGCGCCCGCGGGACGGCGTATTGCTGATGAACGTAGGGGCGTAGACTTGCTGCGCCCATTCGAGAATATGGCGGCAGGGGACGCAGCGAGACTGCGCCCCAATGGGATGCAGAAGGGGACGCAGCAAGTCTGCGCCCCTACGGGAGAACCGACCCTCAGGATTCGGTGTTGATCAACACGTGCGGCTCGTCCGGCTGGAGCGGCTCGAAGCGCGATTGGAGGACGTTGAAAGTGTTGTCAGCGATATACAGACTCCCCTGGAGATTGGCGTTGCGCAGGCGGCAGCGCGCTCGCGCGGTGGCCTCGGAGCACTGCAGGGAGTAAAGGCGGCAGGCGGCGCCGACGGCGGTGGCCCGTTGACTGGCAGCGGGCAGTTACTTCACCACGCGGTAGATCGCATAAGCCCCGCCCGCCAGCTCAACCTGAAGATCCGGGCCATTCTGGGTGAAGTGGATCTCTTTTCCGGCGAGTCGTTCCAATTGGCGATAGGCGATGGGGAATCGGAACTGCGCATCCGCAGGCTTCGCCGCAGGATTAAACAGCACCAGCAGCACGTGGTTGCCGCTGGCGCGGGCATAGACAAACGGGCAGGCATTTGACTTGGCGTAGAGCGGCACGAATTCCGCGTACGCGGTCAGCGCGGGTTCGGCGTGTTTGAGCGCGATGAGCCGGCGCACGCGATTCAATAGCGAATCGGCATCACCCTCTTGGGCGGCCACATTGGGCGCGTCGGTCGCCGGATCGACGGGCAGGTAGAGATGCGATGGATCGGCGGTGGAAAAACCGAGGTTCCGGCCCGCCGCCCACTGCATCGGCGTGCGGGCGCCGGCGCGCGGCTTGAAGCAGCCTTCGATCTGGGGCAGGTTGTCGCCGAGCTGGCGCATACCGATCTCATTGCCGTAATAGATGAACGGCACACCTGGCATCGTCAGGCCGAACGCCATGATCATCTCAAGCTCGTCGACGGTCCGGTGGTTGTTGATTCGCGCAATGTCGTGGTTGCCGAGCGGGATAGTGACATAGCCCTTGGCTCGCGTGGCCTCGTACGGTCCCGTGTAATCCCGCAGGAAGCGGGCGACATCCCCCTTGCCTTCTCGATCGAAGAAACTGTGCCCGTCGGACAGGCCGTTCCCACTGCGCCAACTCTCTTTCTGGTAGAGATCGTTGAAGCTTGGGATCCAGTGGATGAAACACGCATTGAACGCGTCATCGAGTGCGCCCTTCGGGTCGGACCATTCGGCGACGGTGAACGCCTGCGGATAATCCGTGCGCAGGATCTGGCGGACTTCATGCCAGTATTCGTTTGTGGCACGATGATCGCCGAAGCCCTTGACCAGGGCGCTGGCCATGTCTGCGCGAAAACCGTCGGCACCGAGATCCAGCCAGAAACGCATCACTTTCTTCATCTCTGCCCGCAGGGCCAGGACATCGGGATGGTTGGTCGGCAGCTGCCACGGCTTCTTCGGATCGGGCTGGGCGTATCCGTAGTTCAATGCCGGCTCGGACCAGAAAAAGTTGCTCAGGAAATTGCCGTTGCGATGGCCGTAGCCATGAACCCAGCCTTCCCCGAACTCGGACTTCCAGATGTTGTCGGTCCAGATGAACCAATTGGAGGTCCGGCTCGGCGTTTGTTCGCACGACGCGACAAACCAGGGGTTGTCAATGGCGGTGTAGCTGATGACGTAATCGAAGAGCACCTTCAGCCCGCGTTTGTGCGCTTCAGCGAAAAGCCGGCGGGCGTCGTCATTGGTGCCATAGCGCGGCGCGATCTTGTAGTAGTCGCGGATGTCGTAGCCGGCGTCATTGAACGGTGAGTCAAAGAACGGGTTGATCCAGATGGCATCGATCCCGAGGCTCTTGACGTAATCGAGTTTCTGGATGATGCCCGGCAGGTCGCCGATGCCGTCGCCGTTGGAATCATAAAACGTCTGCGGGTAGATCTGGTAGACCACCGCGTTGTGGACCCAGGCCGGACAGTCCGGGATGATGTCCTTTCCGGTGATCTCAAGGGTCTGGGCACAGACGCCCAGAGCGAAAATCAAACCGAGCGCAAGCGAACCGGCGAGACGGGAGCAAAGGCCAAGTGACATGGAATCGGCTAGGGTACGCGTTCCGTTGCGGTCCGGGGCAGGCCGGATTCGCCCGCCAGCAACCGTCTCACCTCCAGCTTTGGATCCGGATCGGCGCGGCGGACAAGGGTGTAGGAGGAGACCCGCTCGAGTCTTCCGCCCACCTCCAGGCGGGCCAGCGGGCCGAGCAGTTCGAGTTCAACATAGGCCAGAGGATCGGCGTTGGTATAGACTTCCGCACTGCAGCCGTCATCCGGGTATTTCGCCCCTGACACCAAGGCGGAATCGATCCGGAGGGACTCGGTTGCACCCACCCAGACCAGCGTGGCGGCGCGCATCCCGATCTTGTGGTTTTGCCGGGGATCCCTCGCGAGCGACAGAAGTCCGTCGGCCACGTGCAGACCGGCGGGCAATCCGTCCGATTGGGACACATAATCGGAGCCCTTGCCGGACGCGCCGGCGAGCGGAGCGCCCACTGCCACCGGATTCTTGAGCTGGGTGATGACCCAGACGGCGACTTCCAGCGGTGCTCCGGCGACCTTCTCGTAGGTGGTGGTGACCGTCATGACCGGCCGGTCGGGAGAAAGCTCGATGCGCCGCCGCACCCGGATGCCATACCCGGCGTCGATCGGCGAAACCAACGTCACCGCAGCGGGTCCGTCGATCACTGCCTCCATCAGCCCACCGTCGAAGCCGGTCGGCGGCGGCCACGCCCGCCCGGCATTTTTGTCCCAGTCCGACTGAGGCGATGGCCACGCCTTGTCGCCGCCGAAGTTGGCCCAATCGTTCGGGTCCGCCACTGCGCTCCGGGTCGCGAGC
Organism: Opitutia bacterium; assembly: GCA_003142955.1. GTDB lineage: Bacteria > Verrucomicrobiota > Verrucomicrobiia > Opitutales > Opitutaceae > Fen-1467. The sequence goes on along the minus strand of PLOH01000105.1, from coordinate 11,558 downwards.
AGCGGGTTTTCCCAGAATGGTCCGTCGCGTTCGCCGGAAAAACGCAATTGCATGACGCGCCCGATGGCCGGCACGACGACGGCCTCCACCAGGCCATTCTTGAGCAGGAGGGAATCGGGCCATCTCTGATAATCGATGCGTTCGACGGAGCGTGGAGGTGGGGACATGGGCGTGTTTTGGTCGGCGTGGGCGGCGGCCGGCAAGAAGCCAGCGCGCGCCAGCACGAGAACAACGAGTGCAAGAGCAGATCTCCGGAGGCGGGGGAGGAAGGGCATGGGGAAAGTCACTTTCAGGCGCACCCCATTACCTCGGATACGTCGAGCGGCAGGTCAACATGGATTACTGGCCGCGATTCGCAAAGGGCGGTCGGCAAGGGCCGCCGCCAGCGAGACACAAAAAAGCCCGGTCGGAAAACCGGGCTTGGAAAGGGGAACGTGACCGGACGGCTTACTTGCCGAGACTCTTCCGCAGGTCGGGAATCTGGCCGGTGGAGCCCAGCTTGTCATTGCGGCTGGCAATGAACTTGGCGTATTCGTCGATGAAGATCTTCCCCGGCGGGCGGAAGTCGAACTCGGCGGGCTTGTCGCGGAAGAACTCGCGATGCACGCGCGTCCAGACCAGGCGGCCGTCGGTGTCGATGTTGATCTTGGTCACGCCGAGCTTGGCCGCGGGCAGGTACTCGTTGATATCGACCCCCATCGAATTCTTGATCTGGCCGCCGGCGGCATTGATGCGCGCGACTTCCTCCTGCGGAACGGAGGAGGATCCGTGCATGACGAGCGGGAAGCCGGGGAGGCGAGCCTTGATCTTTTGCAGCACGTCGAAATGCAGGGATTGCTTGCCTTTGAACTTAAAGGCGCCGTGCGAGGTGCCGATGGCGGCGGCGAGGCAGTCGCAGCCGGTCTGCTTCACAAAAGCCTCGGCCTCGGCCGGATCAGTCAGGCAGGCGTTGCCTTCCTCGACCTTGATGTCCTCCTCGACGCCGCCGAGCATGCCGAGCTCGGCCTCGACGGAGATGCCTTTCGCGTGGGCGGCGTCCACGACACGCTTGGTGATCGCCACGTTCTTTTCGAACGGATCGTGGGAAGCGTCGATCATCACGGAACTGTAGAAGCCGGACTTGATGCAGTCGTAACAGGTTTCTTCGTCGCCGTGGTCGAGGTGCACCGCAAAGATCGCGTCGGGGAAGATCTCATCGGCGGCGCGGATGATGGCCTCGAGCATTTTCTTGTCCGTGTATTTCCGCGCTCCTTTGGAAATCTGGATGATGAACGGCGCCTGGGACTGGATGCAGCCGCGGAAGAGTCCCATCGCCTGTTCGGCGTTATTGATGTTGTAGGCGCCGACGGCGTACTTGCCATAGGCGTGTTTGAAGAGCTGGGCCGTGGTAACGATCATAGGCGTTTCAGATTGGAAGGAAGGTCCACGTTACCCTGCGGCCGAACCCCCGCACAAGCGTTTTCTGCCGGTGCCTTCAGTTGTGGCCGCCTTGAGGGGTGGCGGCACTGCTTGAAGGCGCTGTGCCTCCGGCATTTCCCTGACGCATCATCTGGGCGATTTGGCGCTGGGCCTGCTGCTGGGCCTGGAGTTGCTGCAGCGCGGTGACTTGCGGGTCGGTCAGGATCGATTGGGCCTGGGTGATTGCGGCGTCGGTGATCGGACTCGTTCGGTTGCCGAAACCGCCGCCCATGCCTGCAAACAGCCCGCCCAATCCGCTGGCATTTTGATTTTGGGCCGGCGTATTCGCTGCGAGAATGTTCACGAGCTGAGCCACCTGCGCATCCTGCAGCGGCGTGCCCGTGTAACTGAGACTCTGGGCCAACTGCGTCACGACGTTGCGTTGCGGAAGTGTCTGCTCGTAGTTTTGGTACTGGGCAAACTGGGCCGCACCCAAAGTCTGCTGGATATTGGCTTCCACCTGGGCCTGCGCAGTCTGCAGGAGCGTAACCAGCTGCGCCCGATCGTCGGGATTACGGGGATCCAGGCCCTGCTCCCGCGCCGAACTCATGACGTCGGTGATCGCTGCCTGTTTCTCGACCAACAAGCTCTTGAATTTGTCCAGGTCGGCAGGGCTTAGGTTGAGCCCTTTGAACAGGGAACTGTAGCGGGAATCGAGGGCCAGCTTCTGCTGTGAATTCCAGAGTTTGCTGAACTCGGGATTCTCGAGCAGGGCGGCCAGATTGTTCATCCTGGCGCGCCGGTCAAATCGTCCGGGGCCGCCAAACGCCTGCCCCTCCGGGCCCGGATCGTCTCCATTGGCCAGGTCGTTGCGATTGCCCCGGGCTCGCAGGCCGGCGACTTCGGCGTCGAGCTCGTGTTTGCGCTTTTCCAAAGCCCAAAGTTGTTTCTGCAGATCCGCACGCGCGCTTTCGCTCTGGAGGCTAACCGCACGCAGTCGCTTCGATTCCCGGTAGACGTTCCAAGCCAGCAGCGCGCCCGCCAGGTTGGTAGCGGCGAGCAGAACAATCAGATAATACCTGGGTTTGGGGTTCACCTTTGACCAACAAGACGCTTCTCGAGGGAAGAGAGTTACCAATCGCCCGGTCCGCTACCTGGGGGGAAACTCAAATTGCGCCTTGGCCTTATTCTTCGCGAGCACCAGGAAGGCCTTAAACGGCGTCATGCGCTTGGAGATGAAGTCCTCGATGAGGTTGGTTCGGCCCGTGTCCAACAGCTGGCGGATTTCCTCAAGAGGAATCTCCTTCTGGCAGAGGTGGCGCTTGATCGTGAAAACGACCCGCCCGCCGTTGTCGCCCGGCTTGCGGACATAATAGGCGTCGCCGGTCTGGAGAATCTCCCCTGCCAGCAGTTTGCTCTCCCCGACCTTGACGGCTTTCGACAGGTCCGGCGGGGCCTTGGCCTTTCGTGCGATCGGATTGCCGTCCTTATCGAGTTTTGGCGTGCGCGGCGGAAACTCCCATGCGATCCGCCCTTCTTCCCGTTTCAGGAAGGCGTCGAACGGGCGGCCCTTTCGGGAAATAAACCCCTGGATCAATTCGGTCTTGCCCTGCTCGATCAACTGCACGGCCTGCTCGCGGGCCAGCGGCTTTTGACACATGATGCGCCCAACCCGAAACGTCTGTTTCCAGCCGTCGCCAGCGTGTTCCCGCAGGACGAAATTGTTGCCGGCCTCGCAGAGCTCGGCGCCGGTGCGGGGATCGGTCCAAAACGGAGTCAAGGTGTCCAGATCAACCTTGTCGCCGAAATCCAGCGCGGCCTTCCATTTTCCGGTTTCCTCATCCTTGACCAGCCGGAGCGAGGCCGCGAAGCGGTTGCGCGTCTTGGCCGACACGAATCCGTCGAGCGGTCCGACGACTCCTTTGGTGACAAGTTCACGCACTTCGGCCTCCTCGATCTTCCGATTGGAGATGATCTTGTAGACCATGAACTCGCCGTCCTGTGATTTGTAGCCGCGCAGGGTTTCGCGCAGCGGCAGACCGTCCGTCGGCGACAGAATGTCTGTGACCCGCGCGACCGAGTCGTCCTCTTCGAAGCCCTTCACGCGCTCGATGATCCCCCGGGTCTCGGCCACGATCTCCTTCATGAATTTCTCGCGGGAAAACTTGCCGTGTTCGATCTGGCGCAACTTGTATTCCCATTCGCCGGTCATGTCGGGTTTCGTGAGACCCTCGGCCTTCACGGCAGCGAGGAATTGCAGCAACGACTCCGCCTTGGCCGTTGGCACGAGTTCGCGTTGCTGGCGCTCAATGTATTTCTGATTGACCAGGCCGTCGATCGTATCCGCCCGCGTGGCAGGCGTGCCGAGCCCGCGCTCCTTCATCGCCTCGGCGAGATCTTCGTCGTCGACGAGCTTGCCGGCGCCTTCCATGGCCGACAGCAGGGTGGCTTCCGTGTAGCGTGGCGGCGGCTTGGTGGCCTCGCCGTGCAATTCGGTGGAAATCGTGCGGGCCATGGGGGGCTGGCCGTCGGCGGGATCGAGCGCGGGCAGGGCGGTGGAGTCCGGCGAGTCTTCGTCAACGGTGGCCCGACCGTAGACCGTCAGCCAGCCAGGGAACGTGAGCACCTTGCCCTCAGTCTTGAAATCGTGTCCGGCCACGCTGCTCGTGCGGGTGGTGATGTCGAATTCCGCTGCCGGAAAGAACGTCGCGACAAAACGCCGGGCGATCATGTCAAAGACCTTTGCCTCCATGTCGTCGAGATGCTTCGCCTCGTAGGTCGTGGGGATGATGGCAAAGTGATCGGAGACCTGCGCGTTGTTGAAAATGCGCTTGTTGGGCCGCACCCATCCTGCGTGCAGGACGGTCTGGGCATGCGGGGCCAGGCTGCCAGGGAGATTGGCCAGCGTCTCGCAAACGGTCGGGATATAATCCTCCGGGAGGGCCCGCGAGTCGGTGCGCGGGTAGGTGATCATCTTGTGCCGTTCATAAAGCGCCTGCGCGATCTGGAGCGTGCGGCGCGCCGACAGGCCGAAACGGTTGTTGGCCTCCCGCTGCAGCGTGGTCAGATCGTAGAGGCGGGGCGCGGTCTGGGAGGAGGATTTCTTGTTCTCCGCGACCCGGGCGGGGGGGTGTCCCTGGCACGCCGCCACCACGGCCTCGGCCAGCGCCTGGTCCCAAATGCGGTCGGCCCGGTCGTGTTCGTCGCCGTCCGCCTTCTTGAAGTTCGGTCGCTGATAGACGCCCTCGTAGCTGCCCCGCTTGACCTGGAAGACGGCGGTGACCCGCCAGTACGACCGGGGCTGAAAGCTGCGGATCTCCAGCTCGCGCCCGAAAATGATGGCGAGGGTCGGCGTCTGAACGCGTCCAACCGAGGCGACGTTCCCGGCCCGCGAGCCGAACATGCGCTTGGTGAGGGCGCGCGTGCCGTTGATGCCGATGAGCCAGTCGCTTTCGCTGCGGCAGCGGGCGGCCTCGGCCAGCGGCGCCATGCGCGCTCCGTCGCGAAGGTGCTTGAACGCTTCGATGATCCCGCTGTTGGTCATGGTCTGCATCCAGGCCCGCTTGACCGGCAGCTTGCATTTCGCGAGCTGATAGATGTAGGTAAAAATCAACTCGCCCTCCCGGCCGGCGTCGCACGCGTTGATGACCTCGGAGATGTCCTTCCGGGCGAGGAGTTTCTTGAGCTGACCGAAGCGATCCTTGGATTCCTCAATCGGTTTGAGCCCGAACTGCTTCGGAATGATCGGCAGCGTTTCGAGCCGCCAGAAGCCGTAAAGTTTCTTGTCGATGTCCTCGGGCATCTCGAGTTCCACCAGGTGGCCCACGGCCGAGGAGATCACGTATTCGTCATTCTCGAAATGGTCGCCCTGCTTCGGAACCTTGCCCAGGGCGCGGGCGAGGTCGGCGGCCACGCTGGGCTTTTCGGCGATGATCAGGGACTTCATAAGTGGGCCGGAAGGCGTGATCCACCGCCATGCAAATTTCAAGCTCTAGTTTTCGTCGACCGGTTTGATCGGGCCGCGCGCAGGCGCGCGCCTGCCCGCGCGAGGGTGGCGTGCCTTTTGCACTTGCCGTCGATGGCAGCGACATGATTCACGTGCATCCGCCACCCACAACCATCATGAGGGCGCTTTTGATCGTGGATATGCAGGTCGGATGTTTCAGGGGAGATCCTCCCCGGTACGAGGCCGACACGATCGTGGAGCGGATCAACGCGCTTGCCGAGGCGTTCCGGGTCCGGGAGCTGGTGGTGTATATCCAGCACACTGATGCCGCTGAGGGCCTCGCGCGCGATTCGGAGGAATGGCAGATTCTCCCCATGCTCTGTGTCGGTGCGGCCGACGAACGCTTGGAGAAAGCCGGGTGCGATGCTTTTCTGGAGACGGGGCTGGAGTCGCTGCTGCGCGGCCGGGACGTCGACGAGGTGGTGATCACCGGTTGCGCGACGGATTTTTGCGTCGACACCACGGTGCGATTCGCGGCCGCGCACGGGTTCCACGTGACTGTCGTAAGTGATGCGCATACAACGAGAGACCGTCCGCACCTGGATGCGCCGACGATCATCCGGCATCACAATTACATCTGGCGGGATTTTCTTTTGCCGAAGGGACGGAAGATCAGGCTGGTCACGACCGAGGAGTGCCTGGGCGAACTCCCGCGAGGCCCCGCCTCGGACACCTGAGCATGGCGAGGCGGACGGAAACGGATTGGGTCCCGAGCGAAGTCGAGAGACAGGCGAATTCAACCTCGAAATCGCGAGCAAGCTCGCTTCCTACAGACTCCTGAAGACGGCTTGGCAACGTCGGCCGCTCAAGGTTTTCCTGGCGTGAGCAACGGCGTTTCGGCCAGGGCGCTGTCGAGCGCGCGCAGCAGCACGCCCATCGTCTCGTCCGTCTCGTCGCCCATGTTGGAAATGCGGAACGCCTTGCCCTTGAGCTTGCCGTAACCGCCGTCGATCAAAAAGCCGTGCTTCGACTTGAGCACCTTGACGAGCACTAGCAGGTCGACGTTGAGGGTGTTGGAAAAACAGTTGAGCGTCACCGAGCCGTAGCCCTCCCTGGGGAAGAGCTTGAAGCCTTTGGCGAAAGCCCACTGGCGGACGAGCTGGTTCAGCCGGGCGTGCCGGGCGTAGCGGCGCTCCACGCCTTCGGCCTTGATGTCCTCGAGCTTGGAGCGGAGGCCGTAGATGTGCGGGATCGACGGCGTGCTTGGCGTCATGCCCTTTTCGTGGTTGGCCTGGAACTCGACCAAATCGAGGTAATAGCCGCGCTCCGTTACGGTGGCGGCGCGCGCGCGCGCGCGCGGGGATACCGAGCACAGCGACAGGCCCGGCGGCAACGCGAGCGCCTTCTGCGTGCCGGTAACCATGATGTCGATCCCAAGTTCGTCCTTCTTGATCGGCAGCGCGCTGAACGAGCTGACCGTGTCAACAATCGAGATCACTTCGGGGAACTGGCGAACCACCGCCATGACGGCGGCGATGTCGGTCATGCAGCCGCACGACGTCTCGTTGTGGATGATCGTGATGGCGTCGTACTGGCCGGTGGAAAGTTCGCGCCGCACGGCCTCGGGATCGACCGGCTGGCCCCAATCGAACTTGAGCCCCCCGGCGGGCTTGCCGCAGCGCAGGGAGACGTCGTTCCATTTGTCGGAAAAGGCGCCATTCATGCAGTTCAGCACCTTCCGTTTGACGACGTTGCGTATGGCCGCCTCCATCATGCCCCAGGCGCTGGAGGTGCTCAGGTAAACGGGGTCCTTCGTGTAGAACAGCGCCTGCAGGTCCGGTTGGATGGATTGGTAGAGCGCCACGAAGTCCGAGCTGCGGTGCCCGATCATGGGCTGGGTCATCGCGCGCAGCGTCTTTTCCGAAACGGCCACCGGGCCGGGGATGAAGAGTTTGTAGCTCATGAGAAGAAGGGAAGGTGGGCCGGGCCGGAAGGAAAGCCTGGGCTGGGTGTATTGGCTGGGTGACGCGACGGCTGTGCTCAGCCACCCGTCTGCTTGACGATGCGGCGGTTGGCGTCGGCCAGAACGAGGACTTTCGGGTGCCAGTCGGCGGCCTCGCGTTCGTCGACCACCGCGAACGACATGATGGTAACCAGGTCGCCCGGTTTGCCGAGGTAGGCGGTGGCGCCGTTCAGGCAGATCGACTTCGATCCGGCCGGCGCGGCGATGGCATAGGTCTCGAACCGTTCGCCGTTGTTGAGGTTTCCAATCAGGATCCGTTCGTACGGCCGCAGTCCGACGGCGGCCATGAATTCGGGGTCGATGGCCAGACTACCTTCGTAGTTCAGGCTGCTATCGGTGACCTCGGCCCGGTGGATCTTTGATTTGAGCAGATTGAGTTGCATGACGCGGCGTGGATGCTAGGAAACCATAACGAAGCGAACGACCGCCCTGTTCGTCAACCTTCAATCACCCGCCCCGCGCATGTCGCCCCTTTGGCTGAAGAGGAAGTCCTACGCCTTCGAGCAATACACCATCGATGTGATCCTGGGGCGGCGCGAGGACACCGGTGCGGCGGTCTACGGAGCGTTCTTGCAGGGCCTTTCATTTTTATTCAATGGGTTGATTCAGCTCCGCTTCTGGCTCTACCGCGAGCGCATCCTGCATGACCAACCACTGGGCTGTCTCGTCGTCGTGGTCGGGAATCTCACTGTCGGGGGCACCGGCAAGACCCCGGTGGTGGAGAAGTTCGCCCGGGCGCTGGCCGAGCGCGGCCGGAAGGTCGCCATCCTCAGCCGCGGCTACAAGAGCAAACGCCCGCCTTTTTGGCGCCGCGCCTGGAACGCGTTGACCCATTCCGAGGAACCACCGCCCCGCGTGGTGAGCGATGGCGCCCAGGTGCTGCTCGACTCGGAGCAGGCCGGAGACGAGCCTTTCATGCTGGCGCGCAACCTGCCCGGCGTCGTGGTACTCGTGGACAAGAACCGCGTCAAGGCCGGCACCTACGCGATCCGCCGTTTTGGCTGCGACACCTTGGTGCTCGACGATGGGTTCCAGTACCTGCCCCTCAAAGGCCGGCTCAATCTGCTGCTGGTGGATACCACCAATCCTTTTGGCAACGGATATCTGCTGCCTCGCGGCATCCTGCGCGAACCGGTCAAACACCTCCGGCGGGCCTCTTATGTCTTTCTCACAAAATCATCGGGCCGCCGCGATCCCGAGCTGGAGGAACTGATTCAGAAATATAACCCGGGAGTGGACATCATCGAGTGCGCGCATCGCCCGCGGCACCTGCAGCGCGTCGGCCAGGAGGAACGGCAGCCGCTCGATTTTCTCAAGAACCGGCGCGTCGGGGCCTTCAGCGGCATCGCCACCCCCGAGAGCTTCGAGCATTTTCTCCGGGAACTCGGGGCGAATCTCATCTATACCAAGCGCTTTCTCGACCACTATCGTTTTACGCAGGAGGACCTGGACCTGGTGTTTGACCAGGCGCGCCGGGCCGGACTGGAGTTTCTCGTCACCACCGAGAAAGACGCCGTGCGGTTGAACGGCGACCTGCGCTTTCCGCTTCCCCTGTATTATCTGCGACTGGAGATTGAAATCATTCGGGGCGCGGCGGATTTTCAAGAAGCCGTGTCGCGCATCTGTTTTCCCGAGGAGGGCCAGCCGCTCCCGGTGCCGCGCTAGTCGCCGAGCGCATCTCCCGATGGTTGGTTTGCGAGGCTGGGCGAAAGTGGCACGGGCGTCCCGCCCGTGGTCAGGGGAGTATCCAGACATAAGCAAGATGCCCATGCCACATCGAATAGCCGACAATTCTGAGATGCGTTCTTGGCAGTCCGCCGGACTGCTTCGCGCTTGCGGCGCGGCGGCGGGCGCGCTCTTTTCGTTCCATCATGATCACCGATCCCCGTTTGAACCAGCTGGCGGAATTGCTCACCGGCTTTTCGACCAGCCTGAAAGAAAATGAGCGCGTGCTGATCGATGCATTCGACGTGCCCGAGGCCATGGTCGTGGCGCTGATTCGGGCGGCCCGAAGGCGGGGCGCCTTGCCGTTTGCCCAGATTCACCAGGCGCGGGTCACCCGCGAATTGATGCGGGGCGCGGTCAAGGAGCAATATGCGCCACATGCCGAGGTGGAGCTGGCCCGGATGAAGAAGATGGACGCCTACATCGCGCTGCGCGGGTCAGCCAATATTTTCGAGACCTCCGACATTTCCGCCGCCAGTGTGCAACTGGTCTCCAAGCTGATGAAGCCCGTGCAGGACCGGCGGGTGAACCATTCCAAATGGGTCGTGCTGCGCTGGCCGACCCCGGCCATGGCACAACAGGCGGGGATGAGTACCGAGGTATTCGAGGATTTCTATTTCCGCGTCTGCACGCTGGACTACCGTCGCATGACGCCGGGCATGAATGCGCTGCGGGACCTCATGTGCCGCACCGACCGGGTGCAGCTTAAGGGCCCAGGCACGGACCTGAGTTTCTCCATCAAGGGCATTGGCGCGAAGGAATGTGGCGGGCTGCGGAATATTCCCGACGGCGAGGTCTTCTCGTGTCCGGTCAAGGAGAGCGTCGAGGGGGTGCTGCAGTACAACGCCCCCACGGTCTACCTTGGGACATCGTTCGACCAGATCCGCCTGGTCTTCAAGCAGGGCCGCATTGTCGAAGCCACCGCCAACAATACGCGGCGCCTGAATGAGATCCTCGATAGCGATCCAGGCGCGCGCTACATCGGGGAGTTTGCCCTCGGCTTCAACCCGCACATCCTGCAGCCCATGCGGGACATCCTGTTCGACGAGAAGATCGCCGGCTCGTTCCACTTCACCCCCGGTCAGGCCTACGATGACTGCGGCAACGGCAACAAGTCCCAAGTCCATTGGGACATGGTGTGCATTCAACGCCCGGACTACGGCGGCGGCGAGATCTGGTTCGACGGCAAACTGATTCGCCAGGACGGCCTGTTTCTGCCCAAGGCGCTGCAAAAACTGAATCCGGTCTACCTTTTGGGCAAAGGGTGACCGTACGTCGCGGGCTTGCCGGGGCGGCGTGGGCCGTTCAGGGTCGGCGCGATTGCAGCCGAGTTCTTACATGGTACCCGAGGGGATCCGCCGCGCGCGCGCCGACAAGGTGCTGTCACAGGCGTTTCCTGCGCACAGCCGGGCCGCGTTGCAGCGGGCCTTTGAGGCCGGCCTGGTGCAGCGCAATGGCGTGACCATCGGCAAGAGCGACGAGGTGAAGACGGGCGACCGGGTCGAGTTCTCCCTGCCCGAACTTGTGCCCGCCGAGCTGAAGCCGGTCTCGATCCCCCTCGACGTTTTGTATGAGGACGAACATCTGCTGGCGGTCAACAAGACTGCCGGCATGGTCGTGCATCCCGGCGTGGGCACGGGCGAGGACACGCTGGTGCATGCGCTGCTCGCGCATTGTGCCGGCGGACTTAGTGGCGTCGGCGGCGTCGAGCGCCCGGGCATTGTCCATCGTCTCGACAAGGAGACGTCGGGCGTGCTGCTCGTGGCGAAAAACGATCAGGCCCATCGCGGGCTGTCGGAACAATTTGCCGGACGCCATCTGCGCAAGGAATACCTCGCACTGGTTTCCGGCGTGCCCCGGCTGCGTAGCGGCGTGATCGAACGCGCCATCAGCCGCCATCCGGTGCATCGCGAACGGATGACGGTGGGGGAAGGCGGCCGCCCGGCGCGGACCGACTGGGAGGTGGTGGAGGTTTTTGGAGACCAGGCGGCGCTGGTGCGGTGCCGGATCCACAGCGGCCGGACGCATCAGATCAGGGTGCACCTCAAGTCGATCGGCCACCCGCTGCTCGGCGACCGGACTTATGGCTGGAAACAAAATCCCCGGCTGCCCGACTCCTCCCGCGTCATGCTGCACGCCGAGCGGATCGCTTTCCTGCATCCCATCACGGCGCAGTCTCTGGACCTGCATGCACCGTTGCCTCGGGATTTCCAGGAGCTGGTCGTCGCGCTGCGCCGCGCGCCTGGGATCGGCGGACCGGCACCGCGCTGACCGGTGGAACGATGCAGATGTATCACCCTCCACTCGCACGCATGCGTGGGCACTGTGGCCAATCGAATGACCCTGTCGCTCTGGCTGGCACATTCCGGCTTACGGGATCATGCAGGAAGGTCTCTTGCGGCCGATGATCGCCCGCAAGCGGGCTTCCTACACCCGCACCCCAATCGGTTCGCGAGCGCACGAGGA
>PLOH01000047.1 GCA_003142955.1 Opitutia bacterium | reverse complement strand
TTCGATTCCCCGTGGGGGCGCCAATTAAATAATTGGCCATCAATTACTTAATAAAACCCGACGACAGATTTGCCAGTTGACGTGGCAAATCGGTCATGGAGCAAGTCCCTTCGTTCGTCATCTCAGAGTACACGAATCCCTCCGGGGAGATCGTTTTTCGGGTTTCCGGTTGGTCTGACGGAAAACGTATTCGGAAGAACTTCGCAACGCGCGCCGATGCGGAAGCGGAGCGGCAAGTTCTCGAAATCCAGCGCCTCCAAGCCGATGCTGGCATCCGCGTAGCGGCCACGCGGCTGACTGCGGAGCAGCTCAAGGAAGCCGAAGCGGTGTTCTGCCGGCTGGAAGGCCAGCCGCAGTCGCTTTCCTTCTGGGTGGATTTCGCGCTCGCGAATTATCGCCAGCCGCAGAATCAGAAGATGCTGACAGAAGCGGTCGCGGAATACGTCGGAGCCAAGACCCACGAATTCGAGCAGAAGCAGATCTCGCTTCAACAATTGGCGCGGATTCGTTGGGATCTGAAACGACTCCAAGAACACTTCTGCGGCCGGCGTGTCGCCGACCTGACTGTTTCGGGTCTGGTGAGTTTTCTGGAGACCGGCCGCCCCGCGCTGAAGACCTACAACAACCGGCGCGGCATCGTCTCGACATTCCTCAAGTTCTGTTACCTCCGCAGCTGGATTGCGGAGAACCCTGTCCAACGGATACCGCACCAGCGCATTCGGCGGCTTCGTGGTTCGGCGCAGACCTTCACGGCGGCGCAAGCGCGCGAGTTCATGGAATTCATCGAGAAACTGGACGGCGGGCGCTTTGTGCCGTACTACGCGCTCTGCCTGTTCGCGGGCATCCGTCCGGGCGTTCCGGACGGCGAAATAAGCAAGTTGCGCCCAGACGCTGTGAACCTGGACGCTGGCATGATCAACATCTCGGCAGAAGTGTCGAAAGTTCGCGAGCCGCGCCAGGTGACGATTCAACCGAACCTTGCGGGCTGGCTCCGGGCGTACCCGCTCGAAAAGTTCCCTATTGTTGTGGGAGACTTCAAAAAGCGCCGGGAGAGATTCGCGAAGAGATTTAACCTCACCCATGACATCATGCGGCACACCTTCATCTCGATGTTCGTCGCCAAATTCCGTTCCATCGGGGAGGCGGCGATTCAGGCCGGCAATTCGGAAAGCATCATCCGCCGGCACTATCTCAACTTGAAGAGTGCGGAAGACGCGCAGGAATTCTGGGGCATTCTCCCGCAACGCGGGATTCCGCAAGCCGCTCCGTGTGAAGTTCTGCCAGCTCCGACATTCCTCGGTGTACGGCGGGCCAAGTCCGCGGCGTGAGTTGACGCGTGAGCAGGGGCATGAAGACAACCGGCCCTGCACCGGGCGGCTCGTCGCCTGACCTCGCTCGGAGAGTCGCCTTGCCCTTGGCCTGATTCCAGCCAAAGTGACGCTATGTCAGCCGTCGTCTCCAACGTTCAATCTGTCCCTTCGTTGGGGATTATTGAGCTGACGCGGGACCGGCTTTTTGGGGTCGCGGTCGCGCGAGGCTGCCGACATTATGCCCCGCTCTTGCCGCCGGACGTGACTCCGACTGACATGGGCGATTTGCCTCATGAGGTGCTCGGTGCGGCCTTGCTGCGCGGCCCTGCCGACGCCGCCACGTTTCAAGCCATACGCTGCGGCGCGATGGTGTTGAGCGACCTGGGCAATTCCCCGCAACGCATCGGCGAAGCGAGCGAACAGTTCGGCGTCGCCGCGCGCGTCGTCCATTTGGCCCGGCTGGGCTTGGCCGCCGATCAGCATCCCGAGTATTGGAAGGCGGTTCTCAATGCTCTGCCGCCCGGTTCGGCCGACGAAGAACCCTTTTTGCCGGGCGCTTCCCGGCTCACATCCGAAACCCGCCTGGTCGGTCCCGGACGGAATCCGGCCCGCACTTGGCTGCGGACTCACTATGCCCGATGAACGCGGCCCAACGGATTGCCGAGACTGTGGATCGTCATCTTGCGGAAGCAACCGATGTCATTGTTTTCGGTTCGGCCGCCCTGATGCTCGACGCTCGTTATGCGCCGCATCTGGCTGCGCGAGTCACCAACGACGTTGACATCATTATTCCCGCTGAGCGCGAGGTGAAGATGGATGCGGATCGCGGATTCTGGACGGCGATCGAGTCGGCCAACAAGGAATTGGAGCCGGAGGGACTTTACATCACGCATATTTTCCCCGAGCGCGAGGTCACCCTGACTCCGGAATGGAAGCAGCATACGGTGTCCTTGGAGACGCCAGGCTTGGGAAAACTCCGTCTCTCGCGGCCTCGCATGCTCGATTTGGTCGTTTCCAAGATGGGCCGGGGAGACGCGCAGGATTTGGAGGATGTGCGCAACCTGTTGCGCTTGGAACACAAGGTGACCGGCAAGATCATCCGGGCAGCCGAGGTGCAAGCCGCCGCGGAGCGCGCCCGCGTTCCCTCGGTCTATCAGGAGATTTTCCCGGAGGCTCGGCGGCGCATTGTCGCGGTGGCGCAGGAGGTCGAGCGCGCCCTGACGATTCGGCCGACTCTCGTGATTCCACCGCCGGAAGAAAAACCCCGACAGTCGCAAGGCATTCGGCCCTGACCGGCCACGCGAACCGGCGGGGGTTCCAAGAAAAACGCCTCACATGGGGCGCTTTTTTACAAACGGAAATACGCACACGGCTCCGGGTACCCAACGCTGGCGACGCTGCCGAGCCAACGCGGGTCATGGGACAATCGGAAACACGTGTTGCCGAATGGGGTCACGGCTTGGGGTACCGAACGCTGGCCCTATTTTGAAATGGAAACCGGGGGTGAGATGCGGGCATGCGCAACACGTGTTGCGCATTAGGATCACGGTTCCGGATCCGGTGGATTGATCCTATTTTGCCGGCGCTTCGGTGCCTGGCACGGCATCCGCCGCGACATGCACCCCGGCCGCCCGCGCAAACGGAGTTGAATCGCGGCACGATTTCCGCCCGCCGGACCAACGAGCAACGCGGGCGCACACGGAAAAGGCACCGGCCAGCCAAGCGGTGCGCGCCTTCCTTCCCGGTGGTAAAAACGACGACAATTCCACCCGCCCCGATTAACGGCGGCTGACCACGGCGGCGGGCAAGGTGGAGATGCCGGTGCATACGACCTTGCCCACCGTCGTAAAATGCCGAGCCGGGCGGGAGAATCTTGCAGACGCTCTCGGTAGTGACGATCCTCTCGTTGGCCCGCATCGACATAGCGTTGAGAATCTTTGCCCGGTCAAAGGCGCAGGTCGATTCTGACGCTCGAAACGAAGGCGCCGGCTGAATCGCCGGTCCGCAGATTTCCTCAAAGTAGGCCGGCATTCCGAAAGCTGTAAAAACCGACGCCTGCGGGATCGGCACTGGCATTGCCGATAACCAAATGGTCGGTCAATTCGATGTCGATGGCTTGCGCGGCCTCGCGTAGGCGGCGGGTCACTTGAACGTCTGCAGAACTTGGGGCGGGGTCCCCTGATGGGTGATTGTGTGCGCACACGACGGCGGTCGCTCCATGTTGAATGGCGGCTCGGAAGGCTTCGCGCGGATGCACCAACGACCCAGTTGCCGTACCGGACGTAACTTCGACCAGCTTCTTGAGCCGGTTCTTCCGATTGAGGCATAGGACCCAGAACTTTTCCACCTCGATCCCTTTGGCGTATGGAGCTAGGTACTCGGCAATGAGCTCGGGCCGGTTGAGCAGGGGTGCTCCCGCATTCGGCTGTTTCATCATGCGGCGGGCGATTTCGATGACGGCGGCAAGTTGCTGGCCCTTGGCCCGGCCGATGCCCTTCAGCCGCTGGAAGTCCTCCGGTTGCCAGCTGGCGAGTCCGGAAATCGAGCCGGCCTGGGCGATCAGTTGGGAGGCGAGTCCAAGGACGGAGTGTCCGCGGATGCCGCTGTGGAGCAGGATGGCGATCAATTCGGTGTCACTGAGCGCCCCTGCGCCGTAGGTTTCAAACCGCTGCTGGGGCAGCTCGCCGCAGGCGATGACGGGTGTCAGGTCCTTGCCATTGAGGTCAAACGTGGATTGGA
>PLOH01000122.1 GCA_003142955.1 Opitutia bacterium | reverse complement strand
GAGCGGAAACCGGAGACCGGATAGCAGAGCAGACGTTTCGAGGAGCCCACGGGCTTTTGTTTTTGAACGAGTCTCGTCTGAACTGAGCAGACGCCCATGCCACGTGGCACGGGCGTCTCGCCCGTGGGATCGCGCGACGGCTCCTCAAAACAAAACACCATGCCATTCAGATCGATACTGCTGCAAAGATTTTGAACCACAAAGCACGGATTTTAAAAATGCCCATCATGAACATGGAAAGCCAAACCCGATCCCACTCAGCAACGGCGGTCATCATCTTGCTTCTGGCGGGCTGGTGGACCGGCATCGCCCGGGCGCAGGCCGACAACAACCCGCTGCCGCATTTCGTGGCCCGGGATGGACGCCATGCCCTGATCGTGGATGGCGCACCGTTCCTGATTCTCGGAGCACAGTCCCACAACTCCAGCGCCTGGCCTGCCATGCTGCCCAAGGTCTGGCCGGCGATTGATTCGCTTCACGCCAACACGCTTGAAATACCGATCTATTGGGAGCAATTCGAGCCGGAGCCGGGAAGATACGACACTTCCATCCTCACCACGATCATCGAACAGGCGCGACAGCATGACGTGCGGCTCGTCCTGCTCTGGTTTGGCACCTGGAAAAACGGCAGTTCGCATTATCTGCCGCTGTGGCTGAAGAACCAGCCGGAGAAATGTCCACGCATCATCGGGAAGGACGGCCGCCGCGTCGATTCGCCGTCGCCGCATTCCGCCGCCGCGCTCGAGGCCGATCGCCACGCGTTCAGCGCTTTCATGCGCCTGCTGAAATCAATCGATACCTTGAATACGGTGATCATGGTCCAGGTGGAAAATGAACCCGGCTCCTGGAACACCGTCCGCGATTTTTCACCCGAGGCGCAACAGCTCTTCAATGCTGCGGTGCCGACTGAGCTGTTGAAGGCCATGGGACCCAACGCCCCGGCGGGCGGCACCTGGCCCGAGGTCTTCGGCGCCAATGCCGACGAATATTTCCACGCCTGGTCCGTCGCGCGCTTCATCGACCAGGTCGCCGCTGCCGGCAAGGCCGAATATCCGCTGCCGATGTACGTCAACGCTGCGTTGCGCGATCCCTTGACGCCAGGTCCTGCGAACACGTACGAAAGCGGTGGAGCGACCGACAACGTCCTCTGGATCTGGAAGGTCGCTGCTCCTTCCATCGATCTCCTGGCTCCCGACATCTACCAAGCCGACAGCGCCCGTTATCTGAAGGTCCTGGAGCTCTATAGCCGGCCGGACAACACGCTGTTCGTTCCCGAGACCATGGGCAGCGCCGAGCAGGCCCGCATGTGTTTCGCGGCGCTGGGACACGGAGCGATCGGCTGGTCGCCGTTCGGCCTCGATTACAGCGTCGTCGCCCAGCAACCGCTCGGCGCGCCGCGGTTGACCGAAGAGTCGCTCGCTCCCGTCGCGCTGAATTACCAGATTCTGCGACCGATCCAGCGTGAGATCGCCAAGCTCAATTTTGAGGGCAAACTCCAGACAGTGGTCGAGCAGGCCGGCGGATTGACGCAGACGATGGATTTCGGCAACTGGCGGGCTCTCGTCACCTTCGGCGTGGCCCGCAACGGCACCGCCAAGGGCAATCCCGAGCCCATCGGCCGCGCCCTGGTCGCAAAGACCGGAGAGAACCAATTCCTCGTGACCGGCGCATTCTGCCGCATCGACTTCAAGGCGGCTTCGGGCGGACAGCGCGACTTCCTGCGGGTGGAGGAAGGCGGTTACGAACAAGGGATCTTCCATCCCGCGCGCATCTGGAATGGAGACGAGACGGATTGGGGCCTCGACTTCCGCTCGGCGCCGCAAGTCCTGAGTGTCCAGCTGGGCACGTACTGAAGTGACGAGACAACCAATGGTGGAGCGCGTTGTCCCCAACGCGCCCAAAGCGGCTTGAGGACAAGCCGCTCCACCTAGGCTCCTTGGAAACTGCGCTTCATGGGTGACCGCGAGCTCCCGCCTGCCGAAGCAATTCGGCGATCTCCTTGTGCCCGTCCTTTTCCGCACGCTGGAGCGCGGCCGTGCCCTGCACCGCGACGTTCGGGTTCGCGCCTTTTTCCAGCAGTAGCTTCACCACGTCCAGATGCCCGTTCTGGACGGCGTACATGAGCGCCGTCGTTCCGGACACTGTCTTGGCAAGGCGCGTCAGGCCGTTCTTGGTTTGAGCGTCAATGGCCGCGCCCTTCCCCAGCAATAATCTCACTGCATCGAGATGCCCGTTTTGCGACGCGATCATCAGCGGTGTGATACCGTTTTCAGTCTTGCCCTCAATCACCGCGCCCTTCCCCAGCAACAGTTTCATCAACTCAATCTTCCCGCCTTCCGCAGCAAGCCAGAGCGGCGTGATACCCGCGTTGTTCGTACTAACAACGTCATCAATCATCGCACCTTTCTCCAGCAGCAGTTTCGCCATTTGGAGGTTCCCGGTCTGCACCGCGACCGCAAGCGGCGAGACCCCAATGTAGTTAGCCGCCGCGCCCTTCTCAAGCAGCAGCCTTGCCATATCGAGGTTCCCCTTCTGCACCGCGGCCGCGAGTGGCGTGGCCCCATCGCTAGCCCTGGCCTCAATATCTGCTTTCTTCTCTAGCAACAGCTTCACCACATCGAGATACCCCATTTGCGCGGCAAGCATGAGCGAGGTTACACCCGCTTGGTCCTTGGCATCAACGGCCGCACCTTTGTCCAACAGCAGCTTCGCCACTTCAAGATGCCCATTGCCCGTGGCGTACATCAGCGGCCTGTAACCATTCTTGTTCTGGCTTCAATCGCTGCTCCGTTCTCGAGCAGTAATTTCAACACATCGAGTCGCCCGTTTGCGGCGGCGTGCATCAACTGCGTGTAACCGCTGTTGTTGTTGAGCGTGGCATCGACAGCTACCCCTTTCTTCAACAGCAGTTTCATTATCTCGATTTGGCCATTGGCTGCGGCCCACATGAACGCCGTTGTACCCAAATTGTTCTTCAAATCCACCGCCGCGCCTTTCTTAAGCAAAAGTTTCACCACATCGATGCGCCCCTTTGTCACGGCAATCATCAGCGGAGTGGCGCCCTTCTCATTTTTCGCATCAACGGCTGCGTTCTTGTCCAGCAAAAGCTCAACCAAATCCAGATACCATTGCTGGATGGCGAACATAAGCGGCGTAAAACCCTCGTTGGTCTTCGCATCAACCGCCGCGCCTTTTTCCAGCAGCAGCTTCGCCATGTCCAAGTAACCTTGCCACACCGCGAGCGTAAGCGGTGTGGAACCATTGCTGTCCTTGGCATCAACGGCCGCGCCTTTCTCCAGCAGGAGCTTCATCACTTCGATCTGCCCGTTGGCTGCGGCAATCAGGAGCGGCGTGTGACCGTTGCCGTCTTTGGCATCAACCGCGGTCCGATCGACTGCGAGCAAAGCGCGAACTTTCTCAACGTCCCCCGCCCCTGCCGCATCGTGGATCGGCGCAGCCGGCAGGAAGCAGGCGGCTGCAAGGGCAAGAACCAAGGAGCGAATCGCTCGGAAGCCAGCGCGGCAGCTCATAAACGGGTTAAGGAATCGATTGTTCGGGGGAGACGTCCCATCTGCCGGAACGCCCGATTTCATGATACGGTATTATTGTCGCCTTCCAAAACGCAATCCTGGCAAATCCGTGGCCGAAACCAGGCACTGGAGTCGTTTCTTGCGCGCGATCGCTCGGACGATCCAAGGCATCGTTGTAGGGCGGGGTCGCCGCACCCCGCCGCGCTCTGCAAAACGGCGGGATCCGGCGATCCCGCCCTACATCTGACTATATTATGGCCCAGCCCCCCACCAGAAAAAGAGGCGCCCGGAACGGATCCGGGCGCCTCGAAGACTGTTGCTTGTCGGCGCCTTGCGGGGCGACGGGCTGGAACCGACTACGGTTGGTTTTCCGGCGGATTCTCTGGCTGGCTTTCCTTGTTGGCCGCCTCGTCGAGGATGTCGCCGAGGTTCATCATGTCCGTGCCGCTGCTCTGGCGGTTGAGCATGTCGTAGGTGGCGGTCTCGGCGGCCAGTTGGTCCTCCGAGTAATTCGCAGCCTTGATGGACAGCCCGAGCCGGCGTTCGTCGCGATCGATCTTGATGACGCGGGCGGTGACGGCCTGGCCGGGCTTCAGCACGTCCTTCACCTTGTCCACCCGGTCCTCCGTAATCTGCGAGATGTGGACGAGGCCGTCGATGCCATTGGCCAGTTCGACGAACGCGCCGAAGGACGTGATCTTCGTCACGGTCCCCTGCACGACGTCGCCAATCCGGAAGAAGCTGTCGATGTCCGACCACGGGTCGACGGCGAGCTGCTTCATGCCGAGCGAGATCCGCTGCTGCTGGGGATCGACGTCGAGCACGATCGCATCGACCTCGTCGCCCTTCTTCAACAGTTCGCTTGGATGGTTGATCTTGCGGGTCCACGACATGTCGGAGACATGGACCATGCCGTCGATGCCCTCTTCGAGTTCGATGAAGGCGCCGTAGGTCGTCATGTTCCGCACCTTGCCGCGCACCCGCGCGCCAATCGGATAATTGTGGCGGACCATGTCCCACGGATTGGGCTCCAGCTGCCGGATACCCAGGGAAATCTTCTGCTCGTCCTTCTGGATGCCGAGCACGACCGCATCGAGCTCCTGGCCGACCTTGAGGATCTCGGACGGCTTGGTGATGCGCTTGGTCCAGGACATCTCGGTGATGTGCACGAGGCCCTCGACGCCGGGTTCAATCTCCACGAACGCACCGTAGGGCACGAGGTTGACCACCTTGCCGCGCACCTTGGCCCCAACGGGGTATTTGTGCTCGATATCATCCCAGGGGTTCTTGGTCGTCTGCTTGAGGCCGAGCGAAACTCGCTCTTTCTCCCGATTGACCTCGATGATCATGACCTGGACCTCTTCGCCCTGCTTCAGCATTTCGCTGGGGTGCGTAATCCGGCCCCAGCTCATGTCGGTGATGTGGAGGAGGCCATCCATGCCGTCCAGATCGATGAACGCGCCAAAATCGGTGATGTTCTTGACGACGCCTTTGCGGATCTGCCCAGGCTGGATGCTCTCCAGCAGGTCGCGCCGCTTCTGGTGGCGCTGTTCCTCGATCAGCTCGCGCCGGGACAGAACGATGTTCTTCCGGTCGAGGTTGATCTTGAGGACCTTGAAATCGTAGGTCTGCCCGATGTACTGATCGAGGTTCTTGGGCGGTTGGATGTCGATGTGCGACGCCGGCAGGAAGGAATCCACGCCGATGCTGACGATGAGGCCACCCTTGACCTTGGCCTTCACCCGTCCGGAGACCACTGAGCCTTCGGAACATTTCTGGAGAATGTTGTCCCAGTTCTTCTTCTGCTGCGCCAGATCGTAGGAGATGATCGGATTGCCGTCCCGATCCTCGAGTTTCTCAAGGATGACTTCGATCTGTGAACCGATTTGCAGTTCCCCCAGATCGCCGAACTCCGAGGCCGGGATGACGCCCTCGGCTTTCCCGCCAATGTCGACCACGACTTCGTTCTGGCGGATTTCGGTGATAGTACCTGGCACGATCGCGCCTTCCTTCAACGTATCGAAGGAGCTCTGCGCGAGCAATTCTTCCATTACTGAACTCATTTGTAAAAGCGAAGCACGTCCGCCAGCTCCTCGGCGGTCGCCTCCGCGCCGGCCCTGCGGCCGTTGGTTGGATGTTAGACTGACATAATCCGTCCACGGGAGCATTGCGGCGGTGCGCGGACGGAGCCTGTAAATGCCGCAAACCGTCAAATTCCCAGCCCCCCGCGCGCGCCGCAAGCCCAAAATCACGGCGCCAGCCGTCGCTCGACCTCGTTGAAGAACATTTCGTAGGCCGCCGGGTCGCGCACGGGAGTTTCGGTCGCGGGCATGGCCGACCGGCTGGAATCCTCCTCAATAAGCTCCGTCATCTTCACCTGAAGCTCAACTCTATCACCCTCCAAGCTGGCCAGGCGAATTGAAATGCCACGCTGCCGCGAAGACCGGAAATTGTCGTCTCCCTCGATGCGCGAGAACCCTTCCAGCCGACCTTGGGCGGGACCGCCGCCGGTGAAGTGATAACCAAGCCTCTCCATTGCCTGCCGCGCCGCTTCATAGACCCGAGGCAGGCCTCCGTTGACCGTCCGGACTCTGGGAGGCATGCCTCCGACGCGGTCCTTCACGGTCGACCGCACCGATTCAATCGGCGTACATCCGCCGCCCAGACCCACCAGCACCGCCAGCAAAATCCAACAACGTCGCAGGGAGAGTGTGTTCATTTTGAAAAGGCTGGTTTGATTCAGTGCCATTCGACCCCCAGGTCAACGATCGACAACGCCAAACCGGAGAGTCCGTGGCGAATACCTTGTAGGGCGGGGTCGCCTGACCCCGCCAAATCTTCGGAGAATCGGCGGGGTCAGGCGACCCCGCCCTACAACCGAAGGCATCGTTCCAGCTACCCAGCATTTCCTCCATTCCGCCGCCCGGCAGGCTGCTGTTGGGAGATGCAGTGCAGCGTGCCGAGCCCCCAGACCAGGTCGAGACAGTCGACGGCGATGATCTCGCGACCGGAAAAACAGCCGGCCAGGATCTCGGCCGCTTCCGCGTCGCGTTTCGGCTGTCGAAATGCGGGCACCAATACTGCGCCGTTGATGACGAGGAAATTCGCATAGCTGGCCGGCATCCTCTGTCCGCGCCGGAAGCATGGTTCCGGCATGGGCAGCTCGACGAGCGTAAATCGGCGACCGGTCGGAGTGCGCAGATCCTGCAGCCGTTCCAGATTCTCGCGCAATGGCCGGTGGTTCACATCGCGTCGGTTGCGTTCCATGGCCGTCACAATCCCGTCGGCCCGAAAGAACCGGCTCAGGTCGTCCACATGGCCGTCGGTATCATCACCGGCAATGCCGGCCCCCAGCCAAAGAATGACCTCAACTCCGAGGTTCTCGCGCAGGGTCTGTTCGATTTGTTCACGAGTGAGGCGGGGATTGCGGTTCCGGTTCAGCAGACACGATTCGGTGGTCAGTAGCCCTCCGGCCCCGTTGACATCGATGGAACCGCCTTCCAACACCATTGGAACGGCAAACCGGCGCAATCCTAGCGCCCGGCAAATCCTCATAGGAATCTGGTTGTCGAGGGTGTAGGGCCGGTACTTGCCGCCCCAGGCGTTGTAGCGCCAATCGGTGGCCGCCACCTCGCCCGTGTGACGGTCCCTAACGAAAATCGGCCCGTGGTCCCGACACCAGCAATCGTTGGTAGCATGATCATACAACTCCACGTTGGCCAACTCAGCCCCGGCCCGGGTGATCAGCGCCCGGGCGCGCGGTTGCAGGTCACGGGCCAAGTTGACCCGCACTTTCTCGAACCGACTGATAAGCGCGACCACCCCGGCAAAGACAGCAGGAATCGGACGGAACGAGCCCGGCCAGGTCCGTCGCCGGTGCGGCCACGACAGCCACACTGCTTCCTGCGGCTCCCACTCCGCCGGCATGCGATAGCCGCGCGCAACCGGGGCGGGTTTGCTGGTTCCGGATGGCGAGGGTTTGGAGAGGTGCTTGCCCATCTATATGCAGGGCGGGATCGCCGGATCCCGCCCATTCATCGAACAAGGCGGGGTCCGGCGACCCCGCCCTACAATGTCGAGCAGATCATTTCACGAAGTTGATCCCCACGTTTGCGCCTGCGTCCGGCTGGTTTGAAGGCAACCGCTCACCAGATGACCACCCGATCGGCGGCTGGCCGGCGCATCGGAGCTCCCTCGCGTACGTCAAAAGCCTTCGCAAATTCCGCCAGATTGGACAGCGGTCCGTTCACCCTGAATCTTGGCATCGAATGCGGATCCGTGTTGACCTGCAGGCGGGCCGCCTCCGGCCGCATGCTTTCATGCCAGACCGTCGCCCAGCTTAAGAAGTAACGCTGCTCGGGCGTGTAGCCCCCGATGGCCGCGCGCGGCTGGCCGGCCAGCGCCTTCTGCAGCGCGGCATAGGCGATTTTCGCGCCACCCAGGTCCGCGATGTTCTCCCCCTGGGTAAGCTCGCCGTTGATGTGCAGATCGTCAATGGGGACGTATGCGCTGAACTGCTTGACGATGGCCTTGGAGCGTTCCTTGAAGCGCGCGGTGCTCTCAGGAGACCACCAGTCCGTCAGATTCCCCTGCGCATCGAATTGCCTCCCCTCATCGTCGAAACCGTGCGTCATCTCGTGGCCAATCACCGCGCCAATGCCGCCGTAGTTGACGGCATCGTCAGCCTGGGCGTCGAAAAACGGCGGCTGCAGAATGCCGGCGGGAAAGACAATCTCGTTCATCGTCGGATTGTAGTACGCGTTGACGGTGGGCGGCGTCATATCCCAATCGCCGCGGTCCACCGGCCGGCCAATCTTGGCGACGTCACGCTGGGTGTTGAATTCATCCGCCCGAAGCACGTTCAGCACATAGGGACCGCGATCGACCGTCAGCTTGGAATAGTCGATCCATTTGTCGGGATAACCGATTTTCACGCCAAACGCGTCCAGTTTCTTCAACGCCGCGGCCCGGGTGGGCTCATCCATCCACTCGAGGGTCTGCAGGCGGTCGCGCAACGCCGCGCGCAGGTTGCCGACCAGCTTGAGCATCCGGGTCTTCGACTCCGGGGGAAAACAGCCCGCGACGTAGAGCTGGCCAAGCGCTTCGCCGATGCCTGCATCCACCGTCTCGAGCACCCGTTTCCAACGATCGCGAAGTTGCTGGCGACCCGTGAGCTTCCGCCCGTAGTAGTCGAAGTTCTCATTGACAATGGCGGCATTCAGATACGGCGCGGCCGCATGGATGAGATGCCAGCGAAGGTAAACCTGCCAGTCGGCGACCGGCGTCGCCGACAACGCCGCGTCAAACGCGCCGAAGAACTCCGGCTGGCCGACGTCGATGTCTCCGGGCTGCGCCAGGCCGAGTCCGGCGAAGTACGCTTTCCAGTCGAAATGCGGAGTCAGCTTTTGCAGGTCCGCCTGCGTCATCTTGTGGTAGTTGGCAACGGGATCCCGCAAGTCCACCTGCTTCTTTGAACCCTGGGCGAGCACGGTTTCGAGCTTCATCACCGCCTGGGCTTCCGCTTTCGATGCCGCCGCCGGATCCCCGGCCAATTCGAGCATCCGCGCCACGTGGGTGACATATTGTTCCCGCAGGAGCTTCGATTTCTCGTCATCGCGGAAATAGTAATCCCGATCGGGCAGCCCCAGGCCGGCCTGCCCGCCCGCCGCGATCATCATCACGCTGTTTTTCGGATCCTGCTCCGAGGTGAAATAGAAGCCCGCATTGACCCTGAACCGGTGCCAGCGCGCCATCGCCGCCTGGACGTCGGCGACGGTCGCGATCTTCGCAATCCGGTCGAATTCGGGCTGCAGCGGCGCGATGCCGGCGGCTTCAATGGCGGCTTCATCCATGCCGCTCGCATAGAAATCACCGACCTGCTGTTCGATCGGGCTGCGATGATCCGCCTTGGCCGCATTTTCCAGAATCTGGTGCAGGGCGATCTTGTTGTGTTCGTCGACTTCATTGAAGGCGCCCCAGGTGCTGTAAGCGGAAGGAACGGGATTCGCCTTGATCCAGCCACCGTTGGCAAACTCGTAGAAATCGACCTGCGGTTTCACCGCGGCGTCGAAATTCTTTGGGTCGATATTGGCGCGCAGGCCGGGGGCGAACGCCAGTCCGGCCGCAAAACCTGCAAGGAGATAATAGCGCATGGGCGCAAGTTTCACGCGACCAGGCCCATGCGGGCAAGTGCGATGTGCGGCCGGACTAAACCAAGAAATTTCGGCAGGAAGCATCGACTCCCATCGATCGTCCTGCCAACCGCGACGCATGCTTGAATCGCAACTAGGCAGGTCGCGGGCTTTACAACTGTTTCGTCCTCGGTCAGCCTGTGGCCGTTGCCCCGATGCTAAATTGAGCTTCGTCAGTACCCGATGCCGCTCTGGTCGCTCCCTTTTCCGACCCCTCTATCCTACCCAGCCCGGTTTTCCTTTCGTCTGACTGCCAACCCCAAAACCCCAAAAAAACACTCGTCAACATGATCGCATTATTAGTCGGCCTGATTCTGTTCGCGCTGTATCTCGGTATCGCGCTTTTCTTTATCATCGCGGCTTGGAAAGTCTTCGCCAAAGCCGGTCAGCCGGGCTGGGGCATATTCATCCCCTTCTATAATGCGTACCTCTGGGTCAAGATCGCCGGAAAACCAGGCTGGTGGCTGTTGTTGTTGTTTATTCCGTTGGTCAACATCGTCATTTCCTTCATCCTGGCGATTGACGTGGCGAAGAACTTCGGAAAATCGACCGCTTTTGGCGTGTTTTTGGTCGCAATCTTCGGGATCATCGGGATTCCGATCTTGGGATACGGCAAGGCCGTTTATGCACCGCTCGTAGCGCCGGCTCCGGCACCTGCGCCAGCGGCCTGAGCGCCTTGTTAGCCGAGTATTGAATCCGGACGCCGGCGCTGTTCAGCGCGCGGCGTCCGTTTTGTTTGTTCCCGCCAGCCCGTCCAGAAGGGCCGAGCCAAGCGTCCGCTCTCGGCTCAGCCGGAATCAGGCCGTCGCATGTCGGGCGGGGTCCGGCGACTCCGCCCTGCAACGGCCACCGGACAGTCCGTCGAGCTGCGGGCAGGAATCGCCCCGACTGCATGATTTCCGGCTCAATCCCGGAACCGCTTGGTCAGGTCGCCATACGCGTCGATCCGGCGGTCGCGCAAGAAGGGCCAATGCGTGCGGGTGGCGTCCACAGCCGCCAGGTCGACCGTCGCCAGCAACACTTTCTCCTCGTCGACGCCCGCTTTGGCCAGCACTTCGCCGCTGGTGCCGGCAACGAAACTCTGGCCCCAGAATTCAATGCCCGGCCCGCCCGCCAGTCGTTCGCGTCCGATTCGGTTGGCCGCGGCCACATAGCAACCGTTGGCCACCGCATGGGAGCGCTGGATGGTTTCCCAGGCCGCATGCTGGTGCGCGCCCAACCGTTTCTTCTCCCTCGGGTGCCAGCCGATCGCCGTCGGGTAGAAGAGAATCTGGGCGCCTTGCAGGGCGGTCAGCCGCGCCGCCTCGGGGTACCATTGGTCCCAGCAGATCAGCACGCCGATCCGGCCATACCGGGTGGTCCAGGCGCGAAATCCGGTGTCACCTGGCGTGAAATAGAACTTCTCGTAGTAAAGCGGATCGTCCGGAATGTGCATCTTCCGGTAGCGCCCGAGCAGCGTTCCATCGGCGTCGATCACCACCGCCGTGTTGTGATACAAGCCCGGCGCCCGCTTTTCGAACAGCGAGGCGATCACGACGACCCGGTGCTTCCTCGCCAGTTGCTGGAATGCCCGCGTGCTCGGACCGGGAATGGCCTCTGCCAGCGCAAACTTCGCATGGTCTTCGCTCTGGCAGAAATACCGCGACCGAAACAGCTCCTGCGTGCAGATGATCCGGGCGCCCTCCTTCGCCGCCCGCGTCGCGAGCGCCAGTGCGTGCGCCAGGTTCGCTTCCGGATCCCCAACGGCGGCATGCTGCAGGAGCGCAAGAGTGACCGAGGACATCTTCCTGTTTCCGATTTTCCGCTTTCGCGGTTTCCGCCTTTCCGATCTTCCGCTTTCGCGATTTCGCGGTTTGATTTGGATCAGTAGACCACCTTGTTCAACGGGTATTCGATGATCCCTTCGGCGCCCAACGCCTTGAGCTGCGGAATGATCTCCCGCACCACGCTTTCGTCGATGATGGTCTCCAACGCCACCCAATCCGGTGAGGCCAGGGGCGACACGGTCGGATTGCGCAGCGCCGGAAGCGCCTTGAGCAACTGTTCCAGGCCGGCCTTCGGCGCGTTCAGCTTCAGTCCGACCTTGCTGCCGGCCTCGAGGGCGCCCGTCAACAGCATCGCGATGATCTCGATCTTGCGCCGTTTGACCGGGTTTTCCCAACTCGCCTGGTTGGCGATAAACTTGGTGTTCGTGTACATCAGCGTGTCCACGATGCGCAGCTTGTTTGCCCGCAGCGAACTGCCGGTCTCGGTGATGTCCACGATCGCGTCAACCAGGTCGGGCACCTTGACCTCGGTCGCGCCCCAAGAGAATTCCACCTCCACGTCGACCTTCTTGGCCGCAAAATACCGCCGCACGGTGCCGACGAGCTCGGTCGCCACCCGCTTGCCGGCAAGATCCTCGGCTTTCTGCACGGTCGAATTCTCGGGTACCGCCAGCACCCAGCGCGATTTCTGCGCCGAGGCCTTGCTGTAGATGAGATCGCACACTTCCACGACCTTCGATTCGTTTTCCTGAATCCAGTCGTAGCCCGTGAGGCCGCAGTCAAAAAACCCGTGCTCGACGTACCGGCTCATCTCCTGCGCCCGGACCATCCGGCAATCCAGCTCGGGATCGTCGATGACCGGACGATAGGAACGCGAGTTGACGGTGATCTTGAACCCGGCTTTCGCGAAGAGATTCTTGGTTGATTCCTCGAGGCTGCCCTTCGGCAGGCCGACCATCAGAATGGGAGTTTTTTCAGACACGCGGTCAAGGCACACACAGCGCGCAAGACACTCAAGCACAAACGCCAGCATCGCACCGCCAGAGGTTTCCTTTGACAAATAGGCCGAGATTTGTAAAAAAAACGTTCATCGTTGTCCTGTGATTGCGACCAACCCGTACTCCTGAACGCTATGAGTGAACGCCCTGCAACTGCCAGCCAGCCTCCCCGCCCCGCCAGATCGGAACCAAAACCACTGATCCTCGTGGTTGAAGACGAGGAGGATCTCGCGAAGTTGATTGCCCAGCATCTGGAAAACGCGGGCATGCAAACCCAGGTTTACAATCGCTGCGCGCACGCGTTCCGCTTTCTCAAGCACAACTTCGCCAATCTGATGCTCCTGGACGTCAATCTGCCCGACCAAACGGGCTTTGCCTTGATGGAGGATCTCAAGACAAACGATATTGCAGTCCCCACCATCTTCCTGACCGGCAACACCCTCGAAGTAAGCAAAGTCAAGGCGCTGGAAATGGGCGGTGACGACTACATCACCAAGCCGTTTGGCTTCGCGGAGCTGACCGCGCGGATTCACGCCGTGTTGCGCCGGGCCGAATCGCGCTCGGATTTCAACATCACCAAGAATGTCCGGATTTCGGACGATCCATTCTCTTTCCTCGGCATCAAGATCTCGCCCGTTCGCCTCGAGGCGGAGTTCCCCGACGGCGCGATCGAGAGCATTGGCCGCAAAGAAATCGGCATTCTCACCTACCTGCAAAACAACCAGGCGGTCGTCATCACCCGCAAGGCGTTGATTCATTCAGTCTGGGGTCTGCACGCCGATGTCCGCAGCCGGTCGCTTGACCAATA
This sequence comes from Opitutia bacterium, assembly GCA_003142955.1. Classification (GTDB taxonomy): domain Bacteria; phylum Verrucomicrobiota; class Verrucomicrobiia; order Opitutales; family Opitutaceae; genus Fen-1467. The sequence continues at coordinate 56,293 of PLOH01000122.1, read as the reverse complement.
CGTCGTCAAGGTCCGCGAACTCTGCAAGAAGCACAATGTCGACCTAGCCGCGTTCCGCACGGTGCACGGCGTCGGCTATATCTTCGACCCGCAGGGCGTCTCGCAGGAGGGCAAATAGGGGGCGACGGCGCCAAGGCTGCATGCCGGCTGGCCGGGACTGCGTGATTGGCGGCAATTCTCCTTGTTCCCTCGCGAACCGATTGGTCTGCCAATGTAGGAAGCCCGCTCGCGGGCGATCATCGGTCGCAAGCGACCTTCCTACATTAAGAAACAGCCCTCCCCTTTTGGCTGCAACCGGCCTAGAACAGCTCGGCCTGCGCGTAGCGCTGGCGCGCCTCCGCCAGGCTGCCTTTCATGTCGAGTTCGCCAAGGAGTCGGAACAGTTCCTCCACGTCCGGCGCGAGTTTCTCCGCCGCCACGGTGGACAGGCCGAGGTTGAGCGTGGTGAGTTTCAGATTGCGGCGAACCAGATCGGACAAGGCGAGGACTGATTCCCGGAAACGCTCTGGTTTCAGCTCGCGAGCATGGGCGATGACACCCTCCACACTGCCAAATTCCTTGAGCCATTTTACCGCCGTCTTCGGTCCGACGCCCTCGATGCCGGGAATATTGTCCGACGTGTCGCCCACCAGCGCCAAATAGTCGGCGATCTGCGTCGGAAGCACGCCAAACTTTTCCTCGACTCCGGCTGCATCGAGCCGTCGCCAGCCGAGCTTCGGGTTGGCGGACGGCGGCGGCAGCAACATCTTGATGCGTTCCCCCACAATCTGGGCAAAGTCCTTGTCAGCGCTCACGATCAAGACCTCATGCCCCTGAGCGGCCAGACGCACCGCCTGGGAAGCCACCAGGTCATCCGATTCCACCCCGGCCTGCTCCACGCCGACCAGACCCATCGCCCGTGTCACCGCCTTGATATACGGCAATTGTTTCACGAGGGCATCCGGCATCTCCTCGCGCTGGGCTTTGTATTCCGGGTGCAACGCGAGCCGGTCTTGGGCACCGCCCAAGTCGAAAAACACCAGCGTCGCCGCCGGCTTTTCCTGGTCCGTCAGCCGCCAGAGCGACTTGACCCATCCATGGACGGCGTTCGTCGGAAAGCCATCGGCGCGCGTCAGCTCGGGCACCGCAAAGAAGCACCGATAGGCAATATTGAAACCATCCACAAGCAGCCATTTCGCCATGCGCGCAGCCAAACTCGATTTTCCGCCGTCGTAAATCGCAATCCTTGGGAAATTTTATTGGCGGCGCATTTTCCGATTGACGGTGGCGCCGATGGCATGGGACATCCCTCCAAGGTCTGAGCCGAAATCATGCAGTCGGATTCGGGCCTGACCTTAAGTTATCGCTGACAAAAGGTGGCGCGCGTTGGCCTCAATGCGCTCAGCGGAGCAAAGCAGTCGGGGCAATACTCAACCGCCGCTGCACGGACTGTTGGGTGGACGTTGTAGGGCGGGGTCGCCGAACCCCGCCACGCTCGGCGAAACGGCGGGATCCGGCGACCCCGCCCTACATCCGATTGCATGATTTCGGCTTGGGGCGACTTGCGGACAAGCCGCTCCACCTTGACGGTATCGCGCCGGCTGAGAGCCTCTTCTATTGGCGCTTCGGCGTGGAAGCGCCGCCCTTTTTTTGAGTTAGCGGCGGCGCTGGATCGATGGACTGGGCAACGCGGGCAATGCCCGAACCGCCATCCGAGCTGACCAGACTCGCTGTTACAAATATGAGAAGGTTGCGTTTCTGAGAACTTTTCCCCTTGGACCGGAACGCGCGCCCGAGCAATGGGATGTCGCCGAGGACGGGCACCTTGTCTTCCACATTTTTCACCTCCTCGCGCGTCAGGCCGCCCATCACGATCGTCGCGCCATCCCGGATGGTCACGCGGGTGCTCACTTCGCGCACCGAGAAGACCGGCTGGAAGAAACCCGGCGGCACCGTCACCGTCCGCCCGCCGGAAATCGCGATGCTCGGGCCGCCGTATTCCGTGAAGCCTTCGAACTCGGTGACCTTGGGGTTGAGTTCCAGACTGATGCTGCAGCCATCTTCCTCCACCGTCGGGGTCACGCGCAGTTCCATTCCGACATTGCGGGTCGTAAAGTCCTTCGGCGTGCCGGCGGTGATGGCCACGCCGGCTGAGCCGCTGCTGCCGTCGCCCGTGGTGCGACCGCTGCCGACCTGGCTCTGAATCTCACCGAAGGATTGTGGATAACGCATCTCCTGCGCGACCGTGATCAGAGCTTCGCTGCCGGACAGCACGGTCACCCGCGGGGCACTCAACAGATCCGTCCCACTCTTTTGTGCCAGCGCCCGCACGACCGCGTTGACATCGAATTCGCCAATCGACCCGACGATGGTGGCGAGATTAGCCGCCGTTTGACCCAGATTGCTCGCGCCGGGAAGGAGGGGAGCTGCCAGCGTGCCCACTGCCTGGCCGTCGACGATGATCTCGCTGGATTGCTGGCTGTTCCGAAACGCGTCCGCCAGCGTGCGGTTAATGGCGGTGCCGCTCGCCGGATCTGCCGTGCGGTATTGTTCGCGATTGCGCACTTGCGGCGAGCCATCGGCATTGAGCAAGGGCGCGCCGGTCTGGGGGTCGATCAGCGCCGCCGGACGGCGCCCCGCCGACCATTGAACGCCCAGTTCATCAAGCGCCCCTTCCTGCACGTCCATGAACTTCGCCTCGATCTCCACCTGCCGCACCTCCCGGTACCGGCGGAGAATGGCGCGGACCCGATCGAGGTTGCGCGCGGTTTCAGTTACGATAATCGCCGACCCATCGTAGGCCAGGTTGCTGCCAGCGATGCCATCGAAGTTCACGCCCGCACGCTGCAGGAACTGCCGCAGACTGTGCGTCAGGTCCGCCGGCGTCGCCGCCTCCTTGCCGTCCTCCGCCGCCCCAGGAATCCGACGCCCCTGACCAACCGGTCTGGCGCCCCCTCCCGTCATGCGCAGGGCCGTGGCCCGCGGAACGGGAAAGACTTCCGTCGCGAGCACGGAGCGCTCGCCGCCGGGCCGGACCACTACGGCATCGGACTCGACTTCATACTGGTAGCCGACGGAGTCCGTCACGAAATCGAGGACGCGCTTCAGCGTCACGTTCCGCAATGTGATCGTGACTGTCGGGTTCGCGTTCGCGGGGTCCAGCAGGACAATGTTCACGCCTTTGGGGCTATGATCGGTCACATCAAACTCCTCCGCCAACGCCCCGAGCGCGTCCACCACGCGGTTCAGCTCAAGATTGGTGAAGTTCACCGCGGGGATCGCGATCGCTTCCAGTTTCTGCTGCAAGGGAAGCGTAACTGCCCCGCGACCCGTTTCCGGCGACGGCTCGGGCGCAGCACCCGTTCGCTGCCAGGACTGCCTGACTTCTTCCAACAGATCCGTCCGGGATTTCTCGTGTTCGGAATCGGCGGGCTGCGCGATTATCGGCCGAAATGTCATCGCGACAATGAGAAGGGAGAGCAGCAAGCCTGCCGGACGTCGGGCGATTCGGCTGAACCACAAAGTTACATCGGGATGTAGGGCGGGGTCGCCGGACCCCGCCCCACCATGACGCACCGGATCGTCCGCGAGACCGTCGTTTAAGACATTCGCCTTCACGATATTCCTGGCATAACAAGGCGTATTCATTGTTTCGTTACAGCCTCCCGGCTGACGGATTCGGTGGCGGTGAAAGCCGGGATGCCACGGACCGCATCCGGCGGAATCGGCGGGATAAGCGTTAGCCCGGTCGCCTTGGCGCCGTCCGCGGGCGGGCAGGTCACCACGGCCAGCGGCGGTTCCAGTTCAATCCGCTCCACGCAATAACGAACACCCTCGAATACCGCCGACTCGCCCTCCTTCAGTTCACGCTGCAAAGCCGGGTTCTTCCGGCTGGCGAACAATCCCAGCGGAGCGCCGGCTGGAGACGGACCGCGCGTTGTGAGGACGACGTCTTCGCCCGTTTTTTCATCGGTGACGGTCGCCGTCGCCTGCGGCCCGCCGGTTCCTTTGACACCGGAAACGGTTCGGTCCAGGCCCAGATGAGTCAGCCACAACGGGTGTCCGGCCAGCCGATCCCCCACCCGGCCCAGCACGGTTTTCCCGGTTGTCATGTCGGCGAAGATCCCCTTCAGGTCTTCTGGACCACCCGCAAAACCCACCAAACGGAGCCGGAAAGGTCTCTGCCGGACCTCCAGCAACTTGAGATCGAACGAAAGGTTTTCCGAATCCGCTGGCGCCGCCTCTTCGACGGGAACCGCGGCCAGCGCATGGCTGCGCCGGTCGTGGAAAAGCGCCGGTGGGGTGAAGACATCGTAGACCCAGCCCCGGCCGCGCTTCTGCAACACTGGCTCGGGCCAGACGCAAGTTGGGTGCCTGATGCTCCCCCCGGGCGCGGCCGCCGGGCGAGTCGTTCCGCTCTCAGCGATGGGCCACGGGGCGAGTTCGCAATATTCGATCGTGACGGTGAATTGCGAGAGGGCAGGTTGCACCATGAGCGCCACCGGTGCCGTGCCATCGGACTTCCCCTTGCGGGGAGAGGCGCCGCTCGCCGCGGGTTCGACCGCGATCTCGCTGATTGTCACCAACGGCTTGCCGGCCAAAAGCCGATTTAGAAACCGACGCAGCGTCGCCGTGCGACCGGCAAAAATCAGCCGGATGGGCACCGTCTCGAGCACGCCAGCCGCCCGCACTGACAGGCGCGGATCGACGTCGAAGAGGTCACCCCTCCCCACCAGGTTGTCTCCCGGCGGCAGCCGTGTCGCCGCCCCGCCCGGAATCGACCCGGGAAGGCGAGCGCATTGAACCGACATCAACTGCGACGGATGAGCGGCGAACAGCGCCCCGATCAGATAATCCGTGGCTTCACATTGTCGCCGATGTGCGGCAATCGCGACCGGATGGCTGGAATCGCGGCCTAGCGGAGCGATCCCAAACTGTTCCTCGGGCCGGATGCCGACCCCCGTACGTCGAGCCCGCTCGTGCAGCTCTCGCACGAATTTCCCGGTCTCGCGAAGCGGCTCCGACCGGGAACCTGTCCCCGACATTTCGGACGAATGGGAGGGCGCGCCCACGTCATCAGTGAGTTCCACCTGCAAACGAGCCAGGCGGTTTTCCGCGGCCGTGCGTTGCGCCTCGAGGTTGGCGGATTGTGCCGCGGGCGGCGCCGGATCGAGCACAGCCAAACGACCTGCCTCGCGCCGTTTCTGGGTCAACGCTCGCTGGGCCGCCCCAGCGGCTCTTCCGGTTTCGATCAACCCCCGGCTTTCAGCGACCAGCGCCAGCAGCCACAGAACCGTCAGCCCGATGAGAACCCGCCAAAGCGAAAGGTGAGGCATGGCCCGGATTTAAAACAAAGCGTCCGGCGCCAGCCGGAGGGTGATCTCAAAATCGAAAAAGCCGGGCTGACTGGCGGCAAAGTGCTCATGCTCCACCGCGGCAACCAAGGGCGACAAGCGCAGAGCGCCCAGCAGCGATTCGACTTTCAGGGGGGACTCGTCTCCGGCACCGGCAGTCAGTCTGCCTGCATCGAACAGACGGCCCGCCACCAGGAGCCGGATACCGGCTACCGCCTCGATTGGTCCGGCGGGNNGGTCCGGCGGGCGGGTTGACGTCGGAGCGTGCGGGAGTCGCCGCCGGCTCGCCGGATGATTCTCGTGAGTCCGGCGCCAGGACCTGCAGCCGATCGAGCCAGACGTCCTGCTCGCTCGCGAGCCGCCCCTGCAATTCGCCGAGCAGGGCCATCCAGCCGGACCGGCCTCGGGCGAGCTTCCGCAGCGCCGCAATCCGCCGGTTGATATCAGCAAGGCGTGCGAGGCTGGAACGATTTTGGGCCTCAGCCTGACGAAAAACGGAAAGAGTGGATTCCACCTCCGCGATTTGCCGCCGGGCCTCGCGCGCCTTGACTCGCAGCCGCCAGATCGGCACCAGGCCGGCAACGATTACGAGCAGCGCGCTGATTGCCAACCAGGGCCACCGGCGTCGAACGAGCATCTCCCTGCGGAAAGGCCGGGGCAGCAGATTCCCCTCCGACCGCGCGCCGCGCGCCGCGCCGGCGGCCAGCCCGACCAGGTCGACGAGAGGCACATCATCCTGCCCCAGCCCAAGATCCGTCGCCGTGCGGCCCAAGCCGAGATGAGAGCGCAGATCCCAACGCTCGACCCGCAGCTGCAGTTTCTCCTCCAAGGCCGCCGGCAATTCCGGCAGCCGGGCGCCACCTCCGGTCAGCCAGAGAACCGCCGGGCGGGCTGCGTCCTTCGCCGATGGGAGAAACGGCGGCAATCGCAGGATCTCAGCGCACAACCGGCGGACGAATTGATCGATCGCTTTCTGCCCGGCGACGCGTTCGCGCGCTCCCACCGGCCGTTCCGCCGTGTCGGCGAACCCCCGGAGTTTGAACGCCTCGGCGGCGGTAGGATCCAGCTCCAATTCCTCCGCCACTTTCTGGGTCACCGTGTTGCCCCCGACCGCGAGCGTGCAGGCAGAGAAACCGCTCGCTCCGGCGGAGACGAGCTGGGACGAGCGGGCGCCGACGGACAAGACCAGTGCCCCGGCTGGCCCGGCGAACCGGTAACCGATCGCGTAGCGCAACACCAGCCAGGCGGGCAACACCGCTTCCGGATACAGGCCGTTCTCCCTGATTCGGACGCCAAGATTCTCAACGAGACGCCGTTTCGCCACGGCCAGCATGATGTCCCGGCCGGCCTCATCCTGCGCGAGCACGACGTGGCTCCCAACCATTTTCTCGGCCGTGGCCGTTCCTTGTCTCTGTTCAAACGCAATGATCTTCCGGCGCTGCCGGGGCGACACGGCCGGAATCCGAAACAGGCGATTGAACGTGAGGTGTCCAGGCAGGCCGACGACACAGCCGCCGTGCAGCCTCTCCCCCCGCAGCAATTCCCGGAGCGCGGCGCCGACCGACTCCAGCCAATCATCCTCGGTCGGGTGGCTGGCGCCGACGGGCTGGGTGGCGAACCGTTCCAGCACCAGCGACCCCGGACCACCGGAGAATAGTCCGTACGCAACGTGACTGGCGCCGCACTGCACGGCGAGGATTCGGACATGACGCATAAAAGATTGTTCTACTATTTCGAATTTCGTTTTCAATGCAAGCGGAAAATCCCCTCCAGGCCGGNNGCCGGGTCTCCTTCTCTCGCCGGTGAAACCCGTAGGGCGATGATTGCACCTGTGGAAAACTTTCGCCCGACCACCCGCGACGGTTTTGGTTGCGACGGAGGCCGCGACGCGAAACATGCGTTCCGGCATCACCATGGCCTCCACCCTCCCCTACAAAATCAGCGTCCTTGTCTTCCTGGAGAACCAGGCCGGCGAACATCTTCTCATTCTTCGGAAAAAAGCGCCCAACTTCGGCCATTGGAGCCCGATCGGTGGCAAACTGGAAATGGCCCTTGGCGAGTCGCCCTTCGAGTGCGCGGTGCGCGAAACCGGGGAAGAGACCGGACTGCGCATCGCCATCGCCGATCTGCACCTGTTTGCCATGATTGCCGAAAAGGCCTACGAGGGCGAAACGCACTGGCTCATGTTCCTTTTTCGCTGCCGCCGCCGACTCGAGGCGCTCCCCCCCGACATCGCCGAGGGCCATTTCAGCTTTTTCAACCGGGACGCCATCGGACGCCTGCCGATTCCGGAGACGGATCGCGCAGCGTTGTGGCCGATTTATGATCGCTATCGCGACTCTTTTGTCGCGCTGCGCGCCGATTGTGCCCCCGGCCGGCCGGTACAGGTGATCATCGAACAGGTGACTCCGCCGCCGGCTTAGGTCGGTCGGCTGATTTTTTCGAGCGGTGGCGGACACGGAGGTCCGCCCTCCAACAATCCAACCTTGCGTGGAGGGCGGTGCGCCGTCACCGCCAATGTCAGATTCCCGAGACCGGACGGCACCGGGACGAAAAGGGCACCGGCGCTTGATTAATTCCCTCTTATATCGATCATTATCTGCAACCTGCAGTCTCCGCCTTCTCTGTGAGTAATTCTTCTCCAGCCACCGTCGACCAGAAGATGAATCCCCCGACCGGGCCGTCTCCGGCCAGCCACGCACCGGTCAATGCCCGGCTGACCTCGACGGAGCGCCTTGACCTCTATCGCCAGATGGTGCGCATCCGGCGTTTTGAAGAGCGCAGCCTGCGCGCCTATCAACAGGGGAAGATCGGCGGTTTTCTTCATCTGTACATCGGCCAGGAAGCCGTGGCGGTCGGGTGCTGCTCGGTGATGGAGAAGACTGACCACGTCATCACGGCTTATCGCGACCATGGACACGCGCTCGCCGTCGGAATGAGCCCGAACGAGCTGATGGCGGAGATGTACGGCAAGGCCAGCGGCTGCTCCAAAGGCAAAGGCGGCTCGATGCATTTTTTCGATCCGTCCCGTAATTTCTGGGGGGGACATGGCATCGTCGGCGGCCAGGTGCCGCTGGGGGCTGGAATCGCCTTTGCGCTCAAATACCGGGGCATTGCCGGCGCCTGCCTCACTTTCATGGGCGACGGCGCGGTCAATCAGGGAGCGGTGCACGAAACGTTCAATCTGGCGGCGCTCTGGGATCTGCCGGTCGTTTTTATCATTGAGAACAACGGATATTCGATGGGCACCAGCCAGCGGCGGTCGTCAGCCGGCCCCGGTCTGGCCCAGCGCGCCGAGGCCTACGGCATGGAGTGGGATCTCTGCAACGGCCACGAGCTTTATGAAGTGCGCGAGAAAACCGACCGGATGCTCCAGCTCGCGCGACAGAAATCGCGCCCCACCGTGCTCGAAATCATCACGTATCGTTACCGCGGGCATTCGGTGGCCGATCCCGATTCCACCTACCGCACCAAAGACGAGATTGAAAACTACCGGCGCACCAAGGATCCCCTCACCTTGATCCACGACACCCTGGTGGCAGAAGGCGTGCTCACCGCGGAACTGGCGAAGGAAATCGACACGGCCGCCCGGGCCGAAGCTGATCGCGCGGCCGAGTTCGCCGAAGCGAGCCCGTTCCCGGCCGTCGAGGACATCCTCAAGGACATCTATTGGGAGGAAGACAACCCGGCGCACAAGAAGTCACGGGGCCGGATCGTCTTTGACTGATCGAGCCGGTTCTCTGCTTCACCTTTTTGCTCTTAAGCCCGCATGCCACTCATCACCTATCGCGAAGCAATCAACCAAGCGTTGGCCGAAGAACTGGAGCGCGACCCCAACGTCGTCCTCATGGGCGAGGAAGTGGGCCAGTTCCAGGGCGCCTACAAGGTCAGCGAAGGCCTGTTGGCCCGCTTTGGGCCGAAACGCGTGATCGACACCCCGATCAGCGAGGCGGGCTTTGTCGGTCTTGGTGTCGGCGCCGCCATGCTCGGGATTCGCCCCGTCATCGAGCTCATGTTTTGGAGCTTCTACTCCGTTGCATTCGATCAGATCCTGAACAATGCCGCCAACGTCCGCTATATGTCCGGCGGGCAGGTGAACGTCCCGATCGTCATCCGAGGGCCGGCCAACGGCGGGACCAACGTCGGCGCAACCCACAGTCATACGCCGGAGAACGTCCTCGCCAACCATCCGGGAGTGAAGGTCGTCTGCCCGGCCACCGCCTACGATGCCAAGGGACTCCTCAAGTCCGCCATCCGTGACAATGATCCCGTGATGTTTCTGGAGAACACGATTCTCTACAACGACAAGAGCGAGGTCCCGGCCGGCGAATACCTGATTCCCCTCGGCCTGGCCGACGTGAAGCGCGCCGGCACCGACTTGACCATCGTGGCCCACGGCCGGCCGGTCATCAATGCGCTCAAGGCCGCCCAACTGCTCGAAGCCGAACACGACGTCTCGGTCGAAGTCGTCGACTTGCGCTCCATCCGTCCGCTGGACGAGGACACCGTCCTGGGTTCCGTTCGGAAGACCCACCGGGTATTGGTGGTCGAGGAGAACAAGCCCTTTTGCGGAGTCGGCGCCCAACTGGCTTATCTGATCCAGGACCGGGCGTTCGACGACCTTGACGCTCCGGTTAAACGGCTAACGGCCCTCGATGCCCCGGCAATTTACTCGATGGCGCTGGAAAAAGAACAGCTGCCCAATCTGCAGCGGATCATGGAGGCCGTGCTGAAGATGCTCTGACCGAATTTACTGAGGATGACCTATTGCAGTGACGGGCTTCCCCGTAGCGCAGAGCTTCAGCCTGCGCCCTCTTCGCCCGGGAGTGCGGGCTAAAGCACCGCACTACGCCACGCTAACAACTGTCCCTTCATTCGGTGACGTTCAGTAAGTAGGAGCCCGGCCGGCCAGGCGATGGATGCGGTAGCGCCCGGCGGAGGCCGCAACCAAAAGGAAAACAAATTTTCACCATGGATCACACAGATTAACACGGATAACGGAAGTGAGTGTATCCGTACCCATCCGGGCCATTTGTGGTTTAATTGCTTCAGACGATTGTTTGATTGCAGCAGAGGCCGCCTTGGGAAATATGCGGACCTGGTCCTTTAGCCGATCTGCGTTGGCGCCATCCGCCTCTGTCCACCAGAAACTCTGCCACCGAAACTCTCCCGCCATGGCTCAGATTATTCAAATGCCGAAACTCAGCGACACCATGACGGTGGGCACGCTGGTCAAATGGCTGAAACCGGAAGGCGCGAGCGTGAAGTCTGGCGACATCCTGGCCGAGGTCGAAACGGACAAGGCCACGATGGAGCTCGAGTCGTTCTATGACGGCACGCTCCTCAGACAATTTGTCGTTGTGGGCGCGCAGGTGCCGATTGGCGGGCCGCTCTGCGCCGTTGGCGAACCCGGAGAAAAGGTCGACGTACCGATCCTTGAACGCGGAAACCGGAGTGCCGAAACCGGAGACCGGAGACCGGAGACCGGAAAGACCGTCAGCCAGAGTCCGATTCCGCCCATTATTCCCATTCCGGCTTCCGGTATCCCGCCTCCAGTCTCCGCCGCCATGCCGCCGGCCTCCGGTATCCCACCTCCGGTTTCCGCATCCTCTCCGGTTTCCGTTCTCCCCTCTCCGGTTTCGCGAGTCCGGGTTTCTCCATTGGCCCGAAAACTCGCCGCCGAGAAAGGCGTCGACTTCTCGCGTCTGGAAGGCACCGGCCCTGGCGGACGGATCGTCCAGGCCGACATCCTGGCGGCCGCGAAGCACCCGGGCCCGCCATCCGGCCCGCCCAGCGCATTGTCGGGCGTCCCCTCGTTTCTGGCCAAGGGGCCGATCCAAAATGACGAACTCGTCTCGGTTTCCAACATGCGCGCCACCATCGCGCGGCGGCTCGTCGAATCAAAAACGCAAATCCCCCATTTCTACCTTGAAGTGGAGATCGATGCGGAACCGCTGCTCGCTCTGCGTACCCAACTCAACGCCGGGCTCGAAAAGGACGGGGTCAAACTTTCGATCAACGACTTTATCCTCAAGGCCGCCGCCGAGGCGTTGCGCGTCGTACCCGCGGTCAACTGCTCGTGGGAGGTCGATCCCTCGGGCCAGCCCGCGATCCGCCATCATGCCGCGGCCCATGTCGCCTTCGCGGTCGCCATCGAAGACGGCCTGATCACCCCGGTGATCCGTGACACGCACCGCAAGACTGTCTTCCAGATCAGCACCGAGGCGCGCGAACTCGCCAACCTCGCCAAGGCAAAAAAACTCAAGCCCGAGCAGTTTTCCGGCGGAACGTTCTGCCTGTCCAATCTCGGGATGATGGGAGTCGAACGGTTCACCGCCATCATCAACCCGCCCAACGCCGCGATCCTCGCCATCGGCACGACGGTGAGAAAACCGGTGGTCAGCAACGACCATGTCGTCATCGGCCAGCGCCTGTCGCTCTCCCTTTCCTGCGACCACCGCGTAGTCGACGGCGCCACCGGCGCCCGGTACCTCGCCGCCCTCAAGGAACTGCTGGAGAAGCCCGCGCTGCTGCTGCTGTAGGCGCAGGCAAATCGAAAAATTGGGAAACCGGGAAATCATGAAACCTCTGTCCGCCATCGGCCGCTGGGAGTAATCATCAGGAGGGCTAGAGCGGTTTCAGAAAAAGTGTAGCCGCGAGCGCCAGCGAGTGGACGAACCATCCGCTCGCTGGCGCTCGCAGCTACGTTCGTGTTCTCGGCCACATTTCAATTTAAACCGCTCTAAGGGCTAAATTTACCGCCTTATCCATTTTGTTTCTTGGCGGAACGCTTGCCTCTTTTGCCTTCCCCCGAGGCACGAATCATGCCTGCCTGCGGCCCTGCCTCGCCTTTCCCGTGTTCGCAAAAATGGGAAAGTGGGCACCAAAGCAATGATTGCTGCTCGCAAACGCGTTAGCCGAGACAGAAGAGCCCGCTTGCCAAGTCCGCCGCAGTGGCCAGAATCCTCCGGATACCGTTGAAAGAAGTCCACGAGTCGCCGTATCGCATCATCTCCGGCGGCTCGGAAACCGAAATCCGTGTCGCGACAATTGTTCACTTCAAGCAGAGGCTTAGAAACGTCCGGCTAACCACACTCGACGACCTCAGCGGGCACTTCAGCTGCGGAGCCGGTTCTGACGTCTCGGCAAAACCAGCATCGAAGCGGCTTCCCACCGCTGCATCCTGACCCAAATCCCATGAAAAAACTGCCGTTATTCGTAATGATCATCACGCTCGCCGGTTGCGCAACAATCGGAAGTTCCCCGAAGCTCACTTATGCGCCGGAGGTGCGGAAGCAGTCTTGCGCGAGCAATAACTCGTTTCACGACCTGGTTGCCACCGTCAGAGGAGTCGGGCATGCGGATGAAGTGGCCTATCCGAACGCCAAGGAGAGAACGCTTGTTCGAATCGAAGTGATCCTCCCCTACGACAACCAGAAACTTGGCAGTGAGCGCTGGACGGTAAGGCACGATGCCAACCAGGTCGCAGTGTATCAAGTAACCCTGGTTCCAGACGGGGAGGGAAGCGCCGATTTTACCGTCAGTAAGGCGCAATAACCCGTCGACAGACTCGGCGACCTCCGCTGGCACTCCGGCCGCGAGTCACCCTCGCGGTGCGCGATCCGGACGCTGGAGCGCGGGTCGCCGCCGACATCACCTCCACCACCGGAAACAAAGACAGCGGCGTCGCGCCTTACGCCCTCGACCCGTCAAACGCTGACCGCCTCTGGGAGGAATCGTTGCAGCAGACCTTCCAAACGGATCACGCGTTACTACGTGGCCATCTATTTCACCCGCCGGCCGCTTTGGATTCGCATCGATCGTTATACCGTCCGCGATCGGTCGTTTTATCTGCCGTTCAAGTATTCCCTCGAGGCGGATGAAATTCTTCCGGGCTCCCTCACAGATTTTGTGCAGTGAATCGCCGCAGTCGGTGACGCTGGGCGCACCCGACCCGAGCCCGGGCGCCGCTCAATGCAGCAGCTTCCCGAGCATCGAGCGCGCGACCATGGTATACAGCTGCCCCGGATCGGGCTGGTCGAGCGTGCCGACAACATCAAAGGGATCGGTCGATTTCAGATAGCCAAGATCATCCCGGTTGGTGGACAGCATCGGCGCCTTGGCCTGGGTCATGGCCTTCTCCACGGTCCCCATCACTCCCAGGCTCAACGTCAGCTTCAGCGGCCGGTTGAACCACGACTTGTCCGCCTCGGGCGTAACGACGCCCTCGCCTTGCAAACGGAGGATCGGGGAAACCAGGGTGAACTCGGTGAGCCAGAGATTTGCTGCCGGGTCGCGCGACACCCGCACACTGAGCTGGTCGAACGACACCTCGCCCAGCATTCCGGCAATCTCATCGGTCGGGTCGGTATACGAAACCATCTTGCCGACCTTCTCTCCGAGATTGTCGATCAGGCGGGCGGCGGTGTTGGTCACGCCGCTCACGATGCCGGTGGACCGCGGCGGCGGTGGCGGCGGCCGGTCCAATAAACGGGAAACGCCTTTCCGGCTTTGCAGCACGAGATCCCCCCGCGTCTGCCGAAGGAGTTCGCCCAGTGTCCGCCCGGCGCCTTTGGCCTGACCGTGGACGTCAAAGCGCCCTTCGACCGTCGGCGGCTTGCCGGGGTCCATTGCCTTGAAGATCGAGCCAAGATCGAACTCTTTCACCTCGAGATCGAAACTTGTCTGGTACGGCTGAGGATCGTCCGCGTTGCACCGGACCTCGCCGTCGAGCTGCAACTGCCCGGCTTCGGTCCCGAGACGCGCCGCCACGTTTTCCAAGGCCAGACGCTGCGGTTCGATCACCAGGCGGCCTTTGAGGTCCAGGACCTCCGGCAGGCGCCCATACACGACCGATTTGACGTCAAGCTGCACCTGGCCGGTGAGTCCTTTCCAGCCCGGCACCACCAGCGCGGTCGATTCTGCCTCCGTCAGGCGCGGCGACAGAAGAACCTGCGGCGGCACGGATGAGATACAAAGCGCGCCCGCCGGCGTGCCCTTCCGGGGCCAGAACGCCTGCAGCAGGAAAAGCACATCGTCCACCGCAAAATGCTCGCCCGTGATTCTGCCATCGATCGTTCGGCCGGCAACAGTGGGGCGCAGTGTCGCGGCCAGGGTCAGATCCGACCGCTGACCCGCGCGATCCACCAGCACCGGCGCCTGCACCGCGATCTCCCCCTGGTCGTTGAGGCCGGCCCGGAAGGAAAGATTGGCCACCGGCAGCGCTTCGCCGGTTGTGGGCGACACCAGCCCGCTGAGCGTCAGCCGGCCTTCGCCCAGCAGATCATGGTCGAACGAGAAATTCACGTTCCCGGTCAGCTTGCCTAGTCGGGGCGCTTCCACGCCGCCCATCAGCGGCTGGCCCGCCAGAACGGGCACCGCCAAGTCGAACGAGGTCGTGCCTTGGAACTTGGGGTTCGTCAGGTCCGAGTCGACCGTGACGTTAGCCTGTGCGGAAAGGAGCACGGCACCGTTCAGATTCATGACACGCAATTCCGCCATCCGGGCGGTCGCGCCGTGCGCGGAGTAATCGATCGTCGGGTCGGTTTCGACAACCAGATCCTTCAACCAGGTCATTCCTCCGCCTGTGGCCGACACGTTTTCCAGCCGGAGTGGTGCGACCCCGGCCAACCGCAATCCTTCTCCCTCCGCGCGCAACACCAATTCACCAGCGATGAGCTCGCCCTTGAGTTCAAGAAAGTCCGGACACGGTTTCCACACATCCAGGGGAATCCGGCCATATTTCACCCGTAACACCTCGCCTGGGATCCCGGTCAAGGTGGTAATCTGCCGCCGGCGCGGATCGATCCGGAAACCTCCGGGTGAGGTCAGGTCGACGAGCGGGCGCCCGCCAATGGTGGACAGATGCGCCTCGACTCGGTCGACTTGAATGATCCCGCCGGACTCCGCCAGCGCCACCGAGCCATGCGCGATCATCGGTCCGGCCACGAGGCACGAACGGGACCCAGAGGGCAGGCTGGCATCGAAGCTCGCTTGCGCGGAAATATCCCCACCCGGCTTCACCGTGAGTACGCCCCGCCCGTCCAGCTGGTCGCCGGTAGCGGTCGCGACGCTCAGCTTGGTCAACTGCACCCCGGTTCCCTCCCGGGAATGTTCCACTTCGGCATCGAGCCGGACATCGCGGGCGCGCAGCACGATCCGGCCGCCCTGGCTGAGCGCGAGTCCGTGCACGCTCAGCGGCGAAATCGTCCGCAACCAGACCCGGCCGGCGCCATGCAAGGCGGCGACCAATTCGCCCTCGATCTCGTCGCCGGACAACTCGATTCCGGGGAAGAATGATCGTATCCAGTTAACCGGTACTCCATCGAGATTGATATGGACCAGCTCCCGCAGGCTGCCGGACGGCGCGATGTCACCCGTCGCCAGATCCACGGTGAAGGCCTGGACCGCCCGCACGGAGAGCACCGGTTTTCCGGCCGCGATCTGCACCGTCAGGTCCGCCACCCGCAACTGGCGGCGATCGTAACGCAGATCGAACGTACCCGTCGCGCCGAGTCCGTTGATCTCGCGCAGCCGGGGATCAACGAAATCCAGCCGGCTGGCGTTGCCGCTCAACCGTCCCGCCAGCTGCAGATTCTTCCCGGCAAAATTCACTTCGAACCGGCCGTCGCCCGAGACCGAGAACTCCGGCACGGCAAAGCCCAAGGCAAACGCCGTCACCTGCCGGTGGTTGGCCAGGACCTGCCAGGATCCCACCAGCGTCGATGAGCCGGCGACATAATCGCCATCCAGATTGAGCAAACGGCTGACCACTCCTCCCTCGATCGAATTCAGCGCCACCGAGTAAGCCTCCCCCGCCGGAGTGCGCGCCAAAACCACGTCCGCCTGCAAGCGGGCGGCGGCGGGAACCAGCGGCCCGCGCGCGACCGCTTCCACGTGGATGCCGGCGCGTTCAATCACCGACTGACCGTTCAACGTCGCAGTCCATGCGCCCCGAGCCGTGACCTCGTCAACCGGTGCACCGGCATCCGGATTCCGGATGGTCGCGTCGAAATCGAATTCCGCGTCGCGCCTCGGGCCGAAATGCCCTCCGGTCAGCTTTACCTGCGCTCCCCCGGGCAGCTTTCCCGCCGTCCGGGGAAAAACGATATCGGCCTCCACCTCGCAGGCATCGAGCACCACCTCGCAAGGCAGATGAAGATGGTCGAGCACCCCGGTGAACGCCGGATGTGGCGGGGCGCCGTCCGGTTCGGCGACCGGTGGCGGAATAATACCCGGGACCGTCGGCGAGCGGGGAAGTGGCGACGCGCCCCCGAGGCTCGCTCCCGTCGATCCGGCAGACCGGGTCAGGTCCACCTTCATTCCCGTCACCCGGGCGTGGTGGAGGATCAACCGCCGGTGCACGACGGCCTCCCACCACGAAAGATCGAAGGATGCCTCCGCGACCGCCACCTGCACCCCCGCCTTTTGCAAATGCAGCCCGCGAAGTTCAGCCACCCCCGGGCCGATGGCTACGTAATCGACGTCGAGCGCCAATCCGGACTGACCCGATGCGATCCACAGAACCACCCGCCGCTGAACCGCCGGCAGAAGCGCAACCGTCAGGGTCAGGGCCGCCACTGCGACCGCAGTCCCTAAGACGAAGAGCCAAAAGCGGATCGTTTTCACATTCGAAGCGAGCTTTCAGGCAAACATCGGTGCGATCAAGGAAGTGAGACGATGATAATCCATGGAGAAAAAGCGCCGCGGCCGGATGGATGCCGGCTATCGGCTGATATCCGCGAGAAAGTCTTCCATCGTCGTGTAGCGGTCGAGCAGCGTGCGCGCGGCCGCACACCGTTCCGCCGACACCAGGCGCGTGTTCTCGGCGAGAAAGACGATGTAGCGGGCGATGCCTTTGGCGAAATTCAGCCGGCCTTCGCCGCTGATGGTGTAGAAACGCGCACGCTGCCGGTAGCCGAGGGAAGTATGGTCGCCAAGGGCCTGCTTCTCCGCCTTGCCTCCGGCCGCGAGCACGAAAAGAAAATTGTATTCGAACCAATACATCTGGTCCGGGCTGGCCGGGAGCGCCTCCACTGCCGCCCGGGTGGCCGCCGCCGAGTCGAACACCTCCGTCGGCCGGCCCGCCTTGGCCAACGCGTCGGTGATGAACACCCGTGCCATCTTCTGCTCGGTCGCGTCGGCGCTGAATGCACCCTGCAGAGCCAGCTCCACTGTAAATCGGTACCAGTCGCGCCACAACGCCTGATCCGCCGCGTTCTTCGAATGCGCCAGCGCCACGCCCATCTCATACGTGTAGCGTCCGCTGGTCTTGATCTCCAGCCGCCCGCCGGTCACCTGGCCCATCACCTGGTAATTCCCGGCGGATTTGCCCGAGCCGGAGTGGAAACCGATGCTGGCGCCAAACTGCCGGCAGACCGCCCACTGCCTCTCAATCAGGGTTTGCAGCGCGGCATTGTCCGCATACGGCATGTTCTTCTGAAATCCAAAAGCAGGCGCGATGAAATTGATCGGCATCCCCATGATTTCGCAAAGCGCGAGCATGATGGCGGTCGTTTCCGGGGTCGTGAGGCCGGGCAGTTCATCGATCGATAGCTCGCGCAGATACTTCTGCCCCATCCCGGTCGTAAAGGCCCGCTTGCGCGCGAGGCGGTATTTTTCGTCCCGCACCTTCATCTTTTTCATCGCGGGCCAGACGTAGCATAACAGCGCGTTGAACTGCTCGTCGTCAAGCGGGAGCCCGCAGGCCGCCACCCGGGCCTTCAGCTGTTGCACCAGGGTGGAGTCAACCTGGACCCGGACAAAGTCACGCTGGGCGGCGACTCTATCCGGTGCTTTCGTCAGCGCCAATTCCGGTGAAAGATCGAAGGTGATGTAGCTCGCCAGCACGCAGCCGGCGACCAGCTGGTCCTCACGATCGTCGAACTTGCCGCCAATCGGCTGGTGGTCGGCGTTGAAACTCCAGGCAATCCCGCGGTGATGGAAGCCGGTTTTGAGTTTCGACAGGACACACCCATGGCTCATGCCCTCGACGCTCTGACCCTGATGCCCCTCGGGCACGTTCGTGCCGATGAACGGGAAGGGCACCGTGTCGAGCCGCTTTTCGAGCATCGCGTTCACGTCATAAACCAATTCCCGTGGAATGGAATTCTGGTTCGCGGTGACGCCGAGCTCGAGCGCACTCATCGCCCATTCAACCGCCGGCCAGTGCAGGGTCGTGAACCGGGCACCTATCCCCAGCGTGCTTTGTCCCAGTCTCGCGCCCGCCGTCGGAAAAATCGTTGAAGCAGCGTTATGCTCCTGGATCAGGTTCTTCAAACCCAACAAATTCTCGAAGGTCGCGGGAAACGCGAAGGCCCCGCCTTCCAGCCCGACTCCTTCCTGCAGCGCGGCCGCCCCGTCAGCCCCGGCGCGCGGCTGCAACCGCCAGGCACAATCGCCTGTCGCCATCTGTTCCACGAGCTGCCAGGCGCCCGCCGCAGTTTCAAATCCGCTCTTTCGCCAGACCTTCGATCCGCAGCCTCCCGCCTGCAGGTCGGTGGCAAATGCCGGCCAGTCGAGACAGAAGTCGGGCGATACACAGGGGTTCTGGGCGATGCGCAATTCGTGCTCTAGCAGAAAACGATTGACCGGGGTCATAAGATCCAAATCGGAACACCTCTCCCAATTCGGCGCGAGTGTTTTCCCGCCAAGAGTTCCGGACGCTGCATCCGGGCCGCGATCAACGCCGGGCTATCGGGCCAACGGGGAAACAGGGGCTTGTTCGATGTTACTGCCGATCGCCCAGCCGGAGATCCGGTCAACCAGGAGAACCGGGCCGATATAACTTCCAGCGACATCTCGGAAATCCACCGGCAGGTCGAGTCGCTGCGCTCGCCCGTTGCGCCAGTGGTCGTTGCGCCGGCTTAATTCAGGCAAAATCGCGCCTGGCAGAAGCTGCCAGTCAAACCGCGCTATCGCTTGGCTTCCGGTCGGATCGACCGAATCGGCCGCGGCGGGCTCAACCGCCACCCAGAACCAGCAGCGGACCTGGTCGGCCACCTTGATCACGACGGTCCCCTGATCCACCGCGATGTCCGCAATCTCGCGGCCGTCGCCCCGCCAGAGAACATAGCGGCCGTGGGCTGGAGGAGTTCCGCCGGACCAGGCAATTTCGGCCCGAGCTCCGCTCACTGTGGCGCTGCCGACTGACGGGCCAGAGGCGTCGCGCCATCGCAACTGGCCGGCCGCCGTCAAATCGGCTGAAGAAACTTCCATCGCGCAGCCAGTCCAAAGCACCGGGTTTCGAAACGACGCGGGAATCTGGCCCTGCCGTTCCGAGAGATATTGTTCTCGCAACCGCTCAATCGCATCATCTTCGCCCACGCGCACCGGCTGGGTCGGCAAGATCACATCCTGGACCAACTGCGGTCGCCAGGATGAAACCCGGACGCGCACCGGCCGGCCCAATTGTTCGCCCATGGAGGGTACCCCGCCCGCACCCGGCGACGCGCCCAAGAGTGGTCCAGCGGTGATCGATGTTGTTTCTCTGGCCGCAGATTCCACCTCCGGCTCCAAGCGATTCTCCGCCCGGTGCGGCGCACGAGCGGCCGGCGTCTTCGCGGCCGAAGCCATTCGCGGCAGTGCCTTTGGCCGCGATTGGACTGGCGACGGCTCCACCGCTTCGGCTGCTCCCGCAGTGCTCGTATCGACGGGTGTGGCTGCTGCCACCGGTGGCGCGTGTTCCGCTCTGTTCGCTTCCGGCGTCGCGCGCGCCTTCTCCGACTGCTGACCTGGCAATGACGTGGACCCGGTGGAGGCCATATCCGTTTCCAACGACCCGGCCTGAGGCGCCGAATGGGTCGGCCCCGATGTTGAAGGTGATGCGCGATGCGCTTTGGCCACACCTTGCCCCGCTGCCGTTGCCGCCACCGCCCCCAACGCGGCGGCGCGGGGATCCGACGCGCTCGTCTGGTCCGGCGACTCCTCCGCCGCCATCGGTGATCCCGGTGCAGTTGGAGGGCTGGCGACCGACGGGGCGTTTCCGCCTGTCCCCGCGGTTGGCGGCACGGAGCCCGACTTGGTGCCTGCCGCCGCGCGCGACGCACCACCGGACCCGTTGGAACCCGGCGAGTCTTCTGCTTCGTCGGCCTCCGCAGGCGACGAACCACCGGCAAGAGTACCTGTCTCGGGTGAGGTCTTGCCCGACTTGGCGCCCGTCATTGCGGAACGCGCGGCGCCCCGGCGGTTTGACGTTCGTTCCGAATCAGGCGAACCACCGCTCGCGGCCACTGGCGCGCAAGAAGTCTCAGCTCCTGCTTCGGGAGGCGCGACCAGCGGCGTGGCTGGCGCAGTTTCCGACAACTTCAATGATTTTCGAGTCAGCAATGTCCTCGCCGATTCCCCCGCCACTTCCGGTTCCTTCCGGTCTCGGGCGTCAGCGATGTCGGCCGACCGAGGCGCATCTTCCGGTGCGTTGCTTGCAGCCGACGTCGCTTTTATTGCGGTGTCGGGCTTATCCACTATTTCAGGGCGATGCTTATCGGCTGGAGGACGGTTGGCCGAACGGCCCGCGGCGGGCCCGCTTCCCTTGGCGCCAACGGACTTGGGCTGCAGAGGTTCCGCCGCAGAAGACGCTGCCGATGATGGCAGGCGCGAACCCTGATGGTCCCGCGCCGACGTCGACGGCAGGTCAGGAAGGGCGGAAGCAGGGGACGAACTACGCCGGCCCAAATCGGCCAGTCGAGATGATCGCAACCGTTCGCCTGCTCCACCCTTTTCCCCAGAACGTCCACCTGAAAACGAAGACTCACCCGTCGGGGCGTCCGGTCGCCGGTCATCGGCATTCCCTAGATTCCATGTCCACCAGCCGCCGCCCGCAACCGCGAGCACCGCCGTTGTGATGACCGTGCCCCACAACCAACGACGCCCGGGCGCCGCACGACTTACGGTCGCCGCCGGCTCTTCCGCCTTGGCCATGGGCGCCGTCGGCCGCTCCCGCGAATCCGGCGAATCGGTCGGCGAGGCTCTTCCCGAGGCGACGGTCACCGACGTGCTGCGCAATTCGAGATTCCCGATGGAAGTCCGCTCCACCGTCACAATCACTCCGCTGACCGGGAAATCCACCCGGTCGGAAATCACCCGGACCCGGTGGGTTCCCGGGCCGATCTTCTGGAGGCAAAAGCCGCCGGAAGCATCCGATCGCGTTCGCGCCAGACATACGCCGGTTCGGCTTTCAATCACCACTTCGAGATCCGGGGCGCCCTGCTCCCCCACCAGCACCGTTCCGCTGACCTCGCAGTCGCGCGCATCAGGAAAAAATGGCTGCGCCGGGACCGAGGCGCCCCAACTATGAAGTTTGATACCAGTGTCGGTGCGGCAGACAAATGCCGCCAATTTCGAATCCGGCTTCCCAGTCAGTTTCGCGACCATTTCGTTCACCGTTGACTTCAATAGGTCGATACCCTCCTCCGGATTGAGGCCNNAAAATCCCGCGCCAACGCCTGCCAATAGTGATGGAGCGAGCGACTGCCAATCTTGGTGATTGCCGGCTGGTCGGCGCCGACGCGGATCTCGGCCACCACCCGCCGCGAGCTATCGCTCTCGCTCATTGCCGTTGTTTGCCGGGTCGCCGCCCGCCCCGCTCGCTGGAGCGGATAAAAGCGTCACGAGCCGCCAGCGGTAGGTCTGACCGGGATCAAGTCGGACCGTGAGCCGTCGCGTCGATTTGATTTCCTTGGTTCCAGTCAGCGCAGTTTGTTCGATACTGTACTCGCCCGCCGCCAGGTCCACCTCCTGCGACTCCCGATCTGCCAAATGCAGCGCGCGAACCAGGCCGCCGTCCGCCGGAGCGAGCATGATTTGCCATTCACAATCGCTGAGGTTGATGATGACAAAATGCACCACCCGCCCGCTCCCAGCCGCGGATGGTCCGCCGGTGCCGCACCCCCCCGCGAACAGCAGCAGCCCCAGGCCGATCAGGAGTGCCGATTTTGGGCATGGCTCACGCATGCTCTCATCAATCGGTACACCAACGGGTGTTCTTCAGTACCGGGAACCTGCCCGCCTCACGTCCCGCCAGACGCTTACGACACCTTCCCGGAAGGAGCGTCGAGCAACTTCGTCACGGCCGCCAAGAGTTCCGCCCGGGTAAACGGCTTGGACAGGGTGAGGTCGGCCCCAAGGTGTTGAGCAATCTTCATGTACTCGTTCCCAAGCGTCTGTCCGCAGCCGGAAATGACCATGATCTTCAGCGACTTGCGGCCGCGACGGAGCGCCATGATTGTTTCCAGGCCATCGCCCTCCGGCATAAGCAGGTCGGTGATGAGCAAATCGAAGCTTTGCCGCTGGAAAAGGTCCAATCCGCTCTTGCCGTCGGCAGCGCTTTGCACCTCATAGCCCGCCCGCTTCAGGATTTCTCCCACCGTCAGGCGGACAGCTTCCTCATCGTCGATCAAAAGGATTCTCTTGGGGACCGGGCTGCTTTGGTTTGGCTCCATTTAAGTAAGATCCGTTTTGGCAATCGGGTTGATCCGGGCCGTGGGATTTATCATATCCAGAAATCTCTGACGTGCCATCGAAAAATGAATTAAAGAGTGATCCGGCGAATTCACCGCAGCCCGAATTCCTCCGGAGCCACGCCGCGGGCCTTCAGCGCATCCTTAAGCGCGGCGAGATCCAGCATCGCGCCCGGTTTGACGCCACGGCTGCGGAACCAGCCCTGGTTCATCTCGAGCGCGAACTCGAGCGCTTCACTCCGGGAGCGGATCGTCTTCTCGTCATAGGGCAGCATCGGGTAGATTTCCTTCAACTCGCCCTCCCTGCTGAAGAATCCAATATCCAATGGGAGCGGCGTGTTGCGCATCCAAAAACTCATCTGCGTCGGTTCGCGGTAGCCAAAAAACATCCCCTGGTCGCTCCCAAGGTCGCTCCGTCCCATCAGCCCATGCTCCATTTCCACCGGGAAAATCGCGAGCTGCATCTGCACCGTCCGGTCCCCGACTTTGATCGCGAACCAGTCGCCCACGGTCTTCACCGCCGGAGCCGCCGCCGGCAGATTTTGCCGGCAGGCCGGCAGGAACAGGTCGAGTGCCAGCAGGCACCCGATAATCTTCAGTCGTTGATTGGATAAGGCCGAAAACATCTTTGCGTTTTCTCCGGGTTTCGTGGGTAATGGGGTGCTGGTAAAACTTCAACCCTGCTTTCACCGGAGTGCAACCGCCACCTCTGCTCTGCGCCGAATCGATCAACAATCCGGACCAACGCTATTTTGGCCGGATCGCGGTACCCGATCCCTTTATTTCCTTTCGGGCGGGACGACGGAAAATCTGCGTAGTGAGCGCCCTGGAACTTGGGCGGGTGAAACGCGGATCTAGCTTCGATAACGTGCTTCCGCTCGAGGCCTGGCACCGCAAGGCGCGCGAGCGCTGGCCCGCTCGCCGCATTGGTCCCGCCGAGGTCATTGTGCTCCTGGCAGAACACTACGGGATCCGTGCTTTCACGGTGCCGGATGATTTTCCCACCGGCGTCGCCCTCAAGCTCCTGGATCAAGGGCTGCGCCTTGTTCCCGCCGTGGGCATGATCTTTCCCGAGCGCGAAATCAAGAGCCCCGCCGAAGTGACTGCGCTCCGCGCGGGCAACCGCTGTGCCGCGCTCGGTATCGGCGCCGCCGAAGACCTGTTGCGCCGCGCCCGGGTCAAAGGCCACTGGCTTTACCACCACGGTCGGAAACTGACGTCAGAAGACTTGAAGTTCGCCATCGAGACCGCCTGCCTCGGCGCCGGCGGCGTTTCGCTCGACACCATCGCCGCGGGCGGCGACCAGGCCTGTGATCCCCATGAGAGCGGACACGGACCACTCCGGGCCCACGAACTCATCATCGTCGACGTCTTTCCCCGCATTACGGCGACCGGCTATCACGGCGACATGACGCGCACCTTCCTTCGCGGCCACGCCTCCGACGCCCAGCGCCGCCTGGTCGCCGCGGTCCGGGCCGGCCAGCAGGCAGCGCTGGCCGCAATCCATGCCGGCGTCAACGGGCGGGATGTGCACAACCGAGTGGTGGCGTGGTTCAACGCCCAACACTACCCCACCCGGCACACCGCGCGCGGCTCCACCGGGTTCTTCCACGGCACCGGCCACGGCCTCGGCCTCGCGGTGCACGAACTGCCCCGGATTTCAGGCAGCGTCGACTATGAACTGAAGGCCGGCGCGGTCGTCACAGTCGAGCCCGGCCTCTATTACCCCGGACTCGGCGCCTGCCGCATCGAAGACGTCGTGCAGGTGACGCCCAGCCGGCCCAAGTTGCTTTCCCGCTACCATTACGAATGGGAGATCCGCTGATGTCCGCCATCTCACCCGCCCAAACCCGCCAGCTGCTCAAGAAGATCGCCGGCCTCCGCGTCCTGGTCGTCGGCGACGTCATGCTCGACCATTACATCTGGGGCGATGCCACGCGCATCTCGCCGGAAGCACCGGTCCCCGTGGTGAAACGCGATCGGGAAACCGACACGGCCGGCGGCGCCGCCAATGTCGCCGCCAACGCCGCCTCGTTGGGCGCCGCGGTCGAGCTGGCCGGCGCGATCGGCAAGGATGCGAACGGCGGCAGGCTGCTCACGCACCTGGCGAGCCGGAGCATCCGATTCGATCCCGGGTTTCTGCAGGACTGCGCCACCATCACGAAAACCCGGGTCGTCGTGCGGAACCAGCAGCTCTGCCGGATCGACGCCGAGGATACGCCCGCCCGCTACCGCGCGACGTTTGCCTCGGAAAAGGCGTTCCGCCGTCTGCAGCTCAAGATCGCGAAATGCCACGCGGTGATTCTCTCCGACTATGCCAAGGGTCTGCTAACGACCGAACTCATGGCCAAGATCACCGCCATCGTGCGGAAGCATCACGGCTTCGTCTCGCTCGATCCCAAGCCCGCGGGAGGCAACGATTCGGACGGCCTTGATCTCATCACGCCCAATCACAAGGAGGCACTGGAAATGACCGGTTTGAAACCGGACCCGGATGGCCTCGATGATGCGCTGATCTGCCGGCGGATCTGGGAGCAATACCACCCCCGGAACCTGGTCGTCACGCTCGGCGCCGACGGCATGCTGCTGAGCCACCAGGGCGTGCCCGGCCGGAGGATCCCGACGGCGGCCCGGGAGGTTTTCGATGTCTCGGGCGCCGGCGACACGGTGATCGCCGCCCTGACCCTCGCCCTGGTGGCGGGGGCGGACATCGAGATGGCCGCGCATTTCGCCAACGCGGCGGCCGGCGTGGTCGTGGGCAAGATCGGCACGGCCACGCTCTCGCCCGACGAGCTGGTGGCCTACGTGTCGCATTCGTCGTGAGCGAGCCCTCTGTCAGGACTGATCGCGCGCTCTTCCTCGATCGCGACGGCACGCTGATCGTCGACAAGGTCTATCTCGCCGATCCGGCGGGAGTGGAGCTGATTCCCGGCACTGGCGCCGCGCTCCGGCGCGCGCGCGAACTGGGTTACAAACTCTTTCTTTTCACGAATCAATCGGGCATCGGCCGCGGCTATCACACGATTGACGACACCTACCGGGTTAACGCGCGCCTCGAGGAACTGCTCGCCCTGCCTCGCCCGGTCTTCGCCGACCTCTGCATCGCGCCGGAAGCGCCAGGTCAGCCCTCCGCCTACCGAAAGCCGTCACCGCGATTCATCATCGAAATGATCGCGCGCCATGGTCTTGATCCGGCGCAGTGCTATCTGGTGGGTGACAACGCCAGCGACCATCAGGCTGCGCTCAACGCCGGAATCCATCCGATCATGGTGCGGACGGGCAAGATCGATCCCGGTTCGATTCCAGAGGTGGCGCGGCACGGCAGCCCGGTATTTGAGAATCTGGCCGCGTTTGTGCAGACGCTGGCCTGAGCCCCGCTCGCATGCCCGAACTGGCGGAAGTCGAGTTCTACCGCAAACAATGGAATCCGGGGCTGGGCCGGCGGATTCAGGCCGTCGAGGTTCACGCTGGCGCCCGGGTGTTCCGCGGGGCCGGGGCCAAGCGCCTGGCCCGCCAGCTCACCGGCTGCATCCTGCTCTCTTCCACGGCCGCGGCCAAACAGATGCTGTTTCGCTGCAGTGGCAGCCGCTGGCTGGGGATTCACCTCGGCATGAGCGGCGAATTGCGGCGCGAGCCCGTTGGTTATGTGCCGCAAACACACGATCATCTCGTGCTTCGTCAGCGGACGTGGAGCCTCGTGTTTGCAGATCCACGCATGTTCGGTCGGATCTTGTTCGCCGTCGGCTCCGGTCCCCCGGCGTGGTGGCGGCGGCTGGCTCCGCCCATCCTTTCCGACGCCTTTACAGCCGGCGCGGTGGCGGAGTTTCTTCGGCGGCGGCGCGGCGCGCCGATCAAGGCGGTCTTGCTCATGCAGGAACAGTTCCCCGGTGTGGGCAACTGGATGGCCGATGAGATTCTTTGGCGCGCGGCGATCCACCCGCGACGCACCGCCGGCTCGCTCACTCCGAGGGAAACGCGCACCTTGTGGCGTGAAAGCCGCCGGGTATGCCGGCTGGCGCTCGCGGCAATCGCCGGGGCCGGAGATGGGGTTCCGCCTACGCTTAACGCCTGGATTCCGGACCGCTGGCTGTTCAAACACCGCTGGGAAGATGGCGGACGTTGCCCGAGGACCGGCGCGAAATTGGTGCGGGCCACGGTGGGCGGCCGTACGACGTGCTGGTCGCCCGCGCGACAAAAACTCTCCGCCCAGTCGCCAGGATCCGAGCCGCTGAGATAGAGACGGCCGACAAAAGGCGCCCTTGCCCGCATCTTGGATAGGGACAGGTAACGTAATTGGAGATCGGCAAGAAAACGAACCCTTAAGCAGGATCCATGCGATTTGCAGGAGGCGAGCTTGCTCACGATTCCGCGACTAGAATCGCCTGTCCCTCGACCTCGCTCGGGACCCTGTGCTTGTCGAACGGGCAAGCAGGCTTCCTACACCGATCACCTGATGCCATCATTACTCACGATTGAGAGCGATGTTCATTAATCGGTAATGGATAAATTGTTACGGGTGAATATGTTAATAGATCTTCAGCTAACTCACAGAAAACTCGACGATTTGATGCGGGGGTGCCATCATTGGTTGCGTCTGTTGTTCTCGGTCGCCGTCTACTGCCAGCGACCGAGGTTTCTCCCCACCCCATGTCTCAAGCCGCTTGCCGTCCCGTTCATCTGCGTTGCGAGTATTTTGAGAATCCATTGGGCCTGGACGATCCCCGACCGCGCATGAGTTGGTGGCTCGACGCCAATCATCGGCGGGGGGCGCGGCAGACCGCCTTTCAGCTCCTCGTTTCTTCCGAGCCGGGTGGCAAACCCGATTGCTGGGACACCGGCAAGGTGCTGGCCGACACCTCGACGCACGTGGCCTACGCGGGCAAGCCTCTGCGTTCGCGGCAGCGCGTGTGGTGGCGGGTGCGGGTCTGGGACGAACGCGATCGCGCGACCGAGTCCACCGAACGGGCCTGGTGGGAAATGGGTTTGCTCGAACGCAGCGATTGGAAAGCACAGTGGATCAGCGGGACGCTCACCGGCGGCCGTTGGACCAGCGTTCCGGCGCCTTGCCTGCGGCGCACCTTCTTTGTCGGCGCCCGCATTGCCCGCGCCCGCCTTTACGCCACGGCGCTCGGCGTCTACGAGGCGCGCCTCAATGGCGAGCGGGTGGGCGACCTGCAGCTGACCCCGGGCTGGACCGACTACAACCGGCGGGTGCCCTATCAGTGCTTCGACATCACGCCCCTGGTCGTCGTCGGTGACAACACCATCGGCGCGATTCTGGGCGATGGCTGGTTTTGCGGCCACATCGCCTGGCGCGGGCGGCAGCTCTACGGCGACCGGCCGAAATTCCTGGCACAAATCGCCCTCGATTACCTCGATGGGCGTACCGAGGTCATCGGCACCGATACCACTTGGAAATTCGCGTACGGCCCGATGCTCGCCAGCGATCTGCTCATGGGGGAAAGTTACGATGCGCGCCTGGAGTTCCCGGGATGGGACAAGCCGGGTTTCGATGATCGCGGCTGGCAATCCACGCGCCCCAACCATGCCAATGCGATTCTGCTCGAGGCCATGCGCGCGCCTCCCGTTCGCGCCCTGCACGAATTCAAGGCGCAGCTGCTGCCGGCCGCGTCCGGGCGCAATTCGCGAGTGATCCGTCGCTATGACTTTGGCCAGAACATGGTCGGTCGCGTGCGCCTCCGCCTGAAAGGCCCCAGCGGAGCCACCGTCACGCTCCGGCACGCCGAGATGATCGAGGCCGATGGCCGGCTCCATTTCGCCAACCTGCGCACGGCCCGGGCGACGGATCACTACACGCTGCGCGGAGAGACCGCCGGCGAAGTTTTTGAGCCGCGCTTCACGTTCCATGGTTTCCGTTATCTCGAGATCGAAATCCATGGCCCGGACGTCGAGATCGAAGACCCCGTGGGGGTGGTCCTGCATTCCGATCTGCCTCTGACCGGTGAGTTCTCCTGCTCCGATCCACTCATCAATCAGCTGCAACGAAACATCCTCTGGAGCCAGCGCGGCAATTTTGTCGCCGTGCCCACGGACTGTCCCCAGCGGGATGAACGCCTGGGATGGACCGGGGACGCACAAGTGTTCGTCCGCACCGCGGCCTTCAACATGGAGGTTACAAGCTTCTTCACCCACTGGCTGCAGAACGTCGCCGATGCGCAGACCGTGCGCGGCACGATTCCCGCGGTCGCGCCGGCAACCGACGACCTGCAACCCGACGGGGGACCCGCCTGGGCTGACGCGGTGACCATCTGTCCCTGGACTCTTTATCTGTGCAGCGGTGACCGCCGCATCCTGGAACGATGCTTCCCGGCCGCGGCGCGCTTTGTCGACGAATTGCGCGCGACCAACCCCGATCTCATCCGTCGCAAGACCGTCCACGATTTCGAAGGCTATGGCGACTGGCTGGCGTTCGATGACAGTAACAAGACCGAAGGCGGGACGCCGAAGGAACTGATCGGGACGGCCTATTTCGCCCACAGTGCGCGATTGGTGGCGGCCATGGCGGAGGTCTTGGGGAAAAAGTCTGAAGCGAAGACCTACTCCGTCCTGGCCGAGGCGGTGCGCGCGGCGTTCCAGCAACGTTTTTTCACCCGCGAAGGCGCCCTGACCGCGCCCACCCAGACCGCCGGCGTCCTGGCGCTGCACTTCGACCTGGTGCCCGCCAAGCGACGGGCCCGCGTCGCCACCGATCTCGTCAAAGACATTGAACGCCGCGGCTGGAAACTCTCGACCGGGTTCGTGGGCTCCTCGTACCTGCCGCACGTGCTGGCCGCCACGGGACATCTCGACGTCGCTTTCCGTCTGCTCCACCAAAAAGAGTGCCCGTCGTGGCTGTATCCCGTGACCCGGGGCGCGACCACCCTCTGGGAGCGCTGGGACGGCTGGACGCCGGAACACGGCTTCCAGGATCCCGGAATGAATTCATTTAATCACTACGCCTATGGCGCCATCGGCGCGTGGCTCTATGCCGTGGTCGCCGGCATCGAGATCGAACCCGGCGCACCGGGTTACAAGCATGTCGTGCTCCAGCCGCACCCCGGAGGCGCCCTGACAGCCGCCCGCGCGAAGCTCGCGGCGCCGCGGGGCGAGATCGCCAGCGCCTGGCGATCCGCGCCCCGCCGCTTCGACTGGGAGGTTACCGTGCCCGCCAATTCCACCGCGACCGCCCATTTGCCGGTGCCGGCCCAGGCCCGTGTGACCGAAGGCGGCAAACCGCTGGACCGCGCGCCGGGCGTCAGCCGGATCGCGCGCACCCGGGACGCGGTCACCTGCGAGCTGGTTTCCGGTCGCTTTCGTTTCTCCGCAGAATGGAGCGGCCAGAAGGCATGACTTCCGTACGCCAGCGGCTCGATGAACTGCTCGTGCAGCGCGGCCTCGCCGCCTCCCGCGCGCAAGCCCGGGCTCTGATCATGGCCGGCCGGGTGCTCCATGGTACGCAACGGCTCGACAAGCCGGGCAAGGAATATCCCGCGGATTTTGCCTTTGCACTCGAGCAACCGCCGCGCTTTGTCAGTCGCGGCGGCGAGAAACTCGACGGTTTTCTGCGGCAATTTGGCGTCGACCTGCGGAACGCCCACGTGCTCGACGTAGGGGCGTCCACCGGCGGTTTCACGGATTGCGCGCTGCAGGCGGGCGCCGCCGATGTAACCTCCGTTGACGTCGGCCGCAATCAACTGCACCCGCGCCTCCGCACCGATCCACGGGTCACCAGCCTGGAAAGAGTCAATGCCCGTCATCTGCAACCGGGCGGTCTCCCGCGCCCCGAGTACGACACAGTGGTGATGGACCTCTCCTTCATCTCGCTCAAGGCGGTGCTCCCGGCCGTGTGGCGCTTTTTGCGTCCCGGCGGCCTGCTCATCGCCCTGGTGAAGCCCCAGTTTGAGGCCGGCAAGGCCGAGGCGGACAAGGGTCGCGGGGTGATTCGCGATCCGGCCGTGCAGGCGGAGGTACTGGCCGGGGTCACGGCGTTCGCCCTGCACGAACTGCCCGGCGCCGTCCTGCTCGGCTCGATGACCTCCCCGCTGACCGGCGCCGAAGGCAACCGGGAGTTTCTGCTCGGGGTGCGGAGGGCCGCGTAGGTTAAGCCGAATCCATGCGATTGGAATTGTAGGGCGGGGTCGCCGAACCCCGCCTCGTCTTCTGAGGAATGGCGGGGTCCGGCGACCCCGCCCTACATCAGCTCGGTTTCGACAATCGCGAGCGAAACGACGGTTCGACTGCATCGTTTCGCCCAAGCCCATCTCCCGCATTCCGGGTTTGAAGCCACCGCGGCAATGCGCCTTAGTGTCCGGTGGTGGTCCAACCTCTCCGCACGATGCAACCAATCCGCCGACTCGCCTTTGTGATCAACGAGCAGAAAACCGGGGCGCCGGAGCTGGCCCAACTGCTCATGGCAACGGCGCGCGAAGCCGGCGTGGAAATCGACCACACCGCGCGTTTTCCGCTGCCCGATGGTTTTCTCAAGGGAGCTGACGCGTGCTGCGTCATTGGCGGAGACGGCACCCTGCTCGGCGTGGTGGGAGCGGCCGCGCGGGAACAGGTGCCGGTCATCGGCGTCAACCGGGGCAGCCTGGGCTTTCTGACCACTTTTTCCGCCGAGGAGGCGCGGGCGCATTTCGCCGGGCTGCTGACCGGCGCCTATCGGATCGCCACGCGCGCCCTGCTCGACTGCTCAACCGGGCCGGGCCAGCACGATCTCGCGCTCAACGACGTCGTGATCAAGGACGAGGTCAATTCGCGGCTGGTGCGACTGGAAGTTGTCGCTGGCGATGAACTGGTCGCCGATTACCATTGCGACGGTTTGATCTTTACGACGCCGACCGGCTCGACCGCCTACAATCTGTCGGCGGGCGGCCCGCTCATCCATCCGACCGCTGAGGTCATCGCGATGACGCCGGTCTGCCCGCATACGCTGAGCAACCGCTCGATCATCTTCCGGAGCGATATCAAGCTGCGGGTCTACAACCGCACCGCGTCTTCGCGGCTGCTCGTGGCCATGGATGGCCAGCGCAACCTGGCCTTTTGCCAGGGTTCGCTCGTGGAGATCTCGGTTTCTCCGCTCAAACTGGCGCTCGTCCAGCGCGACGACTATTCGCATTTCGCCGTTCTTCGCACCAAACTGCAGTGGTCCGGCGGGGCGGCCTCAGCCGAGGGTTGAGGACAAGCCAAGTGGCGGCAGCATCGTTCCGGGACAACCGTGGCCGGAGTCGACGACGTCGGCCACGGTCCGCATTAAGATGCACGAATCATCCTAACCTCAGCAGTTCAATCCAACCACGGATTACACAGATTGCACTGATACGGAGGGCCCAGAGGAAACATGATCCAAGGCTCGTTCACCTGCTGGGCGAAGCTCCGAACACCATCAAGAGACTGAAATCCGTGCCATCCGTGGAATCCGTGGTGACGACTGCGTTTCCCGGTTTTATTCGTGGCCAGATGCCGGAGGAATGTCGTCCTCAGGTTCCGGGACTGGTTTCGCGGCGAGGGGAGCTTGCTTCGCGGCGGCGCGCGCCGCCTTGCGTTTCTCGGCAGCCGCGCGGCGCGTTTCCTCGTCGGCTTTGGCCACGGCGAGTTCGGCCTCGTCAAGCTTGCCGTCCTGGTTCCGGTCGTAGCGGGCGAGTTTTTTCGCCTCGGCGGCGGCGGCTCGACCGGCCTTTCTGGCGTCCCGCGCCGCCTGCTTTTCGGCCCGGGTTTTTTCGGCTTCCGCTTTCTTCGCCGCGCGTTCCTCCGGGTTGAGTTTGCCATCCTGGTTGACATCATAACGGGCCAGGTCTGCGGCATGACGGGCCTCCCGGGTGGCCGATGATTTCTCCTTGTCGGCCCGCCACGCGGCCTTCTCGGACTCGTCCAGCGAGCCATCCTGGTTGACATCGTATTTTTTCAGGACCGCGGGGGAGATTTCCTCATCCACGGCGGCGGGAGCGGAGACGGAGACCAGCGGCAGCCCGAGCAGGGCCACCGCGCAGAACAGGTATGCACAGGGGGTATTTTTCATAAACACGAAAATCCGTGAGCCTGCGCGAAGCGCGCTGCAAGCGTTATTTTTCCGCCCGGATCGGAAATGACGAAACCGCCGGCGTTCAGGAGGTCACGAATTCGTCGGCCTGGCCCATCGCCTGGCGCAATGTGGCCAGCGCAACGTTGTAGCCGTAACCCGCCTGGAGTTCATTGAGGCGCGCCTCTGTCAGCGCCACCTGGCTGGTGAGGACGTCCAGTTGGGTCGCCGTGCCCACGCCATAGCGGACATTGGCAAGGCGGAGCGCCTCCTGGGCCTGGTCAATCGTCTTGGCCGAGGCCTGAACAAGTTCCCACGCCTCGACCAGAGACGAGTAGGCCTGGCGCACCTGCACGTCGACCGCGAGCGTGGTCTCGGCCAGCGAAAGCTTCGCCTGCTCCAGTTGCGAACGGGCCTGCACGACCCGGCCGGCCGTGGCCCGACCGTCAAAAATGTTCCACTGGGCTTGAACGCCCGCGGTCCACCCGTGCAGGTTGTCATTCCACGTGCCGGCATACGGATTGCGCGTCCACAGATAGCCACCCACAAGGTCAAACTCCGGAAGGGAACCGGCGCGGACGGCCTTGATGTTCTGTTCTCCGGCTTGCTCGATGCGCGCGAGTTGCTGCAGTTCGGGGCGCTTGGTGTGTGCCGCCTCCAACGCATCCGCCAACTCAATCTTGACCTGCCCACCCACCGCAAGGCTGCCGACGAGTTCCGGGACTCTGGCGACATCCACCCCAGCGGTGGGGGTGACGAAGCCGAGCACCTGGCGCAATTGTTCGATGGCGATCCGGTAGTCATTGCGCGCCTGGATCAGCGGCGGCTGTCCGTTAGCCAGGGCCACTTGCGCGCGCAGGACGTCAAAATTGGAGGTGCTGCCGGCGTTGAACCGGTTCTGCGCATCCTGCAGCTGCTTTTCCAGCAGGTGCACGTTTTCCTCCTGCACGGTGATCTTCTCCTTCGCCAGAAGCACCGTATAAAATTGCGTCCGCACCGCCAGCAACTGCGTATTGATGATCCCTTCCAGTTCGAGTTCCGCCGCCTCCCGTGTCAGCCGGGCGCCCTTGATGGAGGCCGTCACCCCGCCGCCGGCAAACAGGACCTGGCGCGCCTGCAATGAGATGTCCCAGGTGTTCGAAGTCGGTGGGGCATACTGGGAGATCTCCTTGGTGTTGTCCGTGTAGTTCCCGCTGGCGCTGACATTGGGGATCTCCCGCGCTCGCACCTGAATTTCCACACCCGCTTGCTGACGGATGCGCTCCCGCGCCTCCCGGATGGCGAAATTATTCTCCAACGCGAAGCTGACCGCGGTCTTGAGATCGAGGGTCGCCGGCATCGGCTGCTGGAGTTGGGGGGCGGCCGGGAGACCGACCACCGAAAGAGCCATGACGGCGACAATGGCGAAACGCGCAACGAGAAGGTTCATAGGCGTACGGGAAATCATGGACTTGAATCAGACGGCCGCGTGCGGATGGGATTTCAGGTCCGTCTTCACGGCGCCCACGCCGAGCTTCGGCTGTTCGACATGGTGATCGCGCGCCAGCATGGTGTAGGCGGTGGGTACAACAAACAAGGTGAAAAGGGTGCCGACGCTCATCCCCGTGGCAATGATGAGCCCGATGTGCTGGCGGCTGACCGCGCCCGCCCCGGAGGCGAAAACCAGCGGCATGACACCGAGCACCATGGCCGCCGTGGTCATGAGAATCGGACGGAGGCGCACACCGGCGGCTTCCTCCACGGCGACGCGTTTCGTCCTGCCCTCGAGCTGCAGCTGGTTGGCGAACTGCGTGATGAGGATGCCGTGCTTGGTGACCAGACCGACCAAGGTGATGAGACCCACTTTGGTGTAGATGTTCAGCGAAAGCCCGTGGAAACCGATGCAGACAAAAGCCAGCGCGCCCGAGACCGCCAACGGCACGCTGAGCAGGATGATGAGCGGATCGCGGAAGCTCTCAAACTGCGCCGCCAGCACCAGGAAAATGGCGATGATGGCAAAAGCCATGGTGGCGAGGAAGGCGCCGCTCTCCTGTACAAACTGCCGCGACTGTCCGCCGTAGTCCACCGTATAGCCCTCGGGGAAGATCTCGCGGGCCTTGGCGTTCAAGAAGTCGAGCGCCTGCCCTTGCGTGACGCCCGGCTTGGGCACCAAGGTGAGGGTGGCGGCATTAAGCTGTTGGAAGCGATTTAACGACTGCGGTTGCGCCTGGTAACGCACCGATGCCACCGTCGAAAGCGGCACGAGCCCGCCCTTGCCAGTGCTGATGTAGTAGCTGCCAAGCTGGTCGGGGTTGAGCCGGAAAACGCGTTCAACCTGCGGGATGACTTTGTAGCTGCGGCCCTGGATGTTGAAAAAGTTGACGTAATTGCCGCCGAGCATGGAGCCGAGATCGCCGCCGATTTGCGCCATGCTCATGCCGAGTGCGGCGGCCTTGTCGCGGTCGACGTCAATGTAGGCCTGGGCCTGGTCGAACTTGAGGTCGCTGTCGGCATACATAAACAGGCCGCTCTTGACGGCTTCCTGAACGAGGGCATCGGCCACCTGGGCCATGCGGGCGGGATCGTCCGTGGAAACCACGACGAACTGCACGTTGGGACGGCCGGCGCCTGGGAGCGGCGCTCGCAGGAAGGCCAGCATGTACATGCCGGCTACGCCGCCCAGCTTCTGGGTCACTTCCGGCAGCAACTGCATGGTGGTGCGTTGGCGTTTGTCCCAGGGCGTCAACGCCATGAGCGTGATGCTGTTGTTGCTGGCGGGATAACCGTTGATCTGGATCGTTCGCGCCATCTCCGGAAAGCTCCCGAGGATCCCGATGATCTCGTCCGAATAGTCCGCCAACTGGTCAATGTTCGCATTGGCCGAGGCCGTCCCGATGGCGATGATCATGCCTTGGTCCTCGTCCGGGGCGAGGTCGGTCTTCGACAGTTGATAAAAAGGCACCAGACTCGCGAAGATGATCAGCGCAAAAACCACCACCACGGGGCGGTAATCAAGCGTGGCATGCAGCAGGCGTTCATAGGCGGCGCAGATCCTCTCGAATTGGTGGTCCAGGAAGTGGGCGAACCCTTTTTGATTGCCTTTATCGCCCCGGAGCAATTTCGAGCACATCATCGGCGACAAGGTGAGCGCCACCACTCCCGACACGATGACCGAGCCGGCCAGCGTGAACGCGAATTCGCGGAACAGAGCGCCCGTAAGCCCGCCCTGGAAACCGATGGGGGCATAAACAGCGGCGAGCGTAATGGTCATGGCGATGACCGGACCTCCCAGCTCGCGCGCTCCTTTGAGGCTGGCCTCAAACGGCGAAAGCCCGTCCTCGATGTGCCGGTGGATGTTTTCGACCACGACAATGGCGTCGTCCACCACCAGGCCGATCGCGAGCACCATGGCCAGCAGGGTCAGCAGGTTGATGGTAAAACCCATCGCCAGCATGAGGAAACAGGCGCCCACCAAGGAAAGCGGCATGGCTACGATCGGAATGATCACCGAGCGGACCGTGCCCAGAAAGAGATAGATGATGACGATGACGATGAGCAGAGCCTCGATCAGGGTGCTGATGACTTCGTCGATCGCGCTCCGGATGTAATCCGTGGCGTCGTAGGGAATCGAGGCGGACATGCCGCGCGGGAGCTCCGCGACAATCTGGGGAAAGACCTTCAGGACGTCGTTGATCACCGTGAGCATATTGGCGGTAGGCAGGACGTTGATGGCGATGGCCGTGGTCGGTTTGCCACCAATCTTGACCGTCGATTCATAGTCCTCGGCGCCGAGCACCACGTTGGCCACGTCGCCAAGATGGATGATGGCGTTGTCCTGCTCCCGGATCACCAGCTGCCGAAATTCGTCGACGGTGTGCAGGTCGGTCGACACGTTGAGATTCACTGAGATCATCGAACCCTTGGTGGATCCGACCGCGGAGAGGAAGTTGTTGGTCGCGAGCGCCTGCCACACCTGGGAAGAACTGAGACCGTAGGCGGCGAGCTTGTCGGGCTTCAGCCAGATGCGCATGGCAAAGATGCGCCCGCCGACGATCTGGGCGCTCTGCACGCCGGATACGGCGTTGAACTTGGGCTGCACGACGCGGTAGAGGTAGTCGGTGATCTGGTTGGAATCGAGCGCATCGCTCGAGAACATGATGTACATCGCCGCCGTCGACTCGGCCATCTGCACATTGATGACCGGATCCTGCGCGTCGGCGGGCAGCTGGTTGCGCACCTTGTTCACCTTCGACGTGATCTGCGTGAGGGCGGCGTTCGGATCGTAGTTCAGTTGCAGGTGGACGGTAATCGCGCTCACGCTGGGCCCGCTGCTCGATTCCATGTAATCAATGCCGTCCACGCTCGCGATCTCGCGCTCGAGCGGCGTCGTGATGAAGCCGCGAATGAGGTCGGCGCTGGCGCCGACATACACGGTGGAGACGGTCACGACCGCAATGTCGCTGCGCGGATACTGCCGGATATTGAGCGACTCGAGGGAGCGGAATCCGACGAGCAGGATCAGCAGGCTGATGACCGTCGCAAGGACCGGCCGTTTGATGAAGATGTCCGTGAAGTTCATCGCGGCTCAAGGATGATCGAGCGTGGGCGCCGCGGAATTGCTCGGCGTGACCTTGTTATTGATGACGATGCTGGCGCCGTTGCGCAGTTTGAGCTGGCCGGCGGTGACCACGACATCGCCGGGCTTCACGCCCTTGGTGACGGCCACCTGATCGCCGCGAGTGGCGCCGGTCTGCACGAACTGCTGGCGCACGATCAGATCGCCGCCTTTCTTGCCCTGGCCCTCCACCACGTAAACGGCGTTACCATAGGGATTGTAGACGATGGCGGAGAGTGGCACGGTGATGACCTTTCCGGTGGCGGGCAGTTGCGCCTCCACGGAGCCAAACATCCCGGGGCGCAGTCGGCCATCCGTGTTTTTCAACGCGGCCTGGATCTGGAAATTGCGCGTGGCGTCATCCACGTTCGGGTTCAGGGCGTTCACCGTCCCGGCAAAGACCTCACCGGGATAGGCGTCCACATTGACCTGCACCGGCTGTCCCACGGCCACTTGCGCCACATCCTGCTGCGGCAGCGCAAAATTGATGTAAATGGGGTCCAGCATTTGCAGCGACACCACAGCGGCACCGCTGCGGAGGAACTGTCCAAGACTGACCTGCCGGATGCCCAGGCGTCCGGCAAACGGCGCGCGAATGGTCTTCTTGTCGATCACGGCCCTGGTAACCGTCACGTTGGCCTTCGTCTGCTGGAACGCGGCGGTGGCACCATCAAGATCGGCCTGGGCATTCGAGCTCTGAGCGCGCAGTTCCTTGGCGCGGTCGAGGCTGAGCCCGGCCAGCACTGCGGCCGCCTCGGCGTTGGCGAGCTGCGCCTCCTCCGCCGCAATGTCCTGCTGCACCAGCAGGTCGCCCTCCTT
The DNA here is from genome assembly GCA_003142955.1 of Opitutia bacterium. Taxonomy (GTDB): domain Bacteria; phylum Verrucomicrobiota; class Verrucomicrobiia; order Opitutales; family Opitutaceae; genus Fen-1467. Next base: position 18,073 of record PLOH01000122.1, on the reverse strand, counting down.
CACCGTCGCGCCCGATTCAAAAGCGATGCGGGTGACCGCGCCGTCGAGCTGAGCGTTGACGACGATGCCTTGAATGGCAGCGAAGCTGCCGACCGCGTGCAACGTCGGCTCCCAGGTAAGTTCCCTGACTTCGGCAACCGAAACCGCCGCCGGCGGCGGTTTCTGCGCCGCCATGTATTTGTTCATCATGTAGCGTCCGAAGAGTTTGTAGCCCAGGATACCTCCGACGAGGAGGCCCATCGCGAGCAACATCAGAATCATTCTTTTGGCCATGGATGCAGCGGGTTGAGGATTAGAAATGAATAGGAAAAGCAAAGGGGTTCTTCAGGCAATCGTGGATTTGGGCAGCGGACCGGCCTTGATCGCCGGCAGGCTCTGCTGGACCTTGCCCATCAGGCTGACCAGCACCTTGCGCTCATCCGGCGTGAGCTGGCTCATCACCAGGGTGACGCGGCGGAAATAATCGGGCAGGATCTTGTCGAGATAAGTCCTTCCCGAGCTTGTCAGTCGCACCAGCAACATGCGGCGGTCGTCGGCAGAGTGTTCACGCTTCACCAAGCCGTCGCGCTCCAAGGTGTCGACCAGCCCCGTCATCGTGGCCCGGGTGACGCGGGAGCGTTCCGCCAGGTCGGCCAGATTGACTGGTGTTTCCGGGTCACGGTTGAGCAGGACCAACACGGTGAAGCGTCCTTGAGAAAGCTCATGCCTGGAGAGCATCGTTCGAAAGGCCTCAAAAACCTCCGAGCTTGTGCGCAGCAAGTGTAGAAATGCTTCCATAGCCGAGGGATCCAATTCCGGATACCGCTTGGATCGCTCCAAAAGGCATTCGTACTGCGGGACCTCTCTTAGAAGTAGCATGAGGAAGTGAATCGATGGATCAAGAAACGGTAAGTGTCCAGATAATAAGCCGCCTTACCATATTCGCAAACCCATCCTGCACTCTTGCGACCACCTTGACGCATCGGTGCAAAATGTAGGAGCCTGCTTGCCGCCACCCCCTCGGCATGTTTCCTCCCACCGCCCGGCAAAGCCGCATCTTGGGCGTTTTCCTAGAGCGAATTCGCCGCGTCGACCACGGCCTCCACGGTGAGGCCAAGTTCCTTCATTGCCAACGGAGCCGGCGCGCTCATGCCGAAACGGTCGATCCCGACCACCTTGCCGTCGAGACCGACATATTCGCGCCAAAGCGGCGTCACCCCCGCCTCGACCGCCACCCGTTTGCGGCACGACGAAGGGAGGATTGATTCGCGGTACTCTGCGGGTTCGCGGTTGAAGCGCTCAAATGAAGGCATCGAGACTACGCGCACTGCCGCCCCTAGGACTTTGGCGGCAGCGATCGCCAGCTGCAACTCGCTGCCCGTCGCCAGCAGGATGTGGGTCAGCGGTGCCGTCTCCTGGATCGCGACGTAGCCGCCCTTGAGCACACCGGCACGCCGGATATGCGGGGGGATGTCGTTCAGCATCGGCACCGTCTGGCGGGTCAACGCGAGCAGCGTCGGTCCATCGGTGCGTTCCATCGCCGCCGCAAATGCGCCGGCGGTTTCTTCTGGATCGGCTGGACGGATGACATCGAGCCCCGGAATCAACCGCAACGCCGAGATGGTCTCCACCGGCTGGTGCGTCGGCCCGTCCTCACCCACGCCAACGGAATCGTGGGTATAAATGTACACCACCGGCAGATGCGCGAGCGCCGCCAAGCGCATCGACGGCCGGCTATAATCCGCAAACACGAGGAAAGTCGCGCACGTCGGGCGGAACAGCCCGTCGTAAGCCACACCGTTGTTGATCGCCGCCATCGCGTGCTCGCGGATCCCATAACGCAGGTTGCGGCCGGTGCGATTGGTTCGGTCGAAATCCTGGTCGGCGGCGATATAGTTGAGGGTCGACCCATGGAGGTCCGCGCTGCCCGAGACGAGCAACGGGAGGGCCGCGGCCAGGGGCTGCAGCACGTCGCGGCCCGCGGCGCGGGTGGCGAGCTTGGCATCGGCGGGAAAGAGCGGGACCTTGGTGAGCAACTCCGCGGCGCTCGGCTGGATCATGACGCTGTCGAGCAGTGCCGCCTTGTCGGGATTGGCGGTCCGCCAGGCCGCGTAGGCCCTGGTCCACCGTCGGTAGGCACGGACCAGGCGCTGCTTGTGTCCGGCAAAATAAGTGCGCACCGCGTCGCTGACAAAGAAATGCTGCTCCGCCGGCAGGCCGAGTCCCGCGCGCGCGGCGTCGGCGAACTTCGCCCCACCTTCGCCGTGGCCCTTCGAGGTACCCTGCACCTCCGGGATTCCTTTCCCGATGATGGTCTTGGCGATGATGAGCTGCGGTCGCCCCGACTTCGCCTTCTTCGCGCGATTGAACGCCTTGAGAATGGCGGCCAGGTCGTGACCGTCGACGATCGTCTGCACGTCCCAGCCGATCGCCTTAAAACGCGCGGCGGTGTTTTCGCTCTGCGTTTTCGCCGCCATCGCGTCAAGCGTGACGTCATTCGAGTCGTAGATCAGAATGAGATTGTCGAGTCCCTGGTGGCCGGCGAACTCGACGGCTTCCATCCCCACGCCTTCCTGCATACACCCGTCGCCGGCGAGGCAGATGACATGGTAGTCGAAAACCGGGTGTTCGGGGGTGTTGAAGCGGGCGGCGGCCATCTGCCCGGCCATCGCCATTCCGACGGCATTGCCAATACCCTGGCCCAAAGGACCGGTCGTGCATTCCACACCGGGGGTCGCGCCAAACTCCGGATGGCCCGGAGTTTTGCTGTGAAGCTGGCGGAAATTCTTCAGCTCCTCTAGCGGCAGATCGTAGCCGCTGAGATGCAACCAGGTATAGAGGAACATGCTTCCGTGGCCGGCCGACAGGACGAAACGATCGCGGTTGAGCCAGCGTGGTTCATCCGGATTGTGCATCAGCGCGTGGCCGTATAGCACGGCGCCGATCTCGGCACAGCCCAACGGCAGCCCCAGATGCCCGGAAGCGGCCTTCTGGATGGCGTCGATGGCCAGCCCTCGCGCCTCAGCGGAGGCTTGGGCAAGGATCTCTGTGTTTAGCTTCATGGGAAAATGGCGGGAGCCATTTCCCTGGCAACCCGCAGGCCCCTAGGCCGTCTCTAGTGAATAAACCCAACCTCACTCGTGGAGAATGATGCCCTCAGGTGATCGGTGGAGGAAGCCTGCTTGCAGGCGATTTTCACCTCTGCATCGCGAGCAAGCTCGCCTCCTGCAATTTGCACAGCAACGGCTAAGGGCGATCAACCGCTAGCCCGCCGTCGGCGCCTCGGCAGCGGGAGTCGCCGGCGCCGCGGTCGCACTCACCGCGGCCACCTCCTCCGCGTCATACCGCTTCTTTTTGACGGCCATGGCCGCCTTGCCCGTCCGGTTGCGGAGATAATACATCCGGGCGCGCATCACCTCGCTCTCGCTCTCAATCTCCACCTTCTCGATGTTCGGCGAATTGACCGGGAACACCCGCTCAACGCCTTCGCCGTAGCTGATGCGCCGGACGGTGAAAGACTCGTGGATCCCGTGACCCTTGCGGGCGATTACGACGCCGGAGAAGATCTGGATTCGCTCCTTGTCGCCTTCGCGCACCTTGGTGTGGACGCGGACGCCATCGCCCACCTTGAACGGTGGCAGGCCCTGATTGATCTGATGGGCGGTGATTTCTTTAATGATCGGGTTCATGGTGATGCTTCTCCAGTAAATCGGGTCTGATCTGGCGGGTTTTCTCCATCCGCCGCGCGAGCCGCCACTTTTCGATCTCGCCGTGGTGCCCCGAAAGGAGCACTTCCGGCACGGACATGCCCCGAAATTCGGCGGGCCGCGTGTACTGAGGAAAGTCGAGCAACTTGCCGGTGAAACTTTCGCTCGTCAACGACTTTTCCTCTCCGAGGGCGCCAGGAATGAATCGGGTCAGCGCGTCGATGACGACCGCCGCCGCCAGCGTCCCGTTGGTCAGGACGTAGTCGCCGATGCTGATCTCCTGGTCAATGACCTGATCGCGGATGCGTTGATCAATCCCTTCGTAGTGACCGCTGAGCAGGACCAGATGGGACTGGTGCGAAAGCTCCTCGGCCAGACCCGGGCTCAGTGGCACGCCGTCAGGCGTCAGGTAGATGCGCCGGCAACCAGGCTTCTGCAGTTGTTCGATGGCGGCAAAAACCGGCTCCGGCTTCAGGACCATGCCCGCGCCTCCGCCAAACGGCCGGTCGTCCGCCCGATGGTGCTTGTCGGTCGTCCAATCGCGCAGATCATGCACCTGCACGGACAGCAATCCGGCCTCGATGGCCCGGCCCAGGATGCTCTCAGCCAGGAAGCCGTCGAGCATCTGCGGGAAGAGCGTGAGGACGTCAATATGCAACGGCATGGGGGACGAACGATCTAAACCACGAAGGGCGCGAAGTTCACGAAGGAAATGAAAAAGCCCCGGTTTTTCACCGAGGCTGCGGAGAGAGGCTTTTCGGAGCTTCGTGCTCTTCGTGCCTTCGTGGTAAACAGGACTTCAGGTCACCGGGGCGGCGGCTGGAACCGGAGCCGCCGCGGCGAGCGCGGCCTGCCGGCGGCGCTCTTTCTTGATCAGCGCGTGCATGGTATCAGTCGGACGGGCGCCTTTGCCGAACCAGTAGTCAACCCGGGTCAGGTCGATCTGCAGCGGGTTGCCCTTGGCCTCAGGTGTATAGGTGCCAAGGATTTCCGTGGCCGCGCCGTCGCGGCGGTAACGCTCCTCAGTCACCACGACCCGATAAATGGGCTTGTGCTTGGTGCCGATGCGGGAAAGACGGATCTTAAGAGCCATGGTGGATACGGACGGATGGATGAGTCGTTTGGAAAAGCCGTTGAGTGCACCGGGCGGCGATTTTCTTGTCAAGCCCCTTGTCGCAGGCATTCCGGCGGGGCGCCTCTCCATGAACCAGCCGAATGCCGCGCCAGCCGAAGCTCAAGTCACGACGGCGGCTGGTCCGGCTCCAGCCGTTTTCCCATGCTGACGACGTCGTCGACCTTGAAGTTGAGGCGGCGATAAAACTGCACCACCGCGACGTTTGACGCCCGCACCTGCAGATTGATCTTCGCGCAGCCGGCCTGCCGCAGGAGCCGCTCCGCTTCCGCCATCATCTGCCGCCCATACCCGCTCCGCTGCCACTCCGGGGCCACCGCGAGATAATTGATCCAGCCGCGATGCCCTTCGTAGCCCACCATGCAGGTGGCAACGATCTTTCCACCCCCTTCGCCGACGAGCAACCATTCCGGATTGACGCGGAGCTTGCGCGCGATGTCCCGGCGGGGATCGTTCTGCGGCACGGCCAGGTGACACGCCTGCCACAGGTCAACCACGGCCGCCTCGTCTTCCGGCCGGTAGGGGCGAAGGTGCAGCGCGATCATGCCGAACCGATGACGATCCCGGCGATGAACACGAGCAGGCCGCCGAGGATGACCTGGAAGGCCGCGGAGAGGAACCGCGTGTCCATGTAGTGATTTCGTATCCAAGATATCACTACAAGTTCCACGGCCACCACCGCGCCCGCGACCCCCGTCGCCAGGCGGAAGTCCGGGATCAGATACGGCAGCGTGTGGCCGATTCCGCCCAGCGTGGTCATGAGTCCGCAGACTCCGCCGCGCAACCACGGGTGTCCGCGCCCGCTCAGCGCGCCGTCGTCGGACAGCGCCTCGGCAAATCCCATGCTAATGCCCGCACCCACCGAGGCCGCGAGGCCGACCCGGAATGCGTCCAGGCTGTTGTGGGTGGCGAACGCCGCGGCAAACAGCGGCGCGAGCGTCGACACCGACCCGTCCATCAGGCCGGCCAGGGCCGGCTGCACGATCTGGAGCACGAAAATGCGCCGCTGCGTGGCCTCCTCCTCGGCCCGCGCGCCCGAGGCCGTCTGTTCCTTTTCAAAGTGCTCGGCCAGTTCGCTATGCCGGCGCTCCTCCTGGGCCAGATCGCCCAGCAACTGGCGGATGCCGGCGTCGGTGGTGCGCTGCGCGACGGCCTCGTAGAACCGGCGGGTCTCAAACTCCATCATTTCCACCTCGCGGCGGACCTGCGCCACCGACAGCGCGCGGGCCAGCCAGAGCGGCTTGCGGTCGACGAAGCCCTTCACGTCCTGTCGCCGCAGCAACGGCAGGTGCGCGCCGAAACGCGCCTGATAGGCCTCCAGCAGCCGGTGCCGGTGCGTGGATTCCGCATCGCGCAGACCGGCGAGCTCGGCCGCGGTCGCCGGAAAGTCGGCGCGCAACCGCTCCGCGAATTCACCATAGATCCGCCCGTCCTCCTCTTCCAGCGCGATGGCGAGCGCGAGGATTTCCCGCTCGGTCAGTTCATGGAATGCCTTGCCCATGCCGAGAGCCTAGAACGTGGCTTCACGCTGGCAAGCCGCGGCGGTGGCACGGCGGGGCCGCAGCCCGCGTCTCAGCCGGCCCAATGTCACGCGCCACGATTTCGCCCGACTGCGATCAAGCCGCCCGGCGGACGGTGTAAGAGCCTGCCTGCAGGCGATCCACCCCGAGAAAACGCCTGCCAGCAGGCTCCTACAATCTGAGGGCCGCCGACGGGCGAGCGGAACGCGACGAGGGCATCGCGGCGCCAGGAAACATCCGGCCCAGGCCAAAACAATTACCTCCCCTTTCCGCCCACAAGCCAGTATCGGGAGGCTGCTGCCATGTCTTTTGTGGGTATCAACATCGGGGCTCTGACCGTGAAGATCGTCTCCCTGCGCGGCGACGCCCGGGACGCCACGGTCGTCGCCCATCAGGGCCGTCCCATCGCAGTGCTCGATCAGCTGCTCGCCGGACCCGGATTCGTCGAGGCCGAGGCCTTCGGCGTTTCCGGCCACCTCGGGCACCTTCCCGAAGTCGCCGCCATCCAGCGGGGGCTGCGGGACACGCCGGGTGGATTCGACGCCGTGATCTCCCTCGGCGGGGAGTCCTTTCTGGTTTACATCCTCGCGGAGGGCCGGATCGCCCATGTGCTCTCGCACAACAAATGCGCCGCCGGCAGCGGCGAGTTCTTCGTCCAGCAGATCGGCCGGATGGGTCTGGAACTCGACGAAGCGATCCGCCGTTCGTTCGCCGGCACGGTCGTGCCGCTGGCGTCCCGTTGTTCCGTCCACTGCAAATCGGACATCACCCACAAACTCAACCGCAACGAAGCTTCTCCCGCGGACATCCTGCGCACGCTGCACGACAGCATGGCCAACAAAGTCATCGCGTTGCTGGAGAAAGGGCAGCGCGCGCAACGCCGGGTGCTGCTCATTGGCGGGGTGACCCGCAACGCAGCGATGCTGGCCGCCTTGCGTGAGAAACAGCCGGAGACCGAGTTCGTTGTGCTCCCCGAAAGTCCCTGGTACGAAGCCTGGGGTTGCGCCCTGCTCACCCGTGACGACCCCCGCCACCGGCGGCCGCAGCTCGCGCGCCCCCCGGTTCTCGACAGCCTGCCCCCGCTTCATCGCTACGCCGACCGGGTGCAGGTGATTGCTGCTCCGCAGCGCCAGGCGCCGGCCGACGGCCCGCTCGTCCTGGGCTTGGACGCGGGGTCGACGACGACCAAGGCGATCCTGCTCGATCCGTCAACCCGCGGCGTCGTGGCCTCGCACTACCTGCGCACGCGCGGCGATCCCGTGGCGGCGGCCCGCGAGTGCCTGCACGCGCTCGCCAACCAAGTGGGCAACCGTCCGGTGGGGCTGGTGGGCACGACCGGCTCCGCCCGCGAACTGCTGGGCGCCTACCTCGGGACCGTCCACGTCTACAACGAAATCTCGGCCCATGCGGCCGGCGCGGCGCACTTCGATCCTGAAGTGGACACGATCTTCGAGATCGGCGGACAGGATTCCAAGTACATCCTCCTGCGCAACGGGGTGCCCGTCGACTACGCGATGAACAACGCCTGTTCCGCCGGCACCGGCTCCTTTCTGGAGGAGAGCGCTCAGGGCGACCTGGGGCTCGCCGTCGCCGACATCGCCGGCATCGCGCTGAATGCGTCGGCCCCAGTGCATTTCAAGGCGACCTGCGCGGCGTTCATCAATTCCGACATTCGGATCGCCCAGCAGCAGGGCCGCTCGCGCGACGACATTGTTGCCGGACTGGTTTATGCGATTGCCGGCAATTACCTCACTCGGGTCAAGGGACCGCGGGTCATGGGAAAGAAAGTGTTCCTGCAGGGAGGCGTCGCCCTCAACCGCGCCGTGGGACATGCGTTTGCCCACAGTGCCGATCGTTCCATTGTCATCCCGGCAGATCCCGAGTTGCTCGGCGCGCTGGGCGTCGGATTGCTGACTGTGCAACGCGCCGGCGGCACCATGGGAAAGCCCAGAGAACTGCTCACCTTGGCTGCGCCGGAAATGAAACTCGTCGGCCGGTTCACGTGCCAGGCGTGCCAGTTGTGCTGCGGCATCGAACGCTTCGAGGTGGCCGGCCGGCGGTTCCCCTTCGGCGGCCGTTGCAGTCTTTACGAGAACGTGTGGAAACGAAAGTCGCGCGCGACCGCGACCGCGGATCTCGTCGAGCAGCGGTTCAAGCTGGTCTTCGGCGACGCGAGGAGATTCCTTCACCCGGCTCCGAAATCCCAGCCGGCGGCCAGATCCCGCCGGCAGCGCGTCGAACAAACCCTCGCGGGCGCCCGGTCGTATCTGGAGGATTCGCTGCGCGGCTCCCGCCGCGAGATGCCAGATGGAACGCGCCTTGGAATTCCGTGCGCGTTGACGACCCATTCGCTGTACCCGCTCTACGCCACGTTTTTTGCCGGCCTCGGCCTGGACGTCGTGCTGTCCGGCGTGGATCCGCAGGGCGATCTCAAGTCGTATTCCGGTTTCTGCTTTCCCGTGCAGATCGCCCACGGCGCCGTGCTGGATCTGGCCAGGCAGGGCGTCGAGCTGGTCTTCCTGCCGCACGTGCTGCGCATGCCCCAGCCCAACGCCTGCCGGGATTCCTACCTCTGCCCGATCACGCAGGCCGGCCCGTACTTCATCGCCAAGGCATTTCCGGACACCCGGTTCCTTTCGCCACTGCTGGATTTCACCAACGGCTACGCGGGCTGCCCGGCGCTGGTGGAACTGGTGGTGCGGGAAATCGGCGTCCGCCGCGAACTGGCCGAGTCGGCCTGGGCGGCCGCGGTGCAGGCTCAGGTGGAGACCGAACGCGCGCTGCGCGATCTGGGTGAACGTGCCCTGGCCGAGGCCATTGCGGCGGGAAAACCCGCGGTCGTGCTGGCGGGCCACAGTTACAACGCTTTCTCCCCCGAGGCCTCGCAATCCGTCGGGCGCAAACTCGCGAGCATGGGCGTCACCGTCATCCCGGCGGACTGCCTCCTGCCGGAGGGCACCGGCCCCACCTCCTGGCATTTCGCCAACCAAATCATGAACGCGGTGGCCCTCATCCGGCGGCATCCGAATCTCTTCCTGCTTTGCGTGAGCAATTTCAGCTGCACGATCGACGCGTTCACCCACGCCATGCTCGCCTCCGAGCTGGGCGCCAAGCCCTACCTGATCCTCGAAATCGATGCCCACACCGCCGACGCGGGCGTGCAGACCCGCCTTGAAGCGTTTCTCGACATCGTCCGCAATTATCGCGAGACGCGGCACGGTGGCCACCGGTCCTTCACGCCGTGCCAGCTGACCAAGGGCGGCCGAATCATCCGTTCGAACGGCGAGAAGGTGCGCCTGACCGATCCCCGGGTGAAGCTGTACCTCCCGAACTTCTCGCAGTACCACACCGAGGCCCTCTCGCAGCTCACGATCCGGTGGCTCGGCCTGCACGCCGGCACCGTCGCCCCGTTGGACCGACGCCAGTTGGAGCACGGCTTGCGCTATACCTCGGGACGAGAGTGTCTGCCCCTGCCGCTGTGCATCGGACAGCTGCTGCAAATCCATGAAAACCGCCCGGCCGGCGAGATCGCCGGCTTCCTGTCAATCCGGGGGGGCGCGCCCTGCGTCAGCGACTCGTACCTGGGGTACTTTGAGCGCTTTATCGCCGAACAGCGGTTGTCCGATCTTTTTCTGGTCCACGCCTCCGCAGAAAACGACTACCTCGGATTTGACCTGCTCACCCTGGCCAAACACCTGTCCCCCGCCCTCCTGCTGGCGGACATCCTGGTGGAGATCGACCACGTCCTCCGCGTCGTCGGCGCCGAAGGGAGCGTGGCGCAATTTCGCGAGGAATGGCTGCGCTTCGCCGCCGCCTCGTCTTCGCTCGACCAGTTCCATGCCGGCCTGCCCGGGTTTGTCGACCGGCTGGCGGCCCTGCCGCGCCAGCGGGATCCGCGCACCTGCCCGCGCGTGGTGGTCACCGGCGATTTTTTCACGCGCTTCAGCCCGTTTTTTTTGGAGGGAGTCCGCGAACTCTACGCGGCGCACGGCATCATCCTCAAACCGGTCGATCTGACCGATATGTTCCTCTATGGCACCTATGACGGTGCCGCCGGAACCGCCTACAACTGGGGAATGAAGCCGGGCAGTCTGGCGTTCGCCAAAGCCTGCACACGGATCTTCCAGCCGGACGGCAAGCAGTATCTCCAGCAGTGGCTGAGCTATCAGGCGGAACGGAAGGTTGAGCAATACTATCGCTTCTTGTTCCGCAAGGCCGGCCTGCTGGTGGCGGGGGGCAACGACATCTCCACGCTGTTCGAAACCGCCTCCGAACACGTCTCTCCGACCATTTACGGGGAGATCATTCCGGCGGTCGGCAAAGGATTGGAAGCCGACAACGAAGGATATGACGGCATCATTCTCCTCGGTCCCTTCAATTGCCTGCCCTACCGCATCTCGGAGGCGATCCTCAAGCCGCTCAGCATCCAGCGCGGCATGCCGATCCTGACCTTCGAAAGCGATGGATACGCGGTGGAACCATCGTTCCTGCGGCAAGTGGACGTCCACATCCAGCAGGTCCTCGCCCGCGCCGCCAGCAGTCAGACGGAATCACTGCTCACCGCTGGCCGGCTCCCGGATCTGATCAAGGCCGCCGTGGGCCGGCTGCGCTAGGAGCTTGTCGGGCTTCGTCCGCCCGCTCCTTACAAACGGCGGACGCCGTTTGGTGCAGAACGTCGACTTTTCTTCCGATTCAGCGGAGGAGTTTTTAACTTTGGCGCAGGGGGTGCGTCAGAGAGGCATGCCCGCCCGTGATGTGACCGTTGACCGCGAGACTCCGCCGCTGCTGCCGCCCGATCTGGGCGACTGGGGGCCGACGCTGGCGAGCATCGCCCCGGCGGCCGATCCGGGGCATGAGGTCTTGATCGACAGCGGGTTTTGCAGCTAGATCCATTTTGAACTAGCAGGCACGGTGGGTTCCGAACAGATCTTCGCGTTCGAATGGAACCGACCCCACCGGCTGACGTCATGATGGTTTACGCCTGACCTCCAACATAACTTGTTGCACATTGTCGGTGCCGTCATCTAGTCTCTGTCTATGAATGCCGCCAAGAAACCTCTGCTCGTTGCGTTGCTTGCGCTGGTCCTCGGCGCGCTCTTCGCCGGTTGCATGGCGCCGAAAACCGATTCGACCATTCCGTGGGCTCGCCCGGCGGATTGGGAGGGGAGAATCCCCGGCATGACGGGCGATTGACGCGCCGCATTTTTCCCGATCGCGAAGATCCGGCCGCCGTGCCGGATCTTTTTTTGCGATGGTTTGACTCGCAGTATAAAGCATCCGCGCCAGAATCCGGCGGTCTCCAGCCCGGACGTTTAGCCGGCCTGGCCCGAAAATCCCGGCAGCGTCTCGCCCAATGGACAACGGATCTCTCGTCCCTCAGCCCGGCCACCTCTACGTGGTCGCGACACCGATCGGCAACCTCGCCGATCTGACGGAACGTGCGCGCGCGCTCCTCGGCGCGGTTGATCTTGTAGCCTGTGAGGACACGCGGACCACCGGGGCGATGTTCACCCGGCTCGGCCTCCGTCGTGAGCTGATCGCCTATCACGAGCACAACGAGATCGAAGCGGCGGAGCGCCTGGTTGAGTTGCTGGCGGAGGGCAAGTCAATCGCCGTGGTTACCGACGCGGGCACTCCGGGTTTGAGTGATCCGGGATTCCGCGTCGTCCGGGCTTGCCGCAGCCGCGGCGTGCCCGTTGTGCCGGTGCCCGGCGCAAACGCCCTCATTGCCGTGCTCAGCGCTTCCGGGCTTCCCACCAACGCCTTTCTGTTCGCCGGCTTTCTGCCGCCCCGGTCGGCGGCCCGGACCGCCTTCCTCGAGCGCTACCGCGAGTTTCCCTATACGCTCGTCTTCTACGAAAGCTGCCACCGCATCGACAAATTCGTCGATGAAATCGTCGCCACGCTGGGCGCGGACCGTGTCCTCTGCGTGGCCAAGGAAGTAACCAAACTGCACGAGGCCTTTCTGGTCGGACCGGCCGGGGAGGTTTGCGCCCGCCTGGCGAAGACCAACCGGAAAGGCGAATTCGTGGTGGGCATCGCCCCAACCGACTTCGTTCTGTGATCACGGCATTGCCGGAGACGCAGTGGAAGCTTGATTGCCGCCTGAACTCGGTGTCCTTTTGGGTCTCGTGGGTTCCGCTCCCTCCATCGCAGTCATTGATATCGGCAGCAACTCGATCAAATCGTTGGTCGCCATCCGTGACGAGCGCGGTGGAATCTCGTCCCGGTTGATGGAGACCCTCGATGCCCGCATCAGTGCCGGCATCGGCCAGACCCGGCCGCGGCTTTCAGAGGACGGGATGCAGCGCGGGTTGGCGGCCATTCGCGAGCTGTTGCAAGGGGTCGCAGCGCTCGCTCCCGAGCGCACCGTATTGGTGGCGACCAGTGCGGTTCGCGACGCCGCCAATGGAACCGAATTCGCGGAGCGCATCCGGGCGGCCACCGGATACGAACTCCGGATTCTTTCCGGAGAAGACGAGGCCAACCTGATCGGCTGCGGTCTCACGGCTGACCCGGAGCTGGCCGGCCTGCAGGATTTCTACGTCTTCGATCTTGGGGGCGGCAGCCTGGAATGCCTGGTCTTCCGCGCCCGGCGGGTGGAGCAGGCGATCAGCCTGCCGCTTGGCTGCGTACGGCTGGCGGAACGTCATGCCGGCAATCTGGAAGCCCCGTTCAGTGAGCGTCAACGCATCGAGATCACGGCGGCCTGCCGGGAGACGTTTGCCAAGAGCGGTTTTCGTTTCTCCTTGCCGGCCGAAGCCGGGGTGGTGTTTGCCGGCGGCACGGTGACAACCGTCCGTGCCATCATCGGAGAAAAGTCCGGTGGGCCACTCTCGGAAACCAGCTCCGTCATTTCTGTGGCCGCGGTTCGGGCCATGCTGGACGTGATCGGTGCCCAGTCGCTCGCGTCGCGCCAACAAATCCCGGGCCTGCCCGCCGCCCGAGCCGATGTGTTCCCGACCGCACTTGCCACCGTGCTGGCGGTGGCGGAAATCGGCAGATTCAGCTTCTTCCTCCATTCTTCGTACAACCTCCGGCACGGACTGGCGGCCGAGTTGCTGAACGGCTGAGATGTTGTCATTCAGTTGACGTAGGGTCGCCGCTCGTCGGCGGACCGTTGCGCCCTGGATAATCGGCCCGGCGACAAGCGCCGGCCCTACGCACCACTCAGGCGGCTCTCGTTTGGAAGCTGCGCCATTTCTCCAGCGGGAGTGTGGCCAAGCCGATGATCAGGACCTGGCTGGCGACGAAGGCGATCAACCAGTAAAATGCGGACTGCATGAAACCGTAGGAGTGCAGGCCGACGCCGAGCATGTTCACGCCGAACCAGCTCCAGCTGGTGACGACATTGCCGACAACCGCGAGAATCATCAGTCCGCGCTGCTTGACGAGCCCGCCCCATCGGCAGTGCAGGATGATCGCATTCCAGAGGACGATAATCAGTGCGCCGTTCTCCTTGGGGTCCCATCCCCAGAAGCGCCCCCAGGATTGGTCGGCCCAGATCCCGCCGAGCACGGTGCCGACGAGGCTGAACAGCGTGGCGAAGCAAACGATGCCGTACACCATGCGCGTCAGGGCATCGGCAGTGTCTTTGGTGAGCGATTTCGTCAACGTTCCGCGGAAAATGTAGATGATCGCCAGAAATCCCGCGAGGAACGTCGAGCCGTAGCCGATGACGATCGTGAGGACATGCGTGGACAGCCAAAAGTTGGAATCGAGCACGGCGCGCATCATTTCCATCGTGTCGCCAGACTGCGAAAGGTGGTGAGCGATGATCAGCGTGCAAAAACCGATCATGCCGCCGGCGGCCACCCCGATGGCATTCCGGTAGATCTTTTCGAGCACGAGGCAAAGCGCGACCGCCACCCAGCCGACAAACAGCGCTGACGAATAGAGGTTGGTCACCGGTGGCCGGCCCTCCAGCCACATGCGGATGAGAATACCGGCGGTGGCGACGAGAAACGCCAGGAGCATGATCCAGAACGCGGAACGTTGCAGCGGATCGGGCCATTTCAGCCACGAAGATACGGCCAGCAAAAACGCCAGCACGTAGAGGGTCATGCTGGAAATGAACGGCTCCGCCTGATTGAAGGTGGCCTCAGCGCGGCATTTTTGCAGTTCCGAGCCGAAACTCAGGGCGAGTTGTGTCGTTAGCAGTCGGACTACTTCGTTGAAATCCCGAGGTTGCTTCAGCCGCCACGCATGGCCGAGGCCGGCATAAGCCATCGCATCCGGATTGACCGCGCCCCGCGAGAAGCTGCCGGTCAGCGCATCGCCCATTTTCTGCCACGCATTCGGATCGGGGTTGTCCGCGCCCGGAGGGATGACCATCAGATACCCGGAATCGCCCATGAACTGGAAGCGGTCGCGAAACGCCGTCGCCATCTTGAAGTTCTCTTGATTGTAGGATCGCCCGGCCTCCTTCTCGCGCAACGCCGTCGTGAAGGCCGGCAGCATCTCCTTAAGCCGCAGCACTTCGGCGAGCAGATCCGGGCTGTCCTCGAGGTTCATGCTCGCCTTGAGCCGGTCGTAGAGAACGACGCGCTGGTAGAGCTTCGCCACTTCCCGCTGAAACGGCGATCGCACCGCTTCCTCAACGGGATCGGCGAGCTTCATCTGGCGTTCGAGCTCGGGTAGTCCGCTGCGGAGTTCATTGTAGGAAAACCGCTTCTGCTCGGTCTGCTCCTTGCCAAAGATTGCCAGCGCATCCGGATTTTCGATCAGGATATGCGGGTAGTCATCGGCGACTGCGGGATTGAAGAGGACGTCGAGCAGCCATTCGACCGGCGCGAGGGTGGTCCCGTCAGGCGCGACGAACCGCTGCCGGCCCTGCAGCATGAGCAAGGAATTGCGGGCGACGGTGTCGAGCGGCTTGATCCGGCCATCGACCAGCACGGGTAGTTGGGCGAATCCGCGCAGGTCGAACTCGGACTTCGTGGGCGGTGGAACCAGCGTCGAGCCGAGGTAGACGAGTCCGAGGACAAGAACCAGCAAGGGAAGAAGACGTTTCATTTTACCACGAAGGGCACGAAGGACGCGAAGGAGGCTAGAGCACGAACCGTTTAATGCCCTGCTTCAATAGCGGCACGTTGAAGTTGATGAGGAGACCAACCTTGCAGCCGGTGAGTTTCAGATAGGTGAGAAGTTGGGCCTCATGGAGCGGAAGCAAGCTTTCAACACTCTTTCGTGTTCTTCGTGGTTGATTGGTCGTTGCATCGTCGTCCTTGGCGTTCTTTGCGACCTTGGTGTGAAAGGTCAGGCAGTCGCCGCCGCGGCGGCGACGGCCGTGCGCTTGCGGATGAAGCGCGTGAGATGGATCGCAAACTGGATCACGAGGCCGAGGAACATCAGCACGCACGAGATATAGGGCAGCAGCCAGCTCGGGTTCTGCACGACCTGGAGAATCGTGGTCCGGTCGTTGGGTTCAAAGCCGGCCTGGTAAAACGCGAGCCCGCCGTAGCGCAGCGGATTGTTCATATAGATCAACACCTCGCGGTCCACGCTGGCATCCGGAGTTCGCAATCGGACCCGGCTGGAGAAATTCTTGGGAATGTCGGTGCCCGGATAGCGGTCGTGGGAAAACTTGAGCAGCGTGACCGAGAAGGGATAATAGTGGCGTGTGGGACGCATCAGCAGCTGATACGTGTGACCCTGCACGGTGACACTCTGCGGCTCCGTGAGAAGGGGGGATACGAGCCACGTGCCCAGCGGTCCATCGGCGCCGGCGAGTTCGAGCACGGCCGTCGGCATGTTTTGTTCATCCTGCTTGTAAGTGAGGGGCAGAGGCGTGACCACCAGCTGCGGTCCGAAGCCCTGATCAGCGGGCGAGGGCGGGACATTCGGCACCTGGCGGCGCATCTGCAGCAGGGAATTCTGATGGTAGGTGGTGGTGTGGATACGGAACGGCAGCTTCGGATGCTGGATCGTGCCCAGTTGTTCCAGCGCCGCCGTTGGAATCGCCACGACATCATCGAATTTCGGGTCCGTGGTGTCGATGACGGCCAGCTCGATTTGCCGGGAGCTTTCGGAATAGGCCTTGGTTTCACCCTGATCGAGCCGCATCATGCTTTCCTTTTGCCAGAGTCCGGTAAAGAGCTCGCCGAGCAAGAGCAGGATCAGGCCAAAGTGCGTCAACCAGAGGCCGGATTTGGCCCAGGAGAGCCGGAGGCGGGAGACGTGGGCGGCGCCGAGATTGAGGAGCAGCAGTCCGCCGATGAGGTATCCGCCGGGAAATACGGGCACGAAAAGCTCCGTGCCAGGAAGTTGGGCCGTCACAAACAGCGATCGGAAATACTTGGTCTGCACGGCCCAGATGCCGAGATTCACCTGGGCGAGGGTGGCAAAAAACACCAGCAGAAGCGAGAGCACCAGCAGGACGACGGTGAGCCGCAGCGACGTGAAGAAATGCAGGAAAGATTTGAGCAACGGGCGCATGGCGGGCTAGGGTGCTCTGACCGTCTTGAGGAAATCGAGGAACGCCGGCTTCTCTCGCGCGATCAGGGCGTCGGGCCCGGTGAGTTTGAAGAACCATGTCGCGTCAGAATGAGGAACGATCACACCGATCATTCGCGTGCCCTGGTTGGCGCCTTCGAAGACCAGCAGGTGCAGTCCGTTGGCCTCAAGCGGCTGTACTGCCGTGGTGACATCTTGCACCGGTGGAAGCTGAAGCTGGCCCCGCCAGCGGTTGACGTTGGCGAGATTGCCTCCCACGTCGCCGGGAAATGCCGTGATGGAAACATCGCCCTCGCCTTCGGGACCGCTGATGGAATAGCTCCCCTTGCGCATCGCCGACGCATTCTTCGGCGTCCAGCCTGCCGGGGCGGTCCAGACGAGCGGCTGGCTCGCAGCCGTGGGAACCGACGCCGAGGCCATCGCGGTGCCGGCATCCCCTGGCGCCGGCATTCCTTCAATGGCCGGATGCCCCGGGGGCAGGGCGTCATTGGCCGGTGCAACGGGCGCCGGCGAGCCCTGGCCGGCGGGCGGCAGATCATTGGTGTTGGCCACCGGAGCCGGAGCGGAGAGCGGCGTTGCTCCCGCGTTCGCGACCGGCTCCTTCGGAACCCGATATGAAATGATCTTGGTGTCCTTGCAGCTGGCGAGAAGTAATCCCGCCGCCAGAAGAAGAATCAGATTGGGACGGCTGTGCGGGGCCATGTGGATGAAAGGAATCCACATTGGCCGCAAACTTCAAACCATTCCGGTCAATCCGTGATCTTGTTCCACCAGGTCTTCTTGAGAATCAACGATGTGATCACGAGGACCACGATCGCCTCGAACATCGGCTTGCTTTCCCGGATCACGATGTAAAGCGGCAGGACGACCAGCGAGGTCTGCCAGATGATCCCGACGACGATGTTGAACATGTCGCGTTTGAAGTCCGCATCGGACTTGAATCCGGGATCAACCTGAAGGACCTTCTCGTGAACGGGTTTCCAGAAACCCCAGGGCCGGACCTGCCGGTAGAACTTCATGAGGATTTCGTCCCCTTCGGGCTTGGTCAGCAGCGTCCCCAGCACGCATCCAACCGTCGAGAGGACGAGGATGACCGGGAACGAATACAACGGGTAGAGATTGGCCACGATCTCAGGATACATCCAGAGGTAAAGGAACGGGAACTTGGAGAGGATCAACGTGGCGGCGATGCCGGTGATCATGCCCCAGAAATAGCCGTAGCCATTGAAGCGCCACCAGTACCATTTCAGGATGTTGGCCGCGGTGTATCCACCCCACAA
>PLOH01000044.1:17025-23552 GCA_003142955.1 Opitutia bacterium | reverse complement strand
GCAATTTCGTGCTGCGAAACAACCAGAACCCTGCCGTCGGGCAGAAGATGCAGATCGGTGGGAGCCGTGCTGAGTCCAAGTGACTCCGGACCAAGAACGAAGAATGCAGGGACGCCGGTCTCGACCACTCCGGGCGGCGCCGCCGGCATGAAGCCGCTGTCCGCGCGCATGACCACAGCCTGGTTCAACGCCGCGGCTAGGACCAGGATGCGCCAAGCGCATTCCCAAGCGCGCCGGGCAATGGGAACCGGGAATAGACGCGATCGCAACATGACGGAACGTTAACGTGTGATCGACTTTTCTGACCCTGGCTTGAGGTCGTACTTCGAGAAGGTGATTTCGTGTATTTCTCCGGGTCCCCCAAAGCATTCCCGTTGCCGGGCTCGCGATGAGACGGTTATACCCCTGGACGAAGGCGGTTGCTGACGTTAACCAACTTCCTGTACTTCGCCGGGGAGCAGTTCTGGCTTCGGGAGAATACGCGGGTGAAGTAGTTGCGGTCCCCGAAGCCGGTCTTCTGAGCGATTTCGTCAAGCGAAGCCTCATCGAAGTGGAGCAAGATGCAGGCTTCCTCAAGCCGAAGGCTCATGAGATAGCGAAGTGGGGTACACCCTGCGCACTGCCGAAAGAGCCGAATGAACGCCGACGGATGCATGCGCGCCGCACGGGCGAGCGTCGCGTTGTCAATCTTGGACGGGTATCCCTTCTCGATAGAATCCACAGCCTGCGTGACGCGCGCGTCCTCAAAGCGAGGGGTCCATTGAGTCAGGGGCAGCTTAGACACCGCCAGGGACACGAGGATCTGGCTCAACAGCGAGGTCCTGATGCTCGAAGTGTCGGTCGTGAGTTGATCAACGATCTGTTCACAGTACTCCGCCTGCTGGCGCGTTGCCCGAAATTGAAACACCGCGCCTGCCTGCCCCCGGAAGCGTGGTTCGACAAGAAAATGCAGAAAGAGCTGTCGAATTGGATTTCGAAGGCTCGACGAGAAGTGAGTGTTGGGTGGAATCAATACCAGATAGCCAGGACGTATGGGAATGGACTGTTGTGCGACCGTGATCTCCGCACCGAGTTTGTCGTGCCAGTAGAGTCTCCAAAAGGGGGCGCAATGATCGGGAGATTCCCAGGTGACGAATTCACACAGGTCGCAAGAGAGAAGCTGAATCTGATGCAGAGTCTTCGCCGTACGCCAACTCAGGGCTTGGACTTTTGAAGGCATGTTATGATCGTCCCCAAGCTGGTGTGTTTTGTCCATAGGCAATGCCGCCCGAATCCTGGTTAACTACAGACTCCACAAGAATCGCGAGGGAGGTTTGATTGAGAAAACTCCGCCGCTCGCTGATTGTTGATCCAGCTCCCCACTTTCTCTCATGAACTCCGAACCCCGTCTCCTGCGTTTTTGTTCCTGGGCGCTTTGTGCCAATATCGGTTTGGATCGTCGCGGCGTGCGACGATTTTTTATCCTCCCCGGGAAAACCGGACAGCCACGTAGCGCCAGTCTTCGACTGGCGGCAGTCGCCGGTCACAGACCGGCGCTACCTTTGGTTGCGGCTATGCTGCGGTGTGCCATGTTCTGGCTGGTCTTCCCGCCGCTGGCGTCCGCGGCGCCCGCCTCCGTGCTCAAGTCGCCCGATGGCCGCATCGAGCTGAAGGTCGAGCTGTCTTCCAAGATCTACTATTCGGTGAACTTTGGCCCGATCGCCTTGCTGAAGCCTAGCCCGCTGACCCTCGAACTCGGCGACGGAACGGTGCTCGGCGCCAACCCGGCATTGAAGGAAACCCGCCAGCGCGAGCAGCGCGGGGAGATCCGACTGCCGTGGGGGAGGAACCAAGTGCTCGCCGACGTCTATAACGAGATCGAGCTCCGCTTTGCCGGCGACTTCTCCGTCGTGTTTCGGGCCTACAACGATGGCGTCGCCTACCGTTTCCGTACGGCCCGGAGCGGTGAGCTGGTGGTGCGTGCGGAGGAATTGCAGTGGAACCTCGCGGCGGGCGGTCAGGTGTGGGGCACCGATTACAACACGATGGCCGGGTCCTTTGAGGGCCTCTATGCCAAGATGGCCTTCGCGGATTGGAAGGCTGGCAGCTACGCCTATTCGCCCATCCTGATCGAACACCCCGCGAGACCGCGCCTGCTGCTTTGCGACGCCGACCTGAGCGACTATCCCGGGCTTTATCTCCAGAAAGTGGGCGAGACGGGCTACCTCGAGATAAAGGGACTGTTCGCAAAGTTTCCCAAGGCCACGCGCAACGGCGGCTGGTGTCATTTCGACCGACTGGTCACCGAGACGCAGGACTACATCGCGAAAACCCAGGGCACGCGCGATTTCCCCTGGCGGGTTACGATCATTGCCGCGTCGGACCGGGAGTTGCTCGACAGCGAGCTGGTGATGAAGCTCGCGCGGCCTTCGCAACTCGCCGACACCAGCTGGCTGCAGCCCGGCCACGCTTCTTGGGAATGGTGGAACGACTGGAATCTGGCCGGGGAGGATTTCCGCACCGGGATCAACACGGCCACCTATCGGCGCTATGTCGACTTCGCGGCGGAGAACAAGATTCCCTACCTCGTCGTCGACGAAGGCTGGTCTGACCCCAGCGACATGGCGTTGCTCAATCCTGACCTCGATATCAAGGCGGTGATCGACTACGCCCACGGCAAGGGGGTGAAGATCGTGCTCTGGTGCGTCTGGAAGACGCTCGTCGACCAGTGGGACAGCGCCTTCTCCCGCTTCAGCGACTGGGGCGTCGCCGGAATCAAGGTCGATTTCTTCGATCGCGACGACCAGATCGCGATGGCGAGTGTGGAGGCGATCGCGAAGGAGGCGGCTGCCCGGCACCTCTTCGTGGACTTCCACGGCTGCCGTCCGCTCCCGGGCTTTGCCCGCACCTATCCGAACGCCTTCAACTTCGAGGGCGTCCGGGGCAATGAATACAACAAATTCAGCAAGGAGCCGCCGCATCCTGCTTACAACGCCACGCTGCCGTTCACCCGCGGGCTGGTGGGGACGATGGACTTCACGCCCGGCGCGATGCGCAACGTCCTGGCGGCGGAGTTTGCGCCTAGCAACAGCAATCCGATGGCGATCGGCACGCGCTGCCATCAGCTCGCGATGTATGTGCTCTACGTCGCGCCCCTGCAGATGCTCTGCGATTCCCCGAGTGCCTATCGACAGGCTCCGGACTTCCTGAGCTTCCTCTGCGGCATCCCGGTGACTTGGGACGAGAGCCGGGCACTGGAGTCGCGAGTCGGCGAATACGCCGTGATCGCGCGGCGCAGCGGTTCGACTTGGTACGTCGGCGCGCTGGGAGGGGCGGCCGGGCACAAACTCAGCCTGGATTTAGGTTTCCTCGGAGCCGGCTCCCATCGGGTCACCCTGGCGAGCGACGGGGTGAACGCGGACAAGCTTCCGACCGACTATCGCATCCAGACGCTCCTCCTTGATGCCGGGAAACCGTTCGAGGTGACTCTCGCTCCGGGCGGCGGAGCGGTCCTCGCCATCGATGTCGGGCGCTGACGGATCGCAAACTCTGCCAGTGTTGCCCAATTGACGGAGCATGTCCCGACATTAGGCTTTTCTGATGCAGCAAGGACACCGGTGTGCTTTGGCGTCACCAAACCTCTTTCTTGAGATCTTATGAAACTAATCTCGCGGCGCGATGCTATCAAAACAGCTCTTGTCGGGGCTGTTTCCACGCAAATGGTCGGTGAGTCGGCGACCGCGATCGGCGAATCGCGCGCCAATTCGGCCGCGATACCAGCTGTTGGAATCGAAGGCCAGCGCCGGGCTGATCTCGGCAATGGGACCTACCTCAATCCGATCGTCCCCGGCGACCACCCGGATCCGACCGTGCTGAAGGACGGGGACGACTATTACATGACGTTCTCGTCGTTTTTTTCCTACCCGGGTGTCATCATCTGGCACTCGCGCGATCTGGTAAACTGGGCCCCGATCGGACCTGCGCTGACGAAACCCATTGGCACGGTCTGGGCCATGGACCTGGTCAAGCACAAGGGGCGCTACTTCATCTACATTCCGGCAACTCCGGGCGGCCAGCAGTCGATCTTCGTCATCCACGCCGACGATATCCGCGGCCCGTGGAGCGATCCGATTGACCTCAAAGTATCCGGTTGCATCGATCCGGGCCATGCAGTCGGTGAAGACGGCAAGCGCTATCTGTTTTTTAACGGCGTCCGCAGGATTGCCCTGACCGACGACGGTCTGGCGACGGTCGGCGCACTGGAACAAGTCTACAGCCCATGGCGCTACCCCGACGACTGGGTTGTCGAAATGTTCGCCCCGGAAGGCCCGAAGATTTTCCGCCGGGAGGATTGGTTCTATCTCGTTGCCGCGGTGGGCGGCACGTCCGGTCCGCCGACAAGTCACATGGTCACGGTCGCCCGCTCGCACTCTATCCATGGTCCCTGGCAGAACTGCCCCCACAATCCAATCGTCCATACCGAGAGCGCTGAAGAACCGTGGTGGTCGCGCGGGCACGCCACTGTGGTCGAGGGACCGGGCGGCGATTGGTGGATGATCTATCACGGTTACGAAAACGGCTTTCGTACCCTTGGCAGGCAACCCCTCCTGGAGCCAATCGAATGGACTCGGGACGGCTGGTTCCACGCAAAAGGGGGGACGCTGTCGCAGCCAATCGCCAAACCCAGAAAGGGGCTTCCGGGACCGGCAGGCTTTGCGCTATCAGACGATTTCTCGACGAATCGATTCGGCGTGCAATGGAGTTTCTTCAATCCCGGCCCGGATGAGATGAAACGCGCACGTTATGAAGCCCGCGCCTTGGCGATTCACGGCAAGGGCGCAACCCCGGCGGACAGTTCTCCGCTCACCTTCCTGGTAGGCGACCGCAGCTACGAGGCCGAGATCACTCTAGACATTGGCGACGGCGCCCAAGCGGGAATATGCTTGTTCTACAGCGAGCGTATGTTCTGCGGCATTGGCTTTAGCAACTCGCAGATGTTCACCTATCACAATGGCCAGGAACACAGCTGGATGCGCCAGGACATGGCAACCCAACAGGTACGCCTTCGCGTGACCAACCATGTCAACATCGTGACCTTTTACTACCAGAGGAACGGCGAAGCATGGGTCAAGCACCCATGGCAAATGGAAGTGTCGGGCTTTCATCACAATGTCTTCGGCAATTTTCTCAGCCTCAAATTCGGCGTCTATTGCGTTGGCATGGGGGAAGTGAAGCTCCGCGACTTTGTCTATCGGGGAGCATAACGCTGTCCTTCTGGTGCCTTCTGAGTTGGGTATTTCATTTTCCAACCCGTCTCTCTCAGACTGACGACAGAGGGACAACCTCCTGAAACTTCACTCCCCTGGCCGCCCCCGTCCTTTCCGCTTTCCGCACACCATGAAATCAATCAAATCCTCCGCCTGCTTTTCCTCAGGAAATTGGAATGTAATACCTGGCTCCGTGATTGCAGTCGTCTCGGCTATTTGCCTGGCCGCTGCTGCAACCGGCTGTCACACGCCCGGTGCCGCCGCCAGTTCGTCCTCGACAACGCCATGCATGGCCCAGCTCGCACGTTTTACCGCCCCCGACGTGCCCGCGTTCGGTCCTGCCGAAATCGAGTCGCCCGTTGGCAAATGGACGACCGCGGTCACGCCCGCCGGTCTTCCGGGCAACGGCCTCGCCCAGCACCCGATGCTTTATGTCGGGGAGAATTACACCAAGATGTTTCTCGTCAACGACGGCAAGGTGATCTGGACTTATCAGACCGGCCCGGGCTGGGAATACGACGACGTGTGGATGCTTTCCAACGGCAACATCCTCTTCACCCGGATGCAATATGTCGCCGAAATCACTCCGGACAAGAAAGTGGTCTGGCGTTACGATTGCAACAACAGCAGCGGCACCGATCACACGGAAGTTCACACCTGCCAGCCCATCGGTCTGGACAGAGTGATGATCGTCGTGAGCGGCGTGCCGCCGCGGCTGATGATCGTCAACACCAAGACCGGCGCGGTGGAGG
The DNA here is from genome assembly GCA_003142955.1 of Opitutia bacterium. Taxonomy (GTDB): domain Bacteria; phylum Verrucomicrobiota; class Verrucomicrobiia; order Opitutales; family Opitutaceae; genus Fen-1467. Next base: position 17,554 of record PLOH01000044.1, on the reverse strand, counting down.
TAAATCATGAGGTGCCCAGCGCCGACGGCCAGCCGTTCAATCCCGGGGGCATTCATAGTCAGTCCCGTCGCGCGCGCTACACCGCGCAGGGAACGTATCTCCTTTCCTATCTCAGTTCGGGCAACGTCGTGGAATACGACAAAGATTTTAATAAAATCTGGAGCTATCCGATTAAATCGCCGTGGGCTGCCATCCGGCTGAAGAACGGAAACACCTTGATCACTGATGAGCAGGACAGTCTCTCGCGCGAAGTGAATTCGAAAGGCGAAACGGTTTGGGAATTCAAGAACACCGACCTGCCGGAGGCTTACCGGTTCGTCCAAGCGCCGCAAACTTGCACCCGACTGGCCAACGGCAACACGATTTTCACTTCCCGCGGCGGCGCCGGCAAAGGTCCGCAGCTGGTCGAAGTCACCCCGGACAAAAAGGTCGTATGGGTGCTGCAAGACTGGCAACACCTCGGCGACGCCACCGCCGTGCAAATCTTGGACGATCCGGGCATCCCCGAAATTCCCGGCGAGTCGCAACA
>PLOH01000044.1:0-16932 GCA_003142955.1 Opitutia bacterium | reverse complement strand
ACGCGGACGGCACGTTGCAGGAGCTTGGCGACGCCACGATGCTCTCCAACGGCAACATTGTTTTTTGCCGCAAGGTCGGCGCGAGCGAAGTCACGCCGGACAAAAAAATCATTTGGAACATGGACGCGCCGAAAGGAACGGAAATTCATTCCATTCAACCCATCGGCCTGGACCATGTGCTCGTGACGATAAACGGCAATCCGGCGGGGAAGCTGCTGCTCATCAATACGACGACTGGCAAAACGGAAAAGGAATATACGTTCCCCGTATTGAATCCGGAAGCCAACCCGCATATCCAATTCCGCCGGGTGCGTGAGACGAAGGATGGGACGTTTCTCGCGGCGCATTTGCGGGATCAAAAAGTCGTGGAATATGACGCGAACTTCAAAGAAATCTGGTCCTACGCATGCAGTTATCCGTGGTGGGCGACGCGGCTTAAGAACGGCAATACGTTGATCAGCTCTGACGATCACAGTGTTCTGGAGGTCAACAAGCAGGGCAAAATCGTCTGGCAGTTTACCCAGGAGGACGCGCCGGAATATAAGTTTATCATTTTTCAGGAGGTGAACCGTCTTGCCAACGGCAACACCGTGATTTGCAATTGGTGTCCGCACAACCTGGACCCGAAGTACTGGCCCGGCACGGTGCAGGTGCTGGAAGTGACGCCGGAGAAAAAAGTTGTCTGGGCGTTGAGCGAATGGAAAGATCCCGACCTCGGCCCGGCGTCTTCCATCCAACTGCTGGATGAACCGGGCACGCCGGAAATTCCCGGCGAACAGCAGCGGTGAGGATTTGGCAAGCCACATTGTTTGCCGACGCTGGCAATCACTCCGCGCCGCGCTGGCGCAGTGATCATGACGCGAATAACCAGCGAAACTTCAAGTGGCGATACGGGAAGAAGCCACCGGCAGTTACCATTCCAGCACAAGGAGCGACACGGCCTGGCGCGGTAGATGCAGCTGGATCAAGGTGCTGCCGTGGTCCATCCGAATGTTTTCGGGGGTGCCGAGGAGAGCGAGCTGGCCTGATTGCTCGAGCTCTGCGTATTGCGCGGGTGTCGGGTGCGCCGGCGAGCCCAGGCGCAACCAGGCCGTATAGGAATTGCTGTGCTCCGCATCAATGCGGTACTGCGTGAGCTTGGCTCGTGTCACCGCAGCGCGGGCAGGCCCGTCAGGTTCAGATCGACGGCGGCGGCCGGCCCCGGCACGTCGTCGTCGTGGTAGTGCCAGATAAGGACGGCGAGCTTGTGGTCGTCGAGACTGGCCTGCGCCGACACGTCCGGGGCGGTGCGAACGTTCGTCGCCTGGATCGCCGCTCCCGTCAGGCCGGCGCTGCTGCGGACGGCGAGACGCTGGCCGCTCATCTTGGCGAACATCCTGAAGATATTGAGCACCGGGAGATCGAGACCGTTGCTGGCGAGCGCGCGGAATCCCGCGAAATAGGGTTGGTCCTCGAATTCGAACGCCCAGGTCAACGCTCCCTCGAAATTGACGCTGTGTTTCTCGGCGAACTCGAATTCGTGGCCGAAACTGGCGGCAGTGTAGCTGGAGTACATCGTGCCGTTGCGATAGCCGTATTGCGGACCGGTGCAGGCCGCGCAGCTATTATCCATTGTATCTTCTCTCCTTCCACCTTTGTCTTGGCGCCCTTCTGCCTCGCTCGGATTCCCGAACCCCATTCTTAACATGACCCCGTTTTCCCGCGCTGCGTCGGCGCTTGTCTTCACGATTCTCTGTGCGGCCACCCTTGCCGGCGGCCAGGGGGCAGGATTCTACGATGTCAGGTCCTTTGGCGCAAGTGGCGATGGGAAAACGCTGGACACGGCGGCGATTAACCGGGCGATCGACGCGGCGGCGGCTGGCGGAGGAGGAACGGTCGCGTTTCCTGCGGGCGTCTACCTCTCCGCATCCATCCACCTGCAGAGCAACATCACGCTGTTCCTTGAGCCCGGGTCGGTGATCGAGGCGGCCCGTCCCGACGTGGCGGCGTTCGACGACCCCGAGTCGAACCCGGTCGCCGAGAAGTTCCAGTACCAGGACTTCGGGCACAGTCACTGGAAGAACAGCCTCATCTGGGGCATCGGGCTGGAGAACGTGGCGATCGTGGGACCGGGCGTCATCCGCGGGACCGGCCTCGACAACGGCTTCGACCGGTTCTCGGGCGATTCCAATGGGGCCAACCGCTACCGCGACAACCCACCCCACAGCGGCAACAAGGCGATCGCGCTCTGCCGGTGCCGCAACGTCGTGATCCGCGACGTTGCGATCCTCCACGGGGGCTGGTTTGCGATCCTGGCGACAGGAGTTAGCAACCTCACGATCGATCACGTGCTCCTGGACACGAACCGGGACGGAATGGACATCGACGCGTGCCGCAACGTCCGGGTGACCCGGTGCAGCGTCAACTCGCCTTGGGACGACGGGATCTGCCTGAAGGCCAGCTACGCTCTCGGGGAGGTCCGGGCCTGCGAGGACGTGGTCATCTCGGACTGTTTCCTCTCGGGAAGCTTCGACGAGGGCACCCTGTGGGACGGCACGTACAAGTGGAGCGACGCGGCTTACCGCTCCTCCCACATGGGACGGATCAAGCTCGGCACGGAGTCGAACGGGGATTTCAAGAACATCGCCGTCACCAACTGCGTTTTCGACGGCTCCCGCGGATTCGCGATCGAGAGCGTCGACGGGTCGCACATCGAGGACATCGCAATCTCCAACATTACGATGCGGCACGTCTACACCGCCCCGATCTTCATCCGCCTGGGGTCGCGCCTGCGCGGCCCCGAGGGCACGGTGACGGGCACCATCAGGCGCATCACGATCAGCAACGTCGTCGCATCCGACTCCGACTGGAGCCTGGGCAACGTCGTGAGCGGCGTCCCAGGGCACAACATCGAGGACATTTCGATCAGCAACGTCCGGATCCAGTTCCAGGGCCGCGGGACTCCGGAGCTCGGTCTGCGCGTCCCGCCCGAGGAGGAGCGTTCCTACCCCGACCCCGACATGTTCGGGCCGATGCCTTCCTACGGCTTCTTCTTCCGGCACGTCGCTGGGCTCAACCTGCACGATGTCAAGATCGACACTGCCAAGGGTGACGCCCGGCCCGCGTTCGTCCTGGCCGATGTGCGGGACGCCAGATTCAGGGCGCTCGACGTCCAGCGGGGACTTGGGAATGCCCCGCTCTTCGATCTGCGCGGCGTCTCCGGATTCTCGTCGGACGACGTCCGTGGGCTCGACCCGCAGCGGCTCCCGGACACGGTCAACACGAAGTTCTGACCGCGCCAGCCCGCTTCCGACCAAGCTGCCGGTCGTCCGGTTTCCGCCTAGTGTTCGATATTGGGCGCCTCTTCCTCGGTCGGCTGGCCAAGGAAATGGAGGTGCGTAGCGGGCCCAAGATCAGCCGGGTCCCTCCAAGACTGTAGCGCCCGGACCACCTTCCTTGACGGAGTCACCTCAAGGGCCTGGACCGTGTTGGGCCAGTCCGGGACGGAATTGTCGCCGGCTACCCTTCCCTTGGTTCCCGATCTGAACCACAGACTCAGCAGTAACCCACAACCCGCTCAGACCCTCAGCTCCTCTTCGATATGCCGATGGAGATCGGCGGCAACTTCATCAGGATCAGCCCCGCTGGCGAGAAGTTGTTGGCGTACGGTTTGGCTGTGGTTGGCTAGTGTGGTTTCGGACTGGGGTTTGATGAAGCCGAGCCGATGGCGCATGGCATGATCTATCCACTACTCACTATTGTGTCGTCACTCCGACTGCAACGCTTCCACCGGATTAACCTTGGTGGCTTGCCGGGCGGGCAGACAGCAGGCGATAAGGGCAATCGCGCAGAGGAATAGCGTCACCCCGGCAAACACATACGGATCCGTCGGGCTGATATCGAAGAGGAGGGATTCCAGGAAACGCGTCAACGCGAACGCCCCGGCCAAGCCGATTACTAAGCCGAGCGCGGTGAGTCGCAGGCCACGGCCGAGGACGAGATTGAGGATGTCGCTCACCTGCGCACCGAGAGCAATACGAATGCCGAGCTCAATCCTGCGCTGGCTCACAGCGTTCGCCATAACGCCGTAGATGCCGAGCGCCGCAAGCAGCAGCGCCGTGAGCGAGAATGAGCCCAACATGAAGCTGCTCAACCGCTGCGATAACATGGAGTCGGTCACGCTTCGTTCGAGCGGCTGCACGTTGGCAAAAGCCATCCCGGGGTCGAGCGCACGAATTTCCGCCTGGACCGGCTTTACCAGCGCGAGCGGGTCGCCCTCGGTCCGGATGGCGACGTCCAAGGTGTAGCTGGTTTGGGAGCCTTTGAACCAACCTTGGGCGGTGGGCACGTAGATCACCGGCTCCGGCTGGCTGGTGACGCCGAAGAGGCGTTCATCCTTCACCACGCCGACGACAGTGTGGGGATTGGCGAGGGAGTCGCCCGTGCTGACATGCGCGCCGATCGGGTCTTCTCCTGGGAAATAGCGTTTCGCCAGGCTCTCGCTGATAATCGCGACCGATTCGCTGCCACGCCGGTCTGAGGCGGTGAAGGTCCGTCCGCGCACCAGCGTGCCGCCCAGCGTACGGAAATAATCAACGCTGATTCGGCGCAACTGCGCCCCTCCATATGCGTTGGGCGCATCAGGCTTCCGGCCCTCAACCCACAAATCCCAACTCGACCCTCCGCGCAACGGCAGGAGATCCGACACCGCCACTCCGCGGACGCCCGGCAAAGCCTGCAGGCGTTCAAGGGCCGACCCGACGAACTGGTTGCGCTGCTCGTCTCCGGGATAACGCGCCTCCGTCAGCGACACGTTCAGTGCAAGGACGTTGGCGGGATTAAAACCCGGGTTGACTCTACGAAGCTGCACGAGACTGCGCAGAAAAAGACCCGCCCCGATCAACAACATCAGCGCGAGTCCGATCTCAGTTACCACCAGCGCGTCGAGCGTCCGCCGGTGGGCGACGCCACCGGTGGCATTGCGACTCGTGCCTTTGAGCGCGGTCTGCACATCAGCCTTTGTAGTCTGCCACGCCGGCACCAAGCCGAAGACAACGCCCGTCAGGACCGACAATCCGACGGAGAAGGCCAGGACGTCAGGATCCAACCCGACAGCAGTCCAGAGCACGATGCCCTGTGTCGCGAGCCAGCGGTTCGCGGCTTCGAGGCCGACGGCGGCCAGCGCTACACCCGCGGCGCCACCGAGCAATGCCAACAGTAGACTCTCCATCAACAACTGGCGAATCAGGCGCGCGCGGCTGCCCCCCATTGCAAGTCGGATCGCGATCTCCTTCCCACGCGTTGCTGCACGCGCCAGCAGCAGATTGGCGGTATTGGCACAGGCAATCAGCAATACAGCAAGCACCGCGCCCTGTAAGAGCAGGATCGTCTGCCAGCCCGGCCATTCACCCAGTTCGTCCTCCCGCAGGGAACGGACAACGACTCCCCAGTCGCCGAACCGGGGTTCCTGTTTGTTGATTCGTCCGGTCAGTACCGTCATCTCTGCCCGACATTGCCCAAGCGTGACACCGGGCTTCAGGCGCCCGAAGACCTGGTAGTAATGCACGCCCGGGCCATCTCGCACCTTCTCCACCGGGAGCGGGACCAGCGCGATTTCACTGCCATCCCAATTCGCAAGACCGCCGTCGGCTAGGACTCCGACCACGGTGTGTAGCTTGCCGTCAAGGCGGATTGTCTGGCCGATGACGTCCGCCCGGCCGCCGAAACGCGCCTGCCACAACCGATGGCTCAGGATCACGAGCTGGTTCTTTCCCGCTTGATCTTCATTCTCGGCGAACAGCCGCCCGAGCGCTGGGTGAAAGCGCCAGACCCGAAGGCAGCTCGGCGTCACTTGACACGTCACGACTGGCATCGGCTCCGTGGCCCCGGTGAGATTCTGTGTGCCCATGGCCAGCGCTCCCAACTCCTGGAGCACGGTATTCTGCTTCCGCCATTCCAAGTATTTGGGGCCGGCGACTGCAAACCGATCGATATGTTTCTCTTGCGAATTCTCGGAGAACACGACCAGTTCCTCCGGATGGTCGTACGGCAGCGGCCGGAACATGAAGGCATGGACTGCGCTGAAGATCGCGGTGTTGGCGCCGATACCCAGAGCGAGAACCGTAACCGCGGTAAAGGTGAAGCCCGGGTTCTTGTGCAGCATCCGGATGCCGAAGGAGACGTCTCGCCAGAGATTCTCCAGCCACATCCAGCCGCGTTGATCGCGACACCGTTCTTTCAACTGATCCACTCCTCCGAAACTGCGCTGTGCGGCATGGCCTGCTTCCTCCGGCGGCAATCCCGATTGAATGTAGTGTTCCGCCCGCTCTTCGAGATGTTCACGCATCTCATCGGCCATCTCCCGCTCAAGCCGGCTCTTCGAGAATAGGCCACCGAGCCCGTAGCAAAATCGTCTCAGCCAGCTCATAAGGCCTCAGGTGTTTTTCAGAACGCCTCCAATCGCGAACACCATCTGGTTCCAGATTTGCTGTTCGTTCTCCAGTTGCTTGCGTCCGTCCTTCGTCAACGCGTAGAGCTTGGCCCGACGCCCCCGCGGAGAGATGCCCCATTTCGGTTCAATCCATCCCTTCGCTTCCATGCGGTAGAGCGCAGGGTACAGCGATCCTTCCTCCACCGTTAACACATCCCTCGACAAGACATGAATGCGTTCGGCAATCGCGAAGCCATGCAAGGGCCCGCCATTGAGCACGCGCAGGATCAGCAGATCAAGGGTTCCAGAAAGCAGTTCAGGTTTTTTCGGGGGCATGATTAAACCTAGACAATCTAGGTTGGACCGTTGTCACCTAGATAGTCAAGGCTAACGTCCAACAATCACGTTTCGGTCGGGACACCGTCGGCTAGCCTCACAACGGGGATTCGAACCTCTCAAGCCCAACAACCTAAAAGCTTCATTGAACGTGCTTTTGAGTTGTTAGGTGTCTTTCTCATACGTTCTCGAAATTCACCCTTGTCGCGAGCAAGCCTGACGGATATACTTAATGAATTCAAGAGTGCGCTCCCACCCTGCCCAGCGACTGATATGCGGGGTTGAACCGCTCCCGCGATTGATTAGCTCGCCCCCCAGTCCCCAAATCCCTTCCCCGCGAAACCTGTTTCTCATCAATTGGAGGATAAAATGGAAATCCGGGTGGATGATTTCACGCAAAGCGGGCTCTACCTTTTTTTTCCCGAGGGGAATCGGATCGTTCTCACCCGTGATAAGATCGAAGCCTTCGCTCATGTCTTCGAATCCAATCTGGACCGGCTTCCGGTCGAAATCAGAGGCGCAGTAGGCTTTCAGGCCTGCCCAGTGTGTCCCGAGAAGGATCGCGCCAAATTTTGCCACGCCCTGCCGGCGACGTTGGCTTTCTTTGAAGAGCTCAAGGGCTTAAAATCATTCGAGAACGTTGGCGCCGTTTACAAGGGTCGTGGGCAGAGCCTGATCCTGGTCCCGAAGACCACGGTACAAGAGGCGCTGCAATTCGTGGTAATTTTCAGCCTCATGTACTATTGTGAGGTCGGGAAGCAATACTGGAAGTACTTCCTGGGAATCCATCCGCTCATGAGCCCGGAGGAGATGGTCACCAGAATTCACCTCAATGTTTACTGGGATTGCGGAGGCGACAAACAGAAGGTGGACAAAGTCCTGCGTGCCTTTGGAAATGAGATCACCTGTACTTGCCGGTGCCAGGTGGAACGCCTTGGGTTCATCTGCAAGAATGACGGCCTGATGAACGCGTTTGTGAACACCCAGGCCCAGATCGAATGGCTGGCAATGACCAAGGACGCTCTGCTCGAAGAGTCCTTCGAGGAATTCCAGAAAAACGGCTAGAGCGGTTTAAATCCAAGTGTCGGGTTCAGGCGGCTTTTGACGGCTTCAATATGCCTGCCAGGTCATTATCCAGCAGACCGACAATTTGTTCAATTCACCCATCATCGCTCCAGAATGAACGGCATCTGCGATTCCGCCCGCATCCACGCGGCTTGCATTATCGCTGCCTGGCGCAGCCGGGCCACGCGGCATTTTTCCGCCCGCCAGATGGCCTCGAGCCGGACATAATCCTCATCCAGCGTGCTGGTGACGATGCAGTAATCGTGTTGCGTCCACTGTTCCATTTCGTGGAGCAAAATCTTCAGGCGCTTGGCGACATGTTCCGCGGTATCCTCCCCACTGGCCTCGAGATGCCGCTGAACCACACTCGCGTCGGGCGGCATGACGAAAACCCGCACCAGGCGGCTGCGCAGGGCAGCATCGCCTTCGATCGCCTGGCGGTGAAAGCGCGCGCCCTGCACGTCGACGTTGATGACCAGGTCGACTCCGCAGGCTAATCTCGGGCTCAGGGCGTCTTTCCTGGTGCCGAAACGGGCGCCGCATGCCTGGGTCCATTCGAAGAATTCGTCATGGGCCAGCGCCTGGTCGAACTGGACGTCACTCAGAAAACAATAATCAACGCCATGCTGTTCGCCCGGGCACGGGGCACGGGTGGTGCAGGTGAGGACATGTTCGACTTCTGGATGGGCGGCCACCAGCCGCCGGCACAATTCCGCCTTGCCTGTGCCGACAGGACCGGAGATCAGAACCAGCAGACCATGGACTTCTCTTGGCGGGTGAATCATCGGAGGAGTAGAGAGAGCTCGATCAGCGTGCGCAGGGGAAACTGCCGCTGCTGAGAAATCTGTGCGGCACACTTTGCAGTCATGGCTGCCGAAAGCCGCCGTTGCTTGGGGCGGGATGGTTTCATGGGGTTTTCGGTTCCTTTAGCCCGGATGCTTCAGGTGCTTGGGCCGGCAGGCCTCCATCGGTGGGCTGACTGTGGCTTTGCTGCGGAGTGAGGCGTGCGGTCCCCGGTCCGGGTCCCCAAGGCGCAGCGGAGACTCCACGCCACGGTGAGGCGGAATGGCTGACCTTGGTGCCCGGCGGAGCTTGCAGCACGGCATGCACCTCAAACGCGAGACTGGCGCCAGTAAAGGGTTTGAGGAGCAGCGCCGACAGGCCGAGCGATTCAACGACGTCTACGGTAGTGCCCTCACCCACGCCGCTGATGCCGATGATCCGGATCCCCGGCTCGATCCGACGCACCACCCGCACGAAAGTCGGTCCATCCATACCGGGCATCAACATATCCGTTACAATAGCCGCAATAGCGGCGCGGTTTTGCATGAATACCGCGAGCGCTTCGGCGCCATCGGAGGCCGACACAACCCGGTAACCGAACACTTCCAGGATCTTGGTCGCCACCGTGCGAATGGCAATTTCATCGTCGACGACCAAGATTAGCTCGCCCTGGCCGCGGGGTGGCGCCGAGAGAGGATCTGGTCCCGCGACCGGTTTGACATCATGAGCGGCGGGCAGGTAGACCTCAAAGCAGGTGCCTTTTCCGACCTCGCTCTTGAACTGGATGAAACCGTCATGGCTCCGCACTATGCCCAGCACCGTGGACAGACCCAAACCGGTTCCCTTGCCCGGCGCCTTCGTGGTGAAGAACGGATCGAAGATCTTATCGAAGAGTTTCGGCGGGATGCCGGTTCCCGTGTCGGAAATGATCAGATGGACATAGGGACCAGACTTAGCCCCGGGTGTCATCAGGGCGAACGTCTCGTCCAGATCGATGTTTTCCGCGTTGAGGCCGAGCCGCCCGCCTTCGGGCATGGCGTCGCGGGCGTTGACGCATAAGTTCATCAGGACCTGGTGCAGTTGCGTAGCGTCGCCGAGGACGGGCCACAGATCCTTTTCCACGTCCATCTCCAGTTCGATGTTCTTGGGGAACGTTTCACTAATGATGGCCGCGATTTCGCGCAATAGATGCCGGGGTTGCAGGGGAATGCGCTTCCCCTCGACGCCTCGGGCGAAGGTGAGAACCTGGTGGATGATGTCCGATCCCCGGCGCGCACACGCCTCCATGGTAGTAAGCATGTTTCGTTCCGAGTCGGTCTGGGCTTTCTGCCGCAGGATGCCGGCGGCCATAAGGATCGGGGCCAGTACGTTGTTGAGATCGTGGGCGATGCCACTGGCCAACGCTCCCAGGTTTTCGAGCCGCTGCGCCTGCATGAAGCGCGCATCGAGCTGCTTCTTCTCGGTGATGTCCGTGTCAATCACGAAGACCGAGACGGGTTGGCCGGCCGCGTCTCTCACGAGAGCCAACCGGGCGAACACAAAGACTTCCGTTCCCCTCTTCGTCTTTTTCCGCCGCTCGCCTGACCAAGCCCCCTTTTGGAGAGCTGGGGTTAACGGATCAGCCGTTTCGTCGCCTGGAATCGAGAGCAGCTCTGCCGCTGTACGATCAAGCGCCTCAGCGGAAGACCAGCCATAGATCCGCTCGGCGCCTTTGTTCCAGGATCGGATCGTGCCGTCCAATGCGGTCACATAGATGGCGTCGCTGGTCGTGTCGAGCAACGTCGCCTGTTCGCGGATGCGGTCTGCCGCCTGTTTGCGCCCAGTGATGTCCTGCAGGGTCCCTTCATAACAGACAACGCGGCCCTCAGCGTCGCGTATAACCCGCACATTCTCCGAAACCCAAATCCGGCTGCCATCCTTGCGGTAGGCCTCATACTCGAAACCCTCGACTGCGCCTCGTTTCTCCATCAGCCGCTTGAATTCTTCGCGCCGCGTTGCACTGACATGACTCTGCTGCGCGACGTCTTTCAATTCGCTCATGAGTTCCTCGGACGAGGCATAACCGAAGATTCGCGCCAGGGCCGGGTTGGCGGTCAGTAAGTCGCCCTTAGGCGTCGTCTGAAAGATCCCTTCCACGGCGTTGTTGAAAATCGACCGGCACTTCTGTTCGCTTTCCCGCTGCGCGGCCTCCGCCTGCTTGCGCTCAGTGATGTTGCGCGAGATGCCGACGAGCCCGGTAAAAATGCCGTCCGCATCGCGCCAGGGAACCTTGGTGGTTGACACCCACGTGACCCGGCCATCGGGCCAGGTTTCCTTTTCCTCGATTCCGATGATCGGCTTGCCGGTGCGCATCACCTGTTGCTCGTCTTCGTAAGCCTGCCGTGCATGTTCCTCGGTGAAGAAGTCGAAATCCGACTTGCCTACCGCATCCTCGGGACTGCGCAGCCCGAAGCTTTGCGCCATTCTGTCGTTGATCCGGATGAAGCGGCTCTGTCGGTCTTTGAAATAGATGTGGTCGGGGCTCGTCCGGAGCAGGTTGGTCAACAACGACTGCTCCACCTTCAACGCCTCCTCAGCCAGTTTGCGCTCGCGCCGTTCGTCGGCGTCGCGCAATTCGCGTTCCACGGCAGGAACCAGGCGCGCCAGCCTGCCTTTGATAAGGTAATCGTGAGCACCCGCCTTCATCATCTTCACGGCGATCTCCTCGCCGCTCGTGCCCGACACGACGATTAGAGGCATGTCTTTGCCTCTCGCCTTCAGAAGCTCCAGCGCGGCCAGCCCGCTAAAGCGTGGCATCTTGTGGTCGGCGATGACGATGTCCCATGGCTGGCGGTCCAGTGCGGCACGCATCGCTTCGGGCGTGTCCACCCGCTCGTGCGTCACGGTGTAGCCACCGTCGCGCAGCTCGCGCAGGACTAGCAGCGCGTCGTCCTCCGAGTCTTCGACCAGCAGGCAGCGGATCGTCTTGTTCATGGTGTTCCTTCAATCGGGGGTGGCGGCTGGTTGACTAAAAGCCAATAAAGGCTCAGCTGGCGGACGGCCTCGGAGAACTCGACGAAATCCACCGGCTTGCGAACGTACCATTTCCAACTCCAGATCATACGGCTTGCCAGATTCGATGGCTTCCTTGACCGCCGTTTCGATTCTGGCACGCGATTCGCCACTGAAAAAGCTAAGCTCCCACTCCAGGTTCGTACTGCCAGCGGAGTCGAGGTCGTGAATGCGGGCAACCTCCTCCGTCCATGTCCCATTGCCGGTGTTCACATCGAACACCCAGCCGCCGATCTGAGCTAGCCGGCCAGTTTCCCGCAGCAGCTCTTCGTGGTAGCTCGCTGTCTGCTCTGCCTTTTTACGCCCTGTGATGTCTTCAATCGTGGCGATGGTCCGCGCAGGCTGACCCATCGCGTGCCGAATGATCGTCATGTTCACGTTCACCCAGGCTACCCTCTCGCCTGCGGCAACCGTTTCGGTCGCCATCTGCCGTGCCCTTTTTCCTACTGTGCGCTTCTGCGACGTCCCGGTCTCGAAACCAAGGGCAAGACCAGACGTTAGCGACCGCAACTTCCGTTTGTGCTTCAAAAGCAGTGCCTCGTTCTTAATGTATTATTATATCAATATCCGAGAAATAGTCCATCGTAAAAATTAGATGGATTGATCAGATCTCAAAGTGGAATGGCGCTCAGATAGCGGGGTTGATCGTTGATTTTCCTGAGTATCCTCGGGCTGGATATGTTCTGTAAGTGTCTGATTATAAGCTCGATAAACAAGTGGTTAGTGCTATCGTAAAGCATTAACCATGAAGACCTTGTATCTTCATGGCTTTTCTCATCGGCTTTGCGGCAGTCGCTCGAAGTCGGCGGTCGTCGCGCTCGGCCAGCGGCCTTTCGTATCGTGAAATCGCCGCAACAACCGGCCTGTCAGAGGCAGCCGCCAAGGTGCGGGTGTTCCGCGCACGCGCGGCTCGCACAACACTTTCAAACCCAAACCAGGGAGTCATCATGAAGATCACCAAGAACATTATCAGCGACCTGTGGCCGCTTTACGCGGCCAACGAGTGCAGCGCGGACACCTGGAAGCTTGTCGATGGGTACTTGCACGAGAAGCCGTGCAGAGGTCCACCATTGAGCACGCACAAAATCAGGAGATCTAGTGTCCCAGAGAGCAGTTCAGGTTTTTCAGGAGGCATATTTGACCTAGATAATCTAGGCTGTTCCTTTATTACCTAGATAGTCAAGGCTAACCTTCGGCAGCTGCGTTCCCGATCGGAACACTGCTGGCTGCGCGCCAGTGCCATCACCGTTTGCGCACTGCTCGATTGGACACCAAGTCAGTTTGCTCCCCTCCCAACCAAACGGAGATTCGAATCGTGTATGCTGTTTCTGGACCCTTGCTCAGAAAATGCAGGTAATAGCGAGGGGACATTCACTTACAGACGCGCCAGCCGAAGAGGCCAGAAACGGGCAAAAGCACCAAAATGACCCCTGTTGGGCAATAAACGGGCAATATTCCCCGCGCACCAAAGGTCGATTCAACTCAAGCCACAATGGCACCTATTTGACGACCGATTCTCAGTCACACGCGGGGTTCACAGGCCATTCATTTTTCGTCCGTCGCTGATATATCCTAACCACGGCAAGGAGGAACAGCACACAGCAGAACCATGTGCTGGGGGCGCCTCCTCCGCCACCCCCACCGCTGCCGCTGTTGGGCGGCGGAGTCACTGCATTAACGGTGAGTGTCGCTTGGTTACTGGCCACGCTGCCCATCGCATTAGAGACCACGACGCTATAGCTTCCCGCATTGCCTGACTGAGTATTCGACAGGCTATAGGAACTGCTCGTTGCTTCATTGATCGCAGTGCCGTTGAAGTTCCACTGATAGGTCACGGCCGGACGCCCCGAGGCTGTTACTGAGAACTGAACGCTGCTGCCCGCGCGCACCGTCTGGCTTTGAGGCTGCGTCTGGATGGCGGGTGCTGTCGCCAACAGTCCAGCCCGCACCGTGTCGTTGTTCGTGTCGGCGATATAGAGATTGCCGCTGTTGTCCGCAGCGATGCCGGTCGGGCTGAAGAACCGGACGGCCGATCCCAATCCGTCGCTGCTCCCGGCAGTCCCCGCCAGGCCGGCCAGTGTGGTCACCGTGCCGGCCGACGGGACCACCTTGCGAATCGTGTGGTTGTCCGTGTCGGCCACGTAGAGGTTGCCAGACAAGTCCAGGGCAACGCCCGAGGGTGAGTCGAAGCGGGCGGTGCTGCCCGTGCCGTCCGCCCCCCCACTGGCTCCAGCCAATCCAGCCACCGTGCTGACCAGCCCGGATGGCAGAATCTGGCGGATGGTATAATTCTCCATGTCGGCAACAAACAGGTTCCCCGCGCCGTCAACCGCCATCCCCGAAGGAAAGTCGAACCGGGCCAGGCCACCCTGGCCGTCGGCGCTTCCGGAGTTCCCGGCCAAGCCCGCAACCGTGGTCACTACCCCGGTGGATGGGACAACCTTCCGAACCGTATGGTTGTTGGTATCGGCCACATAGAGGTTGCCGCCGTCATCAATCGCGAGGCCTTGCGGCCCTTGAAAGCGTGCGTCGCTGCCCGTGCCATCGACACTGCCTACAATTCCCGGAGATCCAGCCAGTGTCGTGACTATCCCGAGGGGCGTGACCCTCCGCAGCGTGTGATTCATCGTGTCAGCCACGTAGACAATGCCCTCACCGTCGACAGCCACCCCAGAGGGGTTGTTGAACCGCGCAGCGCTGCCGACGCCGTCGGCGCTTCCGGAAACTCCGGCCGCGCCGGCAAAGGTCGTCACGGCGCCGGTCGAGGCGACAATCTTGCGGATCGTGTGATTGTCGGTGTCGGCGACGTAGACGTTGCCGGCGTTGTCTACAGTGACGGCAGAGAGGTAATTGAACCGCGCGGCGCTGCCGACTCCGTCGCCGCCGCCGCTGCTCAACGCCTGACCCGCGAGCGTGCTGACTGGCATCGGGGCTGCGATGACAGGAATCGGCATCGTGGTCACCGCGATGGCGCCCGAGCTCGCGCCGGCGCCGGAACTGTCATAGGCGCGAACCCGGTAGTAGTAGGTCGCATTCGGGCTGAGGTCGGTCACGACTTCGCTCGTCGCATTGCCGACATCGAGGTCCTGGAATCCGCTGACGTAATTGCCGAACGAACTGTCAGTCGACACATCGAGCCGGTAACCCGCAGCCCCGCTGATTTCGCTCCATCTGGCAACGAACCGGCTGTCGATAACGCCGCCCGGCGTGCCAGCCACCGGTGTCAGACCCACGGTCAATGTCCCGTCCTCCAAGGTCAGCACGTAGTTTTTCGCCGACCCGCCCGTGAGCGCGATCGGATAAGCACCCTCCGNNGTCAGCGGCGGGTTCGCAGCGCCAGGCGCCTTGTATTGGTCGTTGGCTTTCGCGGCGAGCGGCGCCTTGGCGATCACTAGCGTGCCCGAGGCGACACCCTGGTGGCCGGCATCGCTGATCGTTGCGACAACTGTGTAACTCCCCGCATTAACAGGGGCCTTTGGACTGCCGTTATAGGTGAACGACACCGCGAGTCCATCGGGCGAAGTTATGGCGGTCACTCGTTGAGCCCCGCCTGTGTAAATTTCATCCAGGCCGTCCAGGATCACCGCGGCGGGCGCCTTGTCCGTTGTCGCCGCGAGCGTGGTCGCGGCACTGGTCGCGCTGCCGGCCGAGTTGGTTGCCACAAGATCGTAGGCGCCCGCATCGCCGGCCTGCACATTGGAGATTGTCAGCGTCGTCCCGGTTGCCCCGGATACGTTGGCGCCGTTGACCAGATTGACGCCGTTCCTCCGCCACTGGAAGGCGGGCGCGGGAAAGCCGGTGGCGCCCGCCGAAAAGGTGGCCGGGCCGCCGATCATTACAGCGACGTCGTCGGGTTCGGAAACGATGGCGGGGGCCAGCGGCGGCCCGGCGCGGACGAAAACCCTCCGCGGCATGGTGGTCCGCTGAGTACCGTCCGCCAAGGTGACCAGCGCGTGAAAAACCGAATAGCCAGCCCTGGCTGGAGTGAGGCTCGCGCTCAGGCTGTCTCCACTCGCGAACGTGACTCGTTTCAGCTGCATATCGCCCTCGAAGAAATCGATGGACGTCCACGACGCGACGGGCTGGCCGATCGTGTAGGTGATGGTCGTACCCCAGTCGACAGGTCCGGTTCCGGTGCTGACCGTGGCGGTGGGGGTGGCCTTGTTATAGCTCGCGAACGCGCGGAAGATGTAAGCGAGCCGACGGTTGGGCAGCCAGCCTGCGACCGACTTGTCCTTGGCGTAGGTTGAATACGGCGCAATGACTGCGAGGCCGGTTTTGTACGAATCGGGATCGGTCAACCACCCGTCAGCTTCGTTGACCGGGTTAAGATTCACGACGCCGGTTTGCGGAGAGGCGTCGGACGGATAGCGCGCCGCGTACATCTCGGCCATGAAGGGGAGAATGAGTTCATACGAGTCAGCCGTGTCGTGAACAATCCCCTGCTCTTCCGCCCAGGCCCACAATGCGCCGCGGGGGCGGTTGTTGACAAAAACGAGGTGGACTCCGGCACCGTAAGTAACATCGAGTTCTCCAGCCACCAACAACCCGGGGGTGTGTAGGGCCGCGGAGGCCGGAAGCGGATCGTTAATGATGGCCGCCTTATTGAGGGCCATGGCGATGACCTTTTCAGGCGCCCACACATTCAATCCGTAGGACATCTGGCCGCCGTTCGATACCCCGAACGGGATCCAAGGTGCCCGCACGATCTCGGGATGGCCGCTCAGAGCGGCGAGTTGCTGCAAACCATACACCCAACCGGAATACTCGCTCGGCGTGTACCCGTACTCGAAGTTCGTCCAATGCGAGGTGGCCAGCACCGCAAAACCCATCGACTGCGCAAAGGCCACCAACTCCGGATCAGTGGCCATGGCGCGGACGTCGCCGTTGGACCAATTGCAATAAACGACGATCCCGCGCACGAGCGTCACTGAATCCGGAACGTTCAAGCGCAGGGTTCGGCTGCCGGCGTCTCCGAGCGAGAAGTCGTAGACTGTTGCGCGGGCGGGCAAGATGGCGGAAACGAGCGCCGCGCACCAGAGCCAGCACAGGAGATTCATCTTTGCGGCTGCAATGTTCATCGTTGGAAGGGGTATTGCGCAGCGACGGATTTCAGAACTCCCAGCTCAAGCCGGCGCTGGGCAGAAACGGGAAGGCCCGTTCCGGGCTCTTTGCGGCTGTGACCGAAGCGCCCTGTATGATTGGAGTATAGGTGAAGCCCTCCACGTTCTTGCGGTCATAGATGTTAAACAAGTCAACGAAGATTCGCAGTTCGCCGTGGCGGAGTC
>PLOH01000157.1:29249-43243 GCA_003142955.1 Opitutia bacterium | reverse complement strand
CTAGCGCCCACGGGGAATTGATCCGAAAATCCACCCCCTCTTTGAATAGTCATGGCTCGGCGCAAGTCTTCCATGCATGGCAAGTCTTGGGCGGCCACGAGTTGCCTCGCGCTTACGTTGTAGGCGCAGGCTATTTTAAGTCCGCTTCGACGTGGATGATAATCTCCACACTGTTGCCAATCATGCCTTGGTCCGCCGTGATGTCGAAATCGCGCCGATCCAGCGTCGTCGATACTTCCCAACCGGATATCGCGGCCCCTTTCATACCCGGTCCGAAGCCCAGCGAGGTGACCTTGAGCACGACCTGCTTCGTCACGCTCTTGATCGTGAGATCACCCGTGACCGCATAGGTTTCGCCCCCTGTGCTATTCCATGTCTTGCTCTTGAAGGTCATCGCAGGAAATTTCGCGGCAGCGAAGAAATTGTCGGACCGCAAGTCGTCGTCACGCTTCGGCGTATTGGTGGTGATGCTGGCAACCTCAATGGCGGCTTCCACCGTACTCTTGGCGAGAGCTTCACGATCCACCATGATTGTCCCTTTCACCTTGCTGAAGAAGCCGGGTACCTTGGTGAAAAAGTGCCCGACCGAAAAACCGACCCAGGTATGCACCGGGTCGATGGCGTAGGTTTCGACCGCGGCCTGAGCGGATAAGAGCGAGCCGAGCATAAAGCTGGCAATGATAAGGACGAGTATGGAACGATTCATGGTGGTCTGTTTTGCTTCGAAGCTAGTTTTTTAGATCAATCGAGCCGACTATTTCGCGGAGACGTCGTGCTCGAATGATGGATAAGCAATCATGTCGGACCGACATCGCAACGGCTATGGGGCATAGCCCTACCCGCACTATTCAACACTTCCGATTTTTGCACAAAATCGCAGCTCGTTTGTCTCTATGCGGGTAACACCTACTCAGCGGGAGATGTTGCAGCAGCCCGGCGGCAATGGCTGTCGCACGCGGGAGCCGCCCAGTCAGGCGGGGCGCATCAACTTTTCCGCTGTGATCGGCAGGTCGCGCACGCGCCGCCCGGTGGCATGGTAAACCGCGTTGGCGATCGCAGCGGCGATGCCGGTGATGCCGATTTCGCCCACTCCGCGGCAACCGATCGCGTTGAACAGTAAATCGGGCTCTCCTACGAAATAGGTTTCGATCGAACGGACGTCGGGATTCACGCAGACGACGTAGTCAGCGAGGTTGTCGTTAACGACGCGGCCCGTCCTGGGGTCGTAGTGGGTCTCCTCAAGCAGTGCCTGACCCATCCCCATGATCACGGCACCCTGCACCTGGCTTCCCGCGGTCTTCGGGTTGATCACGCGGCCGACATCCATCACGGAGACCACACGCTTCACGCGCACGATGGGCAGACGTTCGTCCACGGCCACCTCCACGAAATGGGCGCCGAAGGACTGAAAGGTGTAAGCTTTTTGCTTGGCGGGAAGATTGTCCGCCCCGGCCGGATTGGCCTCGTTCAACCCTTCAATGTAGGCTGGCCCACCTTTGAGGACGGCCGAGAGCTCCACGCCGCGGGACGGATCGTTGGCCGCGACGATCCTGCCTCCCTGGAAAACCACCTGGTCGGGTGTCAGCCCCGCGAGTGGCGACCCGCTGTTTTCCTGGGCACGCTTGAGCATGGCCTGGCGTAATTTCCCGGCCGCCTCGCTCATTGCCTGCCCTACTCCCGCCGTGGTCGCGGAGCCGCCGGACACGCCGCCCGGCGGCAGGTTGGAGTCGCCCAATTCAAACTTCACCCGCTCGAACGGGAGGCCGACCAGCATGGCCGTCATCTGCGTGAAAACCGTGTAGGCACCTGTGCCCAAATCCTGGGTCGCCGCCGCCCCGATCGCGCGCACGCCGCCGTCGCGGTCAAGCATAAGACGGATACGGGCCTGGTTCGGAAACCGATGCGCCGGATAAGTCGCCGTCGCCATGCCCCAGCCCACGCGGGCCCCATCCGGCGCGCGCATGCTGCCGGGTTCGGGATTGCGCCGGGACCAGCCGAATTTTTCCGCGCCCAGCCGGTAGCACTCCTTTACATTGCTTGTCGAAAACGGCAGCCCGTTGTGCGGCGCCCGGTCGGCGTAGTTCACGAGCCGCAATTCCACCGGGTCCATTTTAAGCGCGATCGCCAGTTCATCCATCGCGCTCTCCAAGGCATACGTCCCGGGATTTTCACCGGGTGCGCGCATAAAGGTGGCGGAGGCAATGTTCGTGCGGCTCACGCGATGGGTGTAAGCGAGGTTGGGGGTGGCATACATGATGGCCGACGATCCGGCGCCGCAGGGCTCGATGTGCTTGCCCACCTCGGAATCGTCGCTTTTCGATTCGTGGCGGAGCGCCACCAGCCGGCCCTGGCCGTCCGCCCCGAGGGTGATCGTCTGCTCTGTCACCGGCCGGTGACCGCAGCCGGTGAACATCTGCTGGCGGGTCAGCATCAGCTTGACCGGTTTGCCGACAGCCTGGGCCGCAGCAGCGGCGAGGAAGGTGTGTGGCCACTGGTCGCCCTTGCAGCCAAATGCGCCACCGACAAACGGACACAACACGCGAACCTGGTCCGGCTTCAAACCGAAGACGGCGGCGAGCGCCTTTTGCCGGTTCACGACCGCTTGGGTGGAATCCCACACCGTCAGTTTGCCGTTTTCCCAATACGCCACGGTCGCGCTCATCTCCATCGGATTGTGCGTCTCGATCGGGGTCGAATAAGTCTGCTTCACGGTGACCACGCCCGTACCGCTCAGCGCCGCGTCGACATCGCCTTTTTCAAACTGCAATGGCCCGGTCATTTCTCCTTTGGGCCACTCGATCTTTGCAGCGGGATCGCCGAGTCCCAGCACCGGCGGCTCCTCGCGGTAGGAGACCCGCAAAAGTGTGGAAGCATAAAGCGCGCGCTCGAGCGTGTCGGCAACGACCACGGCGATGTGCTGCCCGGCATAGTAAATCCTGAGATCGCCGAGGGGCAGACGTTTTTCCGCGTGAAACTTCGCGTCTACGTATTCCAGCTTCGGCATGTTTTTCGGCGTCAGCACGGCCAGGACGCCCGGGGACCGCTCCACCGACGCCGCGTCCATCGCAGTGATCTCGCCCCGGGCGATCGTGCTCGACACGAGCACGGCGTGAACGGCATTTCGCACCGGCGCCTCGGCCGCGTAAACGACGCGGCCGGTGACTTTGGCACGCCCGTCCACGCGGTCACGCGGCTCGCCGACGGGGGCGACAGGCGGGGAGGAATCGGAGGCGGAGGCCATGGAAAATTACGCCAGCGCGGCGGTGGTCTGCAGTGCCTGCATCAGGGTGCCCCGGCACAGTTCAATCTTGAAACCATTGTGCGCGCGCGGCACGGCCGAGCTAAGCTCCGCGTTAGCCGCCGCGCGAAACGCCTGCTCGGTGGGCCGCGTGCCCTTGAGCGCATTTTCTGCCGCGTGGGCGCGCCATGGCTTGGTGGCGACGCCGCCCAGGGCGATGCGACAGTCCCGCACGAGTCCCTCGCGCAGATCGAGCGCGACGGCGGCCGAGGCAAGTGCGAACTCGTAACTCGCCCGGTCGCGCGCCTTGAAGTAATACGACCGGGCAAACCACTCCGTCGCCGGCAGGTCCACGGCCGTGATCAACTCGCCGGGCTTGAGCACATTTTCCTTCGCCGGATCCTCACCGTAGGCCACGTAAAAATCCTGCAGCGGAACGGTGCGCTCACCGCTGACGCCGCGGAGGCGGACCACAGCGTCTAGCGTGATCATCGCCACATCCATGTCCGAGGGATGCGTGGCGATGCAGCGCTCGCTGGTGCCGAGCACCGCGTGGGTGCGATTGAAGCCGCCGAGCGCGGCACAGCCGGAACCCGTCTGGCGTTTGTTGCAGGGCGAGAGGCCGTCGCGAAAATAGGAGCAGCGGGTGCGCTGGAGCAGATTTCCCGCGGTGGTGGCGGCATTGCGCAACTGCGGGCTCGCCCCGGAAAGGATGGCTTGTGAAAGTACGGGGTAGTCTTTCAACACGCGCTCATCATAGGCGAGAGCGGTGTTGCTCACGGTCGCTCCGATACGCAGACCGCCGCCCGGCAACGCCTCGATCTGGTCCAAGCCAAGGTTCCGCACGTCGATCAGGCGTTGCGGCTGATCCACTCCCAATTTGATATGGTCAATCAGATTGGTGCCGCCGGCGAGATAGGCGGGGCGTCCGGGGCCGGTCCAATCGCGGAGGGCCTCGTCCGGCTGCGCCGCAAGGATGTAGGAAAAGTTGTTCATCGGCGGAGCGTTCGAAACATGGCGGGGATTTCACCCGGTCGGTTGCATTGCCTCGCGCACGGCTGCCACAATGTGCTGATAGGCGCCGCAGCGACAGATGTTGCCCGCCATCTGCTCGCGGATTTCGGCATCGGTCTTCGCATGGCCTTCCTTGATCAGCGCGACCGCCGAGCAAATCTGCCCGGGCGTGCAGTAGCCGCATTGGAAGGCGTCGTGTTTGATGAAGGCCGCCTGCACTGGGTGAAGGGCGTCGCCGTCTGCCAAGCCCTCAATGGTGGTGATGTCGTCGCCGGGGTGCATCACAGCGAGGGTGAGGCACGAGTTCACGCGCTCGCCGTTAACCAGCACCGTGCAGGCGCCGCATTGCCCGTGATCGCAGCCCTTTTTCGTCCCATACATCCCCAAGTGTTCGCGAAGGGCATCGAGCAACGTAACGCGCGGTTCGATGGCGAGGGTGTGGGCGTCGCCGTTGATGTTGAGCGTCACGGTCACCGGGCCAGGCGCGGACGGAGACGGCGGGGGCTCAGTGGCGCCGCGCAGGAGACCGCCGACCTGGCTGAGCACGGAAAGCCCGGCACCGGCCTTCAGGGTTCTCGCAATCGCTTCGCGGCGGCTGATGCCGGCGGCGACATCCCGGGCGCCGGTAAAGAATGACGCAGAGGCGAGGGAATCAGCTGGCTCATCCATGATTTGTATTCGCGCACCCGCCTGAAAAATGCCGGAGGGTCGGGTTCAGAACGAACGAGTGACCGGTGGATTGTGTAGCGGTGATGGCGTTTTGGGTGCGCAGCAGGCGTCAACCCGTGCGCGCTGGAAAATACATCCAAACGCGGCCGGCGGCCTATGGGGTCTTGTACTGCCGGAAAATATCAGCCGCACCTGGCAGAAAGTCATGAGTCGATTCACTGGCAAGAGCCTCGCCAGTTTCGTGCACAAACCATTTGTAGTCGATAATGTTGTCAGCGCTATCCTCGCTGTATTGCTGATATCTTGCCGTATCTATCTCGTTGCGTTTCTCGCAAGCCACGCGCGTCCCTCTTCATTGGGCCCTTCGCGCCGGCCAGTCACCCAACCGCGACACCGGGCGCTTCCGCAGTGACAGGCAAACTGACGGCCAAGCACATCTTCCGTGGCGGCATAATCGATCGAGAGGTAGTCACCGGCCTCTATATCTCTTGCCGGCCACGCCTCCATCGTAGTGGTGTCAATGACGAGATTGGGCTCGCAACTGTGCAGGAGCATCCGGCTGAACCACGGGTCGTGCAGATGCAAGGCTGGTGAAATCTGGATCGTGTCCAGCGAAGAGCGGTTGACCAGAACCCCAGAAAGCCGAGCGACCCGTTCTCCTTTCCGAAATGCTCTTTTTGTCCGCAGACCTTTCCCGCGCTCGTCTTTGGTGTTGACGACCTCGAAATTTGCGATGGTCGGATGCCCTTCTTCCGGAGGGACAATCTCCGGGTAAAAGGATTCAAGCCATTTACCCCTCGGCGCCTCATGGATAGGCCTATCGGTGTCACTCATATTCATTCCCCTACCTGCTGACCGGACGGCACGGCCTGTTCAACGGCTATGAGGCCTTCATTCGCATCGTCGACTCGATGTTGAGCCGTACACCAAGTGGCTGAAGGTGACTTCGGAACTGCCCTGGCGCCGGAAAATTGCTTCACTGAACTACCTGTTCGCCGCACACATGTGGCAACAGGATCACAACGGTTTCACCCATCAGGATCCCGGTTTCCTCGACCACGTAGTCAACAAGAAGGCAGATATTGTGCGCGTTTGCCCGCCGCCCGACGCCAATTGTCTGCTCTCGGTCCTGGATCACTTGACCGGAGCACGGTGGTGGGTGCGCCATGGACATATGCCAACCTATTCCACGCTCAATATTGGCGCCCAAACTGCCATGATCATTTTGCCATCCGCGCAGTGTTCAAAAGAACGATCGCCCTGACGTCTGTAGCAGATCGAGGGAACAGATGATGAAGATCACAAACAAGAGGACCAAGACCGCGAAGGTCCCTGCCGCTCCTCATGCTTCGGCTGTTGAGCCCATCCGAGTCGCGACCGCACAACCCCCTATGAGCACGCCGGAGACATCCGAGGTGATCCGGACGCGCCGCGAACTGGAGGCGATTCGGGCGAAATTGCCAGCGACTCCATATGGCGCACTCGACGCCAAACATCGGGCGCTGTTCGTCAAGTTGCGCGCGGCCATGTTTGCGCACCGCGAGGCGGTTAAGAAGGCAAGGGCTGCCAGGACCAAATAAGCAGACAAGCGTATGCGGTGCAAGGAACGTCAGCATCGGTGCAACAGACATGGCGCAACATAAACGCTGGTCCCTCACTTGTAGGAGCCGGGTTTGAAGAAAGGAACCACTTCTCCGAGCCGCAGGCCGGATGGTTACTTGCGGCGCAGCAGAAGGACGACAACGATGATGACGATAAGGAGGCCGACCGAACCGCCGCCAATGACAAGGACACTGGCAAGAACCGGGGAGAATAGGAGGTGCATAGCGCTTCTGTTGTTTTGATGGTGGTCCGCACACGACAGCTCGTTCAGGATAAGCGCCGGACCGGTCTTAGACTATGCGGTGTTAGCCGGATCCGCATTCACATAGGCTTACACCCCATAGCCATCACCGGATATTGAGTTCATCTTGATCCGCTCAGAAGCGTGGCATCGCCGACACCCTACTCAAATCCGCGTCCTAAAGCAGCGCCCCGCTGGGGAATAGGGGGCTGACCCAAAAGCCCGGTCGCAGGAGGCCGAACATCAAAATTCATGACCGCAACGCCGTCTTGTCTCCTCCCTCTCAAAGGCCGCCGTGCGCTCGTCACCGGCGCCAGTTCTGGCATTGGCGAAGCAATCGCCAATCGGCTGGCCGCCGCCGGCGCGACCGTAATCATCGTTTACCGGTCGCATTCGGCCACCGCCAAGAAAACGGTCGCCAACATCGAAGCGACCGGAGGCGAAGCGATTGCCTTCCGCGCGGACATGGCAAAGGAGCGCGATATCAAATCGCTATTCGCGCAGGTTCTCAAAAAAATCGGCCCGCTCGATATTCTGGTCAACAGCGCCGGCATGGAAAACAAGTGTCCATTCCTGACCATGCCGGTGAAGGACTGGGATCAAGTGATGAGCGTCAATCTGCGCGCTACTTTCCTCTGCTCCCAGCTGGCGGCGCAGAGCATGGTGAAAAAAAGACGGGGCGTGATCATCAACATTTCCTCCGTGCATGCGGTCCTGCCGTGGGCCGGCTATGCCCACTATTGCGCCTCGAAGGGCGGCCTGGAGATGTTGATGAAGACCATGGCGCTCGAGCTCGCCGGGAAAGGCGTCCGGGTCAACAACGTCGCTCCGGGCGCGATCTCCACGCCGATCAACGATTCATGGCTCCACGACGCCGCGAAGCGCCGGCGGGAGCTGAAGCGAATCCCCCTGCACCGGATCGGTCGCCCCGAGGAGGTGGCTGGCGCGGTGCTGTATCTCGCGAGTGATGAAGCTTCGTATGTCACGGGCACCACCCTTTTCATCGATGGGGGAAGAACCTTGTAGCCGGGTTTTCCCTGGCGGACCTGACGGTAAACCCCTGCGTTATGAGCAATGACACCATCGCCTTTGGCGCCCCGGGAATCGAGCCGCGATGGACGTCCAGCGCCAAGGACGGCGTCGGCACGGCGTATCATAGCAGCTCGCGCGTGTGGTTTACGCTGAGCCACGGCATCATCAACGAAATCTATTTCCCCTTCGTCGACACGCCCAACACGCGCGACCTGCAGTTCCTGATCACCGACGGCGAAACGTTTTGCCATGAGGAGAAACGCGATCTGCTCCACCAGACCGACTACCCCGAGAAGAATGCGTTGCTTTACCGTCTCACCAATTCCGACCCAGCAGGCCGTTACCGCCTCATCAAGGAAATCGTCACCGACCCGCATTCGCCCGTGCTGCTGGTGCGAACCCGCGTCGAGATTCTGGACGCGACGCTCATTGACAAACTGCGTCTCTACGTGCTGCTCGCGCCCCATCTGAGCGGAACCGGAAAAAATAATTCCGCGCACTGGTGCAGCATTGGCAACCGCAAGCTCGTTCACGCCTTTCGAGAGGGAGTGAGCCTGGTGTTGGGCGGCGCACCCGATTTTAGACGGCGTTCGGTTGGCTTCGTGGGAGCCAGCGACGGCTGGCAGGACCTGATGGATAATTTCAAGATGGATTGGGAATTCTCGCGAGCCGATGACGGCAACCTGGCGATCACGGCAGAGGTGGACTTGTCGGCCGGCTTGGAATTCACGGTCGGGGTCGGATTCGGTCACTCGCCCCAAAGCGCATCCACTCAACTCGAACAGGCCCTCGCTACTTCCTTTGCGGAGGTGCGGGAAAAATTCGTCGGCCAGTGGCAACGCGCCCGGTCCGATCTCGATTTGAGCGCTTACACCGGTGATGGCGGCTCGATGGTCCGCCTGAGCCAATGCCTGTTACTTGCCCACGAAGACAAGACGTTTCAAGGCGCCTTCGTCGCGTCGTTGAGCATACCCTGGGGTGAGACGAAGGACGACAGCGACCGTGGCGGCTACCATCTCGTCTGGACACGCGACATGGTTCAAACCGCAACCGCGCTACTCGCTGGTGGCCTGACGGAGTCGCCGCTGCGGGCCTTGATTTGGCTGGCGTGTGTGCAGGGCGACGACGGTTGTCTGCCGCAAAACAGTTCGATCTCTGGTGAAGCTTGTTGGCAGGGCATTCAACTCGACGAAGTCGCAGCGCCGATCCTGCTCGCATGGCGGCTACAGCAAGCGCAGGCCCTTCGGCTTTTCGACCCGTGGGCCCTCGTCTCGCGCGCCGCCGGCTATTTGATCCTGCACGGACCCGTGACGGGGCAGGAGCGTTGGGAGGAGAATTCCGGTTACTCACCCTCAACGCTAGCGACGATCATCGCGAGCCTCGTCTGCGCCGCGGATTTTGCGCACGGAAGAAATCTCCCCGACCTCGCGAACTTTCTGCTGGATTACGCCGACTGGCTTTCCGCGCACCTCGAAACGTGGACGGTCACTCATCACGGTGAATTGTTGCCCGGCAAGCCGCGTCACTATGTTCGGATCGCGCCGGCCAATCCAGACCAGCCCGGTCAGGCTCCCGACCCGGACCACGCGGAATACATTCTCGCCAACGGCAGCGGACGTCATCCCGCCCGCAACATCGTCGGCGGCGACTTTCTTCACTTGGTGCGACTGGGAGTTCGGGCGGCGGACGATCCCATCGTGGCCGATTCGATCGCGGTGATTGATCACGTGCTCAAACGTGACCTCCCGCAAGGACCGGGCTGGCGCCGTTATAATCACGATGGCTACGGCCAGAAACCCGACGGCCGCGCTTACGACGGGACCGGGGAAGGACGTTGCTGGCCCATCCTGACCGGCGAACGCGCGCACTACGAACTCGCCGCCGGACGCGATCCTTTTCCGTTCATCAAGACGCTCGAAGGATTCGCCAACGAAGGCGGAATGCTGCCGGAGCAAGTCTGGGATGCCGACGGCCTACCGGCCGGCAACCTAGAGCGCGGCGGCCCGACCGGCTCTGCGATGCCGCTCTGCTGGGCGCACGCGGAATATGTTTCACTCGTGCGCAGCCACCAGGATGGCGTTTGCTTCGACCGCATTGAACCCGTCTACCTGCGCTATGCGAAAGGTGGCCGAACCAGCACAATTGAGATGTGGACGTTCGATCATCCGACCGTACGCATCACTGCGGGCAAAACGCTCCGCCTCATCACGCCGCTCTCCGCGAAGATTCACTGGACCTCGGACGGATGGATGACAGCGCATGACTTGGAAATGCGCGACACGGCCGTGGGCTGCTGGTCCGGGGACTTGGCGACGACTCAACTTGCGGCCGGCGCCAGCGTTGACTTTACTTTCCAGTGGGGCGAGCGGTGGGAAGGGAAAGATTTTCGGGTAACAGTTGAGGCCCCAGCGGTCCCGCGTGGTGGCCTGGATGGCTAGCGACCACCACCCTTCCGCGGAAGGTCGCTGTTTTCGATTTCAGATCTGTTATGATGCAGCCTTTCGCGGTCGAGCCATCCGGGCAAGTTCATGGGCGAGACGCGCGTGAGCAAGCCGTCGCTCATGACCATCAGCATGTTTGCTGCAAACAGGTTTGGGACACGTGCGGGCGTGGCAGTAGGCCTACACCCCATATTAAAGCTCCTGCACCACGTGTAGGGTCGGCGCACGATGAAGACGTTGTTCACGGCAGAGGCGATCTCTAGGGGCGGGCGTTCGGGAACCATCCAGACACCGGACGGGTTATTGGACATTTCATTGGGAAATCCGCTGGAGAAAGGCATCGAGAAGCGCGGTCCCAACCCGGAGCTGTTGTTTGCGGGCGCGTATAGCGCCTGTTATCACAGTGCCTTGATCGGCACCGCCAAGAAGCTCGGCACCACGATCAAGGATTCTGCAGTGCGGACACTGGTGAGCCTGATCGAAGATGACCATGGCGGCTACTGCTTGGCAGTGGAGTTGCACGCGAAACTCCCTGGAATCGATCCTGCCCAGGCCCAACGCCTCATGGACGAAGCGCACAAGACCTGCCCTTATTCCAAAGCCCTGCGCGGTGACGCTTCTGTCAAGCTAGTGGTGGACTAAGCAGATATTGCAATGCAGCCAATGGGCGAATGCCCGAAAAGCCGAACATGAAAAACCACGTCTATAAGCTCATCGAACTCACCGGTACCTCGACCACGACGATCGAGGACGCGGTTGAGAAGGCTATTCAACGCGCCCACAAAACCATCAAGAACTTGTGCTGGTTTCAGGTCGTTGAAACGCGTGGCGCGATTACCAAAGGGAAGGTCGATCACTGGCAGGTGACCATCAAAGTCGGCTTTACCGTGGAAGGCTGAGCGCCGACGACGCCGAGAGTTTTCGGATCAATCGTCAATCTTTATGCCCAAAGAAAACACTACCACTGAATCGACTATCACTCGCGAGCAGATGATTCACCTGCTGAACGACGATCTGGCCGGTGAATACCAGGCGATAATTGCCTACACCGTGTACAGCCAGGTACTAAAAGGTGCCCCCTATACGGACATTGCGCGGGAGTTGGAAGCGCACGCCGGCGAAGAACTGGGCCACGCCATAAGAATCGCCAAACAGATCGACTATTTTGGCGGCATGCCGGCAGTAACCCCCAAGTCGGTCAAAACCTCCAATGACCCCGTGGAAATGCTGCGTGCAGATCTGGAGAACGAACGAGAAACGGTGGGGCGTTATCGCGAGCGCATCCGCCAGGCGGAGGCAATGGGGGAGTTCGCGTTGAGCGAGACTCTGCGCGCGATCATCGTGCAGGAGCAAGAACACGAGATCGATCTGGCGGCGGCGCTGGACATCGACGTGCCCCTCTCAAACGAGCCTGCGGTCAAGAATGCCACAGGAACCAAGTGAGGAATATCGTTGCCGCAAGGAACATGCCACTCCCATGAAACCCCATCCTAACAGCGACCCAGTTCACCACACACACAAGATCAAGGTGCGCATGCGTCAGCTCATCGACCATCTGCGCAAAGACGTCGGAAAAATCACGGAACCGAAGGCCCAGGCGCTATTCGAGACTTCCGCCGAAGTGCTCACCGGCCTGGTGAAAGCATTCAAAGATTACGAGAAGAAGGGAGAAGAGGCTTGGCGATCTAAACCCAAGGCGTCCCGCCCAATGGAAAGAGCTACCCATGCCTCAAGGCGATAAATCCAGCTACACTGACAAACAGAAGCGTCAGGCGGAACACATTGAAGCCGGCTACGAGAAAAAAGGGCTCAGCACAAAGAGCGCAGAAGCCCGGGCCTGGGCCACGGTAAACAAAATCTCCGGCGGCGGGAAAAGGAGCGGATCGGGTCGGAAGAAGGCCTGATTGCAATCAGGGCAGCATCAACCGCCACCACGCACGATAAAGAAGGAGTCATCAGCGAGGATTTCTCCCTTGCCCAGCAATGCGAGAAGGTCCTCTCCCGATTTTTTGATCCAAAGTTGACGCATTTTCCAGCCGGAACCCCAGCCCAAGACAAAACCATCATCAACAATACAATCACCCATGAACATACATACAGAAACGAAGCACGCAGTCGAACAGAACACAGTGCGGCCCTCTCAACTCATCGGCCGCTCACCCGCGGCCAGACTCGCCCTTTTCCTGACGGCAGGCCTCTTCCTTGCGGTTCCTTGCATCAAGGCGGAAACGAACCTCGCTCAGGCAGACAAAGGCTTTATTCTCGCGGCTGCACAAGGGGGCATGACCGAGGTGAAGCTGGGCGAACTTGCTGCCCAGAAAGGGATGCGCGACGATGTGAAGGCCTTCGGTCAGATGATGGTGAAGGACCATACTGCCATCAATGACGACCTGAAAGCGCTGGCGGTACAAAAGGGCGTGACGTTGCCCGGCAGCTTGGATTCAAAACATCAGGGGATGGTGGATAAAATGGCTGCTCTGACGGGTTCGGCATTCGACGGTGCCTATGTTGAGCGCATGATAAAGGCCCACACCAAGGATGCGAAGGCGTTCAACGCGGAAGCTGCCGAGACAAAAGACGCGGACATCAAGAGCTTCGTGGACAAGTCAATACCGGTTGTCGAAGACCATTTGAAGCGCGTCACGGCCATGAAGAAATAGCGCTCTTCGGGAAACCGGTGAGGGTCCCTATCGATACCTGCCATGATTGACCTCACCCTTTCCTTCCTGCCCATCGCCGCAGTCGGCTATTCGCTAATATACCTTCTTTTCGGCGGCGGCCTCGTCGGCGCTGTGGTGATCTTTTCATCGCGAAGATGTTCCGTGAATGAGTTCACGTGTGAGAAACCAGCGGCATGGCGGCATCTGTTCTTCAAGCCATGACTCCAGTTGCGACTTCCAACTGCATGGACACCCATGCCGGACGTTCTATTTCCGTTTGGATGGCCATGGCCGCGCGACCCACTTTCCCGAGCCTCACTCAAAATGAACGCGCCGATGTTTGTATCGTCGGCGCTGGGATGGCCGGTCTGACCACGGCGTATCTCCTGACGAAGGCCGGCAAAACGGTGATCGTGCTGGACGACGGTCCGATCTTCTCGGGTGAAACCGAACGAACGACGGCGCACCTCGTCACCGTTCTCGACAAGAGGTATTTCGAACTGGAACATCTGTATGGCGAAGGCGGCTCCAAACTGGCCGCCGAAAGTCATGCCACGGCGATCGATACGATCGAACGCATTATTCGAGAGGAACGGATCGACTGCGATTTCGAACGCGTGGATGGCTATCTTTTCAGTGCCCCGGATCAACTGCCGGACCTCTTGGAGCGTGAATTGGCGGCGGCCCGGCACGCCGGTCTCACGAACACCGAGTTGGTCGATCGCGTGCCAGCTGTTCCGTTTGATACCGGCCCTGCATTGCGGTTCCGACGCCAGGCTCAGTTTCATCCCTTGAAATATCTGGCGGCTCTCGCGCAATGCATCGTCCGCGACGGCGGCCGCATCTATACGGGGACTCACGCCACAAGATTCGACGGAGGAAAGCCCGCTCAGATCGCGACGCGTGGTGGCAGTGCCGTGTCGTGCGAAGCAATTGTCATTGCAACTAACACTCCGGTGAACGATCGGCTCGTCCTTCAGGCGAACCAAGCCGCCTATCGGAGCTACGTCATTGGCGTCGCTGTCCCGGTTGGGACGGTGCCGAAGGCCTTGTATTGGGACACCGGTGATCCTTACCACTACATTCGGCTCGCAGAG
>PLOH01000157.1:0-29182 GCA_003142955.1 Opitutia bacterium | reverse complement strand
CATGAAAACGTCTATGTGGTCACCGGCGACTCGGGTACCGGCATAATGCACGGCACCATCGCTGGACTTCTGATCACCGACCTGATCCAAGGCCGGGAGAACCCATGGACCGATCTATACAGTCCATCGCGGGTGACCCTGGGAGCAGCTACTGACTTCGCCCGAGAAGCGGTTAACACGGCCTCGCAATACGTCGATTGGCTGACCGTGGGGAACCTGGAGAAAGACGAACTCGTTCCCGTGGAAACCGGCGCAATCGTGCGTCACGGTCTGATGAAAGTCGCCGTGTATCGCGACAAGGAGGGAGCGCTTCAGGAGTGCTGCGCCGTGTGTCCTCACCTCGGTGGCATTGTTTCGTGGAATGATGCCGAGAAAACGTGGGACTGCCCCGCGCATGGCTCGCGATTCGACTCCTTGGGCACGGTGCTGAACGGGCCCGCCAACGAGGATCTTCATTCGACGGCGGTCGCGGTTGCGCGCGAATGACCGATTCCCTTGGTTTCATCGCCACCGGTTCCTCGACGAAGAAGGCAGGATAGGCCGCTTCGCTGGCGAAGTCACCGGATCCGCACAATGCCAAATGGTTTTTGAGCCGCCGCTTAAGGTGCCATTGGCCGACTCGATGTCGCCTTGTTCGTTCGGACAGGGAAGGATCTTCGGCCAGAAAATGCTCGAAGAGAGCTTTGGCCTCCAGTTCTGGAGCCGTTTCCAGCCACGGCTTGGCCTTGAGCAAGAGCGCCTCCAGCGGACCAACATGGGTTGGCGATTTGCCAGTTCATCTGGCAAATCCGGAGTCGTCTTCACGCAACTCGTTGTTTTGTAATGCGTAAAACAATTTTCGATGAGGGTTTTAACGGATTACATTACCCGTTAAACATCAATGGCTTTGGTGCCCAGGGGGGACTCGAACCTCTCAGGCCCAACAACCTAAAAGCTTCATTGAACGTGCTTTAGAGTTGTTACGAACGACTTAGAACGGAAACAAAATAGAACGAGTGACAACGAAATCAATCGAAAAACAAGCCGCTGGCAAATCCGTGGCAAATTTCGGGCATCGATTTTCGACAAATTGACATTCCGCATTTCCCAGGGACCTAGCGATATCCTCCAACTTCAACTTTTGTCCACCGTTGAAATATGCGGACTGCGGCGAGCAGGAGGAGCGCGCCATAGAACCACATACTGGGCGCACCACCGCCTCCGCCACCTCCCCCGCCACTTGGCGGCGGGGTCACTGCATTGACGGTAAGTGCAGCCTGATTGCTGGTCACACTGCCCATGACATTGGAGACGATGACGGTGTAATTTCCGGCACTGCCCGACTGAGTATTCGACAGGCTATAGGAACTGCTCGTTGCTCCATTGATCGCAGTGCCGTTGAAGTTCCACTGATAGGACACGGCCGGACGCCCCGAGGCTGTTACTGAGAACTGAACGCTGCTGCCCGCGCTCACCGTCTGGCTTTGAGGCTGCGTTTGGATGGCGGGCATGATCGACATCAGTCCAACCCGTACTGTGTGGTTGTCGGTGTCGGCCACGTAGAGATTGCTGCTACTGTCCACCGCGATTCCAGCTGGATGGAAAAACCGGACCGCCGATCCCGACCCATCGGCGCTGCCGGCAGTCCCGGCCAGTCCGGCCAACGTGGTTACCGTGCCAGTAGAAGGCACCACTTTGCGGATGGTACAGTTATCGGTATCAGCAACATAAAGGGTACCAGATGGATCGACAGCTACATCCGAGGGTGAGTCAAACCGGGCGGCAGTGCCCGTGCCATCAGCGCCACCCGAATAGCCGGCTAAACCCGTCAGGGTGTTGACCATCCCAGAGGGCAGAATCTGGCGGATGGTATGATTCTCGGTGTCGGCGACAAAGAGATTGCCCGCCCCGTTGACTGCAACTCCTGAGGGATAGCTAAACCGTCCCTGGCTGCCCAGTCCGTCGGCACTGCCCGAATTGCCTGCTGAGCCCGCTGCCGTGGTCACCACCCCGGTCGATAGCACCACTTTTCGAATAACATGGTTGTTGGTGTCGGCCACATAGAGGTTGTTACCGACATCGATAGCCAAGCCTTGCGGTCCAAAAAATTGGGCAGCTGTGCCGGTTCCGTCCGCGCTGCCGGATAGTCCAGCTTGTCCTGCCAGAGTACTCACTGCCCCAGTGGCAGTCACTTTCCGCAACGTGTTGTTCAGGGTGTCAGCCACATAAATATCGCCTGCCTCGTCGACCTTCACGCCAGACGGTCTGTTGAACCGGGCGGCGCTGCCTGTGCCGTCAGCACTCCCAGAGATTCCGGCAAGCCCGGCAAGAGTCGTCACCGCGCCAGTGGAGACGACGATCTTCCGGATCGTGTCGTTGTCGGTGTCAGCAAGGTACAAATTGCCCGTGTTGTCCGCGGCAACGGCGCAGGGATAGCGGAAGCGGGCTGCGCTGCCTGCGCCGTCCTGATTTCCGCTGGCCAGCGGTTGGCCCGCGAGCGTCGTGACGGTAAGGGGAGTCGCAACGACGACAGTCGCGCTGGTTGTAACGGCAATTGTGCCCGAATACGCGCCGGTGACTGCGCTGTCGTAGGAGCGCACCCGATAGTAGTAGGTCGTGTTCGCGCTCAGTCCGCTGAGGGCCACGGATGTCGAGTTGCCCACGTCGAGATTCTGATATCCGCTGACGAAGCTACCGAACGAACTGTCCGACGATACGTCCAGTCGATAGCCGGTCGCGCCAGCTACTGTTCCCCAACCTGCATTGAACCCGCTTGCAGTCACCGCACCGGCTGCCCGTGCGGTCGGCCCCGGCAGGGTTGTGTAGCGTTGGAATGAATTCGAAATGCCGTATGAGTCCTGATCCGCTGCCGTCAGCACTCCTTCTATCCCGACGTTCATCGTCAATTGGCCCTTGCCATCCTGCATGTGGACCGCCAGCGCGATTCCAGCCGAGGGCTGCGACGGCTGCAACAAGTCAAGGAGAGCACTGCCGATGTCCAATTGGATTCCCAAGTCTGACAAGGGAGGCAATTGCGTATTGGGCGACGAATGAACGTAGTCTGCAGCTCCCGTCAGTCCAAGCCGAGTCAACAGCAAGTTTTCGGAAAGACCGCTTTGTTCATCGCAAACCAATATCCTGCCGTCAGGCAACGCTGCCATGCCAATGATACCGCTCGGAGATACTCCGCGATCCGGACTGAATCCGGTGTCGACGGTGCCGTCATGGAGCACACGCACGAGCATGGTGTTGTTGCGGCGGACCACCAGCGAACCATCGGCGAGCGGAGTGACAAGATCGAGGACTCCCGAAAGTGGGCACTGAAACGATGAGTCCGTGGGGCCGTCAGGGGAATAACGCACGAGGTGCGGAGTGGCTTCATTTGTTACGCAATAAAGAAAGCCGTTATTGCCGACAGCAGTACTCGTAAGGAGCGAGGTCGGCGGTTGAAAGGAACCGTCTCGTCCGCCATCGGCATTGAATCGCGCGACGCTGACGTAGTTGCTGTTTCCGACAAGAAAGGACCCCGCCGCGATGATTTTCCCGCCGGACTGGAGTGCGAGTGCGGTAATAGATTCGCCCGGGTTGAGCGTTGCGCTAAATGACGAGTCCATGCTTCCGGCGGCATTCAGCCGAGCCAACTTTTGGCCCGACCCAGGAGACCAACTACCATCAACCCAGTCGAACAGGCCGGTAATCACATATTTTCCGTCGGGTTGGCGAACAAAGGATTCGATCGCACCCAAGCGGGAGAATCGCGGGGAGAAACCGTCGTCGATACTGCCATCGGACAGAACATGCGTCAGCATCGATCGGCTGGCATACCGTTCCTGCGTGAGCGCAGCAGGGATGAAATAGCTTCCGTCATCACTGATCGCAGGCAGTCCCACCGCATATGCCGCAGCATAGGGGGTTGTGATTACGAAAGACGAATCCGCCGATCCATCGCCGTTCAGCCGCCGCAGCTCTTGGTTGAGGTTGTTATTGGTGAGGTAATATATTCTGCCATCGCTTTGCTGAACACCAAAGGCATACGGGCTGCCGACCGTTCCGGACACGAATGCGTTATCGCGAGCACCCGAGGCCGCCAAATGCACCAATTTCTCCAGCCCATCGGGCACCAACAAGCTACCGTCAGGTTCAGGATAGATCCTACTTGCGGTAGCATTCGAAAGGCTGCTGTCAGCATTAAACGAGACGTCAAAGCCGCCATTCGCGTTAAGCCTCACGATCGTATTGGAGAAGGTGCCTCCGACTAAAAAATGACCGTCCGTGGTCGGGACGACACAGCTGACATTTACAGGACTGCTGAACGGGGAACTGAACCCCCCAACCGGAGAGCCATTGCCGTCGACAATGGCCACTCCGTACTGACTCGAACCATTGACGGTAGAGAAATATCCGTAGATGAGAACTCGACCACCGCTCAGCAATATTGCCTGCGTAGAACTTCCGGCGACGACCACGGCAGAGAAACTCGGATCGACCGAGCCATCTGCTTTTAGCCGCGAAATCGTGTCCACGGGCACGCCATTCGTCGCCGCCGCTTGTCGGACAAGAATTCTGCCGTCCGGATAAACATCGAGAACTGAAGCAATCGGCCCCGTGAAACTCGAATCCAACGACCCATCTCCATTGAGACGCTCGATATGACTGCCAATGATCACACCATCGATCGAAGCATAGCTGGTTTCGATGAGCACTTTGCCTCCAGGATAAGCCGAACACAAAACCACTCCGCCAATTCCGGCGGTTTCAATAACAGGAGCGAAGGCGGCATCTACCTGCCAATTCTGGGCATATCCGATAGCCGTCGCCGCAATGGACGCGAACAAGATGAAGGACCTAAGCTCCTTGCATTTGATCTCACAATTGCAGGAAAGGTTCATGGAGCTATTTGATACAGATTCGCCGACATTGACGCTGAGCGGGAGAACTCAAGTGCCGCCCGCGAAGAGGTTGCTCCGCGATTCCAATTCTTGCCGGTTCTGCCATTTGAGAGCGATGTCGAAAGCGATCGGGGGGGCCTTTTCGGATCGCGTGAGCACAGTCCGGACGATCCGGCCATACGTCTTTCCACACTGCCTCCCCTTTGGGCAGCCGTTGCATCGGCAAGTGGAACGACGCTCCGCGAAAATGACGCCGCCCAAGTTTGCGCCGCAGTGACTAGCAATGGATTGAACAAGGAAACAGCGGATCGATGGAAGCACATGGGGATGTTGTTGGGTCGACCCGACTTGCCGATGGCAACCAGAGATCATTGCCCTAATAGTTCACTTTTCAGGTCTCCGTTGACCGCATTATTCAAAAACCCGGAAACGCAGTCAACGCCTCCACGGCGCTCAGATCTCAAAGAAGAGCGACTTGCTCCGATCAAAAGATTGGCTTTGAGCCTGACTCACAACCGGGATTCGAACCGTGTATGTTGTTTTCGAACCAACATACGGAAAACGACGGTAGTCCCAAACAGTAATTCACTTACGCAGAGCCGTGCCGTCGAGGCCAGACCCGGCCGAAAGCAGCGAAATGCCCCCGTTTGGTCAAAAAATGGGCAATATTCCCTGGGCCTCCCAGCCCTCGCTTCGAGAGCATCATCGACCTGCTGTGCCGGACAGTGGCGCGACGTGTGCGCCGCCAGAAGACGGAGTGGCGTTGCCCAGCGTCCGCGACGGTGTCTGATTCGGCCCGTCTTGGGCCGGTGCCGTTGCAACTGACTGCTCAGTGGAGATCCAATAGCGTCGTTTCTGAACTTCAAGGTCAGGATAGTCGGTCAATCCTTCAAAGCGCCCACCACATTTCTCAATAACTCTCCGCGATTCGATGTTGTCGGCATCGCACGTGACCAGCGCTGTTCTGATTCCGAGCGTGGCACAGATGGGCAGCGCCTGCCGGAGCATCTCCGTGGCATAACCGCGGCGGCGCTCGCTCGGGATGACTCCATAGCCGATGTGCCCACCGATCCGGCTCAGAAACTCATTCAGTTCATGCCTGATTGACACCCGACCGATGATCGCTGCGTTGACCACACCAACGTAGTAGCTGTTTGGAACGGACCCTTCCGGAAGCTCAGAGCCCCGCGACCAAGCGTTCAACTTTCTGACGTATCCGGAGAAGTCGCCTGATGGGTCGAAATGAAACGCGAACTGCCACGGAGATGTCTGGTCAGCAAATTCCTTGACCGCACGCTTGAAAGAACGTTCGTCCTCCACTCGGAGCGGTCTCAATTCTAGCCCGATCCCTTTCATATTTGATCCACTGTCACCGACCTGCTGTGGCGGACGGCGGCGTGACGTTGGCCGGGGTCGGCAGCGAGAGTTTGTCGGGCGCACCTTTTCTAAGATGCAGTATGAAGTGAGAAACGAAGCCATCATGATCCCGCAGCAACATTCGCAAAATGTCCCGGATCATCCCGAGGCGGCCTTTTGGCATCGTCGAGCAGTCTTCGGTTTCCAAGAGGAATTTGACTCTATCTTCCCAAAACTCGACACCTCGGGGATGAAGCTCCGAAGCTATCACTACTGCCTCCTTGGACCTTTCAAAGTGCCTCTTCCACCAGAGTGGTGAGTGAACCGCTAAACACGCTGGGAACTCCAAAAGAAACTCTTCCGGAGTGTCGGCTGTGAGCTCATCCCTGTAGCATGGACCTCCGATGACCATCTCGCCGTCCGGCTTCAGAAACTTGAGGATGTAGGGTGGGTACAAATCATCGGTCGCGAAATAGAAATGGGCATTCATGCAGAAGATCCTATCGAAAAACCCTTCTGCAAACGGAAGCTGCCTGGCATCAGCCCGCACCGGAGCAATCAAATCAGAGAGTTCTCTGGCTCCGGAACGCTCGAAAACTGAATCGGGCTTGTATTCGTCGACCGCAAATACTCGGACCCCGTATTTGCGAGCCAAAAACACAGCGGTGGCGCCACGACCGCTCCCCAAGTCCATGATCCTCATCCCTGGCGCCAAGCGAAGCGTCTTCGCCATGTCTGATGCCAAGAAGAGGCCCCCTTGTCCCTGAAGGCCATCGTGAACATCTGCGCGCGTGCAGCCGGTAAATTCCGGATATGTCGCCAGCGGGATCTCCCGGAGAGGTCGCCTAAGCTCAGCCAGGAGCGAATCAAACGGACTGAAGATTTTCCTAGTCATTCTTCCTTTGCCGAGATGCTACCGACCTGCAGCACCGGGCGGCGACGTGGCGGGTGCGCCAGCAGCCGGTGTGCCGCTGGTCGGCGTCTGCAGCGGCGGCGGGTTGGGCGGATTCATGGTGCACTTTTCCACAGGAGCCAGATGGCATTAGAAACCGCAGCATAGGTCTCAATCTCTCCTGCTTTTTCGACACTAAATATCTTACAGATTTCTTGGTGAACTGCAGACCGAGCATCTTCTTCTGAATGACATCCGATCAACCGTGGCAAAATCGCCCTCGCTGCATCGTCATATGCCTGCCGATTGCTACCGATATTGATGCCTGCCGGGTCACACCGAAAAAGAAGTTCGCTTATCTTTTCGCAGCGCCTACGGACATGCCCCGTAAATTCTTGCATCAGAAGATCACGAAGCCACTCGCTTTTTGACTGCCCTCCTTCGTACGGCGGAAATCTCGGATTCATCTTTCTTTGCCTAGACGTTACCGGCCTGCCATAAGGCTGGCGGGCGCGACACGCGCGCATGCAGGATCTATTCGATTTCCTGTGTCACCACTAGCAAAATATCCCGCTCGCGGCGTTGAAGTAGCACGCCCAAGGGTTCCATGGTGAAGCGATACAGCAGCACGCCAGCCACCGCCAGGAGGGCGGACAATCTCACTTTCATAAACCACTGTAGTACACTGCGACCAGTTCGATGCACCGTGCTTTGTCCAAAATCTACGGACCAACATTCCGACAATAGTAAATGACGCCTGTTGTCAGCCGAAGTGCCAGCGTAGGCCTTCGCGTCCGACGATTCGTTGGGCTCCCCTTGCTGAGCGAAGGTCATTCCACCTGAGCAGCCGCAAAACCTAGAGACAATCATCGGCCTCGTCTTTCCTTCAGCCACGCATGCCCATCCAAGCCAGCGCTGGCATCGCGATCAGGCCACACGCAATTGCGCCGTAGAACACGCTGCACGCAAGAAATCGAACCGGCGCCTCTGCTCGGCGAACGAGGCCGAAGACAAACCCAAGCATGACACCTTTGGCGAGTCCACGCGCCCACAACAGCAAGGCTGCGATGCCAAGAAGCAGACAGATCAGATTCGTGCTCATAAATTTCCT
This sequence comes from Opitutia bacterium, assembly GCA_003142955.1. Taxonomy (GTDB): domain Bacteria; phylum Verrucomicrobiota; class Verrucomicrobiia; order Opitutales; family Opitutaceae; genus Fen-1467. The sequence goes on along the minus strand of PLOH01000157.1, from coordinate 20,955 downwards.
TCGCCATTACGATAGGACCGCCGGTTGCCCGACGGCTCCCTCGCTGATCCCGGCGTGCGGCATTCCCGAACTGGGCTCGTCAAGAGACCGCGCACGCAGAAGGGTTGGGGTGATCATCGGGGTGGTGACCGTCGCAGGCATGGTTTCCGTTTCTTGAATTGCTGTCAACGCGCTGGCATGTCCACGCAGCCTCACAACCGGGATTCGAACCGTGAATGTTGTTATTGGAATCTCGGTCTAAAGACGTAAGTAGTTCCTTGAGATTATTCACTTACGAGATTCAAAACCGAAAAGATCAGATCCGAGCAAAAGCAGCAAAATGTACCCGTTTGGGCTATACTCGGGCAATATTCCTCAGGCCTACCGGTCGTCCGCTTCAAGAGCGGCAAAATGCCGGCAGTCCTGGGCGGCTGCGCGACACGAAAGCAGCCGGAGTGACGCTGGCCAGTGTCGGCAATGAGGATTTTGTTCGGCCAGTTCTATTCATTTACCGTAAGCTCTTTCGACCTTCGCTATTCGCAACGCGTATTCTGAGTACCACGACGTCTTTCCGGTCTCTTGCGCTCGCAGATGTTCGGCATTCTGCTTCCAATTCCGTATATCTTCTTCTGTCTTCCAGTAGGAAACAGTGATGCCTACTCCGGCACTATCGCGAACAGACTCAATCCCAAGATAGCCAGGCATCGTCTTCGCCAATTCGATCATCCGGTCAACCACTTTAGAGTAACCTCGATCACCTTCCGTACGCTGCGACGTGAAAACAACCGCGTAATATGGAGGTTCAGGCGTTCGAGCCAACCTATCGGTGTGTGACATGAACTTGGTGCCGTGACGTTCAACCATCTGCCGCACCGGGCGGCGGCGCGACGGGTACGTCAGCAGTCGGCGTGACGCTGCTCGGCGTCTGTAGCGTCGGTTGGTTGGACTCTCTCTTAAAACACGCACGAAAACGCCGGACGGGCGGAAGCTCTTTGTCAAAGTAGTCTTCGAACAAGATCTCAGAGAGACCTCCATGAACGAACTCCTTCGCCTCTTCTCTGGTGAGCGGCCAAGGCATGTCCCCTTCTGGCTCACCGATATTTCTGGCTCTGGATGCAAACACTAAGTAACCGCCAGGTGCGATGAACTTCGAGATCGCCCTGATTGCCTCCGGTCGCAAATTCGCCGGCAATACTTGGAGTGTGTACGATTCCCAGACCAGCTGAAACTGCCCGCCCCACTCGGCCGGAACCGTGAAAAGGTCGGCCACGAGATAGTTCACCTTAGAGTTTTGAAATCTGCGCCTGCACTCGGAAATGGCCGTCGGTGAAATGTCAAAGGCTGTGACGCAGTGACCTCGCTGCGCGAGCCATTCCGCGTCGTCGCCATAGCCGCAGCCAACCTTCAAAGCTCGGCCAAGCGGCTCAGCCTGCGGTATCGCCTCGAACAATGGGAGAACGTTCGGATCGGGGATCCGGTCTGCCCAGGGAACGGCCGCGCCTTCTTGGCGCGCCAAGTCGTAGATCTCTTCAAACCATGAGAGGGGACGCCCTTCAGCAAACGCCTTCTTGGCTAGAGTGCGCGCCACGGTTCGCTTGTCAGTGCTCATCGTGTGTCCAACGATTATCGATCTGCCGCACCGGACGGTGGCGAGAGGAGTGCGCCGGCAGCCGGAGTGACACTGTCCGGGGCCGGTAGTGCTGGGTTCGGCGATTCTCTCCTTGCCGTAAGACGTTTGATCAACTCCGTGTGCCCCGGGAACTCCGCCAGAAGCTTCTCCCGATCGGCGATTACAAGCTCTGTCCATACAAAGCTAGGAGCACGAACATTCGTGCCAAATGCGAACACCTCCCCTTCCGGGACCCGCCAGCCACGGCGCGCGAGATAAACTGCGGCATGGCCGCCTCCGGTTGCGACGTCGAGCGCCTTTGCGGCTGGCGCTAGATTAACGCCGCCCAAGCCGACCTCCATCTCAGCTGTATCAGCCAGAATGTGCGACTTTCCGTATCGATCGCTCTGTCGTTCGATTTGCGCGGCCGCAGCAACCTGCTGTTGATCAACTGAGGGCGTGTTCACAGTTGGGAAGGACTGCCATTGCCTGGGCGTTGAACATGAAACATGGGCATACTCGCATTGCGGTCGCACCGCGCTCGCGTTTCCTGCGCGCAATGTTTTTCAGGAAGGTCCATCCCGCATCTTATCAAAGAACGTCCATTCCTCGAAATACTTAGTTCGCCGCGATTGATGCCCAATAGGAATCAGTAACCGGAATTAAGGATGCCGCTCGGGCCACCGTTATGTGCCCGTGATCGAAATCGACGACGACTCTTCTCTCTGTGCTCCCTTTTGGAAATGCCGTTAGATGATACGTCGTGCTCGACAAGTTGTGGCGCGCCCATCACCGCGTGTAGGTTGGAGAGAAGATAGTAACCGAAGACTGGATCTCCAGAATGAGTCGAATATTTTGGACGGTGACCTGAGATTACGGTTGACGTCGCTCGCGAAAGGCCGGCCGCCTGGACAAATCTGTCTCCATCGAATCGCCGGGTGCGCCGAACTCAAAACGTGACTGCGCTGCTGCAGGGCGTCGACGGTGAGAAGGCACGCCAGAGCGGGAACCAGTTCACGAGATCGGCCTCCGCAATCGCAATGCCAACAGGCATGGCATGCGCGGGCAAAGGCAGTCCAGTGAGTCGTCCAGGCCGTTTGGTTCTCGATATCAATGTTGGCTTTGCAGTTTCACGACCGCGGGCTTGAGTCCAGGGGAGGTGGCTTTGATCGTGATCGCGCCGGCGATATTGGTGGCGCGGACGATGGCGAGCGCGCGACCGCGGAAAGCGGAGTGCGTCGCGTCGCGGGCACTGTCGGTGTTGGTATCATCGGCGTTGCCGAAGCCGAGGAGCTCGGCGGGGCCGGCAAGTTCGAGCGTGATCGTCTGCGCCGCATCCGGCACGCGGATGCCATTGGCATCGACAATGACAAGTTCGAGGTGAGCAATGTTTTCGCCGTCGGCGCGGAGTGTGGCGGCATCGGAGACGAGCGCGATGCGATCCGGAGCGCCGGCGGTTTGAAGCGTGAAGGTGGAGAGCTCGCGACCGTTAGTGCGGGCGATGGCTTTCAGCGCGCCGGGTTCGTAGGGCACCTCCCACGTGAGCACGCCGTCGAGGGCGGCCGACTGCGGCTTCACGCCGAGTGAGCGGCCGTTGAGCGTGAGCTCGACCTCACCACAATTTGTATAGCAGGCGACCTTGACGGTGGAGCCGGCAGTCCAGTTCCAGCTTTCGAGGGCGTCGCTGTGGTGTGAGATCGCGGGAATGGGCACGCAGAGATAGACAATCGGCTTATCGCTCCAGAGACTCTGGCGGAACCAGCCGAGCGGTTTCTTGAAACCGCACAGATCGAGCAGGCCGAAGGGGGCTGCGCGCGAAGGCCAACTGGCCGCCTCGCCGAGGTAGTCGACGCCGGTCCAAAGAAACTGGGCGGACATATACTCGTTGTCCCGAACGGCCGTCCAAGGGGAGTAGCCGTGGCCGTTTTCACTGCCGAAGATGACGCGGTGCGGATATTTCGCGTGGTCGGCGGCATAGTCGCCCTCCCGGTAGTTGTAGCCGACGACGTCCAGGAGTTCGGGTAGCCCGACAGCGTTGGCCAGGAGAGGTGAGGCGAGCGCCATAGTCACAGGGCGCGTGGTGTCGTTGGCCTTCACGGCGGCGATGAGCGGCTTGGCGTTAACGACGAGGTCGGTAGCGGGCGGATTGCCCGGGCGGTATTCCTTGCCGAGAACGGGGTCCGAATACGGGTCATTCGGCGTGTCGACTTCGTTGCCGATGCTCCATTGAATGACGCTCGGGTGGTTGCGGTCGCGGCGAACCATGTCGGCGACATCGCGGGCACCCCACTCGGCGAAGAATTCACCGGCGCCGAAGCGGCTGGGTACGCCTACAGTCCAGCTCGTCACCCATTTGTTTTTCGTGGGCGTAAATTCGTCGAGTCCTTCGTCCATCACGAGGAAACCGAGACGATCGCAGAGGTCGAGCAGTTCGGGCGCGGGCGGGTTGTGGCTGGTGCGAATAGCGTTCACCCCGATCTCCTTGAGCGAGCGCAAGCGGCGTTCCCAGATGCCGGCGGGGACCGCGGAGCCGACCGAGCCGCCGTCGTGGTGAAGACAGACGCCCTTCAGTTTCATTGGCTTGCCGTTGAGCGTGAAGCCGTGGTCGGGATCGAAGGCGAAGGTGCGCACGCCGAACGGCGTGAGCGTTTCGTCGCGAACGGTCGTGCCGTCGAGCACGCGCGTGCGGAGCGTGTAGAGCGCAGGCGACTCGATTGACCAGAGCCGCGGCGAGGCGAGCGTAGCGGTCTGCTCGAGCGCGGCGGTGGCGCGCGGGTCGGCCACGCCGGAGGTGTTCGCGGAGGAAACAACGTGACCGGCGTCATCGAGGATGTCCGATTGCACGGTGAAGGCGCGGCGGTCAGCGGAGCTGTTCTGCACGGCGGTCTCGATGCGCAGCGCGGCGGCGGCGGCGGTTACTGACGGCGTGGAAACGAATGCGCCCCACTGCGCGACGTGCAGTGGATCGGTCACGACGAGCCGGACGTGGCGGTAGATGCCGGAGCCGGTGTAAAAACGGGAATCCGAGAGACGCGAGTGGTCGACTCGGACCGCAATGACGTTATCGGCGCCCGGCGGGTTGAGGTAACGCGTGAGATCGATGGCGAAACTGGAATAGCCGAAGGGGCGGCCGCCGACGAACTCGCTGTTGATCCAGATTTCGCTGTTGTCGTAGACGCCGTCGAACTCGACCGTGACGATCCGACCCTGCGCAGCGGGATCGAGTTTGAAATGCTTGCGATACCAGGCGATGCCACCGGCGGCGAAGCCGTTGCCGCTGGCGTATTCGGGACGGTAGGGTTCCTCGGTGCTCCAGTCGTGCGGCACGCGCACGACGCGCCAGGCCGAGTCGTCAAAGCTGTCGGTCGCCGCCGTCGTGAAATCGTGCTCGCCGGTCTTGCTGAAACGCCAGTCGTGATCCCATGGCGTGACGACGCGGGAGACGGAGGACGAGGCAGGGCCGGGCGAAGCGCTGTCCAAGGCAGCGAGCGGGCTCGCGAGCAGAACGGGGACAACGAGGGGCAGGAGACGGCGAATGAGGACGGCGATCATGGGGATGGCGTTTATTTGAGACGCGAAGCGTAAGAAAAAACGATCAAAAAGTCGCTCTACAAACCGGGTGGAAAGACACTGGAATCTCTGTACATTCCTTGACTATCCATGGCAACGCCGGGCACGGCAGCTGTGGCTGTATGGTTTCGATCGGCTAGATCGCAAGCGCCGCCGCCAGCTGCGCGAACTGCTGCTGGCTCCAGAGCTGAAAACGGGACTGACCTGGGCGCTGAAAGAACAGTTGCGCGGACTCTGGCAATATCGCCGGCCCTCGGCCGCCCGAACGTTCCTCGACGGCTGGTGCGAGCGCGTCGAAGCCAGCGGGCTGAAGCCGCTGATCAAGGTCGCAAAGATGATCTTCACCCATATCGAGGGAGTCCTGGCTTGGTTTTGGCATCCGATCAGCAATGGCCCGGCCGAAGGCGTTAACTCGGCGATCCAAGCGCTCAAATCCGTGGCCCGCGGCTACCGCAACTTTGCGAACTTCCGCATCGCTATCCTTTTTCACCATGGGAAGCTCGATCTCATCCCACACTAACCACCGAAGAAGCCAATTTACTTACGATGTTTTCGGCCGAAGAGACCGGAACCGAGGAAAACAAGCGGAATGTACCCGGCTATACTCGGGCAATATGACATGCCCCGGAAATTTCACCAGCTGGAGGTGCATCATCGTGGCATCTGACTGGACGCGCCAGCAGCGAAGGAAGAGAAAGGAACCGGTGGCCGCTTCTCCCCAGCCAGTTTTCCTCTGCTTCGGCCGGAAACCCGGTTGCCTGATCCCGTCCCAAATGCGGGAAAGAGCTTTCCCACCGCCGGTGCGCCCAATCGGGCCGTGCATTCCCAAGCAACGATCTTACTGTTGCCCATCTGTTCTTTACAAAAGCGCCGCCCTTCTGGCACGCCGCCTGCAAACACGGACTCGCGGACCACCGCTCTTCCTCCAATTCCGCAGCCAACACTCCGATGTTCCACGATCTCCGCTACGCTCTCCGCACGCTCGCCAAAGCGCCCGGCTTCACCGCCGTCGTCATCCTGACGCTCGCGCTCGGCATCGGTGCCTGCACCGCGATCTTCTCGGTCGTCGACAGCGTGCTGCTGCGACCGATGCCGTTTCCCGAGTCCGATCGACTCGTGTCCATCTGGGAAACCAACCTTCCTGACTACCCGGAATTCTCGGTGTCGCCGGGTAATTTCTGCTCGTGGCAGGAGCAGGCAAAGAACTTCGAATCCATTGCCTCATCGCAGGAGAGCTCCTACACGCTCACCGGCACGGGCGAGCCGGCGCGGCTCACCGCACTACGTGTAAGCGCAAACTACCTTCCGACTCTGCGTCTCCAGCCGCTGCTCGGCCGAAACTTCCGCCCCGAGGAGGACGCGCCCGGAGCCGGAACCGTCGCGTTGCTCGGCTATGGCTTCTGGCAACGGAAGTTCGGCGGCCGCTCCGACGCCCTCGGCCAAACGCTTCAGCTCGACGGCCGCCCGTTCGTCGTCGTCGGCGTGATGCCGAAGTCGTTTCGCGACATCGATGTGATCGCTCCCTTCGCTTTCACCGCTCATCAGCGCCAATAGCATGGCAGCCATTACATCGATGTGATCGGGCGGCTGCGCCCTGGAGTTTCCTTGGAAAACGCTGACGCCGAAATGAAGCAGGTGGCGGAACGGCTCGCGTTGCAGTTTCCCGATTCGAACAAGGGCTGGAGCGTGCGGACAGCGCTTTTGATCGACAAAACCATCGGGGACGTACGCCCTGCGCTCTATGCTCTGCTCGGCGCCGTCGGGTTTCTTCTGCTGATCGCCTGCGCGAACGTCGCCAACCTTCTGCTCGCCCGCGCGTCGACCCGGACGAAGGAAATCGCCGTCCGCGCCGCGCAAGGCGCGAGTCGGGCCCGGATCATCCGGCAGTTGCTGACGGAGAGCCTCGTCATCGCGCTGCTCGGCGGCGCTCTCGGCGTCCTCGTCGCGCACTGGCTTCTTGCCGCGTTGTTGGCCATGGCGCCCGAAAATCTGCCGCGGGCCACCGAGATCACAATCGACGGGCGCGCGCTGCTCTTCACCGTCGCCGTCTCGATCGCCACGGGCTTCGTCTTCGGGCTGGCTCCCGCACTGCGGGCTGCGCGCCTCGATCTCAATGCGACGCTCAAGGAAAGCGCGCGCGGCGCCGGCGGCGGACACAGCCGGTTGCGGAGCGCGCTCGTAATCGCCGAGGTCGCGATCGCCCTGGTTCTGCTGGTGGGCGCGGGGCTGCTGGTGCGCAGCTTCGCCCGACTCAACGCTGTCAACCCCGGCTTCGATCCGCGCGGAGCATTCATGATGGGGTTGAATCTTCCGCCGCAACGCTACGGCGACGGACCGCACCAGGCTGCGTTCGTCGAGCAGGCGGCCGCCACGATCGCCGCAATTCCTGGCGTAGAATCGGTCGGCGCCGCGCATATCATGCCGTTCTCGGACAACGATTACGTGCTGGATTTCTTCCGCCAGGACCAACCCCGCCCGATGCCGGGGCACTTCACCAGCGCCAGCTATTACGCCACCACGCAAGACTACTCCAAGACGATGAGAATCCGCCTCGTCCATGGGCGGTTCTTCGACGAGCACGACGTCGCCGGCGCCGCGCCGGTGGCGATCATCGGCGAGACTATGGCGAAGCGCTACTTCGCCGGCGTCGATCCAATCGGCAAGCGCATTAACATGACAGTCGGTCCGGAACGTTGGCGCGAGATCGTCGGTGTCGTTGCCGACACCAAACATTACGGACTCGATGGCGAAGCGCTGAGCCAGATGTACGAGCCGTTCGTGCAAAGTCCGTTTCCGTTTCTCAACGTCGTCGTCCGGGCTCCGAATGCGAGACCCGGACTGGCTGCCACCGTGCGCGCAGCGATCAAATCCATCGATCCCGACCAACCGGTCTACGGTTTCGCCTCGATGGACAGCCTGGTCGCGCACTCCGTCGCCCGGCAGCGTTTCTCCGCATCGCTGTTCGCCGCGTTTGCCGCCGTCGCTCTGCTGCTATCGGCCGTCGGCATCTACGGTGTCATGGCGTATTCGGTCAATCAGCGCACCAGCGAGATCGGCCTCCGCATGGCGCTCGGCGCCCAACGCAGCGACATTCTTCGTCTGTTGCTTTCCGAAGGAGGCCGACTGATCGCGCTCGGGCTCGGCGGTGGTCTGGTCGGCGCGCTGCTTCTCACACGCTTTCTCGCTTCGATGCTCTTCGGCGTAAGCGCCTACGACCCGCTCACCTTCGCTGCGATCGCCGCCTTGCTCGCCCTCGTTGCCGCGGCCGCGTGCCTCCTCCCCGCCCGACGCGCCGCAAGCGTCGATCCGCTCGTTGCCCTCAAGGCCGAGTGAAGACATCGGCGTTTTTTGATTTCCGATCTGCGAAAAACTGTCAATGCGCTGTCCGTGCCCGGCGCAGCCTCTCAACGGGGATTCGAATCGTGTATGCTGTTTTTGGAGCGAGGCTCAAAATCCGCTGGTAGCCCCTCGCGGCTATTGCCTTACGAGATTATCGGCCAAAGAGACCGGGACCGAGCAAAAGCAGCGAAATGGACCCATCTGGTCAATAATTGGGCAATATACCGCGGGCCTTCCAGCGGCCGCCAGCACCTGAGTGAATCTGCCCTCAGTGTCAGTCATACGGCTTGTCCCATTTCACCGTCGTTGAAGGCCTGCCGAGACCTACGGCTGGCGCGCCTCCTGCCCCGCAGGGGGCGTGACAGACGGGGTCGTCGACTGCGCCGCCTTGTTCGGTGCAACATTATTTTCAGGCAGAGACGCTGCGCGAATTACTTGTAGCTGCTTAGACAAAACAGCCGCTGAGTCTTCCGCATGCCCATCTTGAAACCTGATCACGTAAGCTTTCCCGGACATCGACGATTTTGTGCCACAGAGGCGAATGAAGTCTTCAGCCGTCGCAATTTGCGCTTTTTGTTTGGTCCACTTAAGCCGAAGATGCGCCTCGGCTTCTTTTGGCGTATGCACATCGCCGTTACGAACAATCGATGTGCTTTCCATTGTGCCGATGTAATGCAACAACGACTCGATCTCGTCAACTGGCGTCGCTGCATTGCAAACGGCACCGATAAAGACACCGAGGAAGTAAGTGACTAATCGCATATCGCTTCGCCCAACGTTACAGGTGACTCGTGGCCGAGGGTGGCACCCGAGGTTGCTCCGCAGCCGAAGTGCCACTAGAGGTCATCGAGTCTGCCGTCTTGTTGGGCACACCGCATTTTCGTTCCTTCGCCACGATCGCTTTTGCTAGCAGAGAGAAAAGGAAAAGCACCGCAGCAGTGTACCACGCACCGATACTGAACTGGCTCCCGCACGTCAGGGCGACAAATACCCCACCGCCTGCAAGCAAAGCGGCGAGCCCCGCGTAGATTCGCATGCCATATAGAAAAACGAAAGGAATGTAGTGAGCACCGAGCAATATCATCATCGCGGGATAGAACAAATAGACGCTGTATCGGGTCACAGGGAAAAGTAACAACATGGAAGTCGGGAGGACAAAGGCGATCTGCATGCCGAGTGCGCTCAGCTCGTTCATCCTGCTTATCGGAGGAGCTCGATTGACTCGCGTAAGTAACTCCGTGAACGGAAAAATCAGGAAACCACCGAGAACCAGCGTCGCAATCGCGATGGTGGGTGATGCGAAAGCAGCAAAGGATGCAGAGATTGCCCATAGCACAGATGACACAAGTTGTCCGTAGAATCCGCCGGCATAATGGAACCGTATTTCCTTCTGAGCTTCAGCGATGTTCATGAGATTTCATTCTGCCCAGCGTTGAAGGCCAGTCGAGACCTACGGCTGGCGCGCCTCCTGATCCGCAGGGTGCGGAACAGACTTGGTCGTCGACTGCACCGCCTGGTTCCGCAGATTCTTGGCTTTGGTAACTTCTTCAGTAACGTCTGAGATTTTCACCCAGTGGATTACGTGGAGCGCCGACGGTTCCTTTACTTCGTACCAATTTTCTCCCGCCGCAACAATGGTCTGGTCAAATCGTGCGTGTGCCGGCAAATACTCTTCCCCACTTTCGCGCGTACGGCGTTTCGAGATTTCGATATGGAATACGCCTCCTTCCACATACCACTTTCCCCGAGACGCGAACATGAACTTCCCGCGTTCGTACATACTACGTTCAAAATCGCCATTCGGGAGCGCAGAGTGGAAAAACACGACGCCGAAACCGGTCGCGTACTTCCAACAGCCAACGAAGCGGGCATCCAACTCGCGCTCGCTATCCGGCGCCGCTGACATCCGGCACGGGCCCACAGAAAACCCCAGGCAGAGTAAGATCCCTAACCACGCGGCTTTCATTATGAGTCCGTGATCATTTTTTGCCATCAAGGTAGGACCGCCAATTGCCCGACGGCCCCCTCGCTGACCCCGGGGTGCGGTATTCCGGCACCGGGCTCATCAAGAGAGCGCGCACGCAGAAGGGTTGGGGTAATCATCGGGGTATGGCCATCGCCGGCACGATTTCCGATTCGCGAAATACTGTCAATGTGTTGGCTGTGTCTGCGCAGCCTCCGTACCGGGACTCGAATCCGGTGGATTCTGCTGCGGTTTTTTGATCAGGTGCGGCGATCGAACCGGTTTGTAGAGATGCGCGGAACCTAAATCTTGTCGGCGTTGCCTGCCAGCACCCACCTCGCTCGATGCCTGACCGGCTGGGACTTGGATTGCACTGGACAAGAACGCTCGCGAGTATTTTGCCGATGAAGCGCTTCCAGATTGGGTTGTTCCTCTTGCTTTCCGGCCTCGGAGGCGGGGTTGTCGCCGGCGCGACCGAACTACCCGGGCGTGCGCCCGCGATCCAACAGGTCTCCCGGCAGTTCCGCGATTTCTACCTGGGGGGCGACGACGCCTTCACCATGCGCGACTCCAACGAGCCAGCCCCCGATCCCAACAAAGCGCGCTACCTGGAGCAGGCGCTGGCAGCGGACGGTCGGTGGCCGGACCTCGACTATGCTTCGCAGGCGCGCTCCGGCTGGCCCCCCGAGGACCACTGCACGCGGATGGTCGCAATGACCGCTGCCGCCAACCAGTCCGGCGCTGCGGCCGCCGACCGCGCGATCTTGCTGGCGGCCACCCACCGGGCGTTTGGGTATTGGATCGCCCACGATTTCCAGTGTCCGAATTGGTGGTACAACGAGATCGGCATTCCGAAAACGATCGGCATGACGGCACTGCTCCTCGGCGAGGAACTGAAGGAGGCCGAGCTGCGTTACGCCACTGGCACGTCGCTGGCGCGGTACCCGATCGGGCGCACCGGTCAGAACCGGGTCTGGCTGGCCGGCATCGCGCTCATGCGCGGCGTGCTCGCCGGCGACGAGGCGGCGATCCGCGCCGCCGCCGATACGATCTGGGGCGAGGTGCAGGTCTCGACCGCAGAGGGCCTCCAGCCGGACTTCAGCTTCCACCAGCACGGCGCCCAGCTGCAGTTTGGCAACTACGGGATGGCGTTCGCCGTCGAGACCGCGCGGTGGAGCACCATCCTGCGCGGCACGCCGTGGCAGCTGCCACCTGGGAAACTCGCCGCGTTTCGCAGCTACCTGATCGAGGGCCAAAACTGGATTTCGTGGCGTGGAGCCATGGATACCAGCTCGTGCGCCCGGCAACTCATGCCGCATTCGCCGCGGACCAAGACCGCCACCATCGCCCAGGTGATGGCGCAGGCGGCCAGTTTTGATCCGTCCCAGGCTCCGGCCTACCGCGCCTACATTGCCCGCAACCGACCCGGCGCAGCGAACGACTTGGTGGGCAACCGGTTTTTCTGGCGGTCGGATTACCTGGTCCATCGGCAGCCCGTTTTTGCGGCGACGCTGAAAATGTCTTCGACCCGGGTGATCGGCGCCGAGCTGGTGAACAGCGAGAATCTCTCCGGGTATCACACCGCCGACGGCGCGCTGTATCTCTACCGGGAAGGCGACGAGTATGAGGACATCTTCCCGGTCTGGGACTGGCGCAAGTTGCCCGGGATCACGTGCGCCCAGTTTGCGCCGCCGGAGTACCGGACCTCTGCGGTGCCGCGGGACTTCGTCGGGGGCATCTCCGACGGCTCGGACGGCGCCGCAGTGCTCGACTATGTGCGCGACGGTGTGAGCGCCCACAAGGCATGGTTCTTCTCTCGCGACACGGTGGTCTGCCTCGGCGCCGACATCGTGGGCACGAGCCCGGACCCGGTGGCGACGACGATCAACCAATGCCGGTTGCGCGGCGCGGTGCGGGTCGAGGCCGACGGCAAAACCCGGACCCTCCCCCCCGGGAACCATATCCTGAGCGACACGACGGCCGTCGAACACGACGGCTGGCGCTACACCGTCCTGGACGGCGCCGCGCTGCGGCTCGACGCCGGTCCCGTCACTGGAAACTGGCGGCGCGTGTTCGACAATCCCCAGACGCCTCCGGCGGACGTGACGCAGGAGGTCTTCACGCTCTGGCTGGACCACGGCCGCCAACCTCGGGCGTCGCACTACGCGTACACGATGACCCCGATCGGAACCACGGCTCAACCGCGGGTCCTGGAGAATTCGACGACGAAGCAGGCTGTCGAGTTGTCCGGCGGCAAGGTCGCGATCGCGTTCTGGACCGCGGGGGAGATGGTGCTCCCCGACGGCCGGCGGATTGAAGTCGACGCGCCGTGCCTGGTGCTCACCGCGGCCGGCGCGACGCGGGTTGCCGAGCCGACACAGAAGTTGCCGAAACTGCATCTGAAGATCGATGGCGAAAACCACGAGGTCTCGCTGCCCACCGATGCACTCGCCGGCACCGCCGCCATGCTCAAATAGACGACTGGGAGTTGAACAGATGATCGGGCTGCAAAAAGATGCTCGCGGCCATCGGAGTTAGCGAGTGGCCGACGATTTGGTCCGTGACTGAAGCCTGCAATCGCCGCGCATCCCCGATTCCGAAACAATGATCCGAGCGCTGCAGGATGAAATCCGCCGCGATCATCGATCTCGCTACGATCACCGGCTGCTAGAACGGTTTGGCGCGCTGGCAAAGCTGAATCGGCATGCCCCACGGATCGCGCATCATGATCAACATCGAGCCATCGGCCTGCGGTTCTTCGAGAAAGAGCTTGGCCCCGGCTTGCTCCAGCCGGCGACATTCGGCCCGCGCATCCACCGCCACCAGGGCAAGATGAAACATCAGCGGGTGCTGGGCCGGGAAGGCGGTTATCGCCGCCAGAGGGTTGGTGTAGAGCTCTACGACCACCCGGCCGGTATCGTCGGAGAGAAAACGGGTGTGGGGAGGATCCTCCCGCTGGCGGGCGACCTTGAATCCGAGGTGTTCGACGTACCAATGCGTCATCGTACGAACATCGGGGACATTAAGCGCAAAGTGTTCGAATCTCATAATTGGGGCCGGGAGCCGGGATTCGCCTGGATTGAACGGCGAAATGACTGATCTGGCAACGCGAGTGCTGACCGTCGTCGTGGTGTTTCCCAATTCGCGAAGGACTGTCAACGCGCTGGCATGTTAGCTCAGCCTCACACGGGGATTCGAATCATGTATGTTGTTTTTGGAATGCCGACGTAATGGCGTCGGTAGTCCCTCGTAGCGTTTTACTTACGATGTTCTCGGCTGAAGAAACCGGAACCGATCAAAAGCAGCGAAATGTACCCATCTGCCGGCAATAAATGGGCAATATTCGTTTCAGCCTCTGTTCGGCCCAGTCAGTCAACGTCAAAGGCCTGGCGCGCCGGTTGCGCCAGCAGTCGGCGTGATGCCGGTCGGCGGCTGCGGGGCGCTTTTCTTACCGAATTGAAGGAACTCGATGGGAGCACCCGCTTCTTCGATGAACGCCACAAGGGTACCGGGTGCAGGCTCGTTTGGTTCGATGATCACTTTCTTTCCCCGGATTGCCTCTCGAAGGTCGTCGACCTCAAAGGCGACGTGCGGTAATCGCTTCACCAGCTCTGGAAATGTGCAGTCGTCGTCAAATCGCATCCACTGAATTCCATATGGCGTCGCCATGTGATCTGACACCGTCATTTTCAGAGCGGGTAGATACAGCGATCCAGAAAACTCTTCATTCGTCGGAATCCCTAGGTGGTGATATCGTAGTCGGAGGGCCATGAGTTAACCGGCCCCGCCTGCACCGAGGCGGTGAGCGGAGCCGAGGAAGCGCGAAGCTGAGAGAGAGAGGAAGACAATGCAGGTGGGGTCCGAGTTGAGCGGAGGGTTAGGCGTGCCTTTTAGTACCTACCTTCTTCGGACTCGACGCCAGCTATTGGGGGTTGCTGCTTTCTCACGTCGATCACAATTGTTTCAGCGAGGCGATCTTGCGCACACATCCGATTGCGATCCCAAAAGAACTGCAAGAACCCCAATCCTAGCTCCAGCACCGCAGCGCCATAGCCCAGCCCGCGCTCGACGGATTGCCAGCGGCCCATTCGCTCACTTGTAAGCGACAGAACTTGTGTGCGTGCTACCAGCTTGCCGGGGGTCCGTCCGTTGCCAAAATAGTTAGCCAGCCCCCAATAGAGAACCATCACTATGATGTTCCCAGCTTCGTGAAAGTCCCAAACGATGTGAATGTTGGTCTCGTGAAGGAAGAAATATCGCCAGGATGATTCAAGTGGGAACCAAATAATGACAGCGATCAGAAGGTCGACGCAGTACCCGAGTAGCCTTTGCCAAAAGGTTGCCAAAAGTATCCCGTTAAGCAATTCGGCACGCGGACCTGCATGCGCGTGATAGCGACGTCTCGCTGCCTTCGATTGCGATCTCATCAGGATATTCTCGCACCGGGCTCGTCATCTGAGCGGGCGGGCAGAAGGGTTGGGAGGATCATTGGGGGTAAATCGGATGTCGCCATGCTTCGCGATTCTCGAATTACTGTCAACGCGTTGGCCAGTTCCGCGCAGCGCCTCACCGGGATTCGAACCGTGTATGTTGTTTTTTAACTACAGCCCTGAAAACGCCGGTAGTCACTAAAGGTAATTAACTTACGAGATTATCGGCCGAAGATATTGAACCCGGCCAAAAGCAGCGAAATGGACCCGTTTGGTCAATAGTTGGACAATATTCCCTTGTGCTCAGTCTTCCTCGATCCTCCATGCTCGCTCATCCGCCTAGGTCACGATCAGTTTGGGATCGGATTCATAGATTGCTCGCCGGATCAACCCTGCGAATTCCTTCCCGGGATGAGCCTCGACCATTTGTCGTATTCGGCACCGCATCGAGCACAGGTCGAACCGCCCCACAGCGCCTGCCTGAAGTTCTTTGGGATTCGGATTGTTTGCGCAGGAGCTCCACATCTTGGGCATTTTAAGTCGCGAGATAGATTTATGCCGATCCGACTGCCTTCGCAAATCTTCCATCCATTCCTTCTGGCTACTTCGCGAATTAGAATCCCCGCAACCACACCGACCATCAGAGAAACAATCATCCTCGTCGACGTGGCGACTGATGCTACTTGGGGCCGCCAAAAGCCCGCCAATGCGGTGACAAATATCCGGTCGCTCCATTCGAAGTGGTGCCCTAATGAACGCATTGCAGCTAGGACGCCTATCGTAGCTCCCATCAGGAGCACCCAGAAAATGAGCAGTCGCCCCATCGTTTTGACCCGCAGTCTTGGCTCAGGCGGTGCGCCAAGAATAATCAGCCATTGCGCCGCGATGCCACCAAGAGTACCAACAAACGGAGTTAGCACTACCGGCGTCATCCACACGGCCAGAAATCCCAATTTCGCCACCAAGCCTTTTGTTCCGATCGATAGGGCCGCCGTTGCTGCTGGGCCTGCAGCGAGCGGAAGCATCAGAATCACGGAGTTTGAAAATGCCGGGCCCGGTGCGGTTCGACGCAGCGTGTGCTCCACGAAGGACTGCACTTCCACATTCAATAAGCTGCGCCCACGCGATAATCTTTGCCTGACGACATCCTCGGATAATTCCAGTTCCGTTGCCACCGCCTCGACCGACTGATTCTCGCGATAGAAAAGGATGAGAGGCTCCCGGAAAATTTCGGGCAAAACCTTCAAGGTTCGCCAAAGAATCGCCTCCTCGTCCCTTCGGGAGGCCAGCTCAGATGGGAGCAAATCGCCCGCTGGGCAATCGTGCGCGTTTTCCAATGGCATAGCGTCATTCATTGGGTCACGCACTTGCCCGCGCACGATTCTTAGAATTCGGTTCCGGGCAATACCGCACAGCCAGGCACGGAGTCTGTCCGGTTCACGTAGAAGCCCAAGATCCTTCCATGCACTGAGGAACGTTTCCTGCGCCACGTCCTCACTCTGGCTCACGCTGCCAGTGGCACTATATGCCAGTGAGCAGATCAACGACTGATACCGTTCGACGATCTGGCGGAACGCTTCTCGTCTCCCCTCCAAGCAGCCGGCTACCAGCTCAGCATCGTTGGGTCCAGCTACGCGTTTGGTCTCAATTGTGGTCATCTTATTATATAAGGACCAATAAAGGAAAGAATGTGACAGAAAATCGGCCTAGACATCGTTCCGGCGATCAAAATCGGGGTCAAACCCTGCACCAGGCGGGGGTGTGTTGATCGCGGTGTATGAAAAGCGAAACGACCACCCCCACCAACACGGCTGGGCACGAGATAAGTGGTGCGAGCCTGTTCAGCCAAATCATAAGTTTGATCGATAGCCACGAGGTCAGTCAGTGTTATGAGGCCTTAACACCGGGATTCGAACCGGGTATGCTGTTTTTGAACCACCACCGGGAAAACGTCGGTAGTCTGTCCTCGACGTTTAGCAGGCGTTCTACAGTAGTCCCCAACGGTAATTCACTTACGAGGTTTTCGTCCGGAGAGAACAGAACCGAGCAAAACACGCGAAATGGACCCGTTTGGTCAATACTCGGGCAATATAAACCTCAGGTCTCCCAGCCCTCGCTTCTGGAGCGTCATCGGCCTGCAGTGCCGGGCGGCGGCCGGGCTGATGCGCCACCAGCCGGCGTGCCGTTGCTGCGGTCGGCAGAAAGGTTCTCGGCACCGCTCTCATCGCTTATCGGCCTGTTGCCTCAATAGTCTTCTGATTCTCATCTCCCTGATATCTCGGGCGTCCTTCTTTGCGGGGTCTTGATCTGCGAAACCCGCTCCAAACGCCTGGATTTCTTCCTTTGTGTGTCGGTATGACCAAGCAGGGGGATCTATCTTCGATGCTGGGTCAGCGGCAGCCGCCGGACTCAGAAACTGAGCCGCTGCTACGAGAGCAAAACTTACAAACGCGCGAAGATGAGCCAACCTCCTCCGCATTCTGTCGATGTGAGTTGGCGTGTTGCGTGTCATCCTATGCCGAACGTTGACGTGAATGCCATAGTGCCCTTCTTCGTGCCGCTCAAGACGAGGCGTGCCCGACGGCAGCGTTAGCAGCTGGCGTGCCGCTGGTCGGCGCCTGCAGCGGCGGCTTGGGCTGATCGGATTGTATTTCCGGTTCAGGTGTGGTGCCACTAAACGGCAATGCGTCGATAAACGCCTTCATCTCCCCCACCACCTCGGCCATTTTCTCCTTGTAGATCGTGTGTTTGGCATGGGGCAAACGTACGACTCTTGCAGTAGGCACTTGGCGTTCGAAGGCTTTCACCTGGCGTTCCGTTTGAACGAAATCCAATGCTTCAGCTTTTTCCCGGGCGGAAGCATTGTTCTTGATCTGCCAGCTAAGGTCGTGTGGAACCGCAAAGAAAGCCAAAACCGGCACGTGAAGTTCGGTGAACTTTTTCTGCCCAAATACAATCTGCATCGCTGGGCTCAGGAATCGATTAGGAACCAGCGCCTCCAACGCCCTAAATAACGGGCAGAGATTCAGGAGAAGATCTCCGTGAACTTGGTCGTACAGTGCGTAAGCGTAACCGGCATCCAAGTAGATGACACCGGCAACCCTCTCCGGATAGCGCGTCGCCAAAGAACTCAGCTCCTCGCCGGCGAGGGAGTGGCCGGCCAGAACCGGGCGAACTAACTTCAACGCGTCCATAACAGCCAAAACGTCGTCACCAAGACGATTGGCGGAATACCCTGAGGCGGGAACACTGGACTCGCCGAACCCGCGACGGCTGATCGCGTAAACGTGATAGCTTCGAGTCAATTCAGCAGAAAAACGATCAAACTCATGGGCTGAGACGCCAAGCCCTGCCAGCAGGACAAGCGTTCGGCCAGACCCACCAAAATCGACTACCTCAAGCGCAACTCCCGGCTCCACCGTTATGAATTGGGATTTGCCGACGGCTTGGTCGCGACTAAGTGACTTGGCCTCGCGGGTCATCGAGTGGGCCGCTTTCCCTGATGGATAAAAGAAAAGCGCCGTCGCGATTGCGAGCGCAGCAACAACATAAACTGCGAGACGCTTCTTGGATTTTGACAATAGGCCACTCCGGGGCCCACCCCCGAAATTGTCTAGGCCTGGTTGGTCCGTCTTCTCCGGAGGTGCAATAAATAGCAAAAGGACAATCGCGACATTCGCGACGGGGACCAACCAGAGAAGAAGAACCCAAGGCGATAGTCCCGCACTCTTCAACCGAGGACAAGCCAGGCCAACGATCAAATACAAGAGGCAGCCCAGGAGGCAGCCCAAAAACACGATCAAGGAAACCGTAGGCTGGGTTGCCCCAAAAAAGCCAAGGAGCAATATAGTACCTACAAAGCATACTACCAAAAGAAACCATCGAATCGCGAACTGCTTCCGATTCAACCGGGCGGGGAAGTACCAAGTGTCGCGCTCAGCTCGACAGGATGCTCCTTCCTTGGGTGTCATGCTCTCTTTGTCCAACCTTTCAACGACCTGCTTCATTAGACGGCAGCGTGGTCGGTGCGCAGGCAGCCGGCACCCCGCTGGCCGGTGTCGGCAGTGGCGCCTCATTCGGCGTTCTCTTTAGGCTGAGATTGCCGTACCTTCTCCATTCCGACGCATTCCACCACTTTTCTAGTGATTCCAGCCAAGCTAAGATCAATACGCTGCCAACGTACGACAGCACAGCCAGCACGACAATCGCCGCTGCGTTCATAGCCAGATACTTCGTCACCATGTCTCCGATTTCGGGGTTATTATCCATGACGAATATCGTGTCTTTGCTGCCGACGCTCAAAGGCCTATCTCGGCAACCGAGACAGAAGTGGCGGGAGCGGAATCCATCGGTTGGCAATCTACGGCACGGCTGCTCCTGAGCGGCAAACTTTAGACAGGCGGTCGTCCCACAGGATCAGTGGCGAACAGGGGCGTAAACGACAGCAGGCAGAATGCTCCGCGTCGCCCGCACAATGCACCGATTAAAATCTGCGGCCCTGGGCCAATTCTCTCGTGCGCCTCGGCGCTGTCCGCGTTAACGCGCCGGCACGGGATCTAGAGCTATCAAACCGTCCGGCAAAGTGAGGCGCCAGTTGATCGGGTCGTGCTGTCCCTCAATTTCCTCGTATTTCACGTCATAGCCATG
Source organism: Opitutia bacterium (assembly GCA_003142955.1). Taxonomy (GTDB): domain Bacteria; phylum Verrucomicrobiota; class Verrucomicrobiia; order Opitutales; family Opitutaceae; genus Fen-1467. The sequence continues at coordinate 1,418 of PLOH01000157.1, read as the reverse complement.
GCCGACGAGCGCGTCCCGCATCTGGCGGAGATCAAACAAACTGTTGGCGCCTGAAGGGACGATCTCGTCCCGTCCGACGCTCAAGAAAAAGCGAACCGGCAATCGGGGTCCTTGCGTATATTGTTCGGCCATCCACGGCTTGCCGTTTGCCAATGACGCAGAATTCGGCCGCCACCAAAACGATCCCGACTGAGCAAGGACCGCGCCAAACAGTTCCGGGTGCTTGCAGGCGGCAAAGGCGGCTTCTAATCCGCCCAGGCTCTCGCCGCCGATGACAGTTCGCCGGGGATCTGCGCTCACTCGGAAATTGCTGCGAACCCACGGGACCAGCTCGGTGGCCAAGAATTCCGTGAAATTGAGGTCACACGAAAGTTCGCGGGCACGATCATCGCCGGGCAGATCATGGATCATTATGGCGATTAACGGAGCAATCCGGCGCTCGCCGATCAGATTGTCGAGAACGTCGGCAACGCGCATGTCACGCAAATATTCCTCGCCATCGAAGAGGTAGAGGCTGCCTATGGGCCCTTCGAAAGAGCCGAGGCCGTGGGGCACATAAACTTCGATGGTCCTCTCGCTGCCAAGCATCCGGCTGCGTACCTTGCGAATCTCGACTGTTCCCGCGGGGAGCCCCTCATGGCGCCGGAGCCAAGGCTCCGGTGGCGCGCCCGGCGTTTCAAAAATTGAATATAGCTGAGTGACGGGCACAGGGACCAATGGATCCTGCTCCGAATGGCGCGGATTGAGAGGATCGCTTGTGACGGTGTTCGGAGAGCCTTTTGGGTCTACGTTCTCGGCCAGCATGTACCCTACTCGCCAGCCGGTTGGCACGTCCAAAGTCAGGAACCAGACATCGCTCCTGGGAAGGTGAACGAAGTCCAGATGCCCATAATGGCTCGTGATTTGGGGCCCACTGAATAGCCTGACGCTGCGGGTTTCGGCGGAGACGCCCTTCCAAAGGAAGGTCACTCGGGCGTATCCTGGTCGCCCTTTGATCGCTTCGACAAGCGGAGAACCCTTTACGCTTACCTCGTCCCAGAACGCTCGTTCAGCGCCGGGCACTCCGCGGTCAAAGGATTCCTTCAGCACGCGCATTCGTGCGCTCTCAGGGCTGGGTTCCCCTTGTTCAGCCGAGAACAATTCGCAGCATGCCAACCCAAACGCAATGGCGGCTGCAAGCCTGAAGGTCTTCGTCAGCATAGGTCCGGCAGGGCCGCCGGTTGCCCGACGACCCCCTCGCTGATCCCGACGTGTAGTATTCCCACACCGGGCTCGTCAAGAGAGCGCGCACGCAGAAGGGTTGGGGTAAACATGAGGGGTAACTCCGCTTCGGCCATGATTTCGGATTACCGAATTGCTGTCAACGCGTTGGCCCGTTCGCGCCGGCATACCACCGGGATTCGAACCCGGTATGCTGT
>PLOH01000009.1 GCA_003142955.1 Opitutia bacterium | reverse complement strand
ACCGCGTATTCGGCAGCAAGGAATTTATTCGGCACGATGTAAGAAACAAAACCCCCATCCCGGACCAGAGTAACTGCCCTCTCCACGAACAAAATGTATATGTCGAACGCGCCAGATGCAGAGCGGTACGTCCGCTTCCAGTACTCTTTGGTTTCTGCAGCTTGGCTCTTGTCAAGCAGAAGCATGCTTATGTACGGCGGGTTGCCAACGATCGCATCGAAGCCGCCACGCTTCATCACTTCCGGAAACGCGTCCTCGAAGTCCATCGCGTTTAGCTTGCGTTCCTCCTCGCTGACGAAAAGCCCTCCCTCCAAAATATCGGTGCCGATGAGCGAGTTGCCGCAGCGGATGTTCTTGCTCAGGTCGGGGAGCAGCGTCTTCATTTTTGCGGTGTGCGCGAAGTCCAGCAAATACTGGTGGGCGGTGCCAGTGGTTTCATCCTTGAGCAGCCTGAGGTAAAGAGATAGCTGGCAGACCTCGACGGCTTGGGCGTCGATGTCCACTCCGTAGATGTTGTTGAGCAGGATTTCGCGTTTCTTGCGGAGTGACAGGTAGAGTCTGCCGTCCTGAGTGACGCAGTCGCCTGCGCGGGCTTTCTTAGGGTTCTCGTTGTAATAGTGGCCGTGATAGGTCAGCAGCAGATCGAAAACGCCTAGAAGGAACGAGCCGCTGCCGCACGCGATATCGGCAAAGCGCATCTGCGCGATTTGGTCGGGACTCTTGCCCCGGATGAGCCGGCCGATGGTTTCCCCGACGATGTACCGAACGATATATTCGGGCGTGTAGTACACGCCGCCAGCCTTGCGAACCTCGGGCTTGGGCTCGATGCGAACCCGCTTCTCCGTGGCGACAACGACGTTGCCCAGGAAGCGTTCATAGATCGAGCCGAGGATGTGTATGGGGATGGCGTTGAAATCGTACGGCGAATTGACGTGCGCGAGCTCCTTGCAGATGGCGGCAAAGGCGGTCTCGTCCACGCGGAACTTGTCGTCGTCGAGGAGCGTATGGCGCTTGAAGACGACTCCGTTGTAGACGGCATCGAGGCGTCGGCTCGCAGTGACGAAGTCCTCCCACGCCGTGCCGTCGTCCCCGAGACTACCCACGATGCGCTGGGCTTCGATGCCCTTGTCTTCGAGAAAGCGAGTGAAGACCAGACGGTCGAGGGTGCGTTGGGCCAGTTCGGTCAGCGTCTCGCCGTCAAGCGCCGGGTTCTTGCTCTTGAAAGTCCGGGCCAGAGCGGTTCGATGTTCGTCGAGTTCCTCGAGAAAAGATTCGTCAATGCTCTGGTAGCCGCCGGGGAACAAGCCGCGTTGGACGGCTTTGCCGCTCGGCCTCGGCAGTTCCTTGGCGCGTTTCTCAAGTGAGCGGTCAGCGATGGCCTCGTGCGAGAATAGCCAGTAAATCTCGGCGAGTTTTTTGCGGTCGGAGTACTCACTGTAATGATACCTGGCAACGTGGCGGTGCAACGCCCGGTCGATGTCAGGCTTATAGCGGCAGTCAAGAACGTGGAATTGCTTGAAGTCGGTTAGCACGGCCAGCGGCGTGCCGTTGTTCCAACCGTAGCGGATGGTCTGGAAGTAGTTGTCGGCGGTTGCGATGTCACCGTGGGGCTTCTTGGCTTCCACGAAAAAGCGGACATCGAGGTAGTTCGGGGCGAGGTGGAAAGCGTAGTCGGCACGGCGTTGACCGGCAGCCGAGACGGCCGGCTCCACTTTGACTTCCTGCTCGTAGGGGTTTGTCTGCTCGTCGTGGTTCACGTCCCAGCCCAGCGCGATAAAGAATTTGTCGATGAAGTCCTTGCGCACCTGGGCCTCCTGGTAGTCGGAGGACAGGTAGCGGGCTTCGTTGGCTTGAAACGTGGCCGCCAGCTTGGTGATCTTCTCGTAGGCGTCTTCGAAAGCGGATATGGGCACAACCGTGCAGTCTAGCAGCGGGTCGCGGCGTCGTCAACGGCTCGGCTGGCGTCCCAAACCCGGCGGCGGCGTGAGCGTCGCGCCGGGCGGCATGTCGCAGGCCGGCACCCGCTCGCTCGGTGTAACGCCACGGCAGCAGGCTCGCCCTGAGGCCGGATTGTACCCCTTCAACGCACATTTCAGCCACTACCGGTGGTTGGGTTACGATATCGAATGATGCGATCGATTCTTCTTCTTCTGCTCGCCGCTCCGGCGTTTGCCGCGGCGCCCACTACCGACATTAAGGTGGATCAGGTAGGCTATCCGACCAGCGCGCCCAAAGTGGCGTTGGTGTCTTCCAAGAGTGCGGCGACCCAGTTCACGGTGCGCGCTGCGAAAAATGGCTCCGTAGCCTTTCGTGGAAAACTGGCGGCGGCGGTCGACGACCCCGACTCCGGGGACCGTGTGCAAGCGGCGGACTTCACCCGCCTGACGCGGAGCGGCCAGTATTACCTGGAAGTCCCCGGAATCGGCGCGAGTTGGGAGTTCTCCATCGGCCCGCAAGTCTATTCGCGGGCGTGGTATCTGGCCATGCGGTCGTATTACGGGCAGCGGTGCGGCACGGCGGTCGACCTGGGCCCGGAATT
>PLOH01000102.1 GCA_003142955.1 Opitutia bacterium | reverse complement strand
GCTCGGCGCCATAGATCCACACTACATGCTGGATTGGGCGTCCGCGGCCCTGCAGGCCGACATGCCGGAGGAGGCGGACCGCGCATTAGCTAAGCTCTCCAGCGGGGACGCAACCGGCTCCGCCTACGCCCAACGTCTGATCGGTGAACTCGCGCGCCGGCGGGGTAAACTCACTGCCGCGAAAGACCATTTCGAAGCGGCGCTCCAACTCGACGGTCCGGTGGCGACCGACGAAGTTCCCCTCGGGCTCATTTTGCTGAATGCCACCGACCCGGCGGAGCGGAAACGCGGTTTGGATTTGCTCGGAAAGTGGACGACTGATCAGGAATGGGGCGCAGCCGCGTTGCGCGCGCTGCTTGCGGATGCGCTGGCGCGGGATGAACGGCCAGCGATGTTGCAATGGGCCGAGGCGTTGCGCGCCCATCCCGGATGCACCGTGGGCGACATGCCGAACTGTCTGGCCGCACTGTCGAGAGCTGATGAGCGCCATTTCGCAGACGCTCTGGCCACCTTGGAGAAAAACCACGCAGTCACGCCGCAAGCGGCGGCCCAGTTGGTGGGTTGGTTGAACCAGATCGGGCGCAGCGCGGAAGCCATCAAATGGATGAAGACGCTGCCACCGGAAGGCCTGAAGCATCCTCCCCTCGCAGTGGTTGGCGCGGAGGCTCTGCGGCAAACGGCCGACTGGCCGGAATTGCGAGACCGGACTCGGCAGGGCGACTGGGGCGATGTCGATTTCCTTCGGTGGGCTTATGCCATGCAGGCGCGCGGGCGATGCGGGACAAGGCCCAGGCGGACGAATTCTGGCGCACCTTGCGCAGTCACGCCGCCACGAACGGTGCCCACGCGCTTTTCGCCGGCGACACGATCTACACCTGGGGGTTGGTGGACGAGGCGGAGGTCCTGTGGTGGGCCGCGGCTGACCAGGGCGGCCCGAATGCGATTCAGGCTTTGGGAACGCTCGCGCGGCATTATCAAGTGAGCCGCAATGCCGAGGGACAATACCGAGCGTTCCGCCAGCTGCATTTTGCGCATCCGCTAGATGCAGACGTGTCCAACAATTTCGTCTACTTTGCGGCGCTCACCGGCCACGACGGGGCGATTGCCGAACGGCTCGCCACAGAGGATCTGGAACGCAATCCGCAGAACCTTACCTATCTGGCGACCCGGGCCTTCGTGATGTTCGTAAATGGCCGAGCCGCCGATGCACTTGCCCTGCTCCAGCCGAAGGCGGCCGAGGTAGAGAAATCACCTGCACTTGCCTTCGCCTACGGACTCGCCCTCGCAGGAACCGGAAACAAGACGGAGGCGCGAGCGTTGCTGGAAAAGATTCCCCAATCCGCCCTCGCGACGCGTGAAGCCGATCTGATCAAGAGCGCTCTGGGCGACTGACGCGCGCGGGACGGTTCTTGCGGTCAAAGACGAGCAACTGCGAGCGCCAGCGAGTGGGGGCTCCAAGCCCCTGATCGATGTAGGAAGCCTGCTTGCAGGCGATTCCTTGGTTCCCGGCTCCAATCATCGCCTGCAAGCAGGCTCCTACAATTCCTGAAATTCGGCCTAGACAGCTGAAACTGCGTTCGCCCGGCGGCGCCAGCGGAACCAGCCAAAGAGCCCGAGCGCACCAACGATCGGCAGCCAAGTACCCACTTCCGGGACGTAACCTTGAATGTGCGTGCCGTCGATCGTCACCGCGTTGCTTACCTCGTAAACCAGCAATCCGCTGGCATTGAGATCCGTGGAATTCGACGAACCAGTCTGGCTGTTTGTGTTATCCACGACAATCGTCAGGTAATTGGTGCCAATATAGAATTGGGAATTGCCTGAAGTGCCGGTGCCGTTGGTCCCGTTCTGGAGGACCGAGGCGGTCGTATTCGTCCAAGCGCTGAGGCGAGAGGCGGCTGCCGTTCCAGTCGGTAGAGTCGTTCCGTTGCCACCGTAACCACCGGGGTTCACGTAGATGGAGTACTGATCATCTGCCGCGACTGTCAGGCTGATCGAGACGGCATTCTTCACCAAGGTGCCTGCCCCTCCCGAGCCGGTGATCTGAAACGCGAGCGTGTAGACGAAAACACCTTCGTTGCTCCCAGTGTTGCCATTGCCCGGCAGAAAGTCGCCACCGGTATTGGCGGTGAGATTCGTCGCCGATATCGTTGCACCTGGGGCTGTCACCCACTGCGCGCTGCCTTGGTTAGGCGTATAGCCGGAGCCACTCAAAGCGGTGGCAGTAAGCATATACGCTGCTCCTGTATTCGCGGCGGTCGTCAATCCATTCCCGGATACATAGGTGACGCTCCAATGCGACTCCTGTGTACCCTAGGTTTGCGCACCGGTCCCAAGGGTGTTCATCCCCGTGTAATAGAGCCCGTTGACGCCTGTTGCCGTCCGTCCGTGCACCAAGCCAGCGCACCAAAGACACATTGCACCGACGGCTGAGAGAATCTTGGTTGGCTGGTTCAGTCTCATGAACGCACGCTAGAGGAATCGTCGACGGGAGTCACGTTATTGCAGCAATTTTGCGTAAAAGAGCCAGGGGAACGGACTAGAGGTTGCATTCACCTTTGCATGTCGGCCAGCAAGAAATGGTTCTGGCGCAACCTCGAACCGTAAAAAAAGGGTTTAACTGGCTGCATTTATAGAGGCCGCCGCTGATCCGCAGACCGCCATGCGACTTCACTAAGCTGACCACCACACGCCCTCAACAGCGACCTGGGCGCTGAGTGAATTAAACCAGAAACCTGCAATGCCGCATGGACCGGAACGGCCGTGGCTGCAGGCAGCGCCAATGTCCCCGCCTACGGACCCAGCTAACCCAGGGAGACTGCCATGGTCTTTTGTTTTGAGGAACGATCGCACGAGCCCACGGGCGAGACGCCCGTGCCACGTGGCATGGGCGTCCCGCCCATGTCAGAGGAGACTCGTTCAAAAACAAAAGACCCTGGGGAGACTGCAACGCCCAAAAAGTCCTTGCCATCAGAGTCGAAACTTTGATCTTACAGCCCTTCGCAGAGTTCATGGGCTCGTAGCTCAGTTGGAAGAGCGCCGCAATGGCATTGCGGAGGTCGTCAGTTCGATCCTGATCGGGTCCACCACTTTACCTATAGAGAGCGGGTCTACACCAAAGTTTTGGGAGGGGGTGTGGATTTCGCGAGGCTTGGTCAAGCCCGTGAGGCTTGCGGCACCTCAAATCGGGATGGAACGATTTCGCAGAGATACCCCTCCGGGCCAGTGTAATATAGCCAGCGGCGTTCGAATGGGTCTGTGACTTCGGCCCAGGCCTCTGCGGGCGCGGTGGCGGGCAATGACGTATAGGCCGCCATGCCATTGGATGAACGGTCATGGTCGAAGCCGAATTTCGTCTCGGATTCTCGTTGCGTCTCGAAAAAAGCCCAGCGTTCGAGCGCTTCTGAAATCGCAATGTGCTTGGCCACGGCCGGATCGGTGGAGGAGCCGGTCCCGTCGGCGTTTCCAAAAACCGTCTGGTGTGGCTTTCCGGTGATCAGGCCCGGCGAAAGAAAAGCGTTGGCTTGGCATTGGCTCTGCCCGAAGATCGGGAGCTGACTCAAATGAACCGAGGCGACCGGGCCGCGCGGTCTTCGAACACATCCCGATAGAAGATTGGCGCAAAGGAAAGCATGTAACGCTCGTTGAAAAAGTGGAACGATCAGGTCTTGGCGCACCATGCACCGGGGAGTTCGGCGATGACTCGATTGGGGCCCATCCACGGGACGGTCTTGATGTTGCGCAACCGGGTCGAGCTGGGCTGCCGCTTGGTGGCATCCGAGAACCAGAAGAACGGTGGCGATTAGCGCTTTGAAGAGACGGAGGCAGCTGTAGGATTTGATTTTCATGTGTGGAGGTGGTGTTGCACGGGAAAGGAAAACAAAATTGTGCGTGGTCTGCATCTCCGGAGAATACCCAAATTTGGACTGATTCTGGTCCAGACTTGGGTATTCCTTCTACCCTCGCCTGCCGCGGCGCAGGCTCCGGGTGGCTTCGAACCTCGTCTGCTGCGCGTGGAGGGGATTCCGGAAGAAGCGCACGAATTCTGGCGGGCTGATCCAGGAACTTACGGTTGGGCCGCCGCGTGTGCCGACGGGTTCGTAAAGCAGGAGGGGACATCGTGGGTGTTCCGTCGCTCGCCCGATGGCGGAGAGACCCGCGTGGTATTGCCGTTTCAAGACGGCTACGTCGTGGCTGGCGCCGGGTTCTGTGCGGTCTTTTCAACGACGGGTTGGCACCGCTTTGCGGTCGACGACCGTTTTCAAACCGGGCGCTAGGGTCGGTGATGACGTCGTGCTCGCCGGCCAATGGGGGATTTACCACCTGGGTTCCGAAGGGAAACTCACCCTAATTCAGGCGCGCTCCGGCACGGGACACGCACGCGCCCATCTGATTCACGGGACGATCGTGGTTTTCGACGATCAGACGGGAGCGACGGTGTGGTCCGGAGGCAGCCTTCGCCCCGCGAGTTCTGAGTTTGCCTGGGCGAAGGATTGTGATGTGAGTGCGGTCACAGAGGAGGTGGACGGATACATCGCGATCACGAACAAAGGGACTTTTGAAGTCACCGCTCGTGGCGTGGCATCGCTGTTGCCCGAACATTGGAACGAATGGTTCAAATCAGGACTAGTCGGGGCCGGTCAGGGTCGGCGATCAAGTGGTCATCGCGACCTTTTACGGTGGGGTAATGGGTTACGATTCTTCAGGGAAAGTTCTTTGGCGAATTCCTCCCAAATCGTTGAAGGGCGGGGTCTATTTTCTGCAACCTTGCTCGGAGGGTTTTTTGATCGGTTCTGCCGGTGGGCTCTATGTCCTCCAGGACCCGACTCGCTATGGGATCGCGACGGTTCCCGACGATGTCTTCTTTTGCCTGGGCTCGGCATCGGGAGTCTTCGTCGGATCCTCGGCCGGAGTGACCGATCCGGACGGGAAATCGGTTGGGTTCGACGGTAAACTCTACAGCTTGGCGGAGACGCGGCCCGGTCATTTCATCGAGGGACGGTTTGGCGGCTTGGTGATCGACGGTCGCTTCGTACCGTTGGATGGGCGCGATGTGTCGGGTATCGCCGTGTCGAAGACGTGCGTGGCGGGGCTGCAACCCGAAGGTTTGTCCCTGGTCAAGTTGGGGGAGGAACCAAGGGCAAGAAAAGTGCTATTGCCGGGAGCGGTGAACTCGGTTGCTGCGATCACCGACGGGTTTTTGGCAGGCGGTTCGTCGGGCGCCTACCGTATCACGGACGGAGGCGAAGTCGTCGCTCATTTCGGGTCCGGAAGAACGCGGGCGTGTTCGTTCAAGGGAGAGGCGGTCGCAGTCGATTCGACTGGCGTGTTGTTTGACTCCGCAGGAAAGCCCTTGCAACGGCTGCCGCTGGCCGGAGTCCTAGGTTCGGCCGAAGGCAATGGCCAGTTATACGTCTTGGCGAGGTTAGGCGACGGCCGGGTCTGGGCCGGGCGGATTGACGTCGCCCGCGGCCAATGGGTTCCTTTCGACTTGGAACTGCCTTCGAATCCCTCGGGGTTGGCGTGCACCAGCGACGGCGTTTTCATTCTTTCCTCTGGGCAAATGCTCTGGGTACGCGATCCACCGGTGCTCCCCACCCCGTCGGTCGACGTGCGGCTGGTGGCTCCAAGCGCGGAGGGGGCGATGCGCGGGGCAACGCTGCCCTCACGTGAAAGCAGCGTGCGATTCGTCCTTCCCACACGGCGTTTGAGCGGGGGACCTGTTGTGAGCTACTTCTCCAAGGTCGGCGATGGCGACTGGACTGAGATCAGGGAAACCGGCACGAACGTGATTGACCGATTGCCGTGGGGAAACACTCCGGTTTCCTTTCGGGCGAACTCGGGAGGTTTGAGCGCGACTGATACGTTTCAGGTGGCACGCGCGTGGCCGTGGTATTTGCGCAGTCCATTGTGGATTCTTTATTTCTTCGCGGCCGGTGCGTTGCTTTGGGGCGGAGTCAGATGGCGAACCAGTCAGTTGGCGCACCGGGCCAGGGCGCTGGAAGCAGTGGTCGCTTCGCGCACGGCGGAATTGCGCCAGGCCCAGCGCGCCCGCGAGGAATTCTTCTCCACGTTGAGCCACGAAATCCGCAACCCGTTGAATGGAGTCGTCGGGTTATGCGAAATCCTCGGGGAAGCGCCGGCCGGGGCCGTCGGACCCAGGGAACGGATGTATGTGGCGACGCTGCATGGCTGCGCCCAGCAACTGCGTACGATACTGGGTGACGTCTTGGATTTCTCGCGGATTGATCGCGGGGAAATCCAGATGAACGAAGAAGTGTTTAATCTCAGGACGGCGGCGGAGGTCGCCATCCGAGGCATCGACGCCATGATGGAGCACTGCATCTTGACCATGCCCGACGGAGTTTTCTGGCTTCGCGGTGACCCAGGAAAGATCAGCCAAATCATCACGAATCTTGCGAGCAATGCCCTTAAGTATGGAGTGCCGCCTCATGCGCGCGTTGACATTGCCGTCGCGACAGAACCCGAGGATCGCGTGAGTCTGACGGTGACAGTGAGCAATACTGGTCCGGCAATTTCTCCAGATGATCTCAAACGGATCTTTGACGGGTTCTTCCGTGGATCGGAAGCATTGAAGCGGAGGATTCCTGGCTCCGGGATTTGCCTGGCGGTTTCCCGCCGCATGGCGGAAGCGATGGGCGGAACCCTGTCAGCCGCGAGCAGTGGTGGTCTGACAGAGTTTTGCCTGAAATTGACGCTAAGGACTGGGACTCCGCCCTCCCCGGTGGTCACGGCGCCTCGTCCGAAAGTGGCGCGAGCGCTCGCGATTGAGGACGAAGCCTACAATCGCCATGTGCTTGGCTACTTTTTAAGCCAATTCGGCTATGAGGTCGATTGGGCGGTGGATGGGGCATCGGCGTTGCAGCGGATTCGGAGCGTGCCGTATGATTTGGTTCTGACCGATTTCATGCTCCCAGATATAACGGGACCGGAACTGGCGAAACGCCTCCTGGCAGAGGCGCATGATCCGAAGCCCCCAATTATCGCGGTCACCGCTTATTCTACACCGGAGCGAATTGCTGAAGCCAAAGCCGCTGGCATACAGCAATTCGTGACAAAACCGATCGATCGGCGGAAGCTGGAGGCCGCGATCCTCGGACTCGATTTGCCCGGCACTGCGGTGACGATACGGACACCACAACATCCTCCTTCGGCGATCCAATGTGACTTCATGAGTCTGTTGAGCTTCGAGGATGGTCATCGGGTTCTCGCCGATTATGCGTCCGCGCTGGCACCGGCCTGGCGCGAGGTCGCCGCCGTGCTTGAGGGCGAGGGCAGCCGGCATTCGGAGGTGAAGGCCCGTGCCGTTCATGCCTTCCGATCCCGCATTCTGGTGGCCGGGGCCCATCAGATCGCGGAGCAGCTATCGGTATTAGAGGATGCGGTCCACGCGAAACGCCATGATGACACGAGCCGGATTGCCTCGGTGATCGGCCCGCTGGTCGACGATCTTGCCGCGACAACTCGGAGCAAGGCCATGTCGACGAACTGACGGGCCAGCGTGCCGCTCAACTCAAACTTTCGAGAAGCCTTGCAATGCCCTCTTGTGCGGTGCCGTTCTTCTTTTTCAACTTTGCCTGGCGGGATGCGAAAGGATTGAACAATCTTTCGTTTTGTTGGTTAGTCATCCCGTCGCCCAAGCTGGCGAACGATTATGGAAACCCCGAAAAAAACAACCCGACCCCGGATGGTGGCAGCGCTCATTGAAACCTTCGGACTTAACCCAACGGTGGCCTTTGTGATCGTGATTCTCAGCGCGCTGATTGGCCTTTTCGCTGTCTACTGGATTGTTCAGTCGGCTCCCCCGCGCACCCTTGTCCTCAGCAGCGGCCCTTCGGGCAGCGCTTTCGAGCATTATGCCGTCGCGTATGAGAAAATCCTGGCCAGCAACGGCGTGGCGCTCCGGGTGCTTCCCTCCAAGGGTTCCCTGGAAAACCTCCAGCGACTGGAGTCATCCCAGTCGGGCGTCGACATCGGGTTTGTCCAAGGAGGAATCGCCGCGGGGGCGGATCTGAGCGCCTTGGTTTCATTGGGCAGCATCGCGTACGAACCGCTCTGGGTTTTCTACCGCAGCCCCGCCCGGATCAACCGCCTGGCGGAATTGTCGGGCAAGCGGATCGCGGTGGGAACTCTCGGCAGCGGGACGCATGCCCTCGCGTTAACGCTGCTCCAGACCAACGGAATCACCAGCGGCTCCTCGGCCCTCCTGGACCTGGACTCAGAAGCGGCGGCGGCGGGGCTGATGGAAGGGAAGCTCGATGCGATCTTTCTCATGGGAGACTCCGCGTCGCGTCAGACCCTGCGGGCCCTCCTCCGATCGCCCGAGGTCAATTTGTACGCCTTCACCCAGGCCGATGCCTATTCCCGCCGCTTTGCCTACCTTAACAAGATGGAACTTCCCGAGGGTTCGATCGATCTCGAGAAAGATCTGCCGGCCCAGGATATCGAGCTCATTGGACCCACCGTGGAACTCGTGGCCCGGACGGGGCTGCATCCCGCTTTGTCCGACCTCCTTCTCCAAGTGGCACAGGAGGTTCACGGGAAGGCCGGTCTGCTCCAAAAACGCGGGGAGTTTCCGGCGCCCCTCGAACATGAGTTCAAGATTAGTGAGGACGCCCTCCGTTATTACCGATCAGGCAAAGGCCTCCTGTATCGCACCGTCCATTCATTCTGGCTCGCCAGCCTTCTCAACCGGATCCTGGTTGTGTTCGTCCCGACTCTGTTGGTCCTGTACCCGACCATCCGTTTCCTCCCGGTGGCCTATCGATGGAGGATTCAGCTGCGGATTTATCGGTGTTACCGCCCGCTCCTCCACCTCGAACGGGAAGCCTCCGGCACTCTCACCCGCGAGCAGGAACAGGAACTCGTCCGGCGGCTCGATGAGATCGAGAAAGCCGTCAACGGCCTTCGGGTTCCGGCGTACTTTGCTGACCAGTTTTACGGACTCCGGGGTCACCTTGCGTTCGTGCGCGCGCGGCTGAAAGTGGCGGGACGCGTTTAGCTCGGATTGATTATCGAGAATAAATACGAACTTCGAAAACTCGGCTGGCCGGTTTACGCGGGTTCCGGCTTTCCGTTCAGCTGACTCTGACTCAGCCTTGCACCGTCGGTGGTCCTACGTGCGGATGATAACCCAGTTCATCTTCGGAGCCTTCCGGGGCATGCGCTGCGACCACCCACACGACGACGGCTCCTCCAATAATTGCAAGAATCGCAATCCCAAACAGCGTAAACACCACCGCAATCATTGTCGGTCTTTCCAATATCAGATCAAGCGGAGGCCGTAGCATGGCCTCATTAGCCGAAATAATTACAGTCGCTTGCCAAGATGCAAGCCTACGGACTCGAAATCGGAGGATTGATTTCCACCGTCACACGCTTGCCCGCTCCGATCTCCCAGTTTTTGCCGGTGCCCCCCCCCCGCCCACGGTCCGCGCCGCGGAGTTGCGCGAGCAGGGCTGGAACGGTCATGACCATGATCTTTAAGTCGAGCCAGAAGGATCTTTTCTCGGCATAACGAAGATCCAAGCGGATCATCTCTTCGAAGGTGGTCCGATTCGGACCTTTTTTTCATCGTACCCGGTGGCAAACGCGGCGCGGACTTCCACGACCTTCTCCGCCGCGTTCGACCGCCAATGAAAATGGGGACATAGGCTGTGGCCGGCCTTCGCAATCTCCGACGGGACTCAGTCCATTACTCGAAAAAGGTATTGGAAGTCGCAGCCGCTTTGCTCTACCCCTTGCTCGCTTACTAACTTCACGCAACGCCATGTGGATTGTCCGTCTCGCGCTCCGTCGGCCCTACACGTTTACCGTCGTGGCGCTCCTGATTTTGATCATGGGCACCCTGTCGGCCCTGCGCATGGCCAAGGATATCTTTCCCCCGATCGACATCCCCATCGTCAGCGTCATCTGGCAGTACACTGGCCTGACCCCCGACGAGATGGAAAAGCGGATGGTCCTGCTGTCCGAACGCGGGATGACGACGACCGTGAACGATATCGAGCATATCGAATCCCAGTCGCTTTTGGGCGTGGGCGTGATCAAGGTCTTCTTTTATCCGGGTACCAGTATGGGCTCCGCGGTCGCCCAGATCACGGCTATCTGTCAGACTTCGTTGAGACAAATGCCGCCGGGCACGACGCCACCGCTCATCATCCGCTACAGTGTGGACAATGTGCCGATCCTTCAGCTCGGGGTCAGCAGTTCGAAGTATTCCGAGCAGGCGCTCTACGATTACACGGCCAATTTTGCGCGGGTACAGCTGGCCACGGTCCAGGGAGCCTCCATGCCCAATCCCTATGGTGGCAAACTTCGCCAGGTCGAGGTCGACCTCGATCCTCATGCCCTCCAGGCCAACGGTCTCACGCCCGCCGATGTCAGCGCTGCGATCAATGCGCAAAACCTCACCCTCCCCTCCGGCACAGTGAAGATCGGAGACCGCGAGTACGGCGTTCTCCTCAACAACAGCCCCGGCCTGGTCGCCGATCTGGGCAACCTCCCCATCAAGCGCATCAACGGAGCGACCATTTACATCCGCGATGTCGCCCAGGTGCGCGACGGCAGCCCGCCCCAGACCAACATCGTCCGCCAGAACGGGCACCGTGGTGTGCTCTTGAGCGTCCTGAAGAACGGCGGAGCCTCGACCCTCGCTGTCATCCGCGACCTCAAGGCAGCCCTGCCCCGGGTGCGCGCGATCCTGCCGCCCGAGATCAATTTCGTCCCGCAGCTCGACCAGTCGATCTTCGTCCGCGCCGCCCTCAACGGAGTCGTGCGCGAAGCTGGCCTCGCCGCGCTGCTCACCGCGGCGATGATCCTGCTGTTTCTCGGCACGTGGCGCAACACCCTGGTCGTCGTCATCTCAATCCCGCTCTCGATCTTCTGCTCGATCGCCTGCCTCGCCGCCTGCGGGCAGACGATCAATGCGATGACGCTCGGCGGCCTGGCGCTCGCGGTCGGCATGCTGGTCGACGACGCCACGGTCACAATCGAGAACATCGAGCGCAATCTCGGCATGGGCAAATCGGTCCTCCAGGGCATCCTCGACGGCGCCCAGCAGATCGCCGTTCCCGCCTTCGTCTCAACCCTGTGCATCTGCATCGTCTTCGTGCCGATATTCTTTCTGAGTGGGGTAACGAAGTATCTTTTCAGCCCGCTCGCCCTGGCGGTCATTTTCGCCATGCTGGCGTCCTATTTTCTGTCGCGAACCGTCGTTCCGACCTTCGTCCACTACCTGCTCGGTGGGCAGCCTTTGCACCAGCAGAAGTCGACCCCGGGCTTCTTCCGGAGGATTCATCTGGGCTTTACCAGGCAATTCGAGCGGTTTCGGACGGCCTACGTCAACGGGTTGAAATGGTGCCTGGACCACCGGAAGAAAGTGTTGATCGCCATGGCCGTCGTGGCCGTGTTGACCGCGGCGGTCGCGCCGTTTCTCGGCCGCGACTTCTTCCCGCGCGTGGACGCCGGCTCGTTCCGCCTGCACGTGCGCGCCCCGGCGGGGACACGAATCGAGGAAACAGAGCGGCTCTTTTCCAAGGTGGAGGATGACATCCGGGCCGTGATTCCGGCCGATGAACTCGAGACGATCCTGGACAACATCGGACTGCCCAACAGCAGTCTCAACCTGGCCAACAGCGACATGGCGACAATCGGCCCCGCCGACGGCGACATCCTGGTCTCGCTGAATCCGGAGAAACACCATTCAACGTGGGGCTACGTCCGGCTCATCCGGACCCGCTTGAACCGCGCTTTCCCGCAATGCCAGTTCTTCACCCAGTCATCGGACATCGTGGGCCAGATCCTGAATTTCGGCCTGCCGGCGCCAATTGACATCCAGATTGCGGGTGCCGTGAGGAATCGCGATGCGAATTACGCCCTGGCGCGGGAACTGGCGCGCCGCGTTGCGGCGATCCCCGGCGCGGTGGACGTGCATGTCCACCAGGTTGTCGACGCCCCCTATTTCCAGGTCACGGTCGACCGCACGCGAGCCGAACAGCTCGGCCTGAACCAGAGCGTGGTCGCCAGCAACCTCCTCTTCTCCCTGGCCGGCTCCGGACAGGCGGCGCCCAATTTCTGGCTGAATCCGGACAATGGGGTACAGTACCTCGTGGCGACGCAGACGCCCCAGTTCCGCCTTGATTCGCCTGAGGCCATGCTGGAAACCCCGGTGGGCAGCACCCAGACCGGTTCTCCGCAGGTCCTGGGCAATGTCGCCGAGATCACCCGGATCACCGCCCCCGCCGTCGTCAGCCACTACAACGTCCAGCCGGTCTTTGACGTGTACACCAACGTCGACGGCCGCGACCTGGGCTATGTCGCCAGCGCCGTGCGCCGCCTCCTGCCGGAGTTCGAGAAGAAGCTGCCGCGCGGCAGTTTCATCAGCATGCGGGGCCAGGTACAGAGCATGGACGATTCCTTCACCAGCCTGGGCGTCGGGGTCATTTTTGCCATCGTACTCGTCTATCTGCTGATGGTGATCAACTTTCAGTCGTGGCTTGATCCGCTCATCATTATCATGGCGCTGCCCTGGGCGCTTTGCGGCATTGTGTGGATCCTCTTTCTCACGGGAACCACCCTGAGTGTTCCCTCGCTGATGGGCGCGATCATGTGCGTGGGCGTGGCCACGGCGAATTCCGTCCTCGTGGTCACCTTCGCCAACGACCAGCGCAAGGAGGGAATGGACGCCCGGACCGCTGCCGTTGCCGCCGGGCATACCCGGCTGCGCCCCGTCTTGATGACGGCGCTGGCAATGATCATCGGCATGTTGCCCATGGCCCTCGGGCTCGGCGAAGGCGGCGAGCAGAACGCCCCCCTCGGTCGGGCCGTGATCGGAGGGTTGATCGTCGCCACCGTGGCCACCCTTTTCGTCGTCCCCGTCATCTACGCGTCCTGGCGCAAGCATGCCGGCCACCGTCCCGAGGAACTGCTTGATGACGAGTTGCGCAATGATTCGCCCGCTTCTTCTTCGCCATGAAATTCCGGACCTTTGTCATCGTCCTGGTCGTCGTGCTCGGCGCCGCCGTCTATATTTTCGGCGTGCGGCCCCGGCGGCAGTCCGCCGCTGAGCTGACCGCCGGCACCGCCGACAAACCGCGCGTCGAAGTGACCTTGGCCCGTCGCGCCAACGCAGTGGATAACCTGCTCCTGCCGGGAACCCTTCAGGCCTTTGTCGACACGCCCATCCGCGCCCGAACCAACGGATACATTGCCAAATGGCTGGTCGACATCGGCGACCGGGTGAAGGCGGGCCAGACCCTCGCCGTCATCGAGTCCCCCGAAGTCGATCGTGAGTTGAACCAGACCCGGGCAAGTTTGGAGCAGGCCCAAGCCAACCTGGAGCTCGCACGGGTCACCGCGGAGCGTTGGAAAACACTAGGCCTGCAGAACGCAGTGGCCCGGCAGGACATCGACCAAAAAAACGCCGACTACGAAGCCCGCCGGGCGGATGTGGACGCGGCCAAGGCCAATGTCGAGCGCCTGGAGCAGCTCAAGGGCTTCGAGACGGTCGTGGCGCCCTTCGACGGCGTCATCTCCACCCGCAACGTCGACATCGGGATCCTGATCACCGCTGGAAGCGGCCCGGAGCTTTTTCATCTTTCCCAAAGCGACACCCTGCGCGCCTACCTCAACGTGCCCCAGCGCTACGTTCCTGACATCCACGTGGGCTTGTCGGTCGACGTCGAGATCGCTGAGTTTCCCCATGAACGTTTTCCCGGCAAGGTGGCCCGCTATGCCGGCGCCCTGGATGCCGCCTCCCGCACGCTCCAGGTCGAGGTGGAGATCCCCAACCGTGACGGCCGGCTTTTCGCCGGCATGTTCTGCGAAGTCCGGCTCCATCTCACCACGGTCAATCCGCCGATCCTGATCCCCTCCAACGACGCGATCATCCGCTCCGCCGGCACCTTGGTGGCCGTGGTCGCGGACAACAACACGATCCATTTGCAGGCAGTGAAGCTGGGCCGGGATTTCGGCACTCAAATCGAGGTCCTCGATGGTCTTCTCGAAAACGCCCGCATTGTTGAAAACCCGACCGATACCCTCAGCGAGGGCGAAGCCGTGGAGCCGATTCCTGTTGCGGTTGCGGAGGGGGCGAAGCGCTGAGCCTGGGTACGTGTTTTTTCCAATTCGCTTCCCGCCGGGTTCAAATTCCCCGTCTGTCCCTGGCATTAGTCCGCGAAAAATAGGGGCTTTACCTCAAGTTGACGGCGATCATCCTCAGGCGGAAGGCCTGCCTTTACAGATTTTTTCAATCCGCAACAAATCGCAGTGGACACGCCTCTGCCGAGTATGACAGCCTCCGTCAACCAAAAACCTAATCTTCAAACCCTCACACGATGCCTTACTCGAAATCAAAAGCCCAACGCACCCAGTTTTTCTCCGCCACCTTTGCGCTCTTGCTGGAGCGAAACAACGTCAGCCAGGTGGAACTGGCCGCCGCGACGGGGATCGCCGTGAGCCGCATCAACAACTACCTGCATGGGAAGTATCGCACGATCCGGCCGGATCACCTGGCTTCGCTGGCCCGGGCAGCCGGCAAAACCTCCGAAGAACGCAGCGAACTGATCCGATCGTACCTCCTGGACCTTCTGCCGGAGAGCCTCCACGGAGTGGTCCGCATCGAGTCGGTCGCAGGGAAAGCGAAGTCGGCACGCCCGCCGGTGGAAGAACGGAACGTTTTGCCGCAAGTGACCAAGTCGGCACTGGTCGAGATTCAGCGATTGGGGGCGCGCAGCGCCAAGGCCCGCGAACGCACCGAGTGGTTTGCCGAGCTTCTGCGGGAAGCCCACCAAGGCTAGCAGCGTGTCGGACTTCGTCCTCCGCGCTGCTAGAATAAAATGGCTGCGCCATTTTGCCGGAGGCCCGGAAGGGCGGAGTGATCTGCGGGTTTTTTGCTGGGCGGTGATCGAAGGCGTTCGTTTTCTTGTAGCGTGTCCGGCCAGCACGATGATGCCGGTGGGTTGCCCTTCGTCGTTGTGTTCGATCTGGTCGACCGCGGCCTCGCTGCAAAATCCGCTATCGGTCAGAACCTCCTTCACCGACCCGGCCGCCGCGGCGACGCTCGCCAGCGTCGGCACCAACTGCTCCTTGTCGTTGGTCGCCTGGCAGACCCGCTGGCCCACGATCAGCCGGCTCTCCACTTCGACCGCAGCCTGGGCGTTGTAGCTCTGTTCAAAGCGGGTCTTCCCGCCCACCGGCATGATCCGGCTCTGCGGATCGGTGTAATTGTATTGGTCCGTGGCCGCCGGGGTCGGCGGCGCCGGCGGACCGGGCTGGTCCGGCGCTTTGCGGGCGCGGGCCTGCTGCAGCCGGGCCTTGCGTTCATGCCGGCGCGCGTTGGCCAGCACCTTCGTGCCGTCAATGGCCACCGTGAGGTCCCCGACCTTCAGCACCCGGCAGCGGGCGGCCAGCTCCAACACCTGAGCGAAGCTGCGGCTTAGCAGCTCCCGATTCTGCCGCCGGGAACGAGCAGATCGTGTCGTGATCGGGGTGCGTATCGCCGCAGAGCAGCCGCACCGCCACGTTCTCATAGGTCGTTGGTTCGATGCGCCGGCTGCCGAATACCCCGGTCGCCTAGCTGTAGATGAGCAGCCCGAGCATCATCGCCGGCGGATACTGCTCGCTCCCGCTGCCCTGCTCGTTGACGCGGGCCATCCGCACGTCCAGCTCTCCGATGGCGTCGATCACAAAGTGTACGAGATGATCCGCGGGCACCCACTCGCGCAGANNCCAAAGTTCAAAACTTCTCCTCAGAATCGGAAGAAAAGCTACCCCTCCGCACCCAATGGCGTCCGCCATTGGGTGAGGAGCATGGAGGGCGAAGCCCGACAAGCTCCTAGTCGGGTTCTTTCATGTAAAACTTGATCTTCCACGTGCCGGACTGGCCGTCGGGAGTGGGTCCAATTGACCCCACTCGCATAAAGGCCTCCATACAGGACTGGTCGAAAGCTGCACTCCCCGAGCTCCGCACGACATGGACTCCGGAAATGGTTCCATCAGCGCCAATCGTACATCCGACATCAGCGGACAATAGATCCGAGAGTCCGGGCGGCTTCTGATGAGTCTGGTGCAATGCGGCCTCCAGACGGGATGTGTAGGCGTCATAGGCGGAGTGCAGGGCCGCGGTCAGCGCCTTGCCTCCCCCGCCACCGTGGGAGCGCGAGGAACCGCCGACCACGCCGTCAGGGATGCCCCGGGTTTTGATTTGCGGCGCTTTTCCCGCCCGGGGCGCTCCGGCAGTCGTCGATTTCGAGGAGGACGGCAGCCCGTGTTTCGCGACAAAATCCTTGTACGAAACCTTTGACTCGGTCTTGGCCGAGGTCTTCGGGGCCGGCTTCGATTCCGGACGCGCCGGCGGCGCGACGACCTCAGGCGGTGCGATGACCTCCGGCACCGGCACAACCGCAGGCGCCGCCGGTTCCGGCTTCACCGGCGTTTCATGGATCTTTACGTCCACTTCTCCCTCCGGAGTCCCGAGGGCCGGCGCCTCGGTTGCCGTCAGGTCGGTGGGTGGCCCGGCCACCAACTCGAAGACCTGGACCGGAGGCCTCTGGTTGTGCTGGACGACAAAGGCCAGCATCGCAATCGCCAGCACCACGCCAGCGTGCAGCGTCAACGAAATCATGAACGCAGTGGGCGCTCGCGCGTGCATCGGTCACTCCGCCTGGGTATCGAACGTTATCTTGGGAAGATTATTTGTCATCAGCAGACTCATTAGCCGGAGCACCTGCTGATATTGCAGTGACTGGTCGGCGCGGATCCGGATGACCGGCGGATCCTTCGACGCCCCGAGACCGGCGACCAGCGCCTCCAACTCCTTGTAGCTTACAGGGCGCTGGCCGAAATAATAATGCCCGTTATGATCGATGACAATGGGTTGGAACCGAGTCTCGCTGGGAGCCTTGGGCTGTCCGCGCTTCCCCTCGGTGGGCAGGTTGACTGGAATTGTCTGCTCCTGCTGGATCAGCGGCGTCGCGATCATGAAAATGATCAGCAGCGTGAACCCCAGATCAATGAGGTTGGTCAGGTTTAAATCCGCGATCGGGCTGGCGGTGCGCTGGCGGCGAAAAGTGCGGGCCATGGGGAGGGTTGCTGGTGATTATTGGCTATGGGTTATTGCGGACCGTTCTTCGGCCATAGCCTGTTGCTTCTTTCATATTCCATCTTCCATTTTCCTCGCCGGGCTGCCGCCTACATCTGCATCTCGAGTTCCATCCGGTCCGCCAGACTGCTGGCATAGTTCTCCGTCTCCGTCACCAGCAGGCGGGAGCGCGCGAGCAGGATATTATACCCGAACACGGAAGGAATCGCCACGATCAGGCCGGCAATCGTCGTGAGCAGCGCGGCCGAGACGCCGGGCGCCAGGGTCTGGATGCTGGCCGTCTGTTGCACCGAGATGGAGCTGAACGCCTCCATCACGCCCCAGACCGTGCCCAGCAAGCCGAGGAAGGGAGCCCCGGAAACAATACTGGCCAGGAAGATCATGCTGGATTCGTAGCGCAACGTCTGCCGGGCCAGCCCGCGCTGCAAGGCGTTCTCCGCATGCTCCAATCGGGCATGCAAAGAATCTTCCCCCTTTTCCTTGCCGATCGCCGCGGCCCGCCAGTAGGCCTCGATCGCATCGGCGAAGAGGTCGGCATAGGGAATCCCATTGTGATTGCGATACGACTCGGGCAGATCCAGCAGGGTCTTCTGCTCGCGCAGCCGTTGTTCGAAGAGGCGGTTGCGGCGGCTGAGCGCCTTCAGCTCCATGTGCTTTCCGAACATGATCGTCCAGGCCACGAGGCTGAACATGCCGAGCAGCCCGGTGATTACCTGGCCGACCGGATCGCAGCGCACGAACAGCACCCAGGGATTGGTGGTCGCGAAGATGGGAATCGATAGAACCGACAGAGACATGAGCGGGAGTGATGGCGCGATTGCCGAAAACGCGCAATGAAAATGGTCGCGCCGATCTGCGCGAATGTGATTGCCGCGGTTCGCCGGCCGACTTCTCCTTGGTGGCATCTGTGCCATGAGTTTTCAGTCTCGCACCCTTGAAGAATTTCGCGCCCGGAACATCTCCCTCTCGGGGAAGTGCGCCGTGGTCGGCTTCGACGGTTTCGTGGACCGGATCGTGCACCCGGTCGCCACCCGGCACGGCCCCGGCGACGCCTTCACCCCGATGGCGACCATTGAGGAATTCGGCCGGCGCATCCTGGCCGCGGCGGGCAAGAGCACCAACATCGAATTGTCCCCGCGCCTGGAAAAGCTGGGTGGCAACGGACCGATCATGGCGAGCGCCCTCCTGGCCGCCGGGTTGCGCCTGAAATATGTCGGGGCGCTCGGCTGGCCCACCGTTCAGCCCGTCTTTCAGGAGATGGCCCGCCGCGCCGAAGTGGTGTCGCTGTGCGAACCAGCCTTGACGACCGCCCTCGAATTCAGCGATGGCAAGGTTATGCTCGGGCAGACCGGCAATCTCGATGAGATTACCTACGCCCGCATCATCGCCGTGATGGGTGAAGGCGCGCTGTTCGACAGTCTCTCCCGCGCCGACTTGGTCGCCATGGTCAACTGGACGATGATCCCGAACTTGACGGCCGTCTTCGAAGAGCTGGTCAGCCGCGTCTTCCCCACCCTGCCGCCCCACGACCGGCTGTTTTTCTTCGATCTGGCCGACCCCGAGAAGCGCGCCGCGGCCGACCTGTCGTTGGTGCTGCACACCATCGCGCGATTCCAAAGCTTTGGACGGGTGACGCTCGGTCTGAACCTCAAGGAAGCGCAGCAGGTCTTCGCGGTCCTGGGCGGCAGTCAGGAGACAGAGGACGAACGGGGCCTGCGATCCCTCGCGCGCCAGATCCGGCAGAAACTGGGTGTGACCACCGTGGTCATCCATCCCACCAAATCCGCCGTTTGCGCGACCAAGGAAGACACCTGGTGGGTGCCCGGACCTTTTACCGACAAGCCGCTGATCACCACGGGCGCGGGCGATCACTTTAATGCCGGATTCATGACTGGCCAGCTGCTCGGGTTTGCGCCCGAATCCTGCCTGACGCTCGGGGTTGGAAACTCGGGATATTATGTGCGGACCGGCCGCAGCCCGACGCTGGGCGACTTGGAATCGTTTCTCGCCGAATGGCGGTGACCTGCTAGGATTTACTTTAAATGAAAAAGTCAAAGCAACCGGCCAAGGCTGTCGCTCGGGCCAGCGCCCCTCCGAATGGGACCAATCACCACGGTTTCCTCATTTCGTTTGAGGGTTCGGAAGGCAGCGGCAAATCCACCCAGATCGCCCACCTGGCCGAGCAACTGCAGGCGGCCGGGCGCCGAGTGTTCTCCACGCGCGAGCCGGGCGGCACCGAGATCGGCGAGCAGGTCCGAAACATCATCGTCCATAATTCGAAGGGGGACGAGATGTGCGCGGAGACGGAACTGCTGCTCTTCGCGGCTTCCCGCGCGCAGTTGGTGCGCGAGGTGATCGCCCCCAAGCTCATCAAGGGTGTGATTGTCGTCTGCGACCGCTATATCGATTCGAGCACGGTTTACCAGGGCGTGGCGCGCAGTCTTTCGCTTGATCCCGTGCAACAGATCAATCAATTTGCCGTCGGCGATGTGCTCCCCGACCTGACCATCGTGCTCGACGTTCCCACCCGGGTGAGCCTGGCCCGCATCCAGCAGCGCGCCTCGGACCTTCCGAACCGGATGGAGCGGGAGAACATCGATTTCTACAAGAAGGTTCGCGAAGGTTATCTGGTCCTGGCGCGATCGATGCCCAAACGCTTCTTTGTCGTCGATGGCACGCTGCCGGAGAAAAAGGTGCGCAAGGTCATCTGGGAGGAAGTACGGAATCGGATCAGCCTCTAGCCGCCCTTGGTGGGAGCGTCCGCTCGTCTGCGACCCATGCCCATCGTCTCCTGGCCCGAATCGCTCGCTGGCACCCCGGCGGTGGTGGTGATCGAACAAGCGCTGCAGCGGGATCGGCTGGGCCACAGCCTGCTGCTGCAGGGCGGCGATCTCGAGACGCTCGCGCTGGTCGCCCGCGCCATCGCCGACCGGTTGCTCAACGAGTCGCCTGACACCAGGCAATTCCCGCCCGAACAGCATCCGGATTGCTTCGCGCTCCGCCCGGCGGGAAAGATGCGGCAGATCGGGGCGGAGGCCACGCGCGAGCTGATTGGCAAGACCCAGGTTTCCCCCGTGGTGGGCCGCCGCAAGGTGGCCATCATCTATGAGGCCGACCGGATGAATGCTCCGGCGGCGAACATTTTTCTAAAGACGTTGGAGGAACCTCCCGGCCTGACCACCTTGCTGTTGCTGACGAACCGGCCTTATGCGCTGTTGCCGACCATTCGCAGCCGCTGCCTGCATTTTCGCTTTGCGGCCTCCGCTGCACCGTTGGCCCACCCTGACCTTGCGGCCTGGAAAACCGATTATCAGGCCTGGCTCGGTCGTCTGGCGGACGGGGTCGCAGGGAATCAAGCCGTGGCCGGGCAGGTTTTCACTCTCTACGGACTGGTGGCCCGTTTCAACGCGATCCTCGCCGGTGCGACGGCGGAGATTTGGAATGGGCAAAAAGGAAATCTGCCGTCCGAGCTCTCCGAGGACGAGCAGATCGCGATCGAGACAGGCATTGCCGACGGCATCCGCCAGCGGCTGTTCACTGAAGTCGAGCAGGCCACACTCGATTTTGCGCGTCCCCGCCTCGTCGCTCGCGACGGCGTGGTTCGCCGGGCCTTGGCTGCCGCCGTGACGGAATTGGAACGTTGCAATTCCCTGCTGCGGCTCAATCTCAGCGAATCTGCCGCCCTCGAGGTGTTCCTGCTCACCTCCTTGCGGCTCTGGACAAGGCGATAGATGCGCAGCCAGACACCGTGGTTAGCGCCTGCGCAGTTTTTGGCCGCGCCGTTTTGTGTCAGGCGAGTTCCTGATCACCGTTGCCCCCCATGACCTGGATGGAAGTTCCCCTGCTGGTAGTGGCCGGAGCGGCGGCGGGCCTGATCAACGCCGTGGCAGGTGGCGGCACGCTTGTCACGTTTCCGACGCTGCTGCTGATCGGCACGCCCGCAGTGGTCGCCAATGCCACCAACACCCTGGCCATCGTCCTCGGGACCTTCGGCGGGCTGTTTGGTTACCGGCGGCAGCTCGGCGCCGTCCGCGGATGGCTCAAACGCTTCATCCCGGTCAGCCTGCTCGGTGGATTGGTTGGCGCGGTGCTCCTGACGGTCAGCGGCGAGAAGATTTTCTCCCGCCTGGTTCCCTTTCTCCTATTGTTCGCCACCGTGCTTTTCCTGGGTCAGGGCGCCTTGCGAAGGTTCGCCGGTTTCGCGGACCGTCCCGAGGTCGCCCCGCATCCCCATAGCCGGGCGGTATGGGTCGCCATCGTCTTCCAGTTCCTGGTGGCGGTCTACGGCGGCTATTTCGGCGCCGGCATCGGCATTCTCATGCTCGCCTCGCTGGGAATCGTCGGCCTGTCGGACATCCACGAGATGAACGCACTGAAAACCGTGCTCGGCTCGCTCATCAATCTGGTGGCCGCAGTCTATTTTATCTTCGTCGGGCTGATCAACTGGCCCAAGGCCGGCGTGATGACGGTGGGCGCGCTGGCCGGGTATTATTTCGGGGCGCACTTCTCCCAGCAAATTCCGCAAAAGCGCGTCCGCCAGATCATCACCGCCATCGGCTTCACGATCTCGGCGGTCCTGTTCTACCAGCAATTCTTGCGGTGAAGGACCTTACGGAATGAAGCGACGATGGTGGCGCGCGTTGTCCCCAGCGCGCCCAAGCGTCTTGAGGACAAGCCGCTCCACCTCGGTCCGTCACGTCTTTATTCAAGTTTCAATAGTCAGGCACAGCCCAGCACGGCCTGAACGAAAGCCGCCCGCGTTTCCAGGTGCGGATTGTGACCCGCGGCGGGCAACACGCTGATTCGCGCGGACGGAAAGTGGCGGCGGATCGCGGAATGATCTTCGGGAGCCACGAAACGGGATTTGCCGCCCAGAATGAAATGAGTCGGCCCGTTGAAATGGTCCTCCGCCGCGAGCGGGTTCTTTACCAGTTCGGGCAGTGCCTGCGTCAGCACAGGTAGATTGACGATCCAGCGCCAGACTCCATCGCCGCTCTGCTCCAGATTCGTGACGAGAAACTTCCGCATCGCCCAGTCATCTACGCGAGCTTCGAGCCCGAGTTCGGCTTCAGCGCGGGACCGCAGCCCATCGAGTCGCAATTCGTTCATCGCAGTCACTTCCGCCCGCTGCGCCATCCCGGGATAGTCCTTCGGCGCAATGTCCACCACAATGAGCTGCTCGACTCGCGCTGGATGGCGGCACGCCAGAGCCATCGCCAGCTTGCCACCCAGGCTGTGTCCCAGGAGGGCGGTCCGGGCGAGACCGTTGGCATCCATCCATTCCACCAGGTCATCGAGCATGGCCGCGTAGGTCATCTCCGGCGAATGAGGCGAGCAGCCGTGATTCCGCAGATCAATGGTCCGGACGTGAAAATGAGCGGACAGTTCCGCCCCCGCGGTCTGCCAGTTGCGCGATGAACCGAGGAAGCCGTGCACCAGCACCAGCGCCGGCCGGCCGCTTCCGCCAAGCTCGCGATGGAAGAGCATGNNCCGCCGGTTACTACCCACTGCCCGCTACTCGCTACTCACCCATGTCCTCCGACCGCCAGACCCCGATGATGCAGCAGTATTTCGAGGTCAAACGCGGCCTGCCGGCCGGGACGCTGCTGCTCTTCCGGCTGGGCGATTTTTTCGAAATGTTCCATGAGGACGCGGCGGACGGTTCGCGGCTCCTCGGCCTCACGTTGACCAAACGCCAGGACGCGCCGATGGCCGGCATTCCCTATCACGCGTTGGATACCTATGTAAACAAGCTGCTCGCAGCCGGCCGGAAAGTCGCNNCGCGCCGCCTGGCTCGATCTTTCGACCGGCGAATTCAAACTCGCCGCAGATGTGCACCCGGAGAATCTTTTGCCCGTGCTCGCCGCGCTTGATCCGCGCGAGCTGCTGCTGCCGGAAGGATCGGTCGACACCTGGCGGAAGGCGCCGCACGAGCTGACCGCGGTCCACGCCCTCCATGCGTTTGCGAAGGGCCGCGCATGCACGGAACTTCCGGGCTATCATTTCGATCCTGCCGCCGGGGCAAAGACGGTCATGGAGGCGCTGGGGGTGTTGAACCTGGAGGGTTTCGGGATCAGCCACACCCATCCCGGCCTGGGACCCGCCGGGGCCCTGGTGGCCTATGCGACCGAGAATCTCTGCGCCAAACCGGAGAACCTCCGAACGCTGCAGGAATACCGCAGCGCCCATACGCTGCTCGTCGACCCCGCCACGCTGCGCAACCTGGAGATTTTCCAGTCGGCCCGCGGCCTGCGCGAGGGCTCGTTGCTCAGCGCCGTCGATCGGACCGCCACCGCCGCAGGCGCCCGCTTGCTCGAACGCTGGCTCGCCGCGCCGCCGCTCGATCTCGTGGCCATTAGGATGCGGCAGGCCGTGGTCGGCGAGTTGCTCGCACAACCTTTGCTCCTGGCGGAACTGCATGGACTGCTCGGCGGGGTCAGGGACATCCCCCGCATTCTCGGACGCCTCCAGAACCGGCTGCGGACGCCGCGGGAACTCGGCGGGATCCGGGAGACCCTGGCCCAATTGCCGGCCATCATCGATTGTGTTGGACGGATTGAGTCAGCCCAGGTCCTTTCCAAAGAACTCACGGAGGCACCCGTCGCCGCCCTCCGTCAGCTACGGCTACGGGTGACCGATCAACCCTCGTTGCGCGAGTTGCTCAACCGGGCGCTCGCCGACGAGCTGGCCGGCGATTTGCAGGAAGGCGGATACATCCGTGCCGGTTACGATGCCGAGGTCGACCGCCTGCGCAGCCTGACGCGCGACAGCAAAACCTGGCTGTCGGACTTGGAGCGCCAGGAGCAGGAGCGCACCGGCATCAAGAGCCTGAAGGTCCGTTTCAACTCGGTCTTCGGCTATTATCTCGAAATCACCAAGGCCAACCTTCACCTCGTGCCGTCCGATTATATTCGCCGTCAGACCACGGTGGGCGGCGAGCGTTATGTCACCGAGGCCCTGAAGCTGAAGGAAAAAGAGATTCTCCATGCGGAGGAGAAGGTCGTGGCCCGTGAACTCGAGTTGTTCAGCGCGCTGGTGTCCGCGGTCATCACCGAAGCCACTGCCCTCCGGGAAACCGCCGACGCGCTGGCCGAATGCGACGTTCTCGCCGGCTGGGCGGCGCTGGCCCGCGAGTGGGATTATTGCCGACCGGAGATGGATGAGGGCGATGCGCTCGAAATCGTCGAGGGACGTCACCCCGTGGTGGAGCAGATGTTCAAGGCGCCGGACGCGTCGCCGACGATCGGCGGACAGGCGTTTGTCCCGAACGATACGGCGCTGGCCTGCGACGGCGCGCAGATCCTGCTGGTGACCGGGCCGAACATGGCCGGCAAGTCGACCTACATCCGCCAGGTCGCACTGATCACGTTGCTCGCGCAGGTCGGATGCTGGGTGCCGGCCAAGCGCGGCCACATCGGGCTGGTCGACCGGATCTTCTCGCGGGTGGGCGCGAGCGACGATCTCGCCCGCGGCAATTCGACGTTCATGGTCGAGATGAACGAAACCGCCAACATCCTCAATCACTACACTGTCCGCAGCCTCATCATCCTGGATGAGATCGGCCGGGGTACCTCGACTTACGACGGACTGAGCATCGCGTGGGCCGTGGTCGAGCATTTGCACCGCGATCCTGCCCGCGGACCGCGCACGCTTTTCGCCACCCACTATCAGGAGCTCACGCAGCTCGAAAAACACCTGCCGCGCCTGCGCAACTACTCCGTCGCCGTCAAGGAATGGAACGACGACATTGTCTTTGTGCGCCGGGTCGTGCCGGGCGCCGCGGATCGCAGCTATGGCATTCAGGTGGCGCGTCTCGCCGGCCTGCCGCTGAGCGTCATCGACCGCGCGAAGCTCATCCTCGGCAAGCTCGAGTCCGACGACACCGAGGTCGAACTTCCCGGTCCCGCCGCGCGCCCCAGGAAAAAGCTGACGGTGAAGCCGGAGGACGACGGACAACTCGACTTGTTGTGACGCCGGTTTGGCCGGAACGATGGAGTTGAACGGTCGTTTCGCTCGCAATTTTCGAAACCGAATTATTGTAGGGCGGGGTCGCCGCACCCCGCCTCAACCCCGGGAAAATATCGGGGTCAGGCGACCCCGCCCCACAATTCCAACCGCACGGATCCCGGTTCAGGGGCCGACCGGATGGCGCAGCGTCCAGATCTCCCGGGCCAGGCGAAAGGTCTCGCCCAGCACCTCCGGAGTGAGCGCTTGTTTGGGATCGTCGCCCACGCCTTTGCTGGGCTGCACGTGCGCCTCGACACAAAGTCCGTCCGCCCCATAAGCCAGCGCCGCGAGCGCGCACGCCGGCACGTACGCGGCCCGGCCCACCGAATGCGAGGGATCGACAACCACCGGCGCCCACGAGCGCTCCTTGAGCAGCGGCACAATCGATTCGTCGGGGAAATTGCGGTAGCCATCGAGCGCCGGGGCGGTGCCGCGCGGACAGAGAATCACGTTGGGATTCCCGAAATTGGCGATGTACTCAGCGGCGGAAATGAACTCATTGAGCGTTCCCATGTGCAGGCTGCGCTTGAGGAGCACAATCGTTTTCCGGCCCGCCACGGCGGCGCCAATCTGGCGGAGCAGCGAATAGTTGAGGGCGTTCCGCGCTCCCACCTGAAGCATGGCTACGCCGGCATCGAGGGCGAGTTTAAGCTGATTCTCGTCCATCACCTCAGTGTCGACGGGCAGGCCGCTGCGCCGCGAAGCCTCCATGAGGATTTCGAGCGACTTGTCATCACCCTGAAAGGCATACGGATTGGTGCGGGGCTTCCAGACCCCGCCGCGCAAGACGTGGGCACCCGCCTCCTTCACGGCCTGCGCCGTCTCGTAGAAAAAGTCAGGATTCTTTGGATCAATCGTGCACTGGCCGGCAATAAACAGAGGCGATTTGCCGAGGGTTACCCCGCCGATGGTGATCTGGTGCGTCGACAGATCCGAACGGATGTCCATCAGCTTGAACGGTGACTGGATGCGATCGATCCGTTCGATGTACGACAGGCCTTCCAGCCGGTTGATCATCAGTTCGTCGCGCTCGTCGCCGACGATCGCGTAGATCGTCCGCACCGCGCCGACGATCGGCTGAATCCGGCAGCCGAATAATTCGACGATCTCGGTGATCTCCTGGACTTGTTCGGGCGGGAGGCGATTGACTTTGGGCAGGATCATGAAGGCGGAAAACGGCGCACTCTAAAATGTCTTTGGCCACAGGCAACAGGAGAAAACGGGTGGGCGGCCGGCTCGGCGCCATCTCTAGACAATGATCTGCAAACTCACTCGTGGAAAATGACGCCACCGGGTGATCGGGGTAGGAAGCCTGCTTGCAGGCGATATTCGCCTCTGAATCGCGAGCAAGCTCGCTTCCTACAATTCTGATCGATCCGCCTCACGCCACCATCGCCGCCGCAAATTCCTCCGGCAACGGCGCGGAGGCGGTAAACGAAAAATTTCGGCCGGCCAGCTCATACCGGAGGTTGGTCTCCAGCGAGTGCAAGAACAGGCGCTTCCATCCCGTGTGGCGGGCAAATTCGCGATTGAGGCGAAAATCGCCGTAGGTCTGATCTCCCACGATCGGCAGGCCGCGGCGCGCGCATTGCACCCGCAACTGGTGGCTGCGGCCGGTTTTGGGATCGAGTTGCACCAGCGCGAGCGGCGGCTGGCCCGGCTTCCGCCGCAAAACAGAGAAATGCGCCTCCGCCGGAACGTTCCCCGCCGTCCCGACACGAACTACCCCGCCCCGTCTGTCCACCGCCAACCGGTCGCGCCAAACTTCCTGCGGAGCGCGCGGACGGCCGAAGACAAGGGCCTGATAAACCTTGTGAACCTGCCGTCGCGCAAATTGCCCTTTGATTGTCCGGGCCACGGCTTCTTCGCTGGCGGCCAGGATCACCCCGGACGTCGCGGAGTCGAGCCGGTTCAGCAGCCACAGACGCTGCAGGCCCGCGTCCGCACCCGGCCAGACGAAACATTCACGGTCGTGGTCGTAGGCACAGCTCAGGAGGGCGCGCGCTTCATCCCGGGGAGTGTTGGGATGCGACAGCACCCCCGCGGGTTTGGCGAAAGCCGCCACCCCGTTCTCGTCCCGGGCAATCAGCCGGACCTCGCGCCCAAGGGGAAGTCTCGACCAATAATCCGACGCCAGCTCGCTCACCAGTAATAGAAGGTAAAAGTGATCACCTGATCCTCTCCGAGGACAGCGACCATCTCCTTCGTCCAGGCCCGGTAGGGCGCCCGCTCCTTGATTGCTGCCAGCGCCGCACTCGTGCCGTAATCGCCCGCGTCGCCCTCGACCTTAATAATCTCCGCGATCTCCCCCTTCGAGTTGAGCCGGAAACTGATCATCACATGCGTGGTCGATTTTGGTCGCGTGCCGCTTGAACTCAGAATCCGGTCCCACTGGATTTGGACGATATCGATCAACTCCTGCAAGTAGTCGCCAAACTGGCTAAAATGAGCGTCGACTCCAACCACCCCGGCGTTGGAAACCCCAGTCGGCCGGTCCTGGAGCATTGCCGGCCGCACCTGGGTGAGCTTCGGACGCGGGAGCGGCGACGGATGGACCGTCGGCGCCGCCTTGGCTCCGGTGCCCGTTTGATTATCGGTGTTCTGATCGCCCGCGACGTATTTGTCCGCCCCCGTTGATGGCTCGGGCAGTTTCACCGACTCCGTGCCAAAGGTATCCGCATTGTCTCCCTTGCTCTTAATGAACCCTGATAGCGGCACCTGGAGTTTCTTCTGCGTCTGATCCTGCTTTGCCGTGGCCTGCTGTTCCTGGGACGCAGGTGTGGGCTGGGATGGTTCCGGTTTTTCCAGCCGGCCTGAAACCACCTGCGAATCGTTCTGGAAATCTTTCTTCCCTTCCGTCTTGGGCATGCGCAGCGTGCTGTCCTTGTCGGGTACTGGCTGAGCGGCCTGTTGGTTCTGGGCGCCGAAATTGTCGGTCTTGTCCGGAATGTTGTTATTCGCGTCGGGATTGGTCTCGACGAAATGCATGGGAGGCGGCGGGGGCTTCGGGAGGAATGCATCCGGCGCGAGTTCAACTTCGTAGGTGCGGGCGCTGGATCCAGGCTGCACAAAGCGGCCCGGGGAAAACTCGCTTTGGAGCAACTGCGGCGCCAGCAGCAGAAGGAGCAGGTGGACCAACACGGTCCAGATCAAACCCACCTGAATGGAACGCGTATCGGGATTCTTGGAAAGTGCGGGCAGCCAATAGCGGCGGCGGGCAGTGGCTGGTCTGTCGTCCTGCAGGGTGGGCATGTCAGTTAATCTCACGTGATTCTCTGCAAAGACCGCAACGAGTCAAAATTTGTTTCGTTTCTTCTACCGGAAGACCAACAACATTCGTATAAGAGCCTCTCCACCCATAAATAATGAGGTCGGTGCCCTCCTGGATCGCATAGGCTCCCGCCTTGTCGAGCGGATTCACCAGGGAGAAGTAGCGGTCGATCACGTTCTGGTCGAGCACCTTGAAGATCACTTCGCTCGTCACTCCGGTATCGGCCACCAGCCGGTCGCGCCCGCGCCGGACGGCGAGACCGGTATAAACCGTGTGAGTGCGGCCGGAGAGCCGCAGCAGCATGGAGCGCGCCTCGGCGAGATCACGCGGTTTGTTGAGGACCTGCCCCTCGACAAAAACCGTCGTGTCGGCGCCAAGCACCAACGCCTCGGGATACCGCGCCGCAACCCACTCGGCCTTGAGCGCGGCGTTGTGGCGAACCATTTCGCGCGGATCGGAACCCGGGGCTTCGTGCTCCACGACGTCCGCCGGCATCACCTCGAACTGCAGCCCCAGGCTGGCGAGCAACTCTCTTCGCCTCGGCGACGCGGAGGCGAGGATCAACCTTGCAGGATGGGACCTGGTCACAGTTGGCGGCTAGGTTTCTTGCCCGAAAAACTCATGCCTCCGTGTGGTGTCCGGAGTCTTCCCAGCCGGCAATGATAAAGTCGCCTCCCCGCCAGGAACGATCGGGTTTTCGCCAGCCACAAAGGTTGATTTGATTCCGACAGGATGAATAGAATGACAGAATGCAGGGTCGAACTTCGTTACCATCCGGCCGTCTGAAATCATTGGGAATGGTGGCGTTGGTTTTCGGGCTGGTGCTGGCGTGCTACTGGCCCGCGTTGCATGGTGGATTGGTTTGGGACGACGAAGGTCATGTGACCCGGCCGGACTTGCGCTCCTGGGCCGGTTTGGGCCGGATCTGGTTCGAAGTGCGTGCGACCCAGCAGTACTATCCGGTCCTGCACAGCGCATTCTGGATTGAGCACCGGCTGTGGGGCGACGCGACGCTTGGGTACCATCTGATGAACGTGCTCCTGCACGCCTCGTCATGCTGTCTTTTAGCCCTGGTTTTGCAGCGGCTGCTGGACGGACAACGGGCGCAGCAAGCCTGCGCCCCTACGGGGATAATCGACGGGAACACCGCTGGTAGGGGCGCAGGCATGCTGCGCCCTCCTATGGCGAGTTCTTATGCCGCCGCCTGGATGGCCGCCCTGGTTTTTGCGGTCCACCCGGTTTGCGTCGAATCCGTGGCCTGGATCTCGGAACAGAAAAACACCCTGGCGCTGGTGTTCTACCTTTTGGCGGCCTGGGTGTATCTGGATTTCGACTCCCGACGGCGGCGTCGGTCCTACGGGCTGGCCCTGTTGCTCTTCCTGCTGGCGCTGGGGACCAAGAGCGTCACGGCCACTTTGCCTGCCGCCATTTTGGTGGTGCTTTGGTGGAGGAACGGGCGGCTGTCCTGGCGGCGCGATGTGAGTCCGCTGCTCCCTTGGTTCCTTCTGGCGATGGCCGCGGGGTTGTTGACGGTTTGGGTCGAACGCGAGGTCATCGGCGCAGAAGGCGCCAGATTCGATTTGTCAGCGGGTCAACGCATCCTTCTCGCCGGGCGGGTGATCTGGTTTTATCTGGGCAAGCTCTGCTGGCCGACCGATCTGATGTTCATCTATCCGCACTGGAACGTGCCAGCCGCGGCGGCGGGGTGGTACGGCTGGCTGGGTGGCGCGCTCGCGGTAACCCTGGTGTTTTGGCTGTTGCGCCGGCGGACGCGCGGACCGCTGGCGGGCTGGCTTTTCTTCGCGGGCTCGCTCTTTCCGGCACTGGGGTTTTTCAATGTCTTTCCATTCTTCTATTCCTACGTTGCCGACCATTTCCAATATCTGGCGAGCCTCGGCATCATTGTTACGGCCGCCTCCGGCATCGCCGTGGTTCTAGCCGGGGCCGCCCCGTGGATTCGCGCGGGCGGCCGGTTGCTCTACGCCCTGCTGGTGATTACGCTGGCCATCCTCGCCAACCGGCAAAGCCGCATCTACCGCGACGCCGAAACCCTTTACCGCGCGACGCTGGCGAGCAACCCGGATTGCTGGATGGCGCACAACAATCTGGCCTTAGGCTTGGCGAACTCGCCTGCTGGCAACGCAGAAGCGATGGCTCATTTCCGGGAGGCCTTGCGCCTAAAACCCGACTACGCCGAGGCGCATAACAACCTGGCCGTGGAGCTGGCGAAATCGCCGGATCGCCTGCCCGAGGCAATCGCGCACTACGAGCAGGCGCTGCGAATCCGACCTGACTTTGCCATGGCGCAAAACAATCTGGCCATGGAGCTGGCAAAGCTGCCGGGACGCCTGCCCGAGGCGCTGGCACATTTCGAAGAAGCCGTGCGGCTCAAGCCCAACTACGTCGAGGCGCACTACAATCTCGCCAACACCCTGGCGCAACTGCCCGACCGCTTGCCCGAGGCCCTCGCGCAGTATGAAGAGGCCGTACGACTGAAGCCCGACTACGCCGAGGCACATAATAATCTAGCCCTTGCGCTGGCGAAGCTGCCCGACCGCCTACCCGAAGCCCTCGCGCATTACGAACAGGCGTTGCGGATCCAACCCGACCTGGTCGAAGCGCATGTCAATCTTGCTCACGCACTGGCGAAGCTGCCGGGTCGCCTTCCGGAGGCCCTCGCGCATTACGAACGGGCATTGCGACTCAAGCCCGAGTGGGCCGAAGCCCACGTCTATTTGGCATACGAGCTGGCGAAGCTGCCGGGCCGCCTGCCGGAAGCGCTGGCTCATTTTGAATCGGCCTTGCGGCTCAAGCCCGACTACGTGGAGGCGCACAATGGTCTGGGAATTGTCCTTGCCTGCCAAGGCCAGCTGGCGGAAGCCAAACAACAGTGGGAGCGGGCGCTGGAGCTGAATCCAAATTATGAAGACGCGCGCAGGAATCTTGACATGCTGAAAAAGCGACAAGGGCAATGACCGAGTTTAACGCCTCCTGGGCATGACTGAAGCCTCGTCGCCGGTCGAATTTGTTTGGCTCCCGTAGCCACGGTCGCCGATCTGCCGGTCTGCCCCGTCAAGCACCGCCATTGAGTGCCACCCCGATGGTCTTCATCTCCTCACGGCGCAAACGGTATTTCTGCGCCACGAGGACGCTCAATCCATAACAGACGCCAGGCACGAGGGTGAACAGGGCGACGATGCACCGCAGGGTCTGCGGGGCCTGCGCCGTTCCACCCGCGACATAGCCGGAGGCGGCGAGCGCAATGCCGATCACGGCCCCGCTCAGCGCCAGGCCCATCTTGAGGACGAACAGCGTGCCGGCAAAGCTGACCCCGGTAAGGCGTTTGCCGTTCTTCCATTCGCCGTAGTCCACGGTGTCCGACATCATGACCCACTGGATCGGGGTGATCATCTGATGCAACATTCCGATGATAAAGATAAAGGCGAACATGAGCGCGCTCTGCCGCAGCGGCACGAAAAACATCGCCGCGCTCAGCAGCGCCAGCACGACGTTGGTCCAGACAAAGACGCGCACTTTGCAGAACCGGTCGGTGAGCGGTTTCGTCAATAGGCAGCCCCCGATATTTCCCACCGAGTAGGTGGCCAAAAAGGCGGTGAACAGTCCGGCCTGGCCGAGGATGTGAGTCACATAGTACATCATGGCACCGCCACGGGTTGCCACCGCCAGAATATTCAGCAGCGTCAGTCCGCCCACGATGCGCCACTGGTCATTGCGCGCGATGTCCTTCAGATCGGCCAGGAACGAACTCGCCTTCTCCTGCCTCGGCACAACTCTCTCCCGGGTCTCCGCAAAACAGGCGAACAACATCACGGCCGCCACCACCGCAAGCACGGCGATTGCGCCTTGATACCCGGAAGCCTTGTTGGCCCCGCCGATCCATTCCACCAGCGGCACCATCAGGACCGTGCTGAGCATGCCGCCCCCCGTGGCGAGCACAAAACGGTAGGACTGCAGAGAAATGCGCTGCGTGTCGTCGGCCGTGATGACACCGCCCAAAGCGCAATAGGGGATGTTGACGACGGTGTACATCAGGGTGAGCAGCATGTACGTGCCCGCCGCGAAAACCATCTTGCCGGTTAGTCCCAGGCTCGGGGTGCTGTAGGCCAGCACACAGCTCAGCCCGAAGGGCACCGCCCCCCACAGGAGATACGGGCGGAATCTGCCCCAGCGGGAGCGGGTGCGGTCCGCCAGCCAGCCCATGATCGGGTCGCTCACCGCGTCCAGCCCGCGCGCCAGGAGAAACATGGCCCCGACAAACGCCGCCGGGAGACCAAAAACATCCGTGTAGAAAAACGGCATGTAAAACATGACGTTGTCGAAAACGATGTGGCTGGCCGCGTCACCCAGCCCGTAGCCGATTTTCTCCCGTGCCGAGAGCCGGATGGTATCCATCGTCAAGAAAGCGTTCTCATAGCCAATCTGGCCCCGATAGAACGCAATTTCCTTCCATCGGTCAATAGGCCAGCCAGTGAGCTTGGGTCCGGACGCCGCCCACGCGGCGCTTGCGCGGCGCGGGGATTCAATCACATCATTACCTCATGAGGATTCCCTGCCGTTTGCCCGTCGCGCTGCTCGGTCTGTTCGGTTGTCTTCCACCTTTCCTCTGCTCTGGCGCCGCCCCGGCGCCCACCCCGGTTGCCACTGATTCGTACATTGTTTATGTCGGCACGTTTCCCAGTCCCAAAAGCAAGGGCATCTACTCGTTCCGTTTTGACGCTGCGACTGGTCAACCGTCGTCGTCGGTTGCGACGTTGATGGCGGAGTCCCCCAAACCGGGTACTCTGGCGCTGCATCCCAACGGAGAATTTCTCTATGCCGCGAACGAGATCGACCGCTACGGCGGCAAGGCAAGCGGCGCGATCTCGGCGTTCGCGATTCGCGAGGGAGGTCGGCTGGAACTCTTGAACGTTCAAGCCAGCGGGGGTCCAGGTCCCTGCTATGTGTCCGTCGACCCATCGGGCCGGTGCGCGCTGGTGGCTCACTACAATGGCGGCTGCGTCTCGACGCTGCCCATCGGCCCGGACGGCCGATTGGGCGAGGTGGCCACGTTTATCCAGCACTCCGGATCAAGTGTGAATCCACAACGCCAGACCCACGCCTATGCGCACTGGATTGGGACGGATGCAACCGGCCGCCATGCGTTGGTCTGCGATCTGGGCTTGGACAAGGTGTTCAGCTACCGCTTTGATGCCGGCCGGGCCATGCTGGAGGCAAATGATCCGCCGTTTGTTCTGGTGAAACCCGGCTCCGGTCCGCGCCACCTGGCGTTTCATCCAAACGGTCGCTGGGCCTATGTGATCAACGAAATGGGCAGTTCCATGCTCGTTTTCACCTATGACCCCGCGCGAGGCGCGTTGCACGAAATCCAGAGTCTTTCCACCCTCCCTGCGGACTTCACTGGCGAGAGCACGTGCGCCGAGGTGGCCGTGCACCCGAATGGCAGGTTTGTCTATGGGTCCAACCGCGGTCACGATAGCATCGCGGTGTATGCCGTCGACGCGGCTTCCGGCATACTCACCCTGGTGGAACATCAGTCGACGCTCGGCCGGACGCCGCGTGGTTTTGCCCTGGACCCATCAGGCCGGTGGCTGCTGGCCGGCAACCAGAGTTCGGACAATATCCAGGTGTTCCGGGTGGATCCCGCCACCGGGAGGCTGACCCCCACCGAGTGGAAAATCGAGGTCGGGTCGCCGTCGTGCTTCGTGTTTGTGAAAGCAAGATAGTAGCAGCCGTCCCTAAAATACCGTCTTGTCGCCAAGGACGATCTTGCCACGGGGCCGGGTCGATTGGGATGCGGTCGTGTCCTCGGCGGTTACGAAAAAGTCCAGGCGTCCGGGCGTCGCTTCGCTGGCCGGCGCAACCGAGAAGAAGTAGAGTCCACGGTTCGAGTCCGTGAGCGGGAGCACTCCGGCTTCGCGAGTCTGACCGGAGGCGGTATCGAGAATCCAGAGGTGATAACGCTGGCCCTGCTCGATGGCCGGAAGTTGCCGGATGGCGATGAAGCCTTGGTTGCTGGCCGGATCGAAGAGCGCGTAGCCGCGCCCGCCCTCGGCGGTGGAACGCAATTTCACCGGCAGGTCCTCGGGTCTCTCCCAGAATCTCTCGGCCAGCGAAGCAAGTTGAATGAAGCAGGCGTCGGCATCCTGGGAGCGTTTCGGCATCGGCAGCTCGGCCAGCGTGCTTTGGCGTGAATCGAGCCCGACGATGATCACATACGGGCGCTTGGCTGCAGCCGGAACGCGCCGCAGGTATTGGAGGGCCATCGCCCCGACGCCCACCGCGAGGAGGGCGGCAATGCCCCAGCGTGCGAGCGAAGGCCAAAGCGACGTGACCCTGCGGGCAGGCGCGGGCGGAACCATTGCCGGCAGCCGGTCAATGCGGGCTTCAATTTGCGCCAGCAGGCCGGCCGGCGGCTCGAGTTGCGCCAGCGCGTGGATGCGCTGGGCGAGCGCGGATTCGAGTTCGCCCACGAGCGCGGCGAGTTGGGGGTTGTGCAGCAGGCAGGCCTCAAAGGAGGCGCGTTCGCTGGCCTCAAGCCAGTCGAGCACGTAGAGACAGGCGAGTTCTTCGAGTTGCGGATTCATCGGGCGGAGTCGGTGAGGGTCGTGCGGAGGTCGAGCAGTCCGCGACGGATCCAGGATTTGACGGTGCCGACCGGCTGCTCAAGGCACTGGGCGATCTCGGAGTGGGTAAACTCCGAAAAGAGCGCGAGCTCGAGAGCGCGGCGCTGGTTCGGGGGAACCTTCGCGAGCGCGCCAAGCAATCGGTCGTTATCTTCGCGAATCTCGGTGGCATGACGGCCGTTTTCGCTGGTGGAACAGTCCAGCGTCGCCTCGCCATCGGCGGGCAGCGGCGTGGTGCCGGGCTGGTGCCGGCGTTTTCGCAAATGGTCGATGCAGGTCCGGCGCAGGATGGTCACGGCCCAGGTGAACGGCCGCGACTTGCGTGAGTCGTAGGAGGCCGCATTCCGCCAGATTTTCACAAAAGCATCCTGCAGCAGTTCCTCGGCTTCACCGGTGTTGCCAACTAGGCGGACGGCCAGCGAGAACAGTGGGACGCCATAACGGGCATAAAGCTGGCGGAACGCATCGCGGTCTCCTACCCCCGTCTGCGCGAGCAGGCAGACCTCTTCGATGGCAACTGCGTTTTCCGGCGGTGGCGACACGGTGGAACGGGGCGGAACACCGCGTCAGGGGTGCGGCTGGTTCGCTGTGGGAAAGAGGACAGGTTCGATCTTCGTGGCGGCAATGTTGGCGGCGCCGCGAACGATTTGATCAAGCTGATCCCCCACATTTTCCGTCGGATGCGGGCTGTAACGATACCGGATAACGCCGAAATCCTGTTTCTTGCCGTGGTCGTCGAGCGTCATCCAGGCGCTGAAGACCAGATCGACGGGAGTCTCCCGGCGGATGCTTTGGACGTAGATTCGCATCTCGATCTCGTGCGTCGGGGAGTTGGCACCGAAGCGCTCGACATTGATCTTCACCGGCCACTTTCGCGCCTCGAAAACTTCGGTGAAAACCCGGGCGATCCGATTGAAGGTGTTGTAGTACCTGGAATTGTTTCCTCCCAGCTCATCAACGACCACGATCGTGAGTTCGCGCCGGACGTCAGCCGTGGTCGGGGAGGTTTGGGCCCGACCGGTGACTCCAGTGGCGAGAACAAGGCGAAAGAGCAAAAGGCCAAGGGCGAATCGGGTTTTCATGGTGGGAATCTCCATTGCTCAGGTTGTAACCACTTCTACGCAGGTTAACACCCGACGGATGCAAAACGAGGCAAGATTAAGGATCACCTCCGTGATCAGCAGGCCAATTTCGGGCACGTGGTCAAAACAGGGGGCTGCCGACCGAAGGTTGACGACTCCTGCAAGAAAGCGGGCAGGAAACCTCCCAACCACCGCTCCGCCAACGACGGGACTTGACGCTTCGGTCAGGCCGGCGGCGTTTTCTGTTTTGCCGCCAGCGCTTCCGCTGAAGCCGGCCGCAATGCCTCCTCCGCGCGCTTGCGTTCGGTGATGTCGTGGCAGAACGCGATGAACCGGCCGCGATCGGGGATAAAGGTCACATTGAGTTCGAGATCGATCAGGCGGCCATCCTTGGTGCGGTGCCGGGTCTCGAACCGGCCGCCGCCCTCACGTTGCAACTGCTGCATATGGCGTTTCACCTGCTCGTGGTTTTCGTTTCCCTCGACGTCCTGGATGCGCTGGCCCACCAATTCCGCCCGGGTGTAGCCCAGCAGCCGGCAGTAAACCCGGTTCGCGTCCACGATGTGCAGTTGCCCATCCACTTCGACTACCCCGTCGAAGGCCGTGCTGAACAGAGCCCGGTAGGTTTCGGCCTGCTCCGCCAGCGCCGCCTCCATCCGTTTGTGCTCGGTGATATCCCGCGAAATACCAACCAGGCCGGTGATCTTGCCTTTGGCGTCGCGCAAGGGGACCTTGGTGGTCGATGCCCAGCTGACATGCCCGTCGGGCCAGGTCTCCTTCTCCTCGAAGCCGACCAGCGACGCGCCCGTGCGCATGAGGCGCTGCTCATCATCGAAAGCCTGCCGGGCGTGCTCCTCGGTGAAAAAGTCGAAGTCCGTCTTGCCGATCGCCTGCCCGGGATCGCTCAGTCCGAAGATCTTCGCCATCGTGTCATTGATGCGGACAAAACGACTTTGCCGATCCTTGAAATAGATGTGGTCAGGAATCGCTTTGGCCAAGCTCTGGAAAAGGACCTGCTCATGCCGCAACGCCTCCTCCGTCCCCCGGCGCGCGGTGATGTCCTCCACCACCGCGCGGCATTCCTGCTTGTCAGGCGAGAGCATGGCCGCGATCTGCACGAATACCGGCGGTCGGTCTTTCCTCGCCAACGCCACCTCACAAGTCCGCCTGGCTTCGGTCGCAAACACCTGCTGCAGGAAGTCATTAAACACGGGCTTATCGGCCTCGGCCACAAACGCCCCAAAATGTTTACCCGGCAGGGAGCCGCACTCAAGCGCCAGCAGGCGCGCGCCGACCAGGTTCGTTTGGGCAATCACGCCGGTGCGTTCCAGCGAGAAATAGCCGACGGGGGCAAAGTCAAAGAAGTCGCCGCAGCGTTGGTTTAGCTTCTCCACCTCGGCCAGCGAAGTCCGCAGTTCGTCGTTCTGGATCTCCAGCTCGATCTGGCGGACCTGCAATTCGTGGAGGAGGTGGATCTGATCGACGTTCGAGTGCGGAACGCCCTCCTGCGCTTTCAGACGCGCTTCCGCCCGGCGGCGGAGATCAGAGGGCGGACTGGCAGAACCAAGAGCCCCGGGGTTCGGATTATCTGGTTCGGTTGCTTTTTTCATGTTCAATCGAATTGAATCACCAGGGACAGGATCGAACCGGCAAGCCAGCGTCACGCCAAAACCCGCTCGTTCGAGGGGTACGGGTGTTTGGTATTGCATTGAGCAAGTTGAGCAAGAGCAAACGGGTGGAGTGCGACAACCTCGTCACGGGGCGAGTTCGTTGATCCCGTCAGCCAGAGGCTCCACTTGTTGCGAGATCCGGTGCCGGACTTTCTGAAGAATCCCGGGCCGCCATTCGGCCCGGGGCGATTCAGGCGGGCCACGCCTCGTTTTCCCGCAATTCTGCCAGCCATCCAAAGAGCTCTCAATTGTTGAAGCTCGGAGCGTCGAGGAAGGTCTGGCAGAACTGATCGGTGAGCGTGGTCAGGTAGTTGTTCCAGTAGGTGATCGCTGATGGAGCTAGCCAGGTGACCACCGGGACCGTCTGGAAAACGGCCAGTGGAGCGAGAGTGGAGCCCAGCAGCCCGGCGAAGCGGAGAATCGTCGTCTGCGCCACAGACGGAGCTCGAAAGGCACGAGCCAAAAACGTGGAGGGACGCATGGAGTTCATGATCGAGTCTAA
Source organism: Opitutia bacterium (assembly GCA_003142955.1). Taxonomy (GTDB): domain Bacteria; phylum Verrucomicrobiota; class Verrucomicrobiia; order Opitutales; family Opitutaceae; genus Fen-1467. The sequence continues at coordinate 1,653 of PLOH01000102.1, read as the reverse complement.
AACAGCAGGGTTTTCAGTGAAGCTGGCCCCAAGAATGCGGTCCAGTGACGAGGGCTTTCATGAGGCAGAGCTCAAGCCCTCCGGATTTATTACAACATTTGTAATTCTCCCGGTGACTGCTCCGCGGTCTTTTGCGTTGGCACCGCGACCAATTGATCAAGTCCAGCAGCCGCTCCTCCCGCTGTAGTTGGTTGAGCGACAAGGCGCCGGGAGGTCATTCCCGACGAAAAACTCCACTTCCAACCCACCCTTAAAATGGCTGGCTTTGAATGGAACCCCGCTGGCCGGTCTTGAGCTGACTGGTGACAGGGGGCAAGGTGTTCGCCCGGGCCAGCCACTGGGCCGCCGCTTTTTCCTCATTCACCGTCACCTCAGCCCGATCAGCCTTGCGATCCTGATCTGCGTGTTCGAGGAGCAGCGCGCTGGCGTTTTCCATTGCGATCCGGCAATCGGCGGCCCACCGGGGGTAGGCCGTGAGCACCTCAGGATGTTCGTGGGAAAGATCCCAGATTCTTTGGAAGGTCGCCAACGCCTCGCCGACATTGTCCTCTCCGCGAAAGGAAATCCCGAGATTGGTCAACGTGTTCGTCCGAATGAGCTGCCATTCGCGATTGGCAGGATCCTCGGCAATCAGCTGGTCGAGGATGCCGGCGCCGCGCTGCAGCGCCTCGCGAGCTTCGCTGTAACGACCTTGGTCGATGTTGATTTGGGCGGGCGGGTCGAGGCCCATGGCGAGGTCGTACCGATAATTTTGGTTCTTCGGCTCCTGCGCAACGAGTTCGGAGAGGATTCGCAGCTTTTCATCATAAGCTCTCATCGATTCGCCGATCTTATCGACCCTTTTCAAATAGTCGCCGTGCGTCCCCACTATGATGGCGAGGACTTCCTTAGGTTTTGATTTCGCGGGCTCGACCGCGACACACCGGCGCCCGGCTTCTTCGGCGATTCGGAGAAGTTCCCCAGTGCGAACCAAATTCCCGAGGTGGAGATATCCAAGGCTGAGGTTTTGCGCGGCGCCCGCCAGGTTCATTAGCCAGTTGCCGTTTCGAGGCTCTTTAGCGACGAGTCCCTGGAAGAGCTTCAGACCTTCTTCGAGGACGGCTGCGCCCTTGGTGAAGTCTCCTTGCTGACCATAGGCGATGCTGAGATCATTGAGTACAACCGCCAGTTCCAACTGCCACGGGAGATTTTGCGGATATCGCGCCGTGAGCTCGCGGTAGGCCGCGATCGATCGGCTGTAGCTCGCGTAGGCCTCATCGAAGCGACCCTGCGAGTAGCGAATGTTGGCCACCTCCTGCAGGGCTTTCGCGCGATTGCGTTCTCCGTCTGGCGTCATTTTTTCGGGAGCCACCTCGGAATAGAACTTGTTCACTTCGGCGATGGTGCTGTCGAGCAGGTCAAGCCGCCCGACCGGTTTGAGACGTTCAGCGAGGTCACCGAGCATGAATTGGATCAATCGCTCTCCCTGGCGGAGCCGGGTCTCCGATTCCAGGCGCTGGGCCATTTCCGCCCGCCGGGCGCGTTCGAGCCTCGTGGCCGAGACCGATGCCCCGGTCGCGACGAGGATCAGGAGCGCCGCCACGGTCCCTGTCAGTGTCGCCACCGAGGGGTTGCGGCGGGCCCAGCGCATGAGCCGCCCCCACGCCCCGACCG